>JAKITO010000009.1 GCA_021648025.1 Paracoccaceae bacterium
CGCCGGACCACGCGGGGGGAAACCTCGGGTAATTCCACCGTGAAATCCTGCGGCCCGTTGGTGCTGACCCTTGCGGTGATGTCTTGGTCAAGGTGGGTCAGGGTCACGTCCCGGGTCAATGGCTGCCACAGGGTAAAGCCGCTGACATTTGGGTTGTCCCAAAGGCCCAAAGCCGTCAGAGCGGCGATGGAACGGGCTTTGGTGCAGGCCACCGGGGGTGGCGTGAGGGTGTCAATGTGACGGGCGATCAGCCCGGTATCCATATCGCCCGCCTTGAAGTCGGGCTGTGCTGCAAGCGCGCTCAGGAAGGAAATGTTGGTGGTCAGCCCACCCACATCCGTGTGGCGCAAGGCACGTTCCAGTTGGTTCAGCGCCGCCCCACGGTTCGGGCCATGCACCACCAGTTTGGCAATCATCGGGTCGTACCAGGGGCTGATGGTATCGCCCTGGCGCACACCGCTGTCGGCGCGGGCACCATCGGGGAAACTCAGGTGGGTCAGGGTGCCGGTGGCGGGCAGGAACCCTGCTGGCACGTCTTCGGCGTAAAGGCGCGCCTCGAAGGCATGACCGGATATGTGCAGGTCTTGTTGTTGTTTTGGCAGCGGTTCGCCCGCGGCCACGCGCAGTTGCCATTCGACCAGATCAACGCCGGTGATGGCTTCGGTGACCGGGTGTTCGACCTGAAGCCTTGTGTTCATTTCCATGAACCAGAAGCGGTCGGCGCGCAGCCCGTCCGAGGCGTCGACGATGAATTCGACTGTTCCGGCCCCGGAGTAGCCGATGGCCTCGGCGGCGCGCACGCCGGCCTGGCCCATGGCGGCGCGCATTTCATCTGTCATGCCGGGTGCCGGGGCCTCTTCGATCACCTTCTGGTGACGCCGTTGCAACGAGCAGTCGCGTTCGAACAGATGCACGGCATTGGTGCCATCGCCGAATATCTGAATTTCGATATGGCGCGGTTTGCTGACGTATTTCTCGACCAGAACATCGGCGTTGCCGAAGGCTGTGGCGGCCTCTCCTCGTGCGCTTTGCAGCGCCTCGTCGAAGGTATCGGGGGTTTCAACCAGCCGCATACCTTTGCCGCCACCGCCCGCAACCGCCTTGATCAGCACCGGATAGGTGATGGTTTTGGCCTGTTCGGCCAGAAATTTGTCGTCCTGATTGGCGCCGTGATAGCCCGGAACCACCGGCACGCCAGCCTTTTCCATCAAAACCTTGGCAGCATCCTTGAGGCCCATTGCACGAATGGCATCGCCCGAGGGACCAATGAAAGTCAGCCCGGCGTTATGCACTGCATCGACAAAATCAGGGTTCTCTGACAGGAAGCCATAGCCCGGGTGAATGGCCTGAGCGCCGCTGTCCAGAGCGGCCTGGATGATCACATCGCCCTTGAGATAGCTGTCAGCCGGGGCAGATCCGCCGATATGCACCGCTTTGTCGGCCATTTCCACGTGTTTGGCATTTGCGTCGGCGTCGGAGTAGACAGCGACGCAAGTGATGCCCATTTTCTGCGCCGTGTGCATGACGCGGACAGCGATTTCACCGCGGTTGGCAATCAGGATGGTATTGAACATGAGCGATGTCCTTTGTTGGGCTGTTGGACCGGGGGCCAGCCCCGTCGCCATTGTCTCTGGGACCAATGGCGTTCCAATGACGACCCCCGGAGATTATTTGGCAAGATGAAGGGGGAACGAAGGGTTACATTCTGAACAGGCCGAATTTTGTGTCGAGGATCGGAGCGTTGAGGGCGGTTTGCAGGCTTAGGTGCAGGACGTCGCGGGATTTGCGCGGGTCAATTATGCCGTCATCCCAGAGGCGAGCCGAAGCATAGAGCGGGTGGGACTGGTGTTCAAACATATCCAGGGTGGGTTGTTTGAAGCTGGCCTCTTCTTCTCGCGTCCATGTGCCGCCTGCCCGCTCGATGCCGTCACGTTTGACAGTGGCCAAAACGCCTGCGGCCTGTTCGCCGCCCATCACCGAAATGCGGGAGTTGGGCCAGGTCCACAAAAAGCGGGGGGAATAGGCGCGGCCCGACATGCCGTAGTTGCCCGCACCAAACGAGCCGCCGACGATCATGGTGATCTTGGGGACCTTGGTGGTGGCGACAGCCGTGACCAGTTTGGCGCCGTGACGGGCGATGCCTTCGTTTTCGTATTTTTGCCCGACCATGAAGCCGGTGATATTTTGCAGAAACACCAGTGGGATATGGCGTTGCGAGCAAAGCTCGACAAAATGCGCGCCCTTCAGGGCACTTTCAGAGAACAGCACGCCGTTGTTGGCGATGATCCCGATGGGGATTCCTTTGAGATGGGCGAACCCGGTCACAAGGGTCTCGCCGTAGCGCGGTTTGAATTCGTCGAAGCGGCTGCCATCAACCAGGCGCATGATCACTTCGCGGATGTCATAAGGCTGGCGCGGGTCCGATGGCACCACCCCGAGGATTTCTTCGGGGTCATAGACGGGCTCTTGCGGGGTTGCCATCCGTAGGGCGGGGTTCACCCCGCCGCCCCGGTTCAGTGATCCCACCGCTTGTCGCGCCAATGCCAACGCGTGGGCATCATCTTCGGCCAGGTAATCCGCCACACCGGACAGGCGGGTATGCACGTCGCCACCGCCGAGGTCTTCGGCGGACACGATCTCTCCGGTCGCGGCCTTGACCAACGGCGGCCCGGCCAGAAAAATGGTCCCCTGATCGCGCACAATGATTGTCACATCGGACATGGCCGGCACGTACGCGCCGCCCGCTGTACACGACCCCATGACCACGGCGATCTGCGGGATGCCAAGGGCGGACATGTTGGCCTGATTGTAAAATATCCGGCCAAAGTGGTCGCGGTCCGGGAATACTTCGTCCTGATTGGGCAGATTGGCACCGCCCGAATCCACCAGGTAAATGCAGGGCAGGTTGTTCTCTTGCGCAATTTCCTGCGCCCGCAGATGTTTCTTGACCGTCATCGGAAAATATGTGCCGCCCTTTACGGTGGCGTCATTGCACAGAACCATCACGTCAATCCCGTGCACCTGGCCGATACCGGCAATCACCCCCGCCCCGGGGGCGGCACCGTCGTACATGCCATGCGCCGCCGTAGTGCCAACCTCAAGAAATGACGAGCCGGGATCAAGCAGGTTTGATACCCGGTCACGCGGCAGCATCTTGCCACGCGAAAGATGCCGGGCCCGGGATTTTTCGTGGCCGCCCTGGATGGCCAGATCAGCCGCCTCGCGGATGGTCGCCAGCATATCCAGATGGGCGGCACGGTTGGATTGGAAAGCTTCGGAGGATGGGAGGGCCTGAGAGGTTAGTTTCATTGTAATAAGCCTTTTGCCAAGAGCAGGATTGGAAACGGTTCAGGTTCAAGCATGATGCCCGGACTAGTCGCCAATCCACGCCTGTTCCAGATAAAGCGCCTGTTCGCCGGTCAGGCGCAAATGACAGGCCAGCGTGGCCGGGCCACCGCCGGTACCCCCGCCCCATTGGGATCTTTCAAAATCACACGTTGCATCGCGCCAGGTGACCCAGGCACGCTGGGCCGCGCGCAACGCAGGTTCGGTCGAAGGTTCCTGCGTGAGTTTACCGGCGTCGCGGGCGCGGGTCTTGTTGCGGATCACCTTATAGGTGCTGTTCAGCCGGGCATCCCAGAACTGCAATTCCTGATCCAGACAGGCCCCCATGCCATAGGTGGTCGACCCATCGGGCGTTGCGCCCATACAGCGGTTGGCCGACGCCCCGACACAAGCACGTCGCACGTTCAAGACAGAACCGGCATTGGTCAGACAATCCGCCGTGGCAATGATCGAATAGCGCAGATCCTGCGCCTGTACCGGTGCCGCCAACATCAGGATCGCAATTAATAGCATTCGCGTCACCCCATCGCCCCCAGCATCTCGCGCCCGATCAGCATTCGTCGGATTTCAGACGTGCCCGCCCCAATCTCCATCAGCTTGGCATCGCGGAATATCCGCCCCACCGGGTTGTCCGACAGATACCCGGCCCCGCCCATCGCCTGCACCGCCTGATGCGCCTGTTTCATTGCCTCTTCAGAGGCATACAAACAACAGGCCGCCGCGTCCTGACGGGTGACATCACCCCGATCACAGGCCTTGGCGACTTCGTACACATACGCCCGGGCCGAATTCATTGCCGTATACATATCCGCCATCTTGCCCTGCATCAGTTGGAACGACCCAATCGGCTGGCCGAACTGCTTGCGCGTCGCCATATAGGGCATGATCTCGTCCAGACAGGACGCCATGATGCCGGTGCCAATACCGGCCAGAACCACCCGTTCGTAATCAAGGCCAGACATCAGAACGGCAACCCCGCGCCCTTCCTGTCCCAGTACGTTCTCAAACGGTACTTCGACGTCGTCAAAGATCAGTTCGGCGGTGTTTGACCCGCGCATCCCCAGCTTGTCGAAATGCGGGCCGGTGGAAAATCCCTTGAACGTCTTTTCAATCAGGAACGCGGTCATGCCCCGGCTGCCGGCCTCTGGGTCGGTCTTGGCATAAACCACCAAAGTATCCGCATCCGGGCCATTGGTGATCCAGTATTTGTTGCCGTGCAATCGGTAATGATCGTTGCGTTTTTCGGCCCTTAGTTTCATGGAAACAACGTCGGACCCCGCCCCGGCCTCGCTCATTGCCAAGGCACCCACATGTTCGCCCGATACCAGCCCCGGCAGGTATTTCGCCTTCTGCTCGGGGGTGCCGTTCAGCTTGATCTGATTGACGCACAGGTTGGAATGCGCCCCATACGACAGCGCCACCGAGGCACTGGCGCGGGCCACTTCTTCGACCACAATCGTATGCGCCAGATACGACATGCCAGCCCCGCCGAATTCTTCCGGCACCGTCACCCCCAACAGGCCCAAATTACCCATTTCGCGCCAAAGCTCAGAAGGAAATTCATTGCTCAGATCAATCTGGGCCGCCATTGGCCGGACCCGCTCCTGCGCCCAGCGATGCACCATTTCGCGCAGGGCATTCACATCCTCACCAAGATCAAATTGCATGGTTGCATTGAACATTCGGGGCTTCCTTGGGATTATCTGAACAGTTGTTCAATAACCAATAGCAACAACCATCATCCACGTCAATCATTAGCACCGGCAGGTCGGCTGGATGCCAATCAACTAACCAGCGTGGGCGCATGCGCCCACTCTATTGGATTACGCCTGGCTTTGAAAAACTGTGCTGACTTCGTCGCGGATGATCCTTGCAATCAACGCACAATCCGAAAGGCTGAAGGTCAGCGGCACCCGCATGTCCACAATTCCCGCCAGAATATGATCGCTCACCGGCATCTTCTTGGATTCAACAAAACGCCAGTGATCGTATTTTGAGGTGAACCCGGTCGGCGCCCCGGCCCCGAACCACTTGAGTTCGACTCCGCGCTCTGCACACCGCTTCAAAACCTCGCGAACCGCCCCTTCGCTCCAGTCAAGCAGCAGGAACTGGATCGACGATCCGACATAATGCTCAGCCTCCGGGCGCTCGATGACCTGCAATCCCGGCGTGGCGCGCAGGCCCGCCTCAAGCACGCCGTAGCGTTCATTCCACCGCGCCACCTGGTGGTCCAGCACCGCCAGCTGAGGCCGCAGGATCGCGGCGCGCAGATTGTCCATACGCCCGGAAATATTCGGGGTCTGGTATTTGATCGCCTCAAACGCCGCCGGGTCCGGCACCGCCCCGTGGCGCTCATACAGCATGTACGACCCCGAAAGCATCACCGCGCGCGCCGCCAGATCCGCATCATCGGTGATCAGCAACCCGCCCTCGCCCGCATTCATATGTTTATAGGTCTGACAGGAATAGGCCGCCATCACCCCGTGACGCCCCGAAACCACACTGTTCAGACGCGCGCCCATGGTGTGGGCGCAATCCTCGACCACCCGCAGGCCTGCGCCATCACAAATCGCCATCAGGCGGTCCATGTCGCAGACATGCCCGCGCATATGGCTCAGCAACAGCACATCCGCCTGGGACGCCTTTTGCTCCAGATCATCCAGATCAATGGTCAGCGCCGGCGTAACACCAACAAACACCGGTGTCGCCCCCAGTGAGGCAATGGCCCCGGGCACCGGCGCCAAGGTGAAGGCATTCGACAGAACCTTGTCGCCCGGCCCGACACCCAAAGCCCGCAAGGCGGTCGCCATGGCATAGCCCCCCGACGCCACCGCCAGACAGTATTTCGCGCCGGTATAGGCGGCAAATTCCTGTTCCAGCTGTGCCACCTCACTGGTTTCCCCGTCGGCCAGATTATAACGATGCAACCGCCCGTGCCGCAGCACCGCAATCGCCGCCTCGATCCCGGAATCCGGGATCGGTTCCTGTTGGGTGAAACTGCCGGTAAACTGTTCTTTCATGGCACGTTTGTGCGGGGCTTGCACCTGTGCGTCAAGTGCCCGGCCTCCCGATCAACCCGGCGACAATCGCCGGCAAATCGGCGTAATCATCCAACAATGCCTCTGGCTTCAACGCCGCCATATCCGCCCCCGATGGGCCAAAAGTGACCAATATGCTGGGAACCCCCGCCGCACGCGCCGTATCACGGTCGGTATCAGTGTCCCCCACCAACACAGTTTTCCCCGGGTCCCCCCCGGCCCGGCGCGCCGCCTCGCGCAAAGGCTCTGCGTTGGGTTTTCGCACCATAAGCGTATCCGCCCCGATCAATGAGGCAAAACTTGCGCGGACACCCAACGACACCAGCAAAGTCTCGGCCAGCCCTTCAGGTTTATTGGTACAGATCCCAACGCGGTACCCCTGGGATTTCAACGCCTCAACCGCCGCCATCGCCCCGGGGTACAACGTTGTGTGGATGTTGATCGCCCCGCCGTAAGCCTCTAGAAACACCGGGAAATACTGTTCAACCACGGCGGCATCATACCGCCCTGCACGGGTCAGCCCGTGTTTCAACATCGCCCTGGCACCGCGCAAGGCAAGCCCGGCATCATTCTGGGGCAACAGGATATCCCCCAGCCCCATGTCACGAAAGCACACATTCGCCGCCGCCAGCAAATCACCCGATGTATCCGCCAACGTCCCGTCCAGATCAAAGATAACACTGCGCAATTTGCCCCCTTCGGCGCATTCCCGCGCCCCATTGTTGCAACACGCAACGTTCTTTGATGGCGTATATGCTTGCGCGCCATCCCACAGCGGATAAAACGAGGGCGGCAGAAACACAAAGAGAAAACAATAATTATGACCACCGCTCTTGTCATCCTCGCCGCAGGCAAAGGCACCCGGATGTTATCGGACACCGCCAAAGTGCTGCATCAAATCGCCCATGCGCCGATGCTGGCCCATGCCATGCGCACCGGTGCCGCCCTGAACCCGGACCGCATTATCATTGTCGCGGGGGTTGGCGCAGATGCGGTGGCAAAGGCGGCGCACAGGGTCGATGAAACCGCCGAAATTGTCCTTCAGGAAGAACAGAATGGCACGGCCCATGCGGTGGCCCAGGCAAAAAGCGCACTGGCCGGGTTTGATGGCGATATCTTTGTGCTGTATGGCGACACGCCATTCCTGCAACCAGAGACCCTGGCCGACATGCAGGCCGCGCGGGCCACCCATGACCTTGTCATCCTTGGCTTTCATCCCGCTGATCCGGGGCGCTATGGCCGGTTGGTGATGCAGGACGACACGTTGGACGCAATCGTTGAGTTCAAGGATGCCAGCCCCGAACAACGCCAGATCAGTTTTTGCAATTCCGGCTTGATGGCCTGTAACGCCACCACGCTGTTTGGTTTGATCGACGAGGTTGGCAACGACAATGCCTCTGGCGAATATTACCTGACCGATGTGGTCGCCCTGGCCCGCGACCGGGGCCTGACAGCCACCGCCGTGGCCTGCGATGAAAGCGAAACCCTGGGGGTCAATTCACGCGCCGATCTGGCCGCAGCCGAGGCAATTTTCCAAACCCGTGCCCGGGCTGAGTTGCTTGAAAACGGCGTGACAATGACCGCCCCCGAAACCGTCCACCTTGCCTTTGACACGGTGATTGGCCGCGATGCCCTGATCGAACCCAACGTGGTATTCGGCCCCGGCGTCACCATTGAAAACGGCGCGCATATCCGCGCATTTTCGCATCTCGAAGGCTGCCATGTGTCACGCGGTGCCATTGTTGGCCCTTATGCGCGGCTACGGCCCGGTGCGGAACTGGCCGAAAACGTGCGGGTAGGCAACTTTGTCGAGGTCAAGAATACAATCGTCTCTGAGGGCGCCAAAATCAACCACCTGTCTTATGTCGGTGATGCCAGCATCGGCGCGCGGGCCAATCTGGGGGCTGGCACCATTACCTGCAACTACGACGGGGTGATGAAGCACCATACCAAGATTGGGCGCGGTGCATTCATCGGGTCAAACACCATGCTGGTGGCGCCGGTTGCAATCGGCGACGGGGCGTTGACGGCATCGGGATCTGTGATCACCAAAGATGTAGAGGCGGGCGCTCTTTCAATGTCACGAAGTCCGCAGGTGACCAAACCGGGCCGGGCGACCAAATTGTTCGATATGTTAAAGGCACGTAAGCGAAAACGTGATATGGAGGCAGGATAATGTGCGGAATTATAGGGGTTCTGGGAACTCATGAGGTGGCGCCGATCCTGGTCGAGGCCCTGAAACGACTGGAATACCGCGGCTATGACAGCGCCGGAATTGCCACGGTAAACAACGGTCAGCTGGACCGCCGCCGCGCGGTTGGAAAATTGGTCAACCTGTCGGATCTGCTGGTGCATGAACCGCTGGCGGGCAAGTCCGGCATCGGCCACACCCGCTGGGCCACGCATGGTGCTCCGACTTTGGACAACGCACATCCCCACAGGGCCGGCGGTGTGGCCGTGGTACACAACGGGATTATCGAGAACTTTCGCGAATTGCGCGCCGAATTGGGCGATCTGGGCATTTCCTTTCAAACCGAAACCGATACTGAAACCATCGCTCTGATGACCGAACACCATATGCGCAACGGTGCCGGGCCGATTGAAGCCGCCAACAAAACCCTTGAAAAACTGACCGGCGCCTTTGCGCTGGCGTTTCTGTTTGACGGTGAACAAGACCTGATTGTTGCGGCGCGCAAAGGCTCTCCGCTGGCCATCGGCCATGGGAATGGCGAGATGTATGTGGGCAGTGATGCCATCGCGCTTGCCCCCCTGACCGACCGGATCACCTATCTTGAAGAAGGCGACCGCGTGGTGATAACGCGCACCTCGTTTGAAATCCGCGACGCAAACGGCGCTTTGGCCAATCGTGCCATGCGCCAAATCGAAATTGACAGTGCTGCCACCGATAAGGCCGGGCACAAGCATTTCATGGCCAAAGAGATCGTCGAACAGCCCAGCGTGCTGACCCGGGCGATTGAGCATTATCTGCCAACCGGAGAAACGGCTGTGCAACTGCCTGGTGAGGGGCTTGATTTCACCAAAGTAGACCGGCTGACTATGGTGGCCTGTGGCACCGCCTATCTTGCCTGCATGACGGCAAAATACTGGTTCGAACAGATCGCCCGCCTACCGGTCGAGATTGATGTGGCGTCTGAATACCGTTACCGCGAACCACCGGTAACCCCCGGCACTGTCGCACTTTTTGTCAGCCAATCGGGCGAGACGGCGGATACGTTGGCGGCCCTTCGGTATGCGCAGGGCAAAGCCGACAAGATTGTGTCGGTGGTCAATGTACCCGAAAGTTCGATTGCCCGCGAAAGCGATCTGGTGTTGCCTATCCTGGCAGGCGTCGAGGTTGGCGTTGCCTCGACCAAGGCGTTTACCTGCCAGTTGAGTGTGCTGTTGATGCTGGCACTGAAGGCGGGTGTTGACCGGGGGCATATCAGCGCGGATGAGATGACCGATCACGTCGCTGCTTTGCGTGGTTTGCCGTCGGTGATCAACGCGGCCCTTGACCTTGATCAGGAAATCCAACGCACTGCTCTGGCCATAAGCGAGGCGCGCGATGTGCTGTTTCTGGGGCGGGGCAAGATGTACCCACTGGCCCATGAAGCGGCTTTGAAATTGAAAGAAATCAGCTATATACATGCCGAAGCTTATGCATCGGGTGAACTTAAACATGGCCCCATTGCCTTGATCGACAAACACATGCCCGTGGTGGTTCTGGCACCGCGTGACGCCTTGTTCGACAAGACCGTGTCGAACATGCAAGAGGTTTTGGCGCGCAAGGGCAAGGTGGTGCTGATCTCGGACAAGGCCGGGATTGACGCCGCCAGCGAAGGCGTTTGGAAAACCATTCAGATGCCCGATATTGCCGACCTTCTGACGCCAATTCTGTATGCCATTCCGGCCCAGCTTTTGGCCTATCACACGGCGGTGGCCAAGGGCACCGATGTGGATCAGCCTCGCAATCTGGCAAAATCGGTAACGGTTGAGTAACGCCAATCATCGCCATGACGTGCCGCGATGAAAGCCCTCTTTGGGCTTGAAGAGCGGCCCGGTTAAGCGCGCAGGTACAGAACATCGCCGTGACGGGGCACCTGTATATACCGGTGCGATGCCAGACGGAATCCCTGCGCCTTGAAATGCGCGTCGATATCGGCAAACATCGCCCCGCCTTCGTACATCGCCACCCGGCTGACTTCGCATTTGCAAAGGGCAAACTCCGCCAACCCGGTGCCCAACCCTTGCAAAACCGATAATTCATGCCCTTGCACATCAACCACCAGCATCGGCCTTTTTGCCACCCTCACGTCCACCGCGTGCCGGGCCAGAATATCCGGCAGGGTTCGGGTCGTCAGATGCAGGACCTCGCCGGTTTCATGACTGTCGGGAAACCTGGCATGCAGGTTATCCGTCGCCATATGCATCGACGACGAAGACCCATCGCCATTGAACCGGTGAAACGCCGCCTGGTCGCCATCTACCGCAGAAACCAGTGCATTTTCGCATAAATGGCGGGTATCACCCGGGCGCGCGGCCACCACTTTTTGCAATCTGGCAAATGTATCGGGATCGCCTTCGATCCAAAGCACGGTCTTCGCGCCGCAGTCTTCATAAAACGCCGCATCTTCGGCCCAATGCGCGCCGACATGGACGATCAGATCAATTGGTGCCATCCGCTGCATCAGCACTTCGTACTTTGACGCGCGAAAATACTTGCGCCAGCTATCCGGCACCAGCTGCTTGGCCGCCTTTTCCACGCCTTTGAGAAAGTGCATTTTATTGCTCCGCCGCCTGTTTCTTCTTCCCTAGCCCGTGTTGAACTATTATCCAAGCCTGCGCAGCCCTATCGCCACAGGAGATCAAATGCCCGACCAGAATCTTGACCGGTATCTTGACCAGATCAAGGCCCACGCTGACCCGGAACGCGCCAGATCCATGGCCGCCTATCACAAGGTAACGCGCCCATATCTGGGCCTGTCCAACGTGGTGCTTAACGATCTGACCAAAGGCTGGCGGCAAAGTTTAAACATCATGCAGCGCGTCGAACTGGCCGATGCGTTGTGGCAGACTGATATCTTTGAGGCCCGTCTGGCGGCGGCCAAACTACTGACTCAGGCGCGCATTCGCCCGGATGACGCGGTTTGGGCGCTGATCCAGTCCTGGGTGGCGGATTTTGATTCTTTGGATTCCTGGGCCATCGCCGACCACGCCTGCATGGCCGGGCAAAAACGTCTGACAAATGATCCATCCCGGCTGGACACAGTCGAACTATGGACCACATCCGATCACATGTGGACCCGGCGCGCCGCCTTGGTGATCACCCTGCCCTGGACCAAGCAGAACCACCCCAAACCCGAGGAACTACAGGCACGCGACCGGGTGTTGGGCTGGGCCGCGGGCTATGTCACGGATCGCAACTGGTTCATCCAGAAAGCCATCGGTTGGTGGCTGCGCGACCTTAGCAAACATGACCCCCTGCGTGTCATCGGGTTTCTTGAGCGGTATGGCGCGCAGATGAAACCGTTTGCCCGCAAGATTGCCGGCAAATACCTGCCATGAACCCACCATTGATCCGGCCGCAATTGTCACAACCCCCTTGCCGCCACCCCGGCAGCACCGTACTTATATCTTCATGAATGCTCCGTTGATTGATCCCTTCGCCCGCGCCATCACCTATTTGCGCGTATCCGTCACCGACCGCTGCGATTTTCGCTGTGTTTACTGCATGTCCGAAAACATGACCTTTCTGCCCAAGAAAGAGCTGCTGACCCTGGAAGAACTGGACCGCATGTGTTCCACCTTTATCTCGCTTGGGGTGCAAAAGCTGCGCATCACCGGCGGCGAACCATTGGTGCGTCGCGGCATCATGACCTTCTTTCAGTCAATGACCCGCCACCTGGAATCGGGCGCGCTCAGGGAACTGACCCTGACCACCAATGGTTCGCAATTGCATCGCTTTTCTGATGATCTGTACGACGCCGGTGTGCGCCGGGTGAATGTTTCACTTGATACGCTGGATCAGGATAAATTTGCCGCCGTCACCCGTTGGGGCCGTCTGAAACAGGTGTTGGGCGGCATTGATGCGGCGCAAAAGGCCGGTTTGCGGGTCAAGATCAACGCCGTTGCCCTAAAGGGGTTCAACGAGGATGAATTGACCAGCATGACCCAGTGGTGCGCGGCACGCGACATTGATCTGACCTGGATCGAAGTCATGCCAATGGGCGATGACATGGGCGATGAAACCCGCATTGGCCAGTTCTGGTCGCTGAAAGACGTCGAAGAACTTTATGGCGAAAGTTATACGGTGACGCCGCTGCCTGAAAATTCCGGCGGTCCGGCGCGGTATGTGCGGCTTGAGGAAACCGGCCAGAAGATCGGCTTTATCACCCCGCTTAGCCATAATTTCTGCGAAAGCTGCAACCGGGTGCGCCTGACCTGTACGGGTGAGTTGTACATGTGTCTGGGGCAAGAGGATAACGCCAGCCTGCGCGATGCTTTGCGCGCCAATCTGGACACCGAAGAACCCCTGCGCCGTGCCATCCGCGACGCGATCGAACACAAACCCAAAGGCCATGATTTCGACTATTCGCGCCAAAAGGATGGGCAGTCAACTGGCGGCCAGATGACCCGCCACATGAGCCATACAGGCGGCTGATGCCCCGTTCCTCCGGCGCATTCAGCCCAACCGGTGCGCCCACTTTGCTGTTGCGGGCGTACCGTATTGCAACGTCGCTTTATGCGCCGTTTGCGTACCGTAAAGTCACCCGGAAACTGCGCGCCCAAGGGGTCAGCGCCCTGCGTATCCGGGAGCGACTTGGCAATGCGTCCCTACCGCGCAGCACCGGGCCGTTGATCTGGTTTCACGCGGCCAGTGTCGGCGAAAGCCTGTCGGTTCTGGGGCTGATCACGGCCATGGGCAAACGCCTGCCGGGTCATGAATTCCTGATCACCTCGGGCACCGCCACCTCGGCCGAACTGATCGCCAAACGCTTGCCGCCCCGCACCCGCCATCAGTTCGCGCCCTTGGATGCCACCGGTCCGGTGCGGCGGTTTTATGCCCGCTGGACCCCGGTTGCGGGGGTATTTGTAGAAAGCGAACTGTGGCCCGTGATGCTGATGGACGGGCGTGCGCGTGGGGTGCCATTGGCGTTGTTGAATGCCCGTCTGTCACAGACGTCGGTTAAATCCTGGTGTAAGCGGCCCAAAACTGCGGCGTATATGCTTGATCATTTTGCCCTGATGCTGACCCAGAACCGCGCGACGGCGGATAACCTGTTGGCCATGGGGGGTGATCCGGCCCGGATCAAGGTTGGCCGCAACCTCAAATCCACGGCTGCGGCTTTGCCGGTGGACCTGGACCTGCTGATGTCGATCCAACGCAATCTGAATGGGCGGCCGTTCTGGGTTGCCAGCTCCACCCATCCAGGCGAGGAAGAGGTGGTTTTGCAGGCGCATCGCACCTTGTTGAAACAATTTCCCGGCCTGTGCCTGCTGCTGATCCCACGTCACCCGGAACGCGGGCAGGATTTGGCCCGGATGATCGTAAAGTCGGGCTTGTCTCTGGCCATGCGCAGCCGGGATGAAACCCTGGCGCCCGACACGCAGGTCTATCTGGCCGATACCCTGGGGGAAACCGGAACCTGGTACGCCCTGGCGGATTTGGTATTTCTTGGCGGGTCTTTAAAAGACATCGGCGGGCACAACCCGTTTGAACCGGCCATATCCGGGGCGGCGGTGATCACCGGACCTTATGTGCGCAATTTCGCCGAAACCTACACAGCCCTGATTTCCCGGGGCGGCGCGGTTGAAGTATCGGACGCCGGGCAATTGGCCGGTGCCGTGGCCCAGTGGCTGACCGATAAAGATGCCGCTGATACGGCCCGCACAGCCGCGCGTGACTATGCCGTGTCGCAACAGGATGGGCTGAACCAGGTGGTTGACCAGCTGTGTCATGCTTTAGACTTGGACCCCGGCAATGCCTGAGCTTTTTGTCACCAATTTCAACCGCAATTTCACCGGCGTTTCGGCCACCGCCGCCAATGTGATCCGCCAACAGGTCAAAACCCACGATCTGGCCCTGATCGGCCACCCCCTGCCCGGCTGCCCCGATCCGATCCCCCTTGCAAGCGCGCGCGCCTTGTCGCGCACGCCCCCGGGGGGGCGTGAATTTGTCATCTGGCATGTGCGCCGAAACCCGGAAATGCGCGCAGCCATATGGGCGCGGGATGTGTGGCGCCTGCCGGTGCGGATCGTGTTTACGTCAGCGGCGTTGCGGTATCATTCGGCCTATCCCCGCTGGTTGATTTCACGCATGGATGCGGTGATTGCCACCACCGAACATGCGGCCAAATTTGTCCCGCATGTACGCGCTGTGGTGGCGCACGGGGTTGATACGGATTTGTTCTGCCCCAGCCCGGACCGGTCGGGCGATTGGATCAGACAGGGTTACGGGGGGCTGCGTGGCATTGCCACCATCGGGCGGATCAGACCGGAAAAGGGCAGCGACCTGTTTGTCGAAACCATGTTGCGACTGTTGCCGCGCCATCCCGATTGCGTGGCACTTTTGATCGGCAAAGCCACGGCCAAACATCAGAAATTCCTGCAAGGGTTGAAGGACCAAGTGCGTGCCGCCGGTCTGGCGGACCGGTTGCTGTTTCCGGGCGAACTGCCGCCCGGGGAACTGCCGGCGCTGATGCGCGCACTGTCCTTGGTGATACAATTGCCCAGGTACGAAGGTTACGGCATGGTCCCGTTGGAAGGCATGGCCAGTGCAGTGCCGTTCATCGCCAGCAACGCCGGCTATTACCAGGCATTTTCGGCCCAAGGCAAAGCCGGTGTGATTGTTGCGCAAGAGGCGCCTAGGCAGGCGGCAACGGCGGCCCATGTGTTGCTCTCAGATGCCAGGCGTCTGGCAGCAATGGGCACATCGGCCCGGGACATCGCGCACCGTTCGTTCAGCGCCGCAATCGAAGCGGCCGCAATAGACGCGGTTTATCAACAGTTACAGCCGTAGGGAATGTGATTTCACGCACCTTTATTCCGCGGTGCGTGAAATCACCCACCCTACGCCACTGGCATCCGCTGTTCGACAATGCCCGCCCACCAGGAACAGCCAGCCGGAATCGCCTCATCGTTGAAGTTGTATTCCGGGTGATGCACCATCGCGCCCTCACCATTGCCCACCAGAATATAGGCGCCGGGACGTTCCTCTAACATATAGGCAAAATCCTCGCCGCCCATGACCAGATCGGCGTGATCGCAATCGCCGGAAACCGCGCGGGCCACACCAGCCGCAAACTCGGTCTGTTCTTCGTGGTTGACCATTGCCGGATAACCCCGGTGATAGGTCACATCCGCCGTACCGCCATAGGTCACGGCGACCCCGGTGCAAATCTCGTTGATGCGTTTCTCGGCCAGTTCCCGCATCTCGCGGCTCATGGTGCGCACGGTGCCTTTTAGACGAACAGACTGCGGTATCACATTGAAAGCATTGGAAGATGTTTCAAACGACGTCACCGAAACAACAATCTGATCCACCGGATTGGCATTCCGCGAGGCAATGGTTTGCAACGCCATGACCGCCTGCGCCGCCATCACTGTGGTATCGACAGTGTTGTGCGGCATCGCCGCATGGCCACCCAGCCCTTCAAGGGTGATATCAAGCTGATCGGTCGCGGCAAAAAACGCACCCGAACGGATGGCGAATTTGCCCAACGCCTGCCCCGGCCAATTGTGCATGCCGTAAACTTCCTGAATGCCCCATTTATCCATCAACCCGTCGTCGCACATTTCCTTGCCACCCCCGCCGCCTTCTTCGGCGGGCTGAAAGATGATCACCGCCGTGCCATCAAAATTGCGCGTCTCGGCCAGGTATTTCGCCGCCCCCAACAGCATCGCGGTATGCCCGTCGTGACCGCAGGCATGCATCGCCCCGGCGGTCTTGGAGGCATAGGCCAACCCGGTGGCTTCATGGATCGGCAACGCATCCATGTCGGCGCGCAAGCCAATGACTTTGCCGGATTTATCTGTCTTGCCTTTGATCACCGCAACCACCCCGGTCCGGCCAATTCCGGTGGTTACATCATCACAGCCAAAGGCCTTCAGCTTGTCCGCCACCAGCGCACTGGTGCGGTGAGTTTCAAACAGCAACTCAGGGTTTTCATGCAAATCCCGTCGCCATTCGGTGATTTCGGGCAGCATCTCGGCAAATCGGTTTTTCACAGGCATGTTTTGGCTCCTTCAAGCGGTCGGCATTTGTCGTTCGATCGATTCCGCGAACCAGCTGCACCCAGCCGGGATCGCCGGATTTATCCGAATTTCTCTTGATCTGCGCAACAACCTCGGTCTGGCCGATTCCGGTGGTGATATCGGTGATGCCATACTCTTCAGCCGTTCACCCACAAACGCCGCCGTTTCATTGATCGGCATGTTACGCTTCCTTCAGGCGGGTGATCAGGGTCCTCATGAATTCATGCCCAGCCTCGAACTCTGATATCTCAATGAATTCATTAGGTTGGTGGGCTTGGTTAATGCTGCCGGGACCGCAGACAACGGCGGAATAACCCGCGGCCTGAAACTGCCCGCCTTCGGTGCCATAGCTGACCACATGCGTGCCATTGTCACCGGTGATGGCGCGCGCAAAGGCCTCGGCTTCGCCGTCTTCTTCCGGGCGCAGGCCGGGGACGGAAAACAATGGTTCCAGTTCAATCCCGGTATCGGGGTGAATTTTGCGCATTCCAGCCTCGATCCGGCGCACTTCGGCGACGAACTTCGCGTCCCAATCGGCGGGGTCCTCGCCGGGAACAACCCGCATTTCAAAATCCATGACACAGCTTTTTGCCGTAATGTTGCGGGCCGTGCCGCCGTTGATATTGCCCACATGCAACGTGGTGAACGGCGGATTGAACATCGCCGCAAGGGTTTCAGGTGATTTGCTTTGAATTTCTGCGTTTGTGCGGTTTACCCACTCCAGAATCCGCCCCGCCTCAAGGATCGCGCTGACGCCGGTGGGCAACAACGAAGAATGCACTTCAAAGCCGGTGATTCGCACCACATACCCCTGCCCGCCTTTATGCGCCGTCACCGCCTGCATGTTGGATGGCTCGCCAACAATTACCGCCGAACCCTTAGGCAAAATCGGCTGCATCGCTTCGATCATCGGCGGCGCGCCGGTACAGCCGACTTCTTCGTCAAAGCTCAAGGCCAGTTGCAGCGGGCGTTTCAGGTCTTGTTTCGAGGCGGCAACCAAAGCCCAGATCGCCAGCGCGTCAAAACCTTTCATGTCACAGGTGCCGCGCCCAAAGTATTTACCATCCTTTTCAACGACTTCAAAGGGGTCACTGTCCCAGGGCTGACCGTCGATTGGCACCACGTCAGTATGGCCCGAAAGAACAACAGCACCCTCGATCCAGGGGCCTGTGTGGGCAAACAACGCCGCCTTTTCGCCGTCTTCGTGATAATAGCGATGCGCCTCAATGCCATGTTCAGACAGGTAATTTTCCACCCAATCGACCAGCGGCAGGTTGGTGTCGCGGCTGACCGTCGGGAAGGACACCAATTTTTGCATGATCTGGAATGGGGTCAATTGTTCGGGCATATCAGTATCCGCTGTCAGAGGTGAGGACGAAATGACCCGGTTCGACTTCTTTATAGACAGAGGGTTCGGGCACATAGTCAGTTGGATGAATTGGTGACGGTATCGGTTTGAAATTAAGGTCTTTTTCCGATTTCCGCTTGCGGGGATCAGCGATCGGAACCGCCTTCATCAGGGCCTGGGTATAGGCGTGCTGAGGGTTCTCGAACACCCGCGCACGGGGGCCAAGTTCAACAATCCGGCCCAGATACATCACCCCCACATTGTGGCTGACCCGTTCGACCACGGCCATGTCGTGGGAAATAAACAGATAAGACAGCCCCAGATCGGCCTGCAATTCCATCATCAGGTTCAGCACCTGCGCCTGAACCGAAACATCCAGCGCCGACACCGCTTCGTCGGCGATGATCAGTTTGGGATTCAGCGCCAGGGCGCGGGCGATGGCGATACGCTGGCGTTGACCGCCGGACATCTCGTGCGGGTAACGGCGCATGAAAGAACGCGGCAGTTCGACGCGGTCAAACAGCATCGCCACCCGGTCATCCAGTTCAGAACCGGACGCGGTGTTGAAATTGCGCATCGGTTCGGCCACCTGATCCGACAGCATCATCTGCGGGTTGAGCGACGCAAACGGGTCCTGAAATATCATCTGCATGTCGCGCCGCGCATCACGCAGCCCTTCCGGGGCAAGCTGCATGATATCAATACCGTTGATCTCGATCTCGCCTGCGACGGGTTCGACCAGACGCAGGATTGACCGCCCTGCCGAAGATTTCCCACAGCCGGATTCTCCTACCAGGCTAAGTGTCTGGCCCTTGTTGATGTCAAAGGATACGTCTTCGACCGCATGCACATTGGCCACCGTGCGGCGGAAAAACCCGCCAGTCACAGGAAACCGCGTGGTCAGGCCCTTGACCCGCAAAAGCACCTGGTCTGTGCCCGGGATCGGTTCGATCTTCTGACCTTCAACCCCAAACAGTTTCATCGGTTCCGGCACCGGTTTGCCACGCATTTCACCAAGTTTGGGCACCGCTGCCAACAACGCCTGAGTGTAGGCGTGTTTTGGGTTCTCGAAAATTTCTTCGACGGTGCCCTCTTCGACCTTTTTGCCGCGAAACATCACCACCACCCGGTCAGCCATCTGCGCCACCACGGCCATGTCATGGGTGATGAACATCACCGCCGTGCCGGTTTCACGTTTCAAACGGTCCATCAACGCCAGAATTTCCGCCTGAATGGTCACATCCAGTGCGGTTGTCGGTTCATCCGCGATCAACAGGCGCGGCTCGCAGGCCATGGCCATGGCGATCACCACACGTTGGCGCATGCCGCCCGATAATTCATGCGGGAATTGCCCCAGACGCCGCTCTGGTTCGGGAATCCGTACTTCATGTAACAGTTCAATTGCGCGGGCTTTGGCCTTGGTTTTACTAAGTTTCTTGTGAACCCGCAGGCCTTCTGTCAACTGTCGGCCAACCGTGAACACCGGGTTCAGCGCGGTCATCGGTTCCTGAAATATCATGCCAATTTCGTTGCCGCGAATGTGGCGCATCAGATTTTGATCAGCGGCCGCCAGATCCATTTCGCCGCCGTCCAGCCGATCAAACAGCAACTGACCCCGGGTAATATCGCCGCCGCCATATTCCACCAGCCGCATCAGGGACAAGGACGAAACCGATTTGCCAGAGCCGGATTCGCCCACCACACAGACGGTTTCGCCCGGGTAAATGTCAAACGACACGTCCTCGACCCCGGTAACCGGCCCGTCTTTGGTCTGAAATTCGACCCGTAGTCCTTTGATCTGAGCGATTGGGTGTTGATCCAGCAAAGCGTACCCCCTTTGACATGCCTGCCAGACGCTACGGCGCGGGCGGGGTAAGTGTCAAACAGATCAACATAATTTGCTCGAAGGCTTGCATTTCCCGCAAACTCTGCTTCGATAGAGGGCATGAAGTTTCGGGGGGAGAAACGGCAGGCCGGAAAACTGGCCATTGCCGTTTGGTTGCTATGTCCTCCTCCCGGGTCTTGTGAAGAACCCAAACCGCTTTGTCGGCGGCAACTAAAGAGGCACAACATGTGCCCAGCAAGGAGTGAAAAATGAAAATCAGAGCATTATTGCTTGGTGCGATCGCCTGCACGGCGCTTGCGCCTGTGGCCATGGCCGAGCGCGGATCGGACGGCACCATCAAGATCATCTATTGGCAGGCCCCGTCGATCCTTAACCCATATCTGTCGGGCGGTACCAAGGACATCGATGCCTCGGCCATCGTCATCGAGCCACTGGCGCGCTATGACGATTCTGGCGCGATTGTGCCTTACCTGGTTGACGAAGTGCCAACCGTTGGCAACGGCGGCGTATCTGCTGACCTGAAATCCATCACCTGGAAGCTGACGGCAGGGCTGAAATGGTCGGATGGCACGCCGTTGACTTCGGCGGATGTGAAATTTACCGCCGATTACTGCATGGACCCCGAAGGCGGTTGTGCGTCATTGTCGTTCTTTGATGGGGTGACTTCGGTTGAAACCCTTGATGATCTGACTGTCAAAGTGACTTTCAAAGAGGCCAAACCAAACCCATACGGTCCTTTTGTCGGCGGTCAGTCGCCGATCATCCAGCAGGCCCAGTTTGAAAACTGCATGGGCGCCAAGGCACCGGAATGCACCGAGGCCAACTTTGGCCCGATCGGCACCGGGCCGTTCACCGTCAAGGAATTTCGACCCAATGACGTGATCCAATACGTGGCCAATCCAAATTACCGCGACCCCAACAAACCGGCGTTTGCGGCGGTGACATTCAAGGGTGGCGGCGATGCAACCGGCGCGGGCCGTTCGGTTCTGGAAACGGGCGAGTTTGATTACGCCTGGAACCTGCAACTGGCACCTGACGTGATTGCCAAGATGGAAGCGGCCGGCAAGGGCACCGCAATCGTCGGGTTTGGCCCGCTGGTCGAGCGGATCGAGATGAACATGACCGATCCGTCACCATCACTTGATGCCGACACCCGTGCAACGGTTGCGGCGCCGCATCCGTTCCTGACCGACATCAACGTGCGCAAGGCGCTGTCGATGGCGATTGACCGCGAATTGCTGGTCGAGGTTGGTTATGGCAAGGCCGGCAAGGTCGCCTGCGATCTGGTGCCTTCACCGCCAAACTATGCGGCCGACAATGATTTCTGCAAGGTCCAGGACATCGCCGGTGCCAACGCATTGCTGGAAGGGGCCGGTTGGGTCAAGGGAAGTGACGGCATCCGCGCCAAGGACGGCGTGCGGATTTCGATCACCTATGCGACCTCGACCAACGCCGTGCGTCAGGATTTCCAGGCGCTGATCAAGCAGTGGTGGGGCGAGATCGGTGTTGAAACCGAGCTGCGCAACATCAACGCATCGGTGTTCTTTGGCGGTGATCCGGGTTCGCCCGACACCTTCCAAAAGTTCTATACGGATGTGGAAATGTACGCCAACACCTTCAGCGGCACAGACCCCCAGCAATATCTGGCGGCCTATCGTTGCGGCAATGAACCCAAGCCGTCCAGCCAGTGGCAGGGTGAGAACATCAACCGGTTCTGTGATCCGGCCTATGATGCGCTGATCGACAAGCTGGGCCGCACCGGTGACATCGCCGAGCGCGGCGCGATTGCCATCGAGATGAACAACATGCTGACCAAAGACAGCTATACCATTGTTCCCCTCGTGCACCGTGGCCGGGTTTCGGCCATCGTCAATACCTTGGGCGGTTACAAGATGAACGTCTGGGACAGCGAAATGTGGAACATCGCTGACTGGCATCGTAAATAAGGGTCATAAAACCCTGACCTGCCCCGCCCCGGACTTGATCCGGGGCGGGGCATTTACCCCCCTGAAATACCAAGACTAAGCTGCAAAGGCGCCGCGAATGCTGACCTATACCATCCGTCGATTGGTTTTGTCCGTGCCGACGCTTTTGTTCATCAGTCTGGCCATATTCCTGCTGCTGGAACTGGCCCCGGGTGATCCGATGGCACAGGTGCCCCTGACGGTCCCGCCCGAAGTAAAGGAAAAGATGCGCGAGGCACTTGGCCTTGGCGAACCAATTCCTGTTCGATACTATAAATGGCTGGTGCAATTCTTCTGGGTTGAACCACAGGTATTGATCGACCATCTGTTCGACACCAAGCTGGCCTGGCACTTTGCGCCGGTTCCTGCGGATATGTCGGCCACTTTGCTGAACACTCTGACTGAAAAGGGTTTGATCAAAGAGACATCCGCCGGTCTGGAAATGCTGGTCAAGGACCAGCGCGTCATTTCCTGGCAGACCCGCAGCCCGGTCATGGACATCGTGGTTCAGCGTCTGCCTCAGACCATCTGGGTGGTGGGCACCGCCTATATCGTCGGCATCCTGATTGCCCTGCCAATCGGCATCTATTCGGCCTATCGCCAGTATTCGATATTTGACCAGTCCGGGACATTCATCACCATGATCGGCTTTTCGGTGCCGCCATTTTTCACCGGGCCGTTGCTGATCGTGATATTTGCTGTGCATCTGGGCTGGTTGCCATCGGTTTATGACACCATCCATGTGGTCACCGATTGGGAAAGTTTCAAATTTCAGTTCCGGCAAATGATCCTGCCGGTGATGGTGCTGGCGTTGCAGACCACCGCCCAGATCAGCCGCTATATGCGGGCCTCGATGCTGGACAATCTGAACCAGGACTATGTGCGCACGGCCCGCGCCAAGGGACTGAGCGAGGCGGTGGTGGTGATGGTGCATGTGTTGCGCAACTCGATGATACCGGTGGTTACGGTGATTGCCCTTGGCATGCCGGCCATCTTTGGCGGCGCGATCATCACCGAAGTGATTTTCAAGGTCAACGGCATTGGTCAGTTGCTGATCACGGCCCTGTTTGCCAATGACCTGCCGATGGTGCTGACGCTGACGTTCATTTTTGCCATCATGATCGTGATTTTCAACCTGATTGCCGATGTTCTTTACGGCGTGCTTGACCCCCGAATTAGATATGAGTGATCCGTTATGACTGAGCTGAGCAACCCTGTCCCGCAGGGCAAATCCACCAGCCAGATGCAGGACGTCTGGGGGCAGTTTCGCAAACACAAAGGTGCCATGCTGGGGGCTGGGTTTCTGGCGTTCATCACGCTGGCGGTGCTGTTTGGCCCTTATGTCTGGACCCTGGACCCACAAAGGATCGACTATCGTGCGCGCGATTTACGACCCATCTATATGGCTTTGTTTGACGCATCGGCCAAGGTCTCATGGGCCCATCCCTTTGGCACCGATCAGTTGGGGCGTGACGGGGTTTCCAATATGCTGGCGGGGGGGCGTGCGTCGATGGCCGTTGGCTGGGCGGCGATGCTTTTGACCATGCTGATCGGCACGTCGATTGGCGTTATCGCCGGGTTTTTTCGCCGTCTCGACGGGCCGTTGATGCGCCTGACCGATCTGTTCCTGTCCTTGCCAATCCTGCCGTTGCTTCTGGTTGCGGTGACATTGTTCCGCCAACCGCTTAGCAGCAATTTCGGTCCCGAAGGCGGCATGTTCATCCTGATTGTCGGCATCATCGGCATCACCAGCTGGATGCCCACGGCGCGGATTGTGCGCGGCGATGTATTGGCGTTGAAGGAACGTGAATTTGTCCTGGCGGCGCGTTCCATCGGCACCACCAACCGCAATCTGATCACCCGCCATATCCTGCCCAACGTGCTTAGCCCGATCCTGGTTTCGGCCACCCTGGGCCTGGCCACGGCGATCATCACCGAAAGTGCGCTATCGTTCCTTGGTGTTGGGTTTCCGTCGGATTTCCCCACCTGGGGCAAGATGCTGGCCGATGCGGTCCCCCGGATGGAGAATTTTCCCGAACGGGTGCTGCTTCCGGGGTTGGCCATTTCACTGACGGTGCTGGCGGTGAATTACATGGGCGACGGTTTGCGCGACGCCTTGGATCCGCGAATTCGCGGGCGGTAATCCCATAGGGCGGGGTTCACCCCGCCTTTGTGGGTAACGCGCGGCGGGGTTCACCCCGCCCTGCCATTGCAAATTCAGTTCAGTTTATTGCGGATGCGCCGTACGGCCCACCATACCGCACCCAAAACCGGCAAGGTGATCGCCGCAATCATCAGCCCCTTGGAAATTCCAAGCCCCACGCTGACCGGATACACCAGATACCCCACCAGCGACACGGCGTAATAGCTGATGGCCACCACCGACAGCCCTTCGACCGTGTGTTGCAGCCGCAATTGCAGATCGGCGCGTTTGTCCATGCTGGCCAGCACGGCCTGGTTCTGCGCCGAGCGTTCCACATCCACCAGGGTGCGCAACAGGTTGCCTGCCCGGATTGCCCGGTCCGCCAGCACCTGAAGCCGGGCTTCGGTGGCTTTGACGGTGCGCATGGCCGGCTCATAGCGCCGCTGCATGAATTCGGCAAATGTCGGTCGCCCGCCAAACCGCGCCTCGCGCAAGGCTTCGATGCGCTGGCCGACAATCGCCTCATACGCACGGGTCGCGCCAAACCGGAACGAGGCCTGCGCCGCCATCGCCTCAAGTTCGGCAGAGATGACAAGCAGATGTTGCAGCGTGTCCTCGGCCTTATTTTCCTTATCGGTCATTTCGCCCATCAAAGCGCTTAGGTGGTCGTCCAGCCCGCCAATCGGGCCCGACAGGGTGCGGGCACGGGAAAAGCCCAGCATCGACATGGATTTATAGGTTTCGATCTCCAGCATCCGCTGGACCATCCGGCCAATCCGGCGCTGGCCGGTATCGGGGGCCACAAAAATGGCAAAGCGCTGGTGCCCGGCGGGGTCAATGCGGAAATCACCGGCGATGGTGGCCGCCCCGTCCAAGGCGTCGGCAACCGCCAGGCTTTCGGGCACAAACCAGTTGTTCAGTGCTGTGATCACTTCGGCGTCGCCCGGGTGCGGCGCGACCCGCAACAGCACCGATGTGACCCGGATTCCGGGGGCATCGGCCAACCAATCGTCGGGGAAAACCGCAAAGTCCGTGGGATCAAAGGCCCGTTCACTGATGCCGTCGATAAAGGCGGTATAGGTGACAAATTCGGTATGCTGCTCCCATTTCAGAACATGCCGCCCGATCCGCCCGGAATAATGCGTCGCCCCGGGGGGCGGATGCGCCACGCCATAACGATCAAGCAGCGCCGTAAGATGGGCCAGGTCAAGCGAACGGTCCCGCGTGGCGGCACCTGGCACCTGTTTGAAGGCGATAAATATGGCCGTGCAGGGCGCGCTCAGCGTCGGAAACGGGCGGGCGTGCAATTCGTTCGCCAACTGGTAGCGCAGGGGATGATCCTGGATTTGTGGCATGGCTCTCTCTTTCCCGATCGAAAAGAGTATTTAGAGGCCCTGCCTGAAAAAGCAATCATTTATTTGTTGTTTTACAACAGCTTGCCGGGATACCACGGCATACACCACAGCTATTTTGGCGATTTTGATGGTTTTGACACGGGCACAATGGTGCCCTGCGCCGCCGCGCACAGCTTTTCCTTGCCTTGCGCCACCGCGAACACGTCGCAGCGGCACACCGCCTGGCTGCGCCCGGACGACACCACGCTCGCCCGCGCAATCAGCACCTCGCCGATGGCCGGGCGGGTATAGTTCAGCTTCATTTCCAGGGTCAGCACATTGCCGCCCAGAACCGAGCCGCCCGCATAGGTCAGCGCATTATCGGCAAGATATGCCACCACGCCGCCATGAGCAAAGCCATGTTGTTGCAGATGTTCCGGTTTCAGGGTCAGACGCAGTTCGGCCAGCCCCTCTTCAAAGCGGGTCAGCTTGGTGCCCAGTAATTGGCTGAATGGCTGTGCCGCAAGAACCTGCCGCCCGAATTCCATCATGTCCATCATGAAAAACCTCTGCCCCTGTTACCGGGCAGAGGTGAACATTTTCGAAGGCCGACGTCAAAGATGACGGTGCGTCAGGGTTCAGTCGATCATCGGCAACAGCTTGTCCAATGACGCCTTGGCGTCACCATAAAACATCCGGGTGTTTTCCTTGAAGAACAGCGGATTTTCGATACCGGAATAGCCGGTGCCCTGCCCGCGTTTCATCACAAACACCTGTTTTGCCTTCCAGCATTCCAGCACCGGCATGCCGGCGATGGGCGAATTGGGATCGTCCTGCGCCGCCGGGTTGACGATGTCGTTTGAGCCGATGACAATCGCCACGTCGGTCTTGGGGAAATCATCGTTGATCTCGTCCATTTCCATGACAATGTCATAAGGCACGCGCGCCTCGGCCAGCAGCACATTCATATGCCCCGGCAAACGCCCGGCCACCGGATGGATGGCAAAGCGCACGTTCTTGCCTTGCGCACGCAGCTTGCGCACCAGCTCGCTGACCTGTTGCTGGGCCTGCGCCACCGCCATGCCGTAACCGGGGATGATGATAACCGAGTCCGCTTCGTTCAGGGCCGAAGCCACGCCATCGGTGTCAATTGCCACCTGTTCGCCCTCGACCTCCATCTGCGGTCCCGTGGTGCCGCCAAAGCCGCCAAGGATCACGTTGATGAACTTGCGGTTCATCGCCTTGCACATGATATAACTAAGGATCGCCCCGGATGAACCCACCAGCGCGCCGGTAACGATCAAAAGATCATTGCCAAGGGTGAAACCAATCGCCGCCGCCGCCCAGCCGGAATAGCTGTTGAGCATGCTCACCACCACCGGCATATCCGCACCACCGATGCCAAGGATCAGATGCCAGCCGATGAACCCGGCAATCAGGGTCACCAGAACCATGGTCCAGATGCCCGAACCACCCAGATACATCAGCCCCAGCACCAGACAAAGCGCCAGTGCGCCCGCGTTCAGAGCGTGCCCGCCGGGCAGTTGCGTGGGCTTGCCATCGACCTTGCCCGCCAGCTTGCCATAGGCAATCACCGAGCCGGTAAAGGTAATCGCACCGATGAAGATGCCCAGAAACAGCTCGACCTTGAGGATCGAGATTTCCA
The DNA here is from genome assembly GCA_021648025.1 of Paracoccaceae bacterium. Taxonomy (GTDB): domain Bacteria; phylum Pseudomonadota; class Alphaproteobacteria; order Rhodobacterales; family Rhodobacteraceae; genus NVQY01. The sequence continues at coordinate 26,939 of JAKITO010000009.1, forward strand.
CCGCATCCTTATACCACAGCTTTTTGCCAAAACTGGTCAGATCGGCGTCGCCAATGGCGGTGCCCGCCTCGCGCATCGCTGTCACCGCACTTAGCATGATGTCGGCGTTCAGGCCGATGAACACCGCCGCCAGCCCGACAAATGAATGCAAGGCCGCCACCAGTTGCGGCATTTCGGTCATCTTGACCCGCCCGGCGATGTAATGCCCGGCATAGGCCCCGGCGGCGACACAGATCAGGATCAAAAAGCGGTTGGCGACGCCTTCGGCGAACCAGGTGGCAAACACCGCCACGGCCATGCCGATGATGCCATACCAGATGGCGCGTTTGGCTTTTTCCTGATTGCTCAGCCCGCCCAGCGCCAGGATGAAAAGAACGGATGCCGCGATATATGCGGCCGATGTCAGTCCGATACTCATGAACCCGCCCCCCTTAAGATTTCTGGAACATGGCAAGCATGCGCCTTGTGACCATGAAGCCGCCGACAATATTTATCGACGCAATGAATACGGCGATTGCCGACAGGATCACCACCAGCCAATTGCCCGAGCCGATCTGTAGCAGCGCACCGACGATGATGATGCTGGAAATGGCGTTGGTGGTGGCCATCAGCGGCGTGTGCAGCGCGTGGGCCACATTCCAGATCACCTGGAAGCCGATGAAGATCGCCAGCACAAAGACGATGAAATGCTGCATGAAGCTGGCAGGCGCATAAGCCCCGATTAGCAGCATCAGCGCGCCACCAACCACCAGGATCTTTACCTGACTGAGGGTCTGCGCCTTAAAGGCGGCGACCTCCTCGGCTTGCACCTCTTCGGGGGTCAGAACCTTGGTCGGCTCTTTCTTTTGCGCCGCAATCGCCTGGATTTTGGGGGGTGGCGGCGGGAAGGTGACGGATTTTTCATAGGTGATGGTGGCACCCCGGATCACGTCATCTTCCATATTGTGATTGATCACGCCGTCTTTTTGTGGCGTAAGATCGGCCAGCATATGCCTGATATTATTGGCATAAAGCGATGAACTTTGCGCCGCCATCCGGCTGGGAAAATCGGTATAACCAACAATTGTCACGCCGTTGGGGGTGACAATCTTTTGATCCATCACCGTCAGCTTGCAATTGCCGCCCTTTTCCGCCGCCAGATCAATAATCACCGAACCCGGCTTCATCGCCGCGACCATGTCTTCGGTCCAAAGCTCGGGCGCTTCACGGTTCGGGATCAGGGCGGTGGTGATGACAATGTCCACGTCGGGTGCCAATTCACGGAACTTTGCCAGTTGCGCCTCGCGAAACTCGGGGCTGGATACCGCCGCATAGCCACCAGTCGCGGCCCCGTCTGCCTGTTCTTCTTCGAAATCAAGGAAAACAAATTCCGCGCCCATGCTCTCGACTTGCTCGGCCACTTCGGGGCGTACGTCAAAGGCATAAGTTATCGCACCCAAAGATGTCGCCGTGCCAATCGCCGCCAATCCGGCAACGCCTGCACCGACCACCAGAACCTTGGCCGGGGGCACTTTGCCTGCCGCCGTCACCTGACCGGTAAAGAAGCGGCCAAAGTTGTTGCCCGCCTCGATCACCGCGCGGTAGCCGGCGATATTGGCCATTGACGACAGCGCATCCATTTTCTGGGCGCGTGAAATACGCGGCACCATGTCCATGGCAATCACAGTCGTGCCCTTTTTGGCAATTCTGTTCATCAGCGCGTCATTGGCACCGGGGTAAAAGAACGAAATCAACGTCTGACCGTCGCGCAGCCGTTTCACTTCGACCTCTTCGGGTGGGCGCACCTTGGCGATCACATCTGCCGCCTTGAACAGGGCGGCGGCAGTTTTGACCACCGTGACGCCTGCATCCTTGTACAGCGTATCGGAAAAGCCGGCCGCGGCCCCTGCCCCGGCTTCGATCACGCATTCATGGCCCAGCTTTTGCAGCAAAACCGCACTTTCCGGCGTCATGGCAACCCGTGCTTCACCGTCAAATAATTCCTTAGGCGTACCTATCTTCAATTCCCGTTCCTCCTGAGACCGCGCGCTTTACACGGGGTTTTGATCTGGATTGCATGATATTCGATCATTTGCATGTTTTGAACCAGATTATATCGGCTTATAGGTTTCCCAACCAAAATCAACGCGGAGTATCCCATATGCGACCAGAAGTCACCTTTACCTCCCGGCATCCAACGCGGCGTCGCTTTCTTACCCTGACGGCTGGCCTGATTGGTGCAACCCCTTTCATGGCCCCTGAAACGGCAACAGCAGCTGAGAAAAGCGTTACCTTCATGAAGCCAACGGCGGCGTACGTCGCGGCGCAGAAGGGCGAGATCATTCTGATAGATATTCGTCGGCCGGATGAATGGGCCGAGACAAATGTGGCCGAGGGGGCTGTGGGGCTGGACATGCGGGACAAAGATTTTGTGTCGACGCTGGTCTCGCTGCGCCAGGCCAACCCGGATCTGCCGATTGCCCTGATCTGCCGCACCGGGGCGCGGACCGAATATGTCACCACGACGCTGGCGGCCCAGGGATTTTCGGGGCTGGTGGATGTGAGCGAAGGCATGGTTGGCGGCAGGAACGGGCCTGGTTGGCTAAAGGTCGGGTTGCCGACCTATGAAGGATCACTTGCCAATGTGGCTGCGCGGCGCAAGTTGTTGCCGCTTTAGACCCAGCGCCGGACCTTTTGTTCATAGCGGGCGAATTCCTGACGGAATTCGACCCGCATGCGCGCCTCTTCATCTATGATGAAGCGCTTTTCGATGATCCAGATAAAGATTGGTATCAGTGGCAGGGACAGAACTGCGTCGGCCCGCAGGATTAACCCGGCCAGTATCAGCGCGTCGCCCAGGTAGATCGGATTGCGGGTACGGCTGAAGATGCCGGACTGGATCATTGACGATGGCAAACGGTGCGGGATCACCGTGGTCTTGTGTTTGCGAAATTCGGCAAACGCCAGGGCCATCAGCACCAGACCGCCACCGACCAGCAGGCCGCCGACAAAATCGGCCCATGCGCCACCAAAACTTAGGCCCATCGGCAGATAGACCGCTTGCGCCCAGGCGATGGCAACACACAATGCCAGCCAGACGGGCGGCAGATCAATCCATTTCATCAGGTGTCTCCTGTATTTTGAATTTGGGATGGTGGGTTATAAAACCCACCCTACGAATGGGGAAATGTTGCTCACTCCCACTCCATTTCTTCATAGACCTGCCCGGCGTTCCTTGTGGCCAGTTCCTTGAACGTGTCAACGTGGGACCAGTTCGATTGATCAACATAATACGCCCCGGCCAGATCGCCGCCATCTTCAATATGGGCGCCAACCTTGGCGCGCAGGTCAACGATATAGTCGCGGGTATAGCGGCGCACCTGCGCCAGGTTGGTCGGGTGGCCGTGGCCGGGGATGATATAGGTCGGTGCCAGAGGCTCCAGCTTTTCCTCCCAGGTTTCAAGCCAGCATTTGGTGCAGGTTTCCGGGAAAACCGGCGGCATGCGTTCGTGAAAGGTCAGGTCTCCGGTGACCATCATATCCCATTGCGGTATCCACAGCTGGATATCGCCCGGTGAATGCGCCGGGCCAAGGTACAGAACCTGCATGTCAACGCCGCCCAGCGAGATGTCGTAACGGGTTTCAAAACTAAGGTTGGCGTGTTCGACCCTGCTGCCTGCGGCCTTTTCCAACTGCCGGTCTTGCATTCGTTGCAAGGTAAACCCGGCGTTTTCCCGGGTCTTAGCGATGGCATCCACATGGGCCAGGATATCGACGCCTTGGTCGCGCCAATATCCATTGCCCAGCATCGCATGACCCTGACCGTTTTCGTTGATCACAAGGACCACGGGCTGGTCTGTCACTTTGCGGATTTCATCGTGCAAGGCCGAGGCCAACTGGCTGTTTGCACCAGAGTTGAACACCACCACGCCCTGGTCCGTGACAATGAACGAAAGGTTGTTGTTGTGGCCCGAGTTTTCATAAGTGCCAGGCCCGGTCGCACCGATTGACGAGAAAACATGCGGTATAACTTCGACCGGTTTGGAATACAGCACCGATTGGGGGTATTTGTCGGGGATGTTCTGGCTGGCTGATACGGCGGTCGCTAACAGGCCGATCATGGCGGCGGCTAGGTATTTCATGGTCTTTCCCCTTTTGGCTCAAATCATATTCACTGAAGCGAATAGGTATGTAAAGGTGGTGTTTATTCACGGTTGCATAAAGCTGGACAGGGCGCGATGCTCGCGATACCAACTTGGTGCATGCTTTAGGCAAAAACATGAAGGCATTGTATGACTGATTTCGCGGCCACAAAAGCGCTGTTTCATCTGCCTGAGGGGATGATTTACCTTGATGGCAATTCGTTGGGCGCGCTGCCTCTTGCCGCAGATAAAGCGGTTGGGCGGACGTTGCGTGACGAATGGGGCGAGATGCTGATCACCGGCTGGAACAGGGCCGGGTGGATGGGCATGCCGATGGCATTGGGCGACCGGATTGGCCGTTTGATCGGGGCCGAGCCGGGGCATGTGGTGATGGGCGATACCCTGTCGATCAAGGTGTTTCAGGCGTTGGCGGCGGGGTTGGATATGCGCCCCGACCGGCGGGTAATCCTAAGCGACAGTGGCAATTTCCCGACAGATTTATATATGGCCGAGGGGCTGATCAAGGCGCTGGATAAGGGCCATGAGTTGCGCATTGTCGCACCCGAGGATGTGGCCGGGGCGATCACCGATGAAGTGGCCGTTCTGATGCTGACCGAGGTGGATTACCGCACGGGTCGTTTGCACGATATGGCTGATCTGACCCGGCGCGCCCATGACGCGGGCGTGATCACGGTCTGGGATCTGGCGCATTCGGCGGGGGCATTGCCGGTGGATGTGGCGGGTGCGGGTGCCGATTTTGCCGTTGGCTGCACCTATAAATACCTCAACGGCGGGCCGGGTGCCCCGGCGTTTATCTATGTGGCCCCGCGCCATTCGGCGCAAACCTCGACCATCCTGTCCGGCTGGCAGGGCCATGACGCACCGTTTGATTTCGATTTGGGCTATCGCCCAAATCCGGGTGCCGAACGCTTGCGCGTCGGCACCCCGCCGATTTTGCAGATGGCGGCCCTGGGGGCCGCTTTGGATATTTGGGATCATGTGGACATGGGCGCGCTTCGCGCGCAGTCGATGAAACTGACGGATATGTTTATTGAAGGGGTCGAGGCCACCTGTCCTACGCTGCGCTTGGCCAGCCCAAGGGATGCGGGAATGCGTGGCTCGCAGGTGTCATTTGCGTTTGAGGATGGATACGCGGCGATGCAGGCCCTGATCGCGCGCGGGGTGATTGGTGATTTTCGCGCGCCCGACATCATGCGTTTTGGGTTTACCCCGCTGTATGTTGACGAAGGCGATGTGCAGGGCGCAGTCGACATTATTGCTGACGTCATGGGCAATGCGCTTTGGGACCAACCCGAATACAAAATCCGTTCCGCGGTGACATGAATGTTGATATCCGCCCTTATGACCAAACGGCCCCCGGTGAAGGCGCCACTTTGTATGGCGTTTTCTTTGAGGCCGCACGGATCGGCGCGCGCGACCATTACACCGAAGGTCAACGTAAGGCTTGGGCACCGTTTGACGAGATGCCAAACGGCTGGGCCGACAAACTGGCGCAGATGCAAACCTGGGTTGCCGAAGTCGACGGCGAGATTGCCGGGTTCATGGGCATGCGTACAGAAAACCACCCAGACGGCTACCTCGACCTTGCCTTTGTGCGGCCCCGCTGGATGGGTCGCGGCGTGGCGCAGGCTTTGTATGGTATCATCCTTGAACGGGCGCGCGCCCGCGGTCTGACCCGTTTGACAACCCATGCCAGCCATCTGGCGCGGCCGTTTTTCGCGCGCCAAGGCTGGCGGGTTGATTATCCTGAAACAGTAGAAAGAGACGGTGAGACGCTGGAGCGTTTTGCCATGTCTCTGGACCTGAGAGATTTCCATGACAAAACCAATCAACCCTGAAGATGACGGCGCCGAGATGAGCTTTGACGGGCGCATGTCTTATAGTGACTATCTGCAATTGGAAAAGGTGCTGGATGCGCAAACCACCCGCACCGATACCCATGACGAGATGTTGTTCATCATCCAGCATCAGACTTCGGAATTATGGATGCGTCTGGCGATCCATGAACTGACGGCGGCGCGCAAATGCCTGGTTGCGGGCGAGGTGCGCCATGCGTTCAAAATGCTGGCACGGGTGGCGCGGATATTTGAACAGCTCAACAGCGCCTGGGATGTATTGCGCACCATGACGCCGTCGGAATATACCGCGTTTCGTGACCAATTGGGGCAATCCTCGGGGTTTCAGTCGTATCAATACCGGTTGGTCGAGTTTCTGGTGGGGAACCGGAACCCGGCCATGATGCGCCCGCATGACCACCGGGCCGACATAACGGCGTTGTTAAGGGACGAATTGGCGCAGCCGTCGCTGTATGATGTGGCGCTGCAATTGCTGGGCAAATCGGTGGACCTGCCCAAGGCGGTTCTGGAACGCGATACCACCCGGCAATACCTGGCCAGTGACGCAGTTATGGCGGCCTGGATCGTGGTTTATAAAGACCCCGAAACCCACTGGGAGCTGTATGAGCTGGCGGAAAAACTGGTGGATTTTGAGGATTATTTCCGCCGCTGGCGGTTCAATCATGTGACCACGGTTGAGCGGATCATCGGTCTGAAACGCGGCACCGGGGGCACCGGCGGGGTCAGCTATCTGCGCCGGATGCTGGAGGTCGAGCTGTTTCCCGAGTTGTGGCATCTGCGGACCGATTTGTGAGGGCAAGTCACGGTCCAGCGGTGACGTAGGGTGCGTGATTTCACGCACCGCTTAATAGACAATGGTGCGTGAAATCACGCACCATATGCCTTCACCATATAAAATCGCTGAACAAAGATAGCATTTCTAACTGCGCAAAAATTGCAGTACCACCAAATACATGTCCGATTTATTATCCCCCGGCGGCACCCCCGCCAATCAGATCCGCAACCGCGCCATCGCAATGATGATCCTGGGTATCTTTTGCTTTTCCCTGATGGATGTCGGCGTCAAGGTATTGGCGCCAAAGGTCGGTGTGCTACCTGCCCTTTGGGCGCGCTATGCCGGGCAGATGCTGCTGGTGCTGATTTTGGTGGCGCCGCGCCTGAAAACGGTGGTCCGCACCAAATACCCGCGGCTGCAATTCCTGCGCTCGGTGTTGCTGATGTGTGCCACCGGGTTTTTCTTTACCGCAATAAGCCTGATACCACTTAGTGATGCCGCCGCCCTGATGTCGGTCAACCCGGTGCTGATCACCCTGGGGGCGGCGCTTTTTCTGGGCGAAGCCCTGGGCAAACGCCGGATCATCGGCATCGGTGTGGCAATGATCGGTGCCATGATCATTATCCAACCCGGCAGTTCGGTATTTTCGCTGAACGCCTTGCTGCCACTGGCGGCGGCGGTCTGTTATTCGGGCTATGCCCTGCTGACCCGCCGGGTTGGCCCGGACGAAGACGTCTGGACCTCGTTGTTTTACACAGGCCTGGTCGGCACGGTTATCCTAAGCCTTATCGTGCCGTTCGCCTGGGTCACCCCGGACCTGACGGCGATTGGTCTGATGGCGGTGATGGCGGTGTTTGGCACGTTGGGTCAGCTGTTCATCATCCGGTCGTTCAGTACCGGCGAGGCGGCGATGCTGGCACCTTTCGCTTATACCGGCCTGATTTTCGCTTCGGTCTGGGGGGCTGTATTGTTTTCGGAATGGCCGGATCGCTGGACCGTATCCGGCGCGCTTGTGATTGCGGCAGCGGGGCTTTATGTCTGGCACCGCGAAACCTATCGCGCCTGAAACCCTGGTTACACAGTGCTTCCAGTTAACTTTGAATCACTTTGCCCACCAAACGCCCATGTGAACAAAGGCAGCCTTGGTGGGCAAAGTGATCCTTTGATCCAATGTGAACAGGAAACGCATTCATGCCTGCCGATCCCAGTCTTTTATCACGCCGCAAACGCGCCGGGTACTTTGGCGCCAATCTGGTGTTGCGCGTCCTGATCGGGGTGGCGACACTGATGCCGTACCGCTGGCGGGTGCCGGTGATGGGACGGATTGTGTCCGGGGTGGCGCCCCTGGTCGGGTTCAAACGGCGCATTCGCGACAATCTGAAACTGGCCTGCCCCGACTTGTCCGAGGCCCAGGTGAAACACCTTTGCCACAAAGTACCCGACAACGCCGGGCGCACCCTGATCGAGCTGTATTCGGGCGCGGAATTTGTCCAACGCGCGCTTGGCGCAGAAATCACCGGTCCCGGCCTGAAGGCGCTGGAACAGGCCCGCGCGGCGGGCCGTCCGGTGATCCTTATGACCGGGCATTTTGGTAATTACGACGTAGCACGCGCCAATCTGATCGCCCGGGGGTTCAAGATGGGCGCGCTTTACCGGCGCATGGCCAACCCCTATTTCAACCAGCATTATCTGGCGACAATTTCCAACATTGGCACCCCGATGTTCGAACAGGGGCGGCGTGGCATGGCCCAGATGGTGCGCCACCTGAAAGGCGGCGGTATCATTGCCATTGTTGGCGATCTACACGCCCATGGCGGCAAGGAACTGCGGTTTTTCGGCCAACCGGCCGTCACCTCGACGGTGCCTGCCGAACTGGCGTTGAAATACGGCGCGGTGATGATCCCGGTCTATTCGCGCCGTCTGGCCAATGGGTTGGATTTTGAAATCGTGATGCACGAACCAATCGTCAACTCTGACCCGATGACCATGACCCAGGCCGTCAACGACGACCTTGAGGCGCTGATCCGTGAGAACATGGAACAATGGTTCTGGATCCACCGGCGCTGGAAACCATGGCTGCATCTGGGGCTACAGCCGGAACAGGACTAGGCCGTCGGTCGGGTCTCTCAGTGGTAAAACCGTCCGCTACTCGACCCGCACTGCCGCCAGTATCGGACCATACCCAGGGCGCTGGATCAATATCACCGCCGGGCGGTCGCCCTCAATTTGTGCCGTGAACTCAACCGACGACACCCCGTCCCACTGGCCAAGCACGCTCCATCCATCAACCGTATTGGCGTATTTCAGGTCACGCCCGGCCAATTCGCCGCGGGTGATATTTGCCGTCTGCAAGGGCGTGTATCGCACCAGATGCACCTCGCAAGGGCCCGCATACCCTGCGCCAAGCAAAGGCGCCAGGTTCACAACGACCGTGTCACCTTTGCGGCTTGCACTCAACGATATCATCTGTGGCTTGTCCTGATGTTTCGAAATCAGTTCAGCCAGCTTCATCGCCCGTGCCCCGATAACGTCATCTTGCCCGTTGACAACCATCTGCGGCGTATAGACCATCCGCCGCCCGGCCGCTTTGGCATAGCCACGCTGACGTTTGGAATAGGCAGGCGAGGCGTATTGATCTTTCCAGCCGATGTAATCCCAGTAATCCACATGCAGCGCCAGGCCGATCACATCGCTGCGTTGCGCCAGGTCCCGCATCACCGCATCAGCCGGCGGGCAGGATGAACACCCCTGCGAGGTGAACAGTTCAACCACCACCACCGGTTTGGTGTCCGCCAAAGCAGGCAAAGGCGCAAAGGCAACAATCAGAGCCATGACAAGGGCGGTGGCGGATACAGGGCTTTTCAACACGTGAGGCACGGCTTTCTTACAGGGCATGGAGTATTGTTCGCAGAATGCTCTAGCCTGCCAGAATTGAAATGACCAATCAAGGTTTGTTGAGAACCCTTGTGATATGCTTGCCAACAGGGGTGATTCCCCGGATCTTGCTGTGGGTCTTGCTGTGGGCCTTGCCGAATTGTGTACAATTGCATACAATAGATGTCGCAGCCGGCAGAGATTCGCGGGTTTTATCCTTGTACGACCGGGCGCGCTGTTGCAAACAACGCCTGACCAAGTTTCGTTAACCACGTATTTGACCAGAGGAAGGCCACCCATATGCCCATCACCGTTGGACATGACAGCGCCAAGACACGCAAAACCCTGAGTGTGAATGGCAAGACCCTTGCCTATTATTCCATTCCCGCCGCAACGGCCGCAGGTCTGGGCGATTTCAGCGCCCTTCCGGCCGCTCTCAAGGTGGTTCTGGAAAACATGCTGCGTTTTGAGGACGGCAAGACGGTGCATACGGATGATATCCGCGCCTTTGCCGATTGGGCCAAAAACGGCGGTAAAAACCCGCGCGAGATCGCCTATCGTCCGGCACGGGTACTGATGCAGGATTTCACCGGCGTGCCTGCGGTGGTGGATCTGGCGGCGATGCGCGACGGCATTGTCGCACTTGGCGGGCGGGCTGAACAGATCAATCCGCTGTCGCCGGTTGACCTGGTGATCGACCATTCCGTGATGATCGACAATTTCGGCACACCGCGCGCCTTTGCCCAGAACGTCGAGCGGGAATATGAACGTAACATGGAACGCTATACCTTCCTTAAATGGGGTCAGAACGCGTTCAACAATTTCCGTGTGGTCCCTCCGGGCACCGGTATTTGCCATCAGGTGAACCTGGAATATCTGTCTCAGACGGTCTGGACAGACGTGGACCAGAACGGTGACATGGTTGCTTATCCTGACACATTGGTCGGCACCGACAGCCATACCACCATGGTCAACGGCATGGCCGTTCTGGGTTGGGGCGTTGGCGGCATCGAAGCCGAGGCCGCCATGCTGGGCCAGCCGATTTCGATGCTGATCCCCGAGGTTGTGGGGTTTGAACTGACCGGTGAAATGACGTCCGGCACCACCGGCACCGATCTGGTGCTGAAGGTGGTGGCAATGCTGCGCGCCCACGGGGTGGTCGGCAAGTTTGTTGAATTCTTCGGTCGTGGGCTGGATAATCTGCCGCTGGCGGATCGCGCGACGATTGCCAATATGGCCCCTGAATATGGCGCCACCTGCGGGTTCTTTCCGATTGACGGCGAAACCCTGAATTACATGCGCAAAACCGGGCGTGACGAAGACCGGATTGCCCTGGTCGAGGCATACGCCAAGGAAAACGGTTTTTGGCGCGGGGCGGATTATGCGCCGGTCTATACGGCGACCCTGACTCTGGACATGGGCACCATTGTGCCCGCCATTTCCGGCCCCAAACGGCCACAGGATTATATCGCGCTGACCGATGCCAAAACCGCCTTTGCCCGTGAAATGAAAGAGACGTTCAAGCGCCCCATGGGCAAGCAGATCGCCGTTGCGGGCGAAGACTATACCATGGAAAGCGGCAAGGTGGTGATCGCGTCCATTACCTCCTGCACCAACACCTCGAACCCTTATGTGATGATTGGCGCCGGGTTGGTGGCGCGCAAGGCCGCAGCATTGGGCATGAACCGCAAACCCTGGGTCAAAACCTCGCTTGCCCCCGGAAGCCAGGTGGTTTCGGCGTATCTTGAGGCCGCGGACCTGCAAAAGGATCTTGATGCGCTGGGTTTTAACCTTGTCGGCTATGGTTGCACCACCTGCATCGGCAATTCGGGACCGATCCAGCCCGAACTAAGTGCGGCAATTGCGACGGGCGATCTGGTCGCCACTTCGGTCCTGTCGGGCAACCGTAACTTTGAAGGCCGGATTTCCCCGGATGTGCGCGCCAACTACCTGGCCTCACCGCCATTGGTGGTGGCTTATGCGCTGGCAGGCACCATGGATATCGACATTGCCCGCGACCCTGTCGGTCAGGACCGCGACGGCAATGATGTTTATCTCAAAGACATCTGGCCGACCTCAAAAGAGATCGCCGATCTGGTCGACCAGACCGTGACGCGCGAGGCATTCCTGGACAAATACGCCGATGTTTTCAAAGGCGACGACAAATGGCAGGCGGTCGAGACCACGGATGCCCAGACCTATGACTGGCCGCCCAACTCGACCTATATCCAGAACCCACCGTATTTTCAGGGCATGTCGCCCGACCCCAGCCAGATCACCGATATCGAAAACGCCCGGGTTCTGGCGGTTCTGGGCGATATGATCACCACTGATCACATATCGCCGGCCGGGTCGTTCACAGCCGAAAGCCCCGCCGGGCAGTACCTGACCGACCGGCAAGTGCCTTTGCGCGAATTCAACTCCTACGGCTCGCGACGTGGCAATCACCAGGTGATGATGCGCGGCACCTTTGCCAACATCCGCATCAAGAACGAGATGCTTGAGGGGGTTGAGGGTGGCTATACCATAGGCCCGGATGGCACTCAGGCGTCGATCTTTGACGCGGCGATGGAATACGCCGATGCCGACCAGCCGCTGGTGATCTTTGGCGGCGTGCAATACGGTGCCGGGTCATCACGCGACTGGGCCGCCAAAGGTACGGCGTTGCTGGGTGTAAAAGCCGTGATCGCCGAGAGTTTTGAACGTATTCACCGCTCAAATCTGGTGGGCATGGGGGTGATACCATTTGAATTTACGGCTGGTGACGGGCGTAAATCTCTTGGGCTGACGGGTCAGGAAACCGTGTCCATTCATGGACTTGAGACGATCAAACCCTTGGCCGAGGTGCCCTGTACCATCACCATGGACGATGGCAGTATCAAAGAGATCACCCTGAAATGCCGGATAGATACCGCGGTTGAGATTGAATATATCGAAAACGGCGGTGTGTTGCACTATGTGCTGCGCAATCTGGCCAAATCCGGCTAATTCAACCTTGCCAGCCCCCCCGGCGTGATGAAATGCCGGGGGGGCAAGCTCTGAAATCGCCGGCGGCAATTGGGTCGCCTTGTTAATATGTGGCGCAAAGACACGCCCATAAATGCGCAATTTCCTGCGCATCCAAGCCTTATACCCCAAAGTAAAATCAATACCCTTGAATATTTTCAATGCGTTGTCACGCGTTCCTCATCCAATATCCGAAATCCGACCAACTGACGGTTTTTTACCAAAAACTAAAGGTTTGTTAACCAGACTCAGCAAGACTCAAAGGGTGAGTTTGAATGAAGTTTGAAAGGTCGCTTGGGTTTGCAGGGAACAATTGTTATCATTGACGCGATATCGACCAACCGGATCATGCTGAAGGTTCAGTTGTCTTCGGCCTGGTACCATGTGGTTCAGGCCGACGGGCTGACGGGGTTGGCCGACTTGTTGCGCCGTACCCGGCCTGACCTGATCATTTCGGCGATGGACCTGCCGGATGGCACCGCCCTTGACCTGCATGCCCTTGTGGCGGGTGATACGGGGTTGGCGGCAACTCCGATTATCGCCATTGCCCCGCAAAACGACCACGCCGCGCGGCTTAAGGCGCTGGCGGCAGGCATAGACGAGGTGCTGGTGCAGCCGCTGGATGATATGTTGTTGCAGGCCCGTATCCGCAGCCTGATCCGCACCAGAAGCCTGATTGATGACCTGCGCCTGCAAGGCGGCCCCCGTGTTCCCGATCTGGTTCCCGGTTTGCCCACCGGTCTGGCAGAAGCCGCAGCAGGATTTACAATGCCCGCCCGTGTCACCGCCCCAATGGTGCCGGTTGCACCGGGGAACATCGCCATTGTCACGGATAACCCGGCCACCAACGCGGTTTGGCGTGCCCGGCTCAAGGGTCTTACGCCGCACCACTTACAGGGGCACCAATTTGCCAATGCCCAGACCGTGATGGCAGCCCCCGAACCTGATGTGATCGTCCTTGAACTGCCGCAATCCCACGAAGGCGCGGGCCTGCGGTTGCTGGCCGACCTGCTTGCGCGCAGAGCCACGCGCCACGCGGCGATCATTTGCGTGCCCAATTCCGCCAGCCCTGCCCTGGCCGCCGAGGCGCTTGACCGGGGGGCGCAGGATGTGCTGCAAAACGGGTTCTGTGGACCAGAGCTGATCCTGCGGATTAACACCCAACTGCACCTCAAGGCGCGGATGGACCAAATGCGCAGCAATATGCGTGACGGGTTGCGCGCCGCCCTGCGCGATCCGATGACCGGCCTGTTCAACCGGCGCTATGCCATGCCCTGGCTGTCGCGTACGGCGCGCTGTTCGTCTGATCAGGGCCACAGCTTTGCGGTGATGCTGGCCGATCTGGATCATTTCAAACAGATCAACGATCAATTTGGCCATCCGGCAGGTGATATTGTCCTGGTCGAAACGGCCCGTCGCCTCAAGGCCGCATCAAGCAGCGATGACATGGTCGCCCGCATCGGTGGCGAGGAATTCATGATTGTCCTGCCGCAGGCCGGTCAAAACGCGGCCATGTTGGCGGCGGACCGTCTGTGCCGCACCATTAACGCGACACCCTTTTCTGTGCCCGGTATCAGCCAGCCGATCACGGTAACGATCAGCATCGGCATCGCGGTCTCGCCCCCCCCGGCCAGCCCGCTTGACCCAAGCATCGGTGAATTTGGCGACCACATCAGTGACTTATTGATCACCCAGGCCGACCGTGCATTGTATCAGGCCAAAGGGGCCGGGCGGAACCAGTTCACTTTGATTCGCCCGGCAGCTTAACAGTTTGGGAAGATGGGTTGAAAACCCATCCTACCGGTCATTGACAGGCGGGTTTTACACCGCCCGCAACGATTTCCAATCCTCCAGTGCCAGATTGTACTCTGGCGTCACGGCTGCAATCCCCAACTGGGCATCCGGCCCGGATTTCGCGACACCAGGGCCATTGCTGTGGCTGTCGCTGCGCAGCTTTTCCAACGCGGCAATATTGGCCATCACTTGCGGTGCGCGCGCCATGCCCAATGCAATATCACGTTGAAAATTCTGTGCTTTCAATTGGTGCCGCGCGCCAAAATAGAACGATACAATCACCCCCAGCAACCACCAAAGAGGGTCCGGCACCAGCGCGATCCCCTGCATTCGCGAGGCAAACCACAAAGGATCAACCATCGCCGAGATAAACAGCGCCAAAGTTCCCAACGCCAGCGCAGGCCGTGGCAGGCGGTTCAGCCCATCCATGAACCGATCAAACCAGCCCCGGCGGCGGGGGTTAAACTCGGCGCCGAACTGCGTCATTGCGTGGCCCTGCACGTCAAACGCCCGCTGCGCACCCGCTTCGGCGTTTTCACGAAACACCTCGGCGGTTTCGCGCACCACATTGCGCCCGCCCCCAAATACCACCCGGAAAATATCACTGACTATGCCCATTTCGCCACCCTCCGCTGAAATTCGGCCGCGCTCAGATGATAACGCGGTGACAAAAACTCTTCGGCTCGTTTGATCCAGCCACCTTTGCCACCCGCCCTTGTGCGGGCATATTTTCGGCTTGCGACCCGCCCGTCCGCCAGCCGAAAGTAATAATTGCGCCGGGCCACACCGTAGGCATCGCGCAACGCCAACCCGCCCCGATCCGCCGCCTTTTGGGTCGCCGCCAGCGTTTGCGGCCCAATTGCCCCATCTACGCCCACATCAAAACCCATTTCGCGCAGCAGCCGCTGGAGAATTTTCACCGCATTGCCGCCGGCGTTGACATACATGTCAAACAAAGACGGTTGCAGGCTCTTGGGCATTTCGGCAATCCGGGGGCGTTGGAAATAATGGGTGATAAAGATCTCCACCGCCTGGTCCCGGGTCAGGGCGCGGACATCCGCCACCCCCACATGCCCGTCACCAGTCAGGTCCAGGCCCAATCGGCGCATGGTGTGGATTGTCACGCCAAAGTTGGTCGCCCCGCCGGGGTCGTCAGGATCGTTGACATACCCCCCCTCGCGGGCAACAATTTCTTCGGCAATCTGGCGTACACTTTGCATCATTTTCCCCAAACCTCGTGATCCCGGCCTAAACGCTGCCTCAAATTGGTTAATTCCGCGCGACCCCATCGCACGTTGCCCCGTTCCCTTCTGCCTGCGAATTGGCTACACCCGCGTCAAATTCCGAATAAGGACCACGCCGATGGATGCCCCCGAATCGCCGCAGATTTACCTGATCACCCCGCCCAGCCTTGATCTGGATGTCTTCCCCGACCTTCTTGCCTCGGTACTGGACAGCGTTGAGATCGCCTGTATCCGCCTTGATCTGGTCAGCCACGAAGAAGACGATCTGGCGCGTGCCGCCGACACCCTGCGCACCGTGGCCCACGCCCGCGATGTGGCATTGGTGATCAGTGATCACGTCCTTCTGGCCCAACGTCTTGGCCTTGACGGGGTGCATTTAAGCGACGCCGCCAAATCCGTGCGCGACACCCGCAAGACCCTTGGCCCCGACGCCATCGTCGGCTGCTTTTGCGCCGCCACCCGTCACGACGGCATTTCGGCCGCCGAAGCCGGCGCCGATTACGTCAGCTTTGGCCCCATTGGGACCACGTCGCTTGGGGTTGGCGAACAGGCATCATCCGACCTGTTTCAATGGTGGTCCGACATGATCGAAGTGCCGGTTGTGGCCGAAGGCGCGCTTGATCCGGGCCTGATCGCCAGGTTTGCGCCGTTCACCGACTTTTTTGGCATCGGCAATGAAATCTGGGACGCAGACAATCCGGGCCAGGCCCTGAAGGGGTTGATTAAGGCATTGTAACCGCTTACAAAAATACCCGTTCAACGAACCAATATGCGCCCACAAACGCAATGCCCATCGACGCCGGAATGGCGATCCTTCCACGATACCAGGGCTTGCGGCCGAACCACAGGCCAACGCTTAGAAACGCCGCTGCAATCACCGTCAGTTGCCCCAGTTCGACCCCGACATTAAAGCCGATCAAGGCGGGCAGGAATTGCTGTTCCGGCAGGCCGAACTCTCCTAAAACCGCGGCAAATCCCAGACCGTGCAACAGCCCGAAGCCAAACACCACCACCGGTCGCCAACGGTGCATTCGCCCGGATATTACGTTTTCGACCGCAACAAAAACGATTGTCGCGGCGATCAGCGGCTCGACGATATTGGGGTTGATCTGTACCACCCCCGACGCGCCCAACGCCAATGTCACCGTATGCGCCACCGTAAAAGCCGAGATTTGCCAAAGCAACGGGCCCAGCCGCGCCGACAGGAAAAACAAGCCCAGAACAAACAGGATATGATCCAGCCCCTTGGGCAGGATATGATCAAACCCAACCGGGATATACGACATGAACGCCTGCATTCCGGTCTGCGCACCGCCCCCGGCCAAAGCAATTACCGGGCTGGTCTCACCGCCCGCGACATACCCGGTATAAGGGTCCTTGACCCCTTGTTGACGCAGCACCAGATCGCCCGACCCGGCAGCCCAGGTCAGGGTCAAAGACCGCGCATCCGGCGAAATCGCGCCTTTCAGCACCAGATAAGACACCCGTGGCAGATCAATATCGCCCACCTCGCCCACCTCGACCGAGGCCAGATTAAGATCAACCACCGCGCCGCGCCCGCCATCGCTGCGAATTTCCACCCGCGTGCCCCAATTGGCCCCAAACGCCCGGACCTTGGCGGCCAGATCATCCGGCGCCAATCCACGAAACCGGTCATAAACGCCCGATTGATCCGACGCATTGGTGTCTTCGAGAC
This sequence comes from Paracoccaceae bacterium, assembly GCA_021648025.1. GTDB lineage: Bacteria > Pseudomonadota > Alphaproteobacteria > Rhodobacterales > Rhodobacteraceae > NVQY01. The sequence continues at coordinate 44,326 of JAKITO010000009.1, forward strand.
CATCCAGATCAATCCCGGCCAAAAACGCCTCGACGTTCAGGCGCAGCTCCAACACCACAACCCCGCCTTCGATTTGCAGGTCACCAATTGTCGGCGTCACCTCATGGGCGCGCACAACAAACGGTGACAATATCAGCAAAAAGCTTGACATAAGCCCCAGAAATTGCAGCTTGTCCCGCAACCAATTCAAGGTATCGCCCATGTTTTTACGCCCTTTTCTGCCCGTCTTCATCGGCCTGATCGCAAACGCCGGCCTTGCGCATGAGTTTTGGATTGATGCGTCAGAATATCAAGTGGAAATCGGCGCGCCCCTGTTGGCTGACCTGCGCAATGGCGAGGAATTCGTGGGCCGCGAACTGGCCTATTTCCCCAATCGTTTTACCCGCTTTGATCTGATCGTCAATGGCCAGACCACTGCATTGGCAGGGCGATTGGGCGATATCCCCGCGGTTCAGACCACGGCCACCACCGATGGTTTGCTGGTCATTGCCCATCAAACCAAACCAAAATCCCTGAAATATGCCGCTTGGGAAAAGTTTGCCGAATTCGCGGCTCACAAGGATTTTACCGGCGTCAAGGCATGGCATGACGCCCGTGGGCTGCCCGAAAGCGGCTTTGGCGAAATCTATACCCGCTATGCCAAGGCCCTGATCGGTGTCGGTTCGGCGCAAGGCATGGACGCGCAAACCGGGTTGGAAACTGAATTTGTCGCCCTCACCAACCCCTATACCGACGGCACCGACAGTATCTCAATCCAGCTGTTTTATCAGGGATCCCCCCGCACCAACACGCAAATCGAAGTGTTTGACCGCGATGCGGACGCCAAGGTCACCATCACCTATATCCGCACCGATGATATGGGAAAGGCGCACATCCCGGTCCAAGCCGGTCACACCTATCTTCTGGATGCCGTGGTGCTGCGCCCTGCCCCCGAAGACGACCAGGCTGTCTGGGAAACCTTGTGGGCGGCGCTGACTTTCGGCGTGCCGCACTAGCCACACAATACGGGACGGCGGGCGGGGCGACGTGCTGCTGCACGAGCGCCGTTTGGCGTCCTTATATCGGTTCTATGTCGCCAAGGGCGCGCGTTGCATGAAACTCGCGTTGAAACGCCGCAAACCTGCCCGCCCCAATCGCCCGCCGCATTCCCGCCATAAGCTGTTGATAATAATACAGGTTATGCCAGGTCAACAACATCCCCGAAATCATCTCTCCGGCCCGGAACACATGATGCAGATACGCCCGTGAATACGACCGGCACGCCGGACAGAGGCAATCCTCGTCCAACGGCCTTGGATCATCGCCATGACGCGCATTCTTGATGTTGACCACGCCGCGCCGGGTAAACACCTGGCCCGTGCGCCCCGACCGTGACGGCAATACACAGTCCATCATGTCAATCCCGCGCGCCACCGCGCCAACAATATCGTCCGGCTTGCCAACCCCCATCAGATACCGGGGCCGATCCCTGGGCAACATGTCGGGCGCATAATCCAACACGTCAAACATCATTTCCTGCCCTTCGCCCACAGCCAATCCGCCAACCGCATACCCATCAAAGCCAATCTCTTTCAGGCTCTCAGCGCTCTCGGCCCGCTGTTCGGGAAAAATACTGCCCTGCTGAATACCAAACAACGCATGCCCCGGCCGGTCGCCAAACCCGTCGCGTGACCGCCCGGCCCATCGCATCGACATGCGCATTGAGGCAAGCGCGTCCGCCTCACTTGCCGGAAATGGCGTACATTCGTCAAAACACATGACAATGTCACTGCCCAGCAAGGCCTGAATTTCCATCGACCTTTCCGGCGTGATCTCGTGTTTTGATCCGTCAATATGCGACTTGAACGTCACACCGCTCTCGGTCAGCTTGCGCAGGCCTGCAAGGCTCATCACCTGAAACCCGCCCGAATCCGTCAAAATCGGACCCGCCCAGTTCATGAACTTGTGCAATCCCCCCAGCCGGGCAATCCGCTCGGCTGTGGGGCGCAACATCAGATGATAGGTATTGCCCAGCAAAATATCGGCGCCGGTTGCGGCCACACTTTCGGGCAACATCGCCTTGACGGTCGCGGCCGTGCCCACCGGCATGAACGCCGGGGTGGCAATATCGCCCCGGGGTGTCCTGATCACACCGGTACGGGCCTTGCCATCCGTGGCATTCAATTCATACTCAAACGTCTTTGGCATCGGGGCACCCTCGCAATTTGATGCCTTTTGCGCCATTTTCTCCGCATTGCCAAGGTCGTTACAGCTCGATACTGGCACGCGCGCCTCTGCCCTGCCCGCCTCTGACATCAAAATTTCCGGTTGATCCGCCCCGCCACAGGTTCGCGCGCTGAAAGCGTTGAATAGTCACTGAAAACGATATAGTCGGGAAGGAATACTACCAGACAGAAACCCGCGTCCTAAAATGATCGGCCAAGGGTCGGCCACTGGTCGGCCAACGCACCACCACGTGCAAACGGCCACATCCTATCGAATAACCAGTGTTAATCCCCATAAGTACACTAAAGTGTACAGCAAAGGACCTCATAATGAGTGAACAGCAGCTAATCGACCTTCTTTCCTCCAGCGCCATTTATGTGCTTGGCGCGATTTTCCTGATCATCGTCATCTTCAAAGGCGTGCGCATCGTGCCGCAATCGGAAAAATATGTGGTCGAACGCTTTGGCCGCCTGCATTCGGTGCTTGGCCCTGGCATCAACTTTGTGATCCCGTTTTTGGACGTGGTAGCCCATAAAATCTCGATCCTTGAACGTCAGTTGCCCTCTGCGCAACAGGACGCAATTTCCAAGGACAACGTATTGGTGCAGGTCGAAACATCCGTGTTCTACCGCATCACCGAACCGGAAAAGACGGTTTACCGTATCCGCAACGTTGACGCCGCCATTGCCACGACAGTCATCGGCATCGTTCGCGCCGAGATCGGCAAGATGGATCTGGACGAAGTTCAGTCAAACCGCGACCAACTGATCACCACCATCAAAAGTTCGGTCGAACAAGCGGTGGATGACTGGGGCATCGAAGTTACCCGCACCGAGATCCTGGACGTCAATCTTGATCAGGCCACCCGCGACGCGATGATGCAGCAGCTGAACGCCGAACGCGCGCGCCGTGCGCAAGTGACCGAAGCCGAAGGCGCGCGACGCAGCGTCGAACTGGCGGCCGACGCCGAGCTTTATGCAGCCGAACAGACCGCCAAGGCACGCCGCATCCAGGCCGACGCCGAGGCCTATGCCACCAGTGTCGTGGCCGTGGCCATCAAGGAAAACGGGCTTGAGGCGGCGCAATACCAGATCGCCCTGAAACAGGTCGAAGCCCTGGCCGTACTGGGCAACGGCGAGGGCAAGCAAACCATCATCCTGCCAGCCGACGCCGCCGAAGCCTTTGGCAACGCGTTCAAAATGCTAAAAGGCAAATCATGACCTACCTCACCCTCTGGTGGGTCTGGATGGCCGCCGCCCTTGGGCTGGCCATCCTCGAAACCCTGCTGACCGGGTTCATCTTTCTGGGCTTTGCAATCGGCGCATTTGGCGTGTCACTGATCCTGGTGACCGGATTGGTCAGCCCCAGCCTGGCCCTTCTGGCCCTGGTATTTGCCGGCTTGTCCCTGATTGCCTGGCTGCTCTTGCGCCATTTCTTTGCGATACCCAAAGGTCAGGTGAAAACCTTTACCAAAGACATCAACGACTAGGAAAACACCACCTTAGCGCGGTGATATCTTCAACCAGATACCATCGCGCGACCGCACTGTCAGATGCGCCACCGGCACCGGGTCGCGCCCCTCCACCCGCTCAACCCGGAAATCCCTCAGGATCATCGACAGGATCAGCGGCCCTTCGATCATCGCAAATCCCGCCCCGGTACAAACCCGCGCACCGGCCGAAAACGGCATATAGGCATTGCGCTGACTGGTCTTGCCGTTTTCGGTCTGCCAGCGGTCCGGGTCAAACCCGTCCGGGTTGTCCCACAGCAGTTCATGCCGGTGCAGATGCCACGGGCTTAGCACAATTTGCGAGCCGCGCGGCACCTCGCGGTCACGAAACTGTTCTGGGCACGACGCCTGGCGCACCATCATCGGCACCGGTGGATAAAGCCGCAGGGTCTCGCGAAACACATCGCGGCTGACCTTCAGGCGCTTGGCGTGGGAAAAATCGCAAACGTCCAACACCTGCGCCTCGCTTGCCAGCCGGTCCTGCCAATCGGGATAAAGCGCCATCATGTACAACGCCCAGGCCAGTGCCGATGCACTGGTTTCATGCCCCGCCAGGAAAAAGATCGCCACCTGATCGACCATTTCCTCGATCTCAAACACTTTGCCGGTGTCCGGGTCCGGTGTGGTCATGATCTTGGTCGCCAGATCATCCGGCGCGGTTCCGGCCTTGATCTGTGCCATCCGCCCTTGCACCAGCCCGGTGATCAGGGCACGGATTTCTTTCGCCGTTTCTTTGGTTTTGCGACTGAAAAACCTGGGAAACCAACGCGGCAAAGGGATGAACGCGGCGATGTTCAGGATTGGTTGTTCGCGCTGATATTCGCGAAAACGCGCGAATACCCGGGTTGCCACGGCGTGTTCGATCGGAATGGAAAACAGGGTGCGGAAAATCACATCTGCCGCCGCGTGGCTGGTCACTTCCTCGATCTCGACCACCTGCCCCAGTGACCCTTGCAGACGTTTGACCGCCGCCTCGCTCGCGTCCCACATGGCGCCGTAGGTATCACGCAATCGCCCGCCTTCAAACGCCGGATCAATGATCCGGCGCTGGCGTTTCCAGGTCTCGCCATTGGTCAAAAACACCGAATTTCCCAGCAATGGCCGCAAGCCTTCGCTGATTCTCGACGATTTGGGGAAATCATCGGGGCGTTTCTTTAGCACGATCTCAATCAGATCCGGCTGATTGATCATAAACGACCGGAAAAACGGTGTGCGAAATTCGGCCATCCAGGCGCGGTACAACCGGGCCGGTTGCGCCGACAGAATGTCCCGGCGAAACAGCCGGGCGTATTGGCGCAACGATACCTTGTTGGGCCGCGCCTTGGGTTTGGGGGGCATCATGACGGCGTCACCGAAGTGTATTTCGACACAGAATGGTCGATCCGCGACTGCGATGGCGCCTGATCAGCGTACCGTGCCCGCAACGATTTCCCCCCGGCCGTAATACGGAAATAATCATAGTTTCGGGGCGCATCAAAGGCGCAAAGATACTGAAAATGCAAGCGAAAAAACCTCCAACGCAACTCGGCCCAGCGTTCGGGCGTCAGGGTCTGGGTAAAGGCCGCCGAGAACACCAGCGGCCATTTCTTGCCCTCACGCGCCACCCCGCTAACGCTGACCGGATCACACAGGGCAAAGGCGCAGCCGTCGCCGGGGGCCGACACATCAACCCATGCCAGTTCATCCCGGGTACTCAGAAATTGCAAATCCGCCCGCAAGCGGTGCGCGTCCCGCAGGAATGACACCATCGGCACCACCTGCCCCAGACTTAGAAACCCCAGTGCGGGACCATTTTCCGGCACCTGGCCCGCGCGAACAAGATCGGCCAACACCGACACGCCCAAATGCGCGCCCGAAGAATGGCCAACCACCAGAACCTCGTCCACATCGTCGGCCAGGGCCTGGGCGATCAACGCCTGAAACTCACCCATCCGCGCCTCTAATTCGGGCGGGTTGGCACCGTTCAGGCGGGCCGAATAGGCATAATCATGCATCAGATAATAGGCGAAAAACCTGCCGTCCTGTTTTTTGAACCAGCGCATGATGGTGATGAATACCGCCAACCCCAGCAAAGTGAATGCAATCTTGCCGGCCAGCCCGGGCAAAACCGGCGATGCCACCACCACGCCCCAATGCGCCACGAACCGCGCCACCAGAAACGCCAGAAACGGTTGCAGGATCAGCATCCCCACCGGATACAAAGCCGCAATCACCGGCCCTTTTCTAAGCCGCATCAACCGGCGCAGCGTGCCCGACGCAATATAGGTCCAGGCGGTGCGGATCAGTTGCAGATAGGTCGCCGGAATGCTGGTCGACATGCTGTCGCGAACAATGTCCGACCAAACCAGAACCTCAAAATCTGCGGTCACTGACACCCCGTCAATTTGCGCCTCGACGTGCCAGCCATATGCGCCACCCTTGGTCTTTTTAGGCGTTAATTCAATATCATACCCGGAAATTTTCGCCTGGTCGGCGCCTTCCTTACGATACAGTTCGCGGTATCGGCGGGGATGAATAGGATCATACCCGGGAATATAAAATACCCGGCGCTTGACCACCTGATCTGGTTTGTTCACGGTCATGCTGACCCTCTTGCCTCGCGCCGATCATAGCGGCAGTTTCAGGCAAGAGTAAGGCCTTAGCCCAACATGGCAAGCGAAGGGAAGGTTTCCAGCAACCACCACGAAAACGATGAATACGCGCCGGTCACCAGGGCGATGCCGACCACCAAAAGCAACACGCCCATCATCCGCTCAATCATCTTCATATGCTTCTTCATCCGGTTCATCAGCGCCATTGACTGGGACAGGAACATTGCCGCCAAAAGGAATGGAATGCCAAGGCCGGCGGCATAGATTGCCAACAACAACGTGCCTCGTGCCACCGAAGATTCCGACGCCGCCAGCGACAGGATCGCGCCCAGTTGCGGGCCGATGCACGGCGTCCAGCCAAACGCAAACGCCAATCCCAGAACATAGGCCCCAAAGGCCGACCCGTCGGCCTTGCCGGTGTCCATTCGCGCCTCTCGATCCAGCAGGGGAATGCGAAAAACACCCAGGAAATGCAGCCCGAAGATGATCACCACTACACCAGAGCCTTTCGCCAGAATATCTTGATATTGCAGGAAAAACATGCCGAACACCGACGCCGTGAAGCCCAGCAGGATAAACACCGTCGACAGCCCCATAACAAAGAACAACGCGGCGATGGTCGCCTTGCGTCGGGCAGCCGACTGAGTGGACATATCGCCAATGGAAACACCACTCATATAGGCAAGGTAAGGCGGAACAACGGGCAAAACGCACGGGCTCAGAAAGCTGACGATCCCGGCGAACAGGGCAACCGTCATGGCCGGCAAAAGGGCGGCGTCGATGATTTCTATTCCAAACATGATCCAAGCCATTAAGCCAATCCGCCCCCGCCGTCACGGGGCAATATGATCCCGCGCGGTCACAACCTTGTGGACAGGTTGAAATATCATGGATATCAGGTCTGGATGGATGAATTTGACGACCAACTCGACGCAATCGGCCTGTTATGCCCGCTGCCAGTACTGAAAGCGCGCAAGCGTTTGATGGCGATGGGGCGCGGCAAAGTGTTGAAGGTGCTGTGTGATGACCCGGCGGCCATTGTCGACATACCGCATTATTGCGCCGAATCGGGGCATACCCTGATCGGACAAGGCGACGGTGACGGTTTTCAATATTATCTGATCCGCAAGGTGGGATAGGGGCGGGTTGGTTTGAACCTCTGGTCAAACCGGTTGTACAAAACGGTACATATTTCTCGACGTTGGGTTTTACCCGCCCGCCTTTTCCGCCAACACCAGCCAATCCTCTTCCGCAGCATTCAGGCGTGTTTGCCGCTCGGCCAGCGCCTCGCTTGCCTTGGTGAATTTGACCGGTGCTTTGGCGAATAACTCAGCGTCACTCAGCAATTCCGCCAGCTTGGCAATCTCGGCCTCAAGTCGCTCAATCTCGGCAGGCAGCGTCTCCAACCGATGTTTTTCAGTGAACGAAAGGCCGGTTTGAGATGCAGTTTTCTTCGTTAGCTTCCCTTTGCTAGCCTTTGATTTTGCGTCATTTTCACTGGTATCGCTACCGCGCTGCATCAAATAATCACTCCACCCCCCTGCATAAGCCACCGCGCGCCCGTCGCCCATCATCGCAACTGTTGTGGTCGCCACCCGATCCAGAAAATCGCGATCGTGACTGACCAGCAAAACCGTGCCATCATAATCGTCCAGCAACTCCTGCAACAGATCGAGAGTTTCTACATCCAGATCATTGGTCGGCTCGTCCAGCACCAACAGATTGGACTGCCGCGCCATCAATCTTGCCAGCAACAACCGGGCCTTTTCACCGCCAGACAATGACCGCACCGGGGCACGCGCCTGCGCCTCGTCAAACAGGAAATCTTTAAGGTAACCAACAACATGGCGGGGGGTGCCGCGCACCATCACCTGATCAGAACTGCCTGAAACACGCATGTCAGGCGCACCAGTCAGGGTGTCCCAAAGACTCAGATCAGGGTCCAGTTGCGCCCGCGCCTGATCGAACACCGCCACCTCAAGGTTGGTGCCAAGGGAAACCGTGCCGCTGTCCGGGGCAATCTCGCCCAGCAACATCTTCAGCAACGTGGTTTTGCCCACGCCGTTTGGCCCGACAAAGGCAATCCGGTCGGCGCGCTGCACCTTGAGAGAGAAATCTTCGACAATGCTAACCCCTTCGAAGGACTTGCAAATACTCAAAGCTTCAATCACTTTCCGCCCAGATTTACGTCCCGCCTCCAGCACCATTCCGGCCGTACCCTGCCGCCTGATCTGCGCCGAACGCTGGGCCCGCAACTCTCCCAGGGCCCGCACCCGCCCCTGATTGCGCTTGCGCCGCGCACTGATGCCTTCGACAGCCCAACGGGCCTCGGCCTTGATCTTGCGGTTCAACTTGTGCCGCTGTACATCTTCCTCTTGCCAAACCGTATCGCGCCAGACTTCGAAATCGGCAAACCCTTTATCCTGTCTGCGCATCAAACTTCTGTCAATCCAAAGGGTTGCACGTGTAAGCTCACGTAGAAATGCCCGATCATGGCTGATCAGAATAAATCCGGCGCGGGTCCCTTTCAACTCGCGCTCCAACCAGGTGATTGCCTCGATATCCAAATGGTTGGTCGGCTCGTCCAGCAACATCAGATCCGGCGCAACGGCCATCAACCCAGCCAGGGCCGCCCGCCGACGTTCTCCGCCCGAAGCAGTGGAAACTGCCCGCGCAGGGTCAAACTTCAACCCCTCCCCGGCGCGCTCCACTTTGTACAGCTCGCCAGGCTCCAAACCTTCCGAGGCAAAATCGCCCAAGGTGGCAAACCCGGCCATCTCGGGCTCCTGCTCCATATAACCAACCGATTTGCCCGGGGCCACGCTGACCCGGCCAGAATCCGCCTCAACCAGCCCGGCCATGACCTTCATCAAGGTGGATTTACCCGACCCGTTGCGCCCCACAAGAGCCAACCGTTCACCGGGCTGAACCACCAGATCAATCCCGTCAAACAACGGGTTACCACCAAAAGTCAGTGTAAGGTCACTAAGCTGCAATAAGGGAATTCGTGCCATAACAGCCTGCTACCGCGCTGCAACCAAAGGGTCAACGCCCCCTGTTCATCTTGCAAAATAAACTCAAATATCCAAAGCCATCCGCCTTAGCATACGCTTGCGAATTTCCGGGATCGCCCGAACCTCCAGCCCGGTGAACACATGCAACGTGTTCATCCCCCGGTCCACCACCGCATGATCACTGACCCAACCGCCCATCATCAGATAGGTCCGCAACAACGGCGGCATGGCCTTTAACGCCTGTTTCAGATCAGGAACCCGGGATTTGCCAAACGCATATGGGATAACTTCGGGCGACTTGATCCGTGGCAACCAGCGTGCTGGCGCAATATAGCGCGCCTTGAGCATGGCAAATGTATCGCGGTACACGTCCGATTCCGTGCCGGAAAATGATGAACAGCCAAACAGCATTTCGATGTCATGCGCATCCACAAAGCCCGTCATTGCCGCCCAGGCAACCCGCAGGATGTCGCCGTCCGCGCGTGCCGGATGGATACAGAACCGCCCGATTTCAACCATGGCGCCGGGAAATTTGGCAAAGGCGGTCAGGTCATAAAACTGCGCGGAATAACTGGCGCCCGCGGCCGCCCCATCCGCCAGCAGCAACAATCGCGCACAGCACACCAGCGCGCCGTCGCTGTCTTCGATCAGTAAATGTGTGCACAGATCGTCAAAATCATCGCCATCCGGCCCATCCGTGGCAAAGGCCAGTGCCCGCAGATCCTGAGCCGCGGCAATGTCGCAGGCGGCCCGACTGAAACGGGCGCGATAGCGGGGGGCGGTGGCCCCGTCAGGACACACCCGCTGCATTTTTCAGTTCACTAGATTACCTGGGTTGAAGTTGCCCAGATTGCCCAAAAGCTGGCGCAGAAAGGTTTTGTTCTGGACGCTGGAACTGGTCACAGCGCGTTCCAGAACCACCAAACGCCCCTGTTCAAGCCCGAACCGTTCGACATTGCGCACCACACCGCGCTGATCAAAGCTGATCGCGACCAGCGAACGGGTAACGACTTGGGGGCGCATCGCTCCTCGGTGACGGATACGCGAGGCCACGTAATAATACCCATCATCATTCAGCACCCCGGAAGAGCTGGGCGCGCCAATGGTTTCGCCAACGCTGTCGCGGGTATCGACGCCGATCTTGATCTGCGCCAAATCCTCTGGTGTCGGGACGTGGCCGTGATTGCGATAAACCGCCTGGCAGGCCGACAAAGCGCCCAGAACCAGACAAAGTGCCGCAATACGGACAACCGGATAGTGGCGAAACATTTTTGCAAACATGGCTGCCCTCTTGCCTTGGCTTGATACGCCTTTTATCCCGACTACAACAAACCCACCCCTGGTTTCAAGAAACGAAAGCACTGTGATGTCTGAAATTACCCCCAAGATTGCCCCTTTGCGCGTGGTTGATCTGGCGCAAAACGCCACAAATGCCTTTGATATCCGCCCGGGTCCTGCCGCTCTCAGGGGGTTGGCGGATCAATTGGGTCTGAAAAACCTGCGAAAGTTGCGGTTTGACGGCGATATTCGCGCCATCGGTAAATGTGACTGGCAGATTACCGCCCATCTTGGCGCCTCGGTGGTGCAGGATTGTGTTGTCACCCTGGCCCCGGTCAGCACCCGAATCGACCGGGATGTGAAACGCAGCTTTTTGGCCAATTGGTCCGAACCCACCAAAGATGACGTCGAAATGCGCGAAGACGAAACCATTGACCCTCTGGGCAGTCATATCGACCTGATGGAGGTGATGCGCGAGGCGCTGGCACTGGCGCTGCCGCTTTATCCGCGCGCAACAGGCGCAGATCTTGAGCAGGCGGTTTTCACCAAACCGGGACAAAAACCAATGCAGGACGAAGATGCGCGGCCCTTTGCGGGATTGGCGGATTTGGGGGCGCAATTGAACAAAGCAAGCGATAAAGACAGATAAGTGATGCGAAAACCACTTGTGCCGGAATGAATTTGCAGTATTTTCACGAGCCTTGCCAAATTATCGTCGGAGATCGGCTGGACATCGACCGGGCTGCGGCCTAAACGCACGGAACGCTGCTCAAAATGACGACGAACACAGAGTTTAAGACGAACACAGAGTTTAAACAGAGTTTAACACGAACGAAATCCGGCCACGCACAAGTGGCCCCTATCAGACAAAGGTTGAGACATGGCCGTCCAACAGAACAAAGTATCCAAATCACGCCGCAACAACCGTCGCGCGCATGATGCGCTGGTTGCAGCAAACCCCAACGAATGCCCTAATTGTGGCGAGCTGAAGCGCCCGCACCACATCTGCGCCTCGTGCGGTCACTATGACAACAAAGAAGTTGTCGTGCTGGCGGATGATGTCGACCTGGACGAAGACGCGGCTTAAGCCACGCCTTTGCAGCATTAGATGACGGCACAGCCCGATCAGAACCCGGACAATGGTGGGAAAATCACCATCTCGGTTGACGCCATGGGCGGCGACGCGGGGCCGGCTGCTGTGGTGGCGGGAATTGAACTTTCGGCCAAGGCATTTCATGACATCGCCTTTGTGCTGCATGGCCCGGCTGATCTGCTGGAACCTTTGGTAGAGAAACGGCGCGCCCTTCGGGGGCGCGTCGTTTTCTGTGATGCCCGCGATGTTGTCACCATGGAGGATAAACCCGCCCATGTGATGCGTAACGGCAAGGGTACCTCGATGTGGTCCGCGGTCGAAACTCTGCGCAGTGGTCAGGCGGCTGGTGTCGTATCCTGTGGCAATACCGGCGCCTTGATGGCAATTTCGATGATCCGCCTGCGCAAACTGCCCGGGGTCAATCGACCAGCCATCGCCATCCTGTTCCCGTCCCGCAACCGCCAGGGGTTCAACGTAATGCTGGATGTGGGTGCGGATATTCGCGCCGATGCGCCGGACCTTTTGCAATTTGCCCTGATGGGCGCGTCTTATGCCCGCAACGGGCTTGAACTGGATCACCCAAGGGTCGGCCTTTTGAATGTCGGCACCGAAGAACACAAAGGCCGGGCCGAATTGAAAGAGGCACATTCGCTGATCACCGATCACGATGCCGGAAATTTCGATTTTATCGGCTTTGTCGAAGGCAGTGACATTGCCGGCGACCGGGTTGATGTGATTGTCACCGACGGCTTTACCGGCAATGTGGCGATCAAAACCGGCGAAGGCACCGCCAGCCTGATTGGCGACCTTTTGCGCCAGGCGTTCCGCCATTCAATCATGTCGCGCATTGCGTCGGTTTTGGCCCTGTCGACGATGTACCGCCTGAAACAGCGGATTGACCCGCGCCGGGTCAACGGCGGCGTGTTTCTGGGCCTGAACGGAATTGTGGTAAAATCCCATGGCGGGGCCGATGCAACCGGTGTGGCGGCGGCGGTCGGGTTGGCGTACCGTCTGGCCAAATCGGGATTCGCCGCCAAATTGGCGGCGCGGGTGGCCGCAACCGGGAATCCGGCAACAAAATCAGACACCAAATCAGACACCAAATCAGACAGTGGGCAGGCGACATAACATGACAGTTCGGGCAGTCGTCAAAGGGGTTGGCCATTACCTGCCCGAACGCGTGGTGGAAAATTCGTATTTCGAAAAGTTGCTGGATACGAGCGACGAATGGATCCGTAGTCGCTCGGGCATTGAAAGACGCCATTTTGCCGCCACGGATGAAACCACGTCAAAAATGGCCACCTTTGCCGCACGCGCCGCTTTGGACGACGCCGGGCTACAACCTGACGACCTTGACGCCATCATTCTGGCCACCTCGACCGCTGATTTCACCTTTCCGTCGGCTGCCACCATGGTACAGGCGCAACTGGGCATGACCGGCGGCTTTGCCTTTGACATCCAGGCGGTCTGCGCCGGCTTTGTCTATGCGCTTGCAAATGCCAACGCGCTGATCCTGTCGGGGCAGGCCAAACGGGTATTGGTGATCGGCGCCGAGACGTTTTCCAGCATCATGGACTGGACCGACCGGTCCACCTGCGTATTATTTGGCGACGGTGCGGGGGCATTGGTGCTGGAGGCCCAGCAGGGTCAGGGCACAACCGATGATACCGGCATTCTGGCCACAGATCTTAATTCTGACGGACGTTACCGCGACCTGTTGTATGTTGACGGCGGTGTGTCGACCAAATCAACCGGCCATCTGCGGATGCAGGGCAATCAGGTGTTTCGCCACGCGGTGGAAAAGCTGGCCTCGACCGCGCATACATCGCTGGCCAAACTTGGGCTGGGTGCGGATGACATCGACTGGATCGTGCCGCATCAGGCCAATATCCGCATCATCCAGGGCACGGCGCGAAAACTGGGCATTGGCATGGATAAAGTGGTGGTCACGGTGCAGGATCACGGCAATACCTCTGCCGCTTCTATCCCTCTGGCATTGTCGGTGGCGCGCGCCCGCGGCCAGATCAAATCAGGCGATTTGATCGTCACCGAGGCGATTGGCGGCGGATTGGCCTGGGGTTCGGTGGTTTTGCGCTGGTAACACGGGCGTGAACCGGCTTATCCAAAAGAATGCAACGTATTAATATTGACAGATAATTCCCGACCACCCTATGGTCGTTGAAATAAACGGGGGGACAAGAATGAGTGACAAGACATTGACGCGGATGGACCTGAGCGAGGCCGTATTCCGCGAAGTTGGTCTGTCGCGCAACGAAAGTGCGCAATTGGTCGAAAGCATGCTGGAACATATGTCGGACGCATTGGTGAAAGGCGAACAGGTGAAAATCTCATCTTTTGGCACCTTTAGCGTGCGCGATAAATCGGCGCGGATTGGCCGTAATCCCAAAACCGGCGAAGAGGTTCCAATTCAGCCACGCCGGGTTCTGACCTTTCGCCCTTCACATCTGATGAAGGAAAAGGTTGCCGACGGGAACCGGAAATAAACCAGGAGCACAAGGAGCACCGCCCAAATGGACAAATCGCCAGACGCCTTTCGCACCATCAGCGAGGTCGCGGAATGGCTGGGCGTTCAGGCCCATGTCCTGCGCTTTTGGGAAAGCAAATTCACCCAGGTCAAGCCGGTCAAACGGGCCGGCGGCCGACGCTATTATCGCCCTAACGATATGCTATTGCTGGGCGGCATAAAAAAGCTGCTGCATGATGATGGGCTGACCGTCAAAGGTGTGCAAAAAATCCTTACTTCCGAAGGGGTTGAACATGTAGGCAGCCTGTCACCTGAATTGTGTGAAGTGACCAAAGATACTGTCATTCAGATGGTGGCAAGCCCTGACACAACACCAGAAAGCGCACCCAACATTGTGCCTTTCTCCAGCGTCCAATCCGATCCTGCACCCGCAGAAAAGGCCAGTTCAGAAACCAGTTCAGAAACCGGTGCCGAAACCCCGATCGAAGCTGTTTCAGACGACACCCCGGTTGAGCCGGACACTTTCCCCGAAGTCGAAGCTGAGACCAAAGAAGCGCCGGTCGTCCCGGCATCGCTGGACGCAATCGAAGCTGAGGCTGAATCGAAACAAACACCGGCATCATCCGACCCTGACCCCGAGATGGATCAGAGTTCAGATCAAATCATTGCGCCACCGCCCGACGCGCCGGTCGCATTCGCGGATACCTCACCGGCTAAGGAAAAACCGATTCTGCCGTCTTTCCTGCACCGCCCCGCACCCGAAACAGCACCCGAAACACCACCCGAAACACTGGCCGAGCCTGTTGCCGAAGCTTTGCCAGAACCTGATTCTGCACCAGATTCTGAACCCCCTTCTGCGGCGACACCGGCATCTGCCGCGCCCAAATCCATGGTTGTCGATGCCCCGGACCCACCTAACGAAGATGAAATCCCCTGTTCGCAAGGTCCCCTGGGGCAGCTGGCCACTCTTAACACCCTTAGTGCCGCACAGATCGCTGAAATCACCCCACTGGCTGATGAATTGAAGGCCTGGCTGTCCAGGTCCGCAGGCACAGCCGCACGCTGATCGACGCGACGTGATTCCCCCTTGCCCCCGACCACAAAACCGCTATGAAAGCCCAAGCGTCGGGCTATGGCGCAGTCTGGTAGCGCGTCCGTCTGGGGGACGGAAGGTCGCAGGTTCGAACCCTGCTAGCCCGACCAAAACCTTCAAAAAAACCCAGCGGAATCGTATATGACCGGCGTTTGCCCCAATCAACAGATCGAGGCGATGATTGCAGCGGGGCAGATCCACGCCGATACCCCGGTGGACCCGGGGCAAATTCAACCCGCCAGCCTTGATCTGCGCCTGGGCCGCGTCGCATACCGGGTACGCGCCTCGTTTCTGGTAGGTGCCGGTGCCTGTGTCGCCGACCGCCTGGCAGAATTTGAAATGCACCGGATCGACCTGTCAGAAGGTGCCGTGCTGGAAAAGGGCTGTGTTTACCTGGTGCCGCTGGTGGAATCCCTGGCCTTGCCCAAAGGGGTGACAGCAGTGGCCAATGCCAAAAGTTCGACCGGGCGGCTGGACCTGCTGACGCGCACGATCATTGATGGTGGGGTTGAATTTGACCGTATCCCAGCCGGTTATCACGGGCCGCTTTACGCCGAAATTTGCCCGCGCAGCTTTTCCGTTCTGGTGCGTCCGGGGATGCGCCTGAACCAGATCCGCTTTCGCACAGGCCAGGCGGTGCTGAGTGACGCGGAACTGAACACCCTGCACGCCGCCTCGCCTTTGGTGGACGGCCCGGCGGTGATACAGGAAGGGCTGGGGTTTTCGGTTGATCTGAACCTGCCGGCCAGTGATCTGGTGGGATACCGCGCCAAACCGCATACCGGCGTGATCGACCTGGGAAAGATCGGGTTTTATGACCCGCACGAATACTGGGAAGAGGTGCGCACCACCAAAGGCCGGATCATCCTTGACCCCGGTGCCTTTTATATTCTGGTCAGCCGCGAAGCAGTGCACATCCCGCCCGATTACGCCGCCGAAATGGCGCCTTATCTGGCGATGGTCGGTGAATTTCGGGTGCATTACGCCGGGTTTTTCGACCCTGGTTTTGGCCATGATGCGGCCGGCGGGGCCGGGTCGCGTGGAGTGCTTGAAGTCCGCTGTCACGAAGCACCGTTTGTTCTGGAACATGCCCAGGTGGTGGGGCGGCTGGTGTATGAACGTATGGAAATGCGGCCCAGCCAGATTTATGGCGCTGGAATTGCGTCGAACTATCAAGGGCAAGGGTTGAAATTATCCAAACATTTCAAAGTGTAAAGTATCATTCCTAATCTGCTTCGACCATCAGGATGCTTCACTTGGGATCAACAAGACAACCAGACCATATATCACATTAAGTTTGCCTCGCAACCTGTTGATAATAGTATCTATAACCTACTCCAATGATATCACCGGGCTGAGTCCGGCAAGGCGGCACATATGCCAGCCCAATACCAGGTTGCTGGACAGGATCGGCAGGCCTGTTTCGGCCTTCAGTGGCGGTATTATATCCAAAGTATCAAGGTTGGTACACGACAGGAACACCCCGTCAACACCACCCTTGGCCGCCAGATTGCGCGCGGCATTGGCGATCGATTCAGGCGCGATGCGTGCCACTTTTTCCTCGCGCTCTTCGTTGAAACTGCCAAAGACCGGCGTTTCAATGGCATTGGCGCACAAAGCGTCGCGCAAACGGTTCGAAACCGGGGCCGTATAGGGTGACAGGAACGCCAACCGGGTCAGCCCCAGATGGGCGCAGGCCGCGATCAAGGCACTTAGCGGCTCGGTCACCGCCTGTGCCTGCGTGCCACGGCGTACCAATTCATGCACCCGGTCCGCACCAATCGCCGCCGATGCCGAGGTGCAGCCATAGCCGATGGCCCTGTACGACAGATTGGCAGGCAACCGCCCGGCGGCGGCGGCAATGTGACCTGCCATGGAACCCAGGGTGTCCGGCGTTACATCGGGCGCACTGGGCACTCGGGCAACAAACAACCGGGTTGCGGGCGGGATCAGGCGGCGCAGATCCAATTCAATCCGCTCGTCGCTTTGCAACACAAGGGCGGCCAGAGCCGGGCCTTGGGGCCTGGTCAGATCATAGTCGAAGGTGGTCATGCTCAGCCCTCAAGAACCGGAATCATACGCGGCGCGCGGGGCGACAGCCATTCAGCCCGATCCACGCCAATCACGATGTTTTCCTCATGCACCATAATCTGCCCGTCCGGCAAGGTGATAACCGGCTCAAGCGCCAGCACCATGCCCGTCGCCAACAGGGTCCTGTCCCGGGGCATCAACGAACAGCCTTCGGTCAACTGCAACCCAACACCATGACCAAACCGCCCACCGTCCAACCGCCCGCCGACCACACGTTGCATGGCGTGAAACAGATCGGCCGCCGTGGCACCGGGGCGGGCGGCGTGAAACCCGGCCTCGGCCGCTTCGATCAGGGTTTGGTGGGCGGATGCCACTGCGTCACTTGGGGGGGCGACCGAATAATTGCGGTCAAAATCGCAGAAATAGCCGTGTTTCACCAACCCGGTGTCAAGCATCAGCACATCGCCCCGCGTCAGCACCCGGGTGTCGGCGGGGGAAATAACATCACCGTACCCGCCCTGCCCCGCAGCACCGGCCAGATACGCCACCCAATCGGCGCCTTCTTCAAGGCAAAGCATCTGAAAGCGGCGAAATACCTGATCCAGAGGCACACCTGCGTGGGCGATCTCGGGCACCCGGGCAAAGGCGCGCGCGGCAATGGCACAGGTGGTGCGGATATGGGCGATCTCGGATCTGGATTTGATCATTCGCAAGCCAGAAACGATGCCATCATCGCTGATGAACGACATGGCAGGTGCGGCGCGTTTCAGGCGCGCCCAATCGTCCAATGGCATCCGAAGGTGGCTTTCATGGCCCATGGGCACGCCGACTTTTCCGTCGTAACCGGCAATCTCTTGCAAGCTGTCAGCCAGCAAACTGATGCCTTCATCCGCCAGGTCCGGCGCTGGCCAGCAGCGGATATCGCGAACCCAGGTGCGCGCCATCAGGGCGTGACCAATTGCCGGGATCACCGCCACCGGTTGGCCGGCAGCGGGCAGAATCAGATACCAGGGGCGGGTCGGGCTTTCCCAGAACCGCGTCAGGAAACCCGAGAAATAGGCAATGTCCGCCGGAATGGTCAGCAACAACAGCGACAGGTTGCGTTTGGCCATGCCCGCCTGCGCACGCGCCAACCTTGTGGCGTATTCTTCGGCGGTAAAAGAACCGGGCGCGGGGGTCATTTAGTGGGTACGCCCGGATTTACGCACGTCTGCGCCGCCCGCCAGTACGCCCGGCCCGTCCACGCCCCTCCATGCCGGCGGCAGGTGGGGGTTTGTTGAACTTGATCCAATTGCCGCCGTGCGGATCATTGTTGGTCAGGAAATTGGCGGCGCGGATGGCTTCCATTTCTTTGCCTGATTTAGGTTTCATCGACCCCATGCCAAACATCGCCACAAAGGCCTCGTCGTCCATGTCTTCGGGCAGGATGATGCCTGCCGCCGCCACTTCGGCCTTTTTCGCGGCAATTTTGGTTTGGTTTACCGGCAAGGCCACCGGGTTCATGATGGCACTTGTCATGCCCGCCCCCATCGCCATCGGCAAAAACGCGTTGTTGATGCCGTGACGGTTGGGCAAACCAAAGCTGATGTTGGAGGCACCGCAGGTGGTGTTGACGCCCAGTTCTTCGCGCAGACGCCGCACCAGGGCGAACACCTGCAAGCCGGCCGTGCCCATGGCGCCGATTGGCATCACCAGCGGGTCAACCACGATGTCATGCGCCGGGATGCCAAAGTCAGCGGCGCGTTCGACGATGCGTTTGGCGACCTCGAACCGCACGTCCGGGTCTTCGGAAATACCGGTGTCGTCGTTGGAAATCGCCACCACGGGGACGTTGTATTTCTTGACCAGCGGTAAAATCAGTTCCAGACGGTCTTCTTCGCCGGTCACGGAATTCAACAGGGGGCGGCCTTCGCAGGCCGCAAGCCCGGCCTCTAGTGCCGCGGGAACCGATGAATCAATACATAAAGGAATGTCCACAAGCCCCTGAACCATCTTGATAATCTTGGTCATCAGGGGGGGTTCAGTTTCATTCGGGTTGGGATTGGAATTGTAAACCACCCCGGCATTGATATCAAGAATCGACGCCCCCGCCGCAACCTGCGCCAGCGCGTCCTTTTCAACAGTCGAAAAATCCCCGGCCTCAAGTTCGGCGGCCAGTTTCTTGCGCCCTGTCGGGTTGATCCGTTCGCCAATGACGCAGAACGGCTGATCAAAGCCGATGATGGCGGTTTTGGTTTTGGATTCGATAACGGTGCGGGTCATGTTGGCCTTTCAGGTCGGGTTGATGGGGCGGGCTGATGCGCCGCCATGTTCGATCGCCCAATTGGCATTGGCCTTGATGCCGCCAAGCGGGAAAAAATGCGCGCAAGCGATATTGAAATCCGGGTTGGCGGCCTTGTGGGCGGCCAGTTCGATGATCACATCGTTGGGCTGGTACGGCAATAGCAGCTTGGTTACATCCATCGCCCGTTTTTGCAAGACTTTCAATGACGGCCCGATGCCGCAGGCAATGGCGAACCGGATCAGCGTTTGCAGCTTGGCCGGACCGGCAATGCCGATATGCACCGGAATGGTGATCCCGGCCTTTGCCAAACCATCAACCCAGGCGATTATCGGTTTGGCGTCAAACGCGAATTGTGTGGCCAGGGCCATTTCCAGTCCGGATCGTTCATAATATTCCTGTTTCCATTCAAGTGCTTGCATCACGTTCTTCATGCGGCCATCCGGGTCAATGTCACGGTTACCTTCGGGATGACCTGCAAAATGCAGCCGTTTGAAACCGGCCTTGTCAAACAGCTCGCTCTCAAGCAATTGCATCGAGCTGTGAAACTCGCCCACGGGGTTTTTCATGCCGCCTGCCAGCAACAAGGCCTGATCGACCCCGGCTTCACCTTGATACCGGGCGATCCAATCACCCAAAGTGGTCTTGTCGGCAATGATGCGGGCCGGAAAATGCGGCATGACCTCAAATCCGTCTGCCGCCAGGCGACGCGCTGTCCCCACCATGTCATCAATCGGGGTGCCGATCATGTGGGCGATATAGACGCGGGTGCCTGCGGGCAGCAACGCCTTGAAATCATCGACCTTTTGTGCGGTGCGCGGCATCACTTCGATCGAATAATCTTTCAGGAACGCCTCGATCTGGCCATTTACCGGCGAAACGCGCGCATCTTTTTTACGGAAGTTCAACAAAGCCATCGCGGCCTCCCAAAAGTTAGTCGGGCCTAGGCCCATCCGTCATTGTCGATCAAAGCCTTGATGCGGGCCTTGTCGTAAGTTGTCTCAAGCCGTTGCGCCTCGGCCTCGGCCACCACGTCTTGTTCGCCGTCCACCTCGTAAGGTGCGGCTTTGCGCCATTCAGCCATGTAAGCATCTGAACTTTCGGCATTTACCTTCATTGCCGCACGATCAATCGCCTGTTCAAAACGTTCCGCCAGAACCCGCTTGGCCCCGCGCCGCCCCTTGCCGACAATCACCTGGGCCGGGATGTCGCGCCAATATACCACTGTGACTTGCGCCATATCTGATTCCTTTTCCTATCGCCTGTCTATGGCACGCGGCCCCGGATATTCGGCCTGTTTTCGACAGAACAACGCCTTCCTGCGACCCATGCCCGCCCAGCTACCCCGCCTATGGCCCACAGGCCAGCCACCCTTGCCCTCATAAATTTCACAATCATCTTGAGTCAAAACCCCGCGCCACCTTGCGTAACTCCTTTTGCCGCCCTAACGTGGATTTAACTCGTAATCGAAAGGGCGTGATATCATGGCGCCCAAGCGCTCCGATGGTGCGGGCGCGTATCCCAAAGCGGTCGAAACCCCCGCGCCTGACAAACCTGATCCCGCGACGCTTTATGCGGCGTTGGATCTGGGTACAAATAGTTGCCGGATGCTGATTGCCCAACCCAAGGGCAGTGGGTTTCACGTGGTCGACAGCTTTTCCAAATCGGTGCAATTGGGTTCGGGGCTTGAACGCACCGGGCGTTTGTCGCGGTCTTCGATGGCGCGCACGGTGCAGGCTTTGCGAATTTGCCAACAAAAGCTGAAGCGCAACAAAGTCAGCCGGATGCGCCTGATCGCCACCGCGGCCTGTCGCAGGGCCGACAATGCCCACGCCTTCATTCAGCAGGTTCAGCGTGAAACCGGCCTGCGGCTTGAGATTATTCAGCCCGAAGAAGAGGCGCGCCTTGCGGTGGTATCCTGTGCCCCCTTGGTCAGCATCCATACCGAACAGTTGCTGGTGGTGGATATTGGCGGTGGTTCGACCGAATTGGTCTGGATGGACATATCGTCAGTACCCAAACGCGACCGCCCCCGCGCCATCATGCGCCTGCACGCCGGGTTCAACCCCGCCAAGAGCCCGTTTCCCGCCGCCAAGGTGGTGGATTGGATATCGGTGCCGTTGGGGGTGGCGACATTGCGTGATCAGTTCGCGGATGTCCAAGACGATTCCGCACGGTTCGCATTGATGAGCTGGTTCTTTGAGGAAAACCTGACTGAATTTGCCCCCTATAAGGACGAACAGGTCCGCAAAGGGTTTCAGATCATCGGCACCTCGGGCACCGTCACCACCGTGGCCGCCAGCCATCTGGGGCTGAAACGCTATGACCGTACCAAAGTGGACGGGCTGCGCATGACGTCGGATCAGATCGACAAGGTGATCCGCCTGTACCTGACCCTTGGACCCAAAGGCCGGCGGCGCGACCCGCGCATCGGCGAGGACCGTCAGGCGTTGATCATGTCCGGTTCAGCGATCTTGCAGGCGTTGCTGCGCTGCTGGCCGACCGATCAGTTATCGGTGGCCGACCGGGGCCTGCGCGAAGGGTTGCTTTATGCACAGATGAGCGCCGATGGCGTGTTAGAAGACGGGCCGTTTTAGACAGCTAAGCCCTTTGCCAAGCCTTTTGCCACGTTCTGCCAACGTGTAAAAGTTGCCATCATAGATAGGGCGGCGTTTACCCCGCCGCGCGTGCCTGCCGGTTCTCGCGTAACGCTGACAACTCCTCTGCCACCAAAAACGCCAGTTCCAGCGATTGGCTGGCATTCAGACGCGGGTCACAGGCGGTGTGATACCGTGCCGACAGATCTTCCTCTGATACGGCGCGAACGCCGCCTGTGCATTCGGTCACATCCTGACCGGTCATCTCAAAATGCACGCCCCCCGGAACAGTCCCTTCGGCCAGGTGGATGGCGAAAAATTCGCGCACCTCGCCCATGACCGCGTGGAATTGCCGGGTTTTATAACCGGTGTTGGATTTGATGGTATTGCCGTGCATGGCATCGCAGACCCAAAGAACCTCGGCGCCTTCTTGGCGCACTGTCTTGATCAGCCGTGGCAGGTGATCACCCACATTGCCCGCGCCAAACCGGGCAATCAGCGTCAGTTTACCGGCCTCGTTCTCGGGATTCAGACGGGCCATCAGCACTTTGAGGTCCTCGGACGTCATGGATGGTCCGCATTTAAGGCCAACCGGGTTCAGCACCCCGCGGGCATATTCCACATGCGCGCCGTCCGGCTGGCGGGTGCGGTCACCGATCCAGATCATATGCCCGGACCCGGCCAGCCAATTGCCGGTCAGGGAATCCTGCACCGTCAATGCCTCTTCGTATTCCAGCAACAGGGCCTCGTGGCTGGTATAGAAATCAACCGTCGACAGGGTGTGTGCGGTGTCGGGGCTGACGCCTGCCGCTTTCATGAAATCAAGGGTGTCAGTGATGCGATTGGCCAGGGCGCGGTATTTTTCGGCCTTTTCGCCGGTGGTGAATCCCAGCGTCCAGGAATGCACCTGATGCACGTCCGCATAACCGCCGGATGAGAACGCGCGCAACAGGTTCAGCGTTGCTGCCGCCTGAGTATACGCCTGCAACATCTTGGCCGGGTTGGGCATGCGCGCCTCGGGCGTGAACGGCAGGTCGTTGATGATGTCACCGCGAAAACTGGGCAGTTCAACCCCGTCGATCACTTCGGTCGGGGCCGAACGTGGTTTGGCGAATTGCCCGGCCATGCGGCCCAGTTTGATCACCGGGACTTTGGCGCCGTAGGTCAGCACCATCGCCATTTGCAACATCACCTTAAAGGTGTCGCGGATGTTGTTGGCGCTGAATTGTTCAAAACTTTCGGCGCAATCGCCACCCTGAAGCAAAAATGCCTCGCCGCGCGACGCGGCCCCCAACGCGGCCTTAAGGCGGCGGGCCTCTCCGGCAAAGACCAGCGGCGGGTATTTCGACAGTTGTGCCTCGACGTCGTGCAACGCATCCGCGTTGGTATACTCGGGCATCTGAACCCGGGGATAGTCACGCCAATTCGTTTTTTGCCACTTGGTCATAACCCTAGTCTCCAGATGATAGGCCTAAAGGGCTTCTATACAAAGGCCCGGACAACATGACCATATCATAATTCCGCCGGTCCACGCAGCATTTTACCACACGCCGCTTGACGGAATCAAAAACCTCTGAAAAGGCTTGAACACGCAAGAGGGCAAAATCGGCCTGCTTTGCTGTCAGATTAGGATTTCCCACCATGTCAGAGCAGCTTCAACATGTCGAGGTGGACGCCACAGCCACCAAGCCGCACCGGTTTGTGTTTGTGCTTGTGGACCAGTTCTCGATCCTGTCGTTTGCCTCGGCGCTTGATTGTCTGCGGATTGCCAACCGGATGAGCAACAAAGCCCTGTATTCCTGGACCGTTATTGGCGAGGGCGGCGTTGAGGTCAGCTGTTCTGCCGGGACGGTTTTCAAACTTGATGCGGATCTGGGCGAGCTTTTGCGCGACGATGTTGCCCTGATCTGCACCGGTGCCGAGGTGCAGCAGGCAACCACCAAACGGCTGTTGGGCTGGGTGCGGCGGGTGGCCCGTCAGGGGGTCAGGATTGGTGGCTTGTGCACCGGGGCCTATGTGATGGCCAAGGCCGGATTGCTGGACGGTAAAAAGGCGACGATCCATTGGGAAAACGCCGACAGCTTTACCGAGGAATTTGACGATATTGAACTGACCAAATCGGTGTTTGTGATTGATGGCACGCGCATGACCACCGCGGGCGGGACATCGTCGATTGACCTGTTGCTAAAGCTGATTGCCGATGAATACGGCGAAGATCTGGCCAATGCAGTGGCTGATCAGATGATTTATTCATCGATCCGCACCGATCAGGACACCCAGCGCCTGTCAGTGCCGACCCGGATCGGCGTGCGTCATCCCAAACTTTCGAAAGTGATCCAGATGATGGAGGCCAACATCGAAGACCCGATCAGCCCGTCAATTCTGGCCAAGGATGTCGGCATGTCAACGCGCCAGCTTGAGCGACTGTTCCGGCGTTACCTCAACCGCTCGCCCAAGCGGTATTATATGGAGTTGCGGCTGCAAAAGGCCCGTAACCTGTTGATGCAAACAGATATGAGCGTGATCAACGTGGCCTTGGCCTGCGGTTTTGCCAGCCCGTCGCATTTTTCAAAATGTTACCGGGCGCATTATGATACCACGCCGTACCGCGAGCGCGGCAGCCATGCGGCGCGCCTGTCTATTTAGTCCCGGGTGGTGCCATTGCCCCGGACCAGGTATTTGAAACTGGTCAACTGGGTGGCCCCGACGGGGCCGCGGGCGTGCAGTTTGCCGGTGGCGATGCCAATTTCCGCGCCCATGCCAAATTCACCGCCATCGGCAAATTGCGTCGAGGCATTGTGCATCAGGATGGCGCTGTCGAGATGTTTGAAAAACTGGTCAGCGGCCGATTGGTCCTCGGCAAGGATGCAATCGGTGTGGTTTGAACCGTACCGGCGGATATGATCAATCGCTTCTTCAATGTTTTCAACAGGTTTCGCGGCGATGGTCATGTCAAGAAATTCCTGGCCCCAATCGGATTCACTGGCCGTAACGGTGCCGTGAATATTGGCGAGGGTTCCGGCGGCCCGGACTTCGACCCCGGCCTGGATCAGCGAGGTGATCACATCAACGCCGATTTCATCAACAATCTCGCGGTGGATCAACAAGCATTCGGCGGCGCCACAGATGCCGGTGCGCCGGGTCTTGGCATTCAGCACCACGTCCAGAGCCTTTTGAGGATCGCACGATTTGTCGAGATAAATGTGCACAATGCCTTCGAGGTGGGCAAACACCGGCACCCGTGCTTCGCGCTGGACCAGCCCGACCAGACCCTTGCCACCGCGCGGCACGATGACATCGACGGTGTCGGTCATGGTCAGCAGTTCCGAGACGGCGGCGCGGTCGCGGGTGGGGACCAGTTGGATGGCAGCGGCGGGCAGATTGGCGTCGCTCAGGCCCTGAACCAGACAGGCGTGGATCGCTTGCGACGAATGGAAACTCTCTGAACCACCGCGCAGGATAACCGCGTTGCCGGATTTAAGGCACAACGCACCGGCGTCCGCCGTTACATTTGGGCGACTTTCATAGATCACGCCGATAACACCAAGAGGGGTGCGGATACGTTGGATATTCAAACCACTGGGCATGTCCCACTGGGTGATGATTTCGCCCACGGGATCGGGTTGGTCGGCCACGGCCCGCAATCCATCAACAATGCCACGAATGCGGTCCCGGTCCAGCAACAGACGGTCGAGCATGGCCGGGCTAAGGCCCTTTTTGCGGCCATAGTTCATGTCTTGCTGGTTGGCTTTGAGGATGGCTTTGCGGGTGTCCCAGACATTTTCGGCGGCACTGATCAGGGCGGCATGTTTGCGTTCGGCGCTGGCGATGGCAAGGACGGCGCTGGCGGTTTTGGCGTCTGCCCCGATTTGGGCCATCAGTGTGGGGATATCGGTGTGGTTTTGCATCGCGTTGGCGCCTTTGGTGGGCCGGGGAAAAGAGATTTCAGGCCTCCGGCAGGAGTTTATCTGGCAAGATGAAGTTGGAGGTCAGAGTGCCATGTCATCACGGTGAATTAAAGTGCTGCGACCGGGGTTGCCAAGGATGGCTTCGATCTGGCTGGATTTGGCACCTTTTATGGCGGTTGCTTCTGTTGATGTGTAACAGGTCAGGCCCTGGCCCAGTTTGTGCTGCTTTGGGTCAAGGATTTCAATGGGGTCGCCGCGTCCGAAGGTGCCGGTGACATGGGTGACCCCGGCAGGCAGCAGGCTTTTGCCGCGAGAGAGCGCCTGGGCGGCACCTTGGTCGATAGTGATCGCACCTTTGGATTTCATCGAGGCGATCCAGCGTTTGCGCGCGGCTTGCGGGTCGGTCAAAGCCGGGAAAAATGTAGAAGGCGCGCCGTTGATAAGTAATTTCAATGGGTTATCTGGTGTTCCTTCGGCGATAATCATTGAACAGCCAGCAGCCGTGGCCATGCGGGCGGCCAAAAGTTTGGTTTTCATCCCGCCTTTGGACAGGCCAGAACCGGCGTCGCCGGCCATGGCTTCGATTTCGGGGGTGATGGTTTCAATTGTGCCGATGCGTCTGGCAGTTGGGTCATCACCGGGGTTGGCGGTGTAAAAGCCATCCACATCTGACAGCAGGATCAACAGATCGGCCCCTGTGGTGACGGCGATTTGTGCCGCCAGACGGTCGTTGTCGCCATAGCGGATTTCGTCAGTGGCAATTGTGTCGTTTTCATTGACGATGGGGATGACGCCCAGCGACAGCAGGGTTTCCATGGTGGCACGCGTGTTGAGATAGCGGCGTCTGTCGGCGCTGTCCTCAAGGGTCACCAGCACCTGTGCTGTGGTAAGACCGTGCGGCGCCAGCGCCTCTTCATAGGCGCGCGCCAGACGGATCTGGCCAACGGCAGCGGCGGCCTGGGATTGTTCCAGCGCCAGGTTGCTGCCACGCAGATTGAGGACTTTGCAGCCAAGAGCGATAGAGCCGGAAGACACCAGGATGACGTCACCCCCCTGCCCTTTTAGTGCGGCCACATCCCTGGCCAGGGATTTCAGCCAATTGATGCGCAATCCCCCGGTGGTGCGGTCAACCAGCAACGCCGAGCCAATTTTGATGGTGATGCGTTTGGCGTCGCTTAAGGTTGCCATGGGGCGGGGTCTTGGACCGGGGACTGACGCAGTTTATCCTCGGCGATTTCGGTTCGCAAGGCGCGCAAAGCCCCGGTGACGCCTTCGCGGCTGACGCCGGAGATCAACAGGACCGGGCCATCACAGACCGATTTCAGCTCGGCCAGACGGAGGCTGCGTTCTTCGTCTTCCAATGCGTCGATTTTATTCAGAACTGTCAGGCGGGGTTTGTCGGCCAGATGGCCGCCGTAAGCCTCAAGTTCGGTAATGATGGTTTGATAGTCTTCTGCCACGGTTTCAGACGTCGCATCGACCAGGTGCAGCAGCACAGAACAGCGTTCGACATGACCCAGAAACCGGTCACCGATGCCGCGGCCTTCGTGGGCGCCGGCGATCAGGCCGGGAATATCGGCAATGACAAATTCGACGCCATCAACACCGACCACACCCAGGTTGGGATGAAGGGTGGTAAACGGATAGTCGGCAATTTTGGGCCGGGCATTTGACGTCGCCGCCAGAAATGTCGATTTGCCGGCGTTTGGCAGGCCCAGAAGGCCCACATCGGCAATCAGTTTCAGGCGCAGCCAGATGGTGCGTTCGACGCCCTCTTGGCCGGGGTTGGCACGGCGCGGGGCCTGATTGGTCGAGGATTTGAAATGCAGGTTGCCAAAACCACCATTGCCGCCCCGGGCAAGGTCAACGGTTTGGCCCAGTTCGGCCAGATCGGCAATCACGGTTTCCTGATCTTCGTCAAGGATTTCGGTACCGACGGGCACCTTCAGAATGATGTCAGACCCGTCTTTGCCGGTGCGTTGTTTGCCCATGCCGGGCTGGCCGGATTTGGCAAAGAAATGTTGTTGATAGCGGAAATCAATCAGGGTGTTCAGCCCCTGCACGGCTTCGACCCGCACAGATCCACCTTTGCCGCCGTCGCCGCCGTCGGGACCGCCGTATTCAATATATTTCTCGCGCAGGAAGCTGACACAGCCGCCGCCGCCGCCGCCCGAGCGGATATAAACCTTGGCGAGATCGAGGAATTTCATGGGTGCTCTCCTAAAGCTTGCGGCTATAGGTCCAGGTCGCCACTGTCGAGTCCCGCGCCACACAAAAGCTCTCGGCGTCACCAAGGTATTCGAAACCGCAATGGGTCAGCACCCGGGCCGAGGCCGGGTTGTCCTGAAACACGGCTCCGAACATGGTGGCGTTGTTCAGGGGGTTGCCCTGCACCAATGCCTCGACCGCGCGACTGGCCAGCCCGGTGTTCCAGTATATCGGCGCGACCCAATAGCCGACTTCGGATTGGTCACGGTCCAGCCGCTTTAGCCCGATCAGGCCCATTACCTCAGAGCCGCCG
The DNA here is from genome assembly GCA_021648025.1 of Paracoccaceae bacterium. Taxonomy (GTDB): domain Bacteria; phylum Pseudomonadota; class Alphaproteobacteria; order Rhodobacterales; family Rhodobacteraceae; genus NVQY01. The sequence continues at coordinate 72,933 of JAKITO010000009.1, forward strand.
GATTTGGTGGCGTCCATGGCCCAGATGTCTTCGATCCGGTCGTCGGACATGGCCAGCGACACAAACGCTTCCGAGGCGCCCGGCGGCAAGGGGTGCGGGATCGAGGTGGTCATGCGCGCGACCCGTTCGTCCGCGCCGTAAAGTTCAATCAAACCCATGTCGGACCGGCGCAGCGGGCGCAGGTCAAACCGGTCGGTTTCGACCACAGGCTGGTTGATGATCTGGTCAACTTTCATAAGGTTGTCCCTCCCTTGAACAACACGAACATCACCGACGCCACGGTCAGGGCCGCCAATGTCCACATTAAGTAAGTCTCGGCCGGCGTTCCTGCAACCGTCCGGGCGATCCGGTCGCCCGCATAGGTCCACAGCGGATGTAAAACGATCTGACAGGCCAGCAGGATTGCGGCGATGGTGGCGGTGGCCTGAAAGGCCGGCGTGCCGGGGGTTACAAAACCGGTGAACCCGGTGACAATCATCGCCCAGGCCTTGGGGTTCAGCGGGTGAACCACCAATCCGGCCATGAAACCCGGGGGGACGGCAGAACTTTGCCCGACCGACAGGCGCATATTGGCAACCCTCCAGGCCAGCCAGCAGATATAGGCGGCCGAGACCCATTTCAGGGTCTCGAACACCCATGGAACCTGATCGGCCATTTGCATCAGACCATATCCCACAGGCCAGATCACAAGCTGCTTACCCAATGCAACACCGGCCACAAACGGCATGGCCGCACGCAATCCAAAGCGCGCGCCATTGGCCAGCAGGGCCATGTTGGCCGGTCCCGGCGTAGCCACCTGGGACGCGGCGAACAGGGCAAAGGTAGCGACGGCGACGGACATGGAATGATACCTGTTGATAAAACCAAAAAGGGACCGGTGTTGCCACCGATCCCCTAAATTCAAAACCTTAAGGTTCGGCCTATTCGGCTGCCTCCGCCACTGGAAGGACCGAAATGAATGTTCGGTTTTTAAGGCCTTTGTGGAAGGTCACAGCGCCATCCACGACGGCAAAAATCGTGTGATCCTTGCCCATGCCCACGCCTTCGCCTGGCCAGAACTTGGTGCCGCGCTGGCGCACGATGATATTGCCCGGAATGGCGGCCTGACCGCCATAAAGTTTGACGCCAAGGCGACGGCCTGCGGAATCGCGACCGTTACGGGTTGAGCCACCTGCTTTTTTATGTGCCATGCTCTGTCTCCTTAACCTTTAGCCAGCTCAATCGCTTGCGCGACCCAGCCTTCACGTTCGATCCGGCCTTTGAACGACAATTTGGTGTCCATATCAGCAATGTCGGCCTCGGTCCATGCCGCAATCTGGGCAAAAGACGTGACACCGTTTTCATGCAGCTTCTTCTCAAGCGCCGGACCGATGCCCGACAGGACCTTAAGATCGTCCGCGCCTGAAGATTTGGCGTCGGATGCCTTTTTGGCCGGAGCCGCTTTAGGCGCGGCTTTAGGCTCTGCCGCAGGCTTCTCGGCCTTGGGCGCGGCTTTCTTCTTGGCAGGCGTTGCAGCAGCGGCGGCAACAGCCACCCCGGCAATCGAACCAACGGCGGCTTTGACGCCGGATTTCCCAGCACCCGAGGCCAAAATCTCGGTGATCTTTACCAAAGTCAGCTTTTGACGATGGCCTTTGGTGCGCTTGGACGAATGTTTACGCCGACGCTTGACGAAATGGATGACCTTTTCGCCTTTGATCTGGTCGACCACTTCGGCCTGAACCGCAGCCCCGTCGATCATTGGTGCGCCGATAACAGGCGTGTCGCCACCCAGCATCAGAACTTCGTTGAATTGTACAGTTTCGCCAGCGTCTGCAATCAGTTTTTCAATCCTCAGGGTATCGCCTGAATGGACTTTATACTGTTTGCCGCCGGTCTTGATGACCGCGAACATGGATCGTTCCTTTGTGTTAGTCGCGTCCTGTGGTCCCCTTTGAAGGGCGTTTTGACCCGAAAGTCACCGCGAACAGCGCGCCCCGGTCCGGGACGGATTGAATAAAGAATCCCGGCAAGAAGACCCGCCGGGATGCGCGCTTATGACGTGGGGACCGGTAGGTGTCAACCGTGATAATAGGACGTAAGGCAGGGTTCACCCCGCCGTTTCCCGCCACAAAATCCCGTTTCCGCCACAAAACCCTGCTTTACAATTCGCTGGATTTTGTGGCGCGCCCGACCAGGCGTCCAAGGTCATGGGAAATTGCCTGATACATTGCGTCAAAGCCGCCAAATAACGCCGCATTCAGCGCCTGACCGGCGGGGGTGGCGGAATAGCTGATATAGGCCTCAAGATCGGCATCCCCCAGCGGGTCATAGGCCATCAGCATAAAGCCGAAAATCCATTCGCGGGTATCAATGCGAATTTCGGCCTCCTGGCGCCAGACATCTGCCGTGATCTGGGCCTCGCTCTGCTCAGAACCGCCACTTTGCGCCAGCCCGCTCAGGAAATAAAAGTTTGAGCTGAGCGAACCTGCGACATTGTATTCGATCAGGTCGTTGACCTCGACCAACCTGGTGATCAGCGCGAGACGGGCATCATCGCTGTCTTTCAGGGCGGTATAGGTGTCAAAGGCTATCTGGGCGATGTCCGGGTCGACCATGGCCCGGCGCGCCGAAGTTTCAAGGCTCAGGATTTTCTGGCCCTGATCAGAGCCAAAAAACGCCAGTGACCGGTCAATCTGTTCAGGATCCATGCCGTTCAGCAAAGCGTTCTGAACCATGCCTTCCATCCGGTCGGCCCCATAGATCCGTGCCACTTCGGCCGTCCAGAACGCGCCCCCCCTGCCCCCAAGCATATCGCGGTTCAATGTCTGACCGTACGCGCGACCTTCTTCGCGCAGCACCTCGATCACCTCGCCCAGGCGCATGACCCGGGCCAGGTCGATCTGATCGCCGGCCAAACCCGATGTCGGCACCGCCGCAGGCACCACCAGCAGGATCAGCCCGCACAAAGGCGCCCAAAACCTCATCAGATATCCTGCGATGGGTGAAGTTCGGCCATCCGGGTTGCCAGAACTTCGAACCGATTGGCCATGATCTCATATTGCACCGCATTAAGCAGCTCATAAACCAACTTCATTTCCGGCTGTTCCAGCGCCACGGCATACTGTTCAATCTCAGCATCGGTGAACCCCTGATACGTAAATGCCGCGCCGGCCAGGGCCGATTGCTGAACCGAGCGGCGCATTTCACCTTCTTGCTGTTTCATCAGGCTACGCAGCCCTTTGGCATCGACCCTGAGCTTTATCACCCCGGCGGCATCGGCGGCCAAAAGGAACCTGATCTGGATCTCCTGCAAGGCACGCACGCTGGACTCGGCCGAACTTACCGCCATGTTCATTCGTTTGATGATCTCAAGCCGGGGTGCGCCATCGGATAGCCAGCCTGCAACAATCTCGCGGCCCGATTGTTGCTTGCCGGTCCGGTCCGCATCCATATGCGACGCGTTTTCGGCGGTCACCAGTCGTTGTCCAAGATCAGTGGCATAAAACCCGGCCGCATGGCTAAGCGCACTGTCTGAAAGGGTCGCCTCAAGGATATCTTCGGCCAGGGTGCGCATGACCGTCGTGTCAAACACCTCGCGCGACAGGCGTTGCCAGTCATAGCCAAATTGGTCGTCCGGCACGCCCAGCATGCCGGGCGCCCTGCCCGCTGACAAGGCGATCGAATCCAAGGCCACATCGAACCCGGTGATGTTCAGAAAGGCGCCAATGCGATCTCGGTCGGCGGCCTGGGTCGGCGTGGCCAATAGCGACAAGGAGGCCAGAAACATCGTGATCAAAACCGTGATCAAAGCAGCCAACGGCCAATTCGAGCACATACCAGGGGAGCGGAGTGAGCGGGGCAAATCATTGCGATGAATAGACACTGTCATAGAACAGGAAGGTAAGCCATTTACGCCGTCATTCAATGGCAAATCCAAATCACCTCAAAACCCCTCTTGCCACAGGCCGCGTTCCACACTAGATGCCCGAAACCAAGATCCCTGCGGAGAGGTGCCAGAGTGGTCGAATGGGGCGGTCTCGAAAACCGTTGAGCCTGCAAGGGTTCCCAGGGTTCGAATCCCTGTCTCTCCGCCATTCTTTGTTTCACGGCGCGAAGATGCACCTCCGACGGGGCGGGCTGACCGCCCGAAGCGCGGTCGCGATTTTGGGTGCTGGAGTTCGAAGTTGCGCCCAGATCCTTCGCCACCTGCCAATAAAAACCCGTTCTCCGTTTTCGGCCACCACCGGATTTTCTTGTTGTTTTCAAAGGTTGTAGCGACAGGGCTGTTGACTGCCACTTCGGTGCTCAGGCCGAAAATGGTTCTCTCTACCCCGGTATTCTCCAAAGCCGTGGAATATGGCGCGGGGTTCCAGACAAGGGCGGCCGAGGACGTGCAGGCGCTGCCGGACGGGTCGGCGGTTGTGGACATGCTGAGCGATTATGCGGCCATGCAGGAACAGGTTCAGGCTTGTGCCGTTGATTGGGGAGGCGGGCTTCCTGTGATGCACCGGGGTGCTTTCAAAAAGCTTCCAAGATAAAGGCATACACGGCAAAAAGGCAGAGGCTTACCCAGAAAGCTCTGAAAGATATTCAGCTATGCGCAAACAGCAAGCGAGCTACTGGAAAAGGGGTGTCGCCTCCGGTTTTTCGCCACCCCCTTGTCAGAACCTCTACATGCGGCCTTTGCCACCTGAGCCGATATAGTCGGACAGCGCCATTTGCTGTTTGCTGATGTCATTTACCGTATGATGAACCCGCTTGATAACCGCCCGCATGAAATTGAACATCAACCTCGGATGTTCGGTGATCAGCGGTTCAATGTCTTCCTTTTTGAATTGCAATACGGTTGAATCCTCCAAGGCGATAACCGACCGCACATGGTCTGTTTCATCAATAAAGCTTAATTCCCCCACCAGATCGCCCTTGTGCAATGTGTGCAAAATACGGGGCTTTCCGCCCTTTTTGCTATCCTTGATCCGCGCAAGGCTGCCGCTGGTAGTCAGATAAAAACTGGTGGTCTTTTCGCCACCGCGAAACAGAAAGTCGTTTTTGGCCAATATCAGCTCGTTGCAGGCGCGCTCGGCCAATATCTGTGCGCCCTCTGCGCCGATATAACCGCCGATGGGGGCCTCCTGGATCAATTTGCTGACTTGATCTATATTGGGCTTTCTGGCCTGGGTCTCCGGGTTCTGTGTCATTTTACAGTCCTTCCTTGCGAAAAAAATCTATTGCGGTGTTCAGGTTGCGGGTGGCGTTCTTTGTCAGGCCGATATGCAGTTCCCACTCATAGCCCTTCATGGTCAGCAGCTGCACCTTCGGGTATTTGTCAAAGCAGCGCTGGCAGGTGGCAATGATTGCCGGAATGGAAACCGCATGCGAGCTGAAGCTGAAATCCATTTTCGGCGCAACATCTTCCAGCCGGATATCGTCCACATCCGGGGCTTTG
>JAKITO010000010.1 GCA_021648025.1 Paracoccaceae bacterium
TTTTCGGGCGAGGGAAAGCGTATGCAAGAGCTGTCCATCTGCGAAAGCATTGTCGGGGTGATCGAGCAGCAAGCCGTGGCGCAGTCGTTCAAAAAGGTAAATATGGTGCGGCTGGAAATCGGCCCGCTGGCGGGCGTAGAGATCGAGGCCCTGAACTTCAGCTTTGATGTGGTGACCAGAGGCAGCATCGCCGACGGCGCAAAGCTGGAAGTGATTGCATTGCCGGCCAGTGGTTGGTGCGCGCCCTGCGCCATGTCGGTGCCGGTAAAACAGCGCTTTGACCCGTGCCCGACCTGCGGCAGCTATCAGCTACAGATCACCGGCGGTGATGAACTTAGAATCAAAGATATGGAGGTGGACTGATGTGCACAGTATGCGGATGCTCTGAGGGCGAAGTGAAAATCGAAGGTGGCCACGACCACCATGACCATGGCCACCACTATGGCAAAGGCCCCGCCCATGCCCATGCGCCGGGGCTTTCCCAAGCGCGGATGGTGCAGATCGAAACCGATATTCTGGCCAAAAACAACGAATATGCCACGGCCAACCGCGCGGAATTTGCCAAACGCGGGGTGCTGGCGCTGAACCTTGTGTCCTCGCCCGGCTCGGGCAAAACCACGCTGCTGACCCGCTCGATCGAGGATATGAAAGCCAAAACCGCGATCGCCGTGATCGAGGGCGACCAGCAAACCGCCAATGATGCCGAGCGCATTCGCGCCACCGGCGTGCCGGCCATTCAGGTCAATACCGGCAAGGGCTGCCATCTGGACGGCCACATGGTCGGCCACGCGCTGGAGCATCTGGAGCTTGCCGACGGGGTGTTGTTTATCGAAAATGTCGGCAATCTGGTATGCCCTGCGGGGTTTGACCTTGGCGAGGCCCATAAGGTGGTGATCCTGAGCGTGACCGAGGGCGAGGACAAGCCGATCAAATATCCCGATATGTTTCATGCCTCTGACCTGATGCTGCTGACCAAAACCGACCTGCTGCCCTACCTGGATTTTGACGTGGAGCAATGCATGGAATATGCGCGGCGCGTGAACCCGCGCATCAAGATATTACAGCTCTCTGCCAAATCGGGCGAGGGCATGGAAGACTGGCTGGCCTGGATAGATGCCAGCCGGAAAATGAACGAAATCGGCTTGGGAGGATAAAACATGTGCTTGGCGATACCTGCAAAAATTGTTGAAAAAACCAATGGTGACAACGCGATTGTATCGCTTGAAGGCGTGAAAAAGGAAATATCCCTGACGCTGGTTCCCGAGGCCGAAATCGGGGATTATGTGCTGGTGCATGTCGGCTATGCGCTGAATACCATTTGCCCCGAAGAGGCCGCAGAAACCCTTAAAATCATGGCGGAGATGTCTCTTGTCAGGGCGGAGCTGGCACCAAACGAGGCCGCTGAATGAAGTATGTAGACGAATTTCGCGACAAGACAATTGCCAAAAAGCTGGCCAAACAAATTGCCGAGGAAGCCGATCCGGCGCGGCAATATAACCTGATGGAATTTTGCGGCGGTCACACCCACGCGATTTTCCGATACGGTGTGCAGGACCTGATGCCAGACAACGTGCATTTTGTGCATGGTCCGGGCTGTCCTGTCTGCGTGCTGCCCATTCCGCGCATTGACAACGCCATCGAGCTGGCCGGACAGGGCGCGATTATTTGCACGTACGGCGATATGATGCGGGTGCCCGCCAGCGGCAAAAACAGCCTGATCAAGGCCAAGGCGGCGGGGTCCGATATCCGCATGATCTATTCCACGCAGGACGCCCTGAAAATCGCGCGCGGCAACCCCGACCGCGAGGTGGTTTTCTTTGCCATCGGCTTTGAAACCACCACGCCCCCCACGGCGGTGGCGATCAAGGTGGCGGCCGCCGAAGGGCTGAAGAATTTCACCGTGTTTTGCAACCATGTGCTCACCCCTGCCGCCATCCAGCACATTTTGCAATCGCCCGAAGTGCGCGAGCTGGGACAGGTGCATATTGACGGGTTTTACGGGCCAAGCCATGTGTCTTCGATCATCGGTTCGGCCCCCTATGATTACTTCGCCGAGGAATTCCAAAAGCCGGTGGTGATCGCCGGTTTCGAGCCGCTGGACGTGATGCAATCCACCCTCATGCTGATCCGGCAGATCAACGAGGGCCGTTTTGAGGTCGAAAACGAATATACCCGCGTGGTGACGCCGCAAGGCAATGAAAAAGCGCAAGATATTGTGAGCGAGGTGTTCGAGCTGCGCCGCAGCTTTGAGTGGCGAGGTTTGGGCGAGGTTCCGTATAGTGCGCTGAAAATCAAGGAAGAATTTTCCGAATATGACGCGGAACGCCGTTTTACTGTGTCTGAAAGCAAGGGCAAGGATGTAAAGGGCTGTGAGTGCCCCGCCATTTTGCGCGGGGTTAAAAAACCCACCGATTGCAAGCTGTTTGGCACGGTCTGCACGCCGGATAACCCGATGGGGTCTTGCATGGTATCGTCTGAAGGCTCCTGCGCGGCATATTGGTCCTATGGCCGCTTCCGGCTGGACCGCGCAAAGGAGGCCGCCCAATGAGCCGCCCCGTATCAAGAATGGAAAAACGCTTCCCGACCAAGATCAATATGCGCCGCGGCAAGGTGGACATGACCCACGGCTCCGGCGGGCGGGCCATGGCGCAACTTATAGAAGAATTGTTCGTCAAGCACTTTGACAATGAATTACTGGCCCAAGGCAATGATCAGGCCCTGTTTGACGCCCCCAAAGGCCGGATGGTGATGAGCGTGGATGGCCATGTGGTTTCCCCGCTGTTCTTCCCGGGCGGCGATATCGGCTCGCTTTCGGTGCATGGCACCATCAATGATGTGGCCATGTCGGGGGCTGTGCCGCTTTACCTGTCGGCGGGATTCATTCTGGAGGAAGGTTACCCGCTGGCCGACCTTGAAAAGATCGTGATTTCAATGGCCAAAGCGGCGCGCGATGCGGGCGTGCCAGTGGTGACAGGCGATACCAAAGTGGTGGAGCGCGGCAAGGGTGACGGCGTGTTTATCACCACCACCGGCATTGGTGTGGTGCCTGATGGCCTCGATATTTCCGGCGCCAATGTGCGCGCGGGCGATGCGATTTTGATTTCCGGTCATATTGGCGACCACGGCGTGGCGATTATGTCGAGCCGCGAAAACCTTGCCTTTGAAACCAGGATTGTCAGCGATAGCGCCGCCCTGCACGGGTTGGTGGCCGATATGGTGGCAATGGTGCCCGAAATCCATGCGCTGCGCGACCCCACGCGCGGCGGGCTGGCATCCGCGCTGAACGAAATCGCCTATCAGGCCGAGGTCGGCATGAAGCTGTTCGAGGACAACATCCCCTTGCGTGGCGAGGTCGATGCGGCATGTGAATTTCTGGGCCTTGACCCGCTTTATGTGGCCAACGAGGGCAAGCTGGTGGCCTTTTGCCCTGCCGACAAGGCCGAAAAGCTGCTGACCACCATGCGCGCCCATCCCTTGGGCGAGCATAGCGCCGTTATTGGCGAGGTGATGGAAGATGACATGGGCTTTGTCACCATGGAAACCGGCTTTGGCGGCACGCGTATTGTCGACTGGCTGGCGGGCGAGCAACTGCCGAGGATTTGCTAGATGGAATTTCTGCTGCTCGGGTTTCTGGTCGGCATGGCCCATGCGTTCGAGGCCGACCATATGGCCGCCATCGGCACCTTGGCCTCCAGCGGCAAGGCCACACCCGAACGGATGGCCTTTCTGGGGGCCAGCTGGGGTATGGGGCACACCACCACGCTGTTTGTCATTTCCCTGCCGGTCATTCTGTTCGGGGTGATCCTGACCGAGCGTTTTTCTGCAGGGTTGGAATTTGCCATCGGCATTATGCTGATCGGGCTGGGGGCGCAGGTATTTTATAAATTGTGGCACGCGCGGGTGCATTTGCATGTGCATGACCACGGCGGCAAGCCGCATTTTCATGCCCATTCCCATGCCAATGATACCATGCCCCACGCAGAAAACCCCCATCACCACAAGCACCGGGCCTTTTCGTTTCGCGCCTATGCGGTGGGGCTGGCACACGGGGCGGCGGGGTCTGCGGGTCTGGTGGCGCTGGCGGCGGCAGCCACGCAAAATGCGGCCACGGCGCTGGTCTATATTCTGGTGTTTGGCGCGGGGTCTGTTCTTGGTATGGCGGCGCTGACCTATGCCGCCAGCTGGCCGCTAAGGCTGGCGGAGAAAACCGCCTCCAGGCTGCTAAAAACCGTGCAAATGGCCACTGGGGCGGCGGCGGTTGCCGTCGGCGTGATTGTCATGACCGAGGCCGCGCCGGTGATCTGGGGGGCGGTATAAATGCGTATCCTGCTGCTGATCCACGGGTTTAACGCGCTGTCGCAGCGGGTGTTTGTGGAATTGCAGGCCGCGGGCCACGAGGTCAGCATCGAGTTCGATATCAATGATGATATGACCCGCGAGGCGGTGGCGTTTTTTGCCCCCGATGTGATCCTCTGCCCCTATCTGAAACGGGCAATTCCCGATGATATCTGGCAAAACCACCTGTGCCTGATCGTGCATCCCGGAGTGGTCGGGGATCGCGGCCCGTCCGCGCTGGATCGGGCGATTTTACGCAATGAACCCCGCTGGGGTGTGACCGTGCTGCAAGCGGTGGCCGAGATGGACGCGGGGCCGGTTTGGGCCAGCCGCATGTTTGATATGCAGGCGGCCACCAAATCCAGCCTTTACCGGCGCGAGGTGGCGGATGCAGCGCTGGCGGCTATATTTGAAGCGCTTGATAAAACAGAGGGGGCGACGGTGCCGCTGCGCCCGATGTTGCCCGCCCTGAAACAGGCCGGGCGCGCGATTGACTGGGCTGTGGATGATACCGAAACCGTGCTGCGCAAGATTCGCGCCGCGGACGGGGTGCCGGGGCTGCGCGACGGGGGTTTTTACCTTTATGATGCGCATGAAGCGTCCTTGCAGGGCATGGCAGGCGAAATCATCGCCACCTCCGGCCCGGCCATTTGCCGCGCCACGGCGGATGGTGCGGTGTGGATCGGCCATATGCGCGCGATGGGGGCTGGCTTCAAGCTGCCGGCCACCATGCTGGTGCAGCCCGATGTGCCGGAAGTGGCGGTTGATAGCGCGACGGGCTACCGCGAGATTTCTTACCGCGAGGCGGGGGATGTGGGCTATCTGCGCTTCAATTTTTATAATGGCGCCATGTCTACGGGCCAGATAGAGCGCTTGCTGGCGGCGTATCATGCGGCCTGTGCGCGGCCAACCAAAGTGATTGTTCTTGAGGGCGGAAATGATTTCTGGTCCAACGGCATTCACCTCAATACCATCGAGGCGGCGCAGTCGGCTGCCGATGAATCATGGTGTAATATCAACGCGATGGATGATTTGGCCGAGGCGATTATCCGCACAGAAAGCCACCTGACCGTGGCGGCCATGGGGGCCAATGCGGGCGCGGGTGGGGTGTTTCTGGCGCGGGCCTGCGATCGGGTCTGGCTAATCAATTCCATCACGCTTAACCCGCATTACAAGGATATGGGCAATCTTTACGGCTCGGAATTCTGGACCTATTTGTTGCCGCGCTATTGCGGCGAGGCCAACGCCGCGCGCATAGCGGCGCAGCGCTTGCCCATGGGGGCGATCGAGGCCGTGGCGCTGGGGCTGGCGAATGCCGCTTATGGCCATACCCGCGCTGGTTTTGATGCCGAAACTGCCACGCGCGCGCATGCGCTGGCTGATAATTCCAGCGCGCTGATGGCAGAAAAACAGGCGCGCCGTGCGGCTGACGAAGCCCAAAAGCCGTTGGCGGATTATCGCGCCAGAGAGCTTGAAAAAATGCGGCGAAATTTCTTTGGCTTTGATCCGAGCTACCATGTGGCGCGCTATAATTTTGTGCATAAGGTCTGCAAATCCCGCACGCCGGTCACCCTTGCCCGCCACCGTGACAAACGTTTTGAGAGGAAGGCCTCATGAACAAACCCACCATTTTGATTGTCGATGACGAGCAGCGCTCGCTGGAGTCTCTCGAGCGCAATCTGGCGGATGAATTTGATGTGCTCACGGCGCTGAACGCCAAAGATGCCGAGCAGCTTTTGGCCGATAACTGGGTGCAGATTATCCTCTGTGACCAGCGTATGCCCGACATTTCGGGGGTAGAGTTTCTGGTGCAGGTGCGGGAAAAATGGCCTGACGTGATCCGCATTATTATTTCAGGATATACCGAGGCCGAGGATATTATTTCGGGGCTGAACACGGCGGGCATTTACCAGTATATCACCAAACCGTGGCAGCCGGAAAAGCTGGTGATGGTGCTGCGCAATGCGGTTAAGCTGTTTGAACTGCAACGGCAAAACGAATTGCTGGCGATCGAGCTGCGGCTTTCGGGAAATGTGGCGCAAAAACGGGTGGATGAGCGGCGTAAAACCCTGCAAAAGCAGTATAATTTCGATGATGGTATTATTCGCGGAAAAACCAGTCCTATGAACGCGATTTGTAGCACCCTCAGCCAAATCGCCCCTTTTGATCTGCCCACGCTGATCACCGGCGAAAGCGGGGTGGGCAAGGAGCTGGTGGCGCGGGCCATCCACTATAATTCCCTGCGCTGGAACAAGCCTTTTGTAGTGCAGGCCTGCGGCTCCATGCCACCCGAGGTGCTGGAGGCCGAGCTTTTTGGCTATAAAAAAGGCGCGCTCAGCCATGCGGTGCAGGATTTTACCGGCATGTTTGAGCGCGCGGCGGGGGGCACTATTTTTCTGGATGAAATCGGGGATATTCCGCCTGCTTTTCAGGTGCGTTTACTAAAGGTTTTGCAAGAGGGCGAGCTGCGCCCCGTGGGCAGCAACCAGACCCGCAAGTTCGATGTGCGCATCATTGCCAGCAGCCAGAAAAGCCTCGAGGAAGAGGTGGCGAGCGGGCGGCTTCGCAAAGATCTCTATTTCCATCTGGCGGGCGTCACCATCCAGATACCGCCCCTGCGCGAACGGCGCGAGGACATTCCGGTTCTGGCCAGCTTTCTGCTTAAACAGGCGATTGGAAAAATCGGCAAACTGGCCGCAGGCTTTAACGCCGAGGCCATTTCCTGCATGAAGCGCTATGCCTGGCCCGGCAATGTGCGCGAGCTGCAAAACGAGATCGAGCGTATGCTGGTGATGGGGCCGGAGGATGATATTCTGGGTGCCGAGCTGCTTTCGCCCAAGGTTTTGATGGCCACTTCGCCGGATTTGGCCGATGATCTTTCGATTCTGAATGGCACATTGGGCACGTTAAAAGGGCGCATCGAGGCAATCGAGGCCAAAATCCTGCGCGAAAGCCTGATCCGGCACCGCTGGAACAAAACCAAAGCCGCCAAAGAATTGGGGCTTTCGCGCGTGGGCCTGCGTGGTAAGCTGGAGCGCTACGGGCTGGAGCGGGAGGATGAGCCTGAAAATGACACATTGCTGGCCAAAACCGCCTAAGGTGTTACCATGAGCCATGCGCCGCAGGAAAGCGCAATGAGCGCTGCGCTCTCGGCCGGTTTTACCGCCCCTGCGGCGGAAGATGCGTGGATCGAGGTTATCCGGCAGATGGACCGTGTGTATGGCGAGCTGGTCGACAGCCAAACCGCGCTGGAAGACAAAAACGCCGAGCTGGAAGCCGCGCAGGCGTTTATTTCCAGTGTTATGGGCGCGATGAGCGATTTGCTGATCGTCTGCGATACCGACGGCAATATCCAGCAGGTGAACGCGGCGCTGGAGCGCCTGACAGGCCGCCCCGCAAGCAGCTTTGTCGGCCAGCCGATTGCGGCGGTGCTGAAATCGCCGCAAGACGACACCCAAGCCAAATTTGCCCGCCACTTGCAGGCCGGCATGGCCTTTACCGATTGCGAGGTCGGGCTGGCGGATGCCAATGGCTCCATGCGGCCCATCTCGGTGAATTGCGCGCCGCGCCGCGACCATCGCAATCGCTCGGTTGGTATGGTGCTGATCGGCCGCCCGATTGGCGAATTGCAGCAGGCTTACCGCAAGCTGGATGACGCGTTGCAGAATTTCGAGCAGGCGCAGCAGCACCTTGTGGCCTCGGAAAAAATGGCCGCGCTCGGGCGGTTGGTGGCGGGGGTGGCCCATGAGCTGAATAATCCGATCAGCTTTGTTTTTGGCAATATGCACGCGATGAAAATCTATGGCGAAAAGATCACGCGGTTTTTGACCGCAATGGATGAAAGCCCCGAGCGCCTGCAGGAATTGCGCACCGAGCTGGGGTTGGACAGGATCGCCGCTGACATAGGCCCGCTAGTGGATGGCACGCTGGAAGGGGCCGAGCGTGTCAGCGATATTGTGCAGGATTTGCGGCGGTTTTCGGGCAACCAAAGCGAGCCGCAAGAGCATTTTTTACTGGCAGGCGCCATGCACACGGCGGTGAACTGGGTGATGCGTGGCGCGCGCAAACCGCCAAAAACCATTATAGGCTGCGATGCCACACTGGAGGCCAACAGCAAAAAAGGCCATATACACCAAATACTTGTGAACCTCGTGCAAAATGCGGTGGATGCGCTGGCCGCAACCCCGCACGCCAAAATCAGCCTTGGCGCGGGCGCGGTGGATGGCGGCGTGGAGATATGCGTCGAGGATAACGGCCCCGGCATTCCACCTGCCAGCCTGAACCAGATATTCGAGCCGTTTTTCACCACCAAGCCGGTGGGCAAGGGCACGGGGCTGGGGCTTTATGTGAGCTATCGGCTGGCGGATGAACTGGGTGGCAGCCTGCGGGCCGAACCAACCAAAACCGGCACACGCTTTGTGTTGTTTGTGCCAAATACTCCGCCAAGGGCCGCGCCATGAGCGGCAATCGCAAAAACCTGCTCTGGCTGCAATCGGGTGGCTGTGGCGGCTGCACGCTCTCGCTAATCTGCGCCGAAAGCCCCGGTTTTTTAACCGCGTTTGAGGCCGCCGGAATCAACATCCTGTGGCACCCCGCGCTTAGCCTTGAAACAGGCCGCGAGGCCAGCGCCATTATTGACGACATCTTATCGGGCCGCATCCTGCTTGATATCCTGTGCCTTGAAGGCTCGGTGATGATGGGGCCAAATGGTTCGGGGCGGTTTCATATGATGGCAGGCAGCGGCGAGCCGATGAAAGACATCATCGCACGGCTGGCCACAAAGGCCCGCCATGTGGTGGGCGTGGGCAGTTGCGCGGCTTTTGGCGGCATTACCACCACCGGTGATAATGCGGTCAAGGCCTGCGGGCTGGGGTTTGATGGCGAGCTGAAGGGTGGGCTGCTGGGCGCGGGGTTTGCCGATGAAAGCGGGTTGCCGGTGGTTAATATCCCCGGCTGCCCTGTGCATCCGGACTGGGTAACCCAAACCCTTTCGCAGCTCAGCGCCGGTGAAATGCGACCCGATGATCTGGATGAATTTGGCCGCCCGCATGCGATTTCGGGCACGCTGGTGCATCATGGCTGCTCGCGCAACGAGTTTTACGAATACAAGGCCAGCGCCACCAGGCTGTGCGAAATCGGCTGCATGATGGAAAACCTCGGCTGCAAAGGCACGCAGGCGGCGGGAGATTGCAACAAACGGGCGTGGAACGGCTCGGGCTCGTGCATCTCGGGCGGATACCCGTGCATTGCCTGCACCGAGCCGGGCTTTGAGGAGCCGGGCCACCCCTTTGTGCAAACCCCCAAAATTGCCGGCATTCCTGTGGGCCTGCCCACCGACATGCCCAAAGCGTGGTTTGTGGCGCTGTCCTCGCTCTCCAAAGCCGCCACGCCCAAACGCTTGCGACAAAATGCAGTTTCCGACAGGGTGGTGGTGTTTCCCAAGCGCAAAAAGAAAGGCAGCCACAGATGAGCCGTTTGGTGGTTGGCCCGTTCAATCGGGTCGAGGGTGACCTCGAGGTCCGCCTTGAGGTGGATGGCGATCATGTGCAATCCGCACGCGTCGTGTCTCCGCTCTATCGCGGCTTCGAAGGCATGTTGAGGGGCAAAGACCCGCGTGACGCTCTGGTAATCTCGCCGCGCATTTGCGGGATTTGCTCGGTCAGCCAGTCTATTTCTGCCGCCGAGGCGCTGGCGGCGGCGCAGGGCATAAAGCCCCTGCCAAACGGGCAGTTGGTGACCAACCTTGTGCATGCGACCGAAAATGTATCGGACCACCTGACCCATTTCTACATGTTTTTCATGCCCGATTTTACCCGCGATATTTACGCAGGCAAACCATGGCACAGCGCGGTGGCCAGCCGTTTTGCCGCCATGAAAGGCACCGCCACGCAAGATATGCTGCCGCCTCGCGCTGAATTTATGCATATTGTCGGCCTGTTGGCGGGCAAATGGCCCCACACCATGAGCCTGCAACCGGGCGGTGTTACCCGCGTGGTCGCCCCGCACGAGGTGCAGCATTTGCGCGCCTTGCTCAGCAGCTTTCGCCGCTATCTGGAGCGTTTCGTATTTGGCGGCCCGCTAGAGGCCTTTGCCGAAATTGACAGCCTTGCCGCGCTGGCCAACTGGGCCAGTCGCAAGGCGGGGGATCTTTCCACCTTTTTGCAAATCAGCCGTGATCTTGGCCTTGAAACGCTGGGCCATGCGGGAGATAGATTCCTGAGTTTTGGCGGCTATGCCCATGAAAACGGGCATCTTTTCACCCGTGGCCTCAGCCTTGGAGATGTGCCGCAAAAGCTCAATACCGGCCTGATTTCCGAAGATATTTCCAATGCGTGGATGCAAGGGGCCGGCCCCGCGCGCCACCCTTTTGATGGCGAAACCCTGCCTGACGGCGATATGGAAAGCGGCTATACATGGTGCAAAGCCCCCCGGCTGGAGGGGCTGCCCGCCGAAGTGGGCGCGCTGGCCCGCCAAGTGGTGGCGCGCCATCCGCTGGCGTTGGAAATGGTGGCCAATGGCGGTAATGTCGAAGCGCGGATCGTGGCGCGCTTTCTGGAAATCGCGCTTCTGGTGCCGCAAATGGAGCGCTGGCTGAGTAAAATCCGCCCCGATGATGCGTTTATCACCCATGCCGATATGCCCGACCATGCCGAGGGTGCGGGGCTGGTCGAAGCGGCGCGCGGGGCTCTTGGCCATTGGCTAAAGGTTGAAAACGGAAAAATCGCCAATTACCAGATCATCGCCCCAACCACATGGAACTTTTCCCCCCGCGATGCCTCTGGCCAGCCCGGCCCGCTGGAGCAGGCATTGGTAGCGGCACCCGTGCAAAAAGGTGAAACCGACCCCGTGTCGGTGCAGCATATCGTGCGGTCATTCGACCCCTGCATGGTCTGCACGGTGCATTGAGCGGGGCGCAGGAAATACGGGTGCGCGGGCTGGTGCAGGGGGTCGGGTTCCGGCCCCGTGTGTGGCATCTGGCGCAGCAGGCAGGGCTGGTGGGCGAGGTGCTGAACGACGGTGGCGGGGTGTTGATAAGGCTGCGCGCGGGCGGGGAGGCGCTGATGCAGGCCCTGCACGAAAACAGCCCGCCTCTGGCGCGGATAGATGCGCTGGAATTGCGCGTTTACACTGGCCCGCTGCCCGAGAGCGGCTTTCATATTGTTGCCAGCGCCGGCGGTGCGGCGCGCACGGGCATCAGCCCCGATGCGGCCACTTGCCCCGATTGTCTGGCCGAGGTGAACGACCCGCATAACCGCCGCCACCGCTATGCTTTTACCAACTGCACAAATTGCGGCCCGCGCCTGAGCATCACTCGCGCCATTCCCTATGACCGCGCCCACACTACCATGGCCGCCTTTCCCATGTGCCCTGCCTGCCAGGCCGAATATGCGGACCCGGCGAACCGACGCTATCACGCCCAGCCCAATGCCTGCCCCGATTGCGGTCCGCAGCTGGCGCTGGTTGATGCCACAGGCCAGCCGCTATCCGGTGACCCTCTGGCGCAGGCCGCAGCACTTATCAAAGCCGGGAAAATAGTCGCCATCAAAGGGCTTGGCGGCTTTCAACTGGCAGCAGATGCCAGCAACGAGGCCGCCGTTTCCCACCTGCGTGCCCGCAAACGCCGCCCCGGAAAGCCACTGGCGCTGATGCTGCGCGATATGGATATGGCGGCAAAAACCGTGGCGCTTGATGCGCCTGCCCGCGCCTTGCTGCAAAACTGGCAGGCCCCGATCGTGCTGCTCGCGCGCATCGGCAAGGTGGCCCCGAGCGTGGCCCCCGGCCAGCCCCGCCTCGGGGTGATGCTGCCCAACACGCCTTTGCACCATATCCTGATGCAGGCGCTTGACCATCCGCTGGTGTTGACCTCGGGCAATGTCAGCGGCGATCCGCAAATTATCGACAATTCCGAAGCGCTGCAAAAGCTGGGGTGCATTGCCGACTATTTTTTGCTGCATAACCGCGATATTGCCAACCGGATGGATGACAGCGTGGTGCAAATGGCGGGCAACACGCCCCAGACCCTGCGCCGCGCCCGTGGCTATGCCCCCGCACCTTTGCAACTGCACAAAGGCTTTGCGGATCTGCCGCCGGCGCTGGCCATGGGAGCAGACCTGAAAAACACCTTTTGCCTGCTCAAGAACGGTCAGGCGATTGTTTCCCAGCATATGGGCGATATGAAAAGCCCGCAGACCCAGCGCGACGTGCGCCATAATCTGGCGCTGTATCAAAAAATGTATGATTTTATACCCGTGCGGGTGGCGGTCGATATGCACCCCGGGTATTTTTCAACCCGCCTTGGCCAGAAGATGGGAGAGGTTGTGCCGGTGCAGCACCATCACGCCCATATTGCCGCAGTAATGGCCGAACATGGCTTGCCACCGAATGCCGGACCGGTGCTTGGGGTGGTGCTTGACGGGCTGGGATACGGGGCAGATGGCACGATCTGGGGTGGCGAATTTCTTCTGGCCGATTTCAGGCAATTCAAGCGCCTTGCGCATTTCCCGCCCATAGCCCTTCCGGGCGGTGACAAGGCCAACACCCAGCCATGGCGCAACCTTTTTGCCCATCTGCGGGCTGCTTTCGGGCCAGACGCAGATTTGCGCGAGCAGTTTGGCCCCCTGCCCGTATTGGACAGGCTCGAGGCCAAACCCTTGCAAATGCTGGGCCAGATGATCGACCAGAACCTCAACAGCCCCGTGGCCTCCTCTGCCGGACGCCTGTTTGATGCCGTTGCCGCAGCGCTGGGGCTTTGTTTCGAGCGTCAGACCTATGAGGGGGAAGCCGCGATGCAGCTTCAGGCCATGGCTGAAACCTGCACGTCGGAAACGGGAACCTACCTGATTTATACCGGCAAAGGGCTGACATGGGAAAAATTGTGGAGTGGCATTTTTTACGATATTTCCAACGGGGTCGCAACCGGCCGTATAGCGCGCCGTTTTCACAATGCGCTGGTGCAGGGCATTGTTCGAAATACTCTGGCGATTGCGGAGGACAAAAACCTTCAAACCGTCGTTCTGAGCGGGGGCGTTATGCAGAACCGTTTGCTTTTTTCAGAAACCCGAAGGCTCCTGCAAGCGAGCGGAGTAGCAGTCCTTAGTCCGGTGCATTACCCCGCGAACGATGGAGGGATTTCCTTGGGGCAAGCCACGATTGCTTCCGCCAGCATGCAAGCTTCATAAAGTTTTATGTCGCTTGCATATTGATAAGCGCGGGGCCGCAGTAGGCTACACAAGTGCTGGATCAGCCGAATGGCCTGCGCAGAGGTTTCCAGAAGTTTTAGCTGTTGCCAGAGAAGGTTCGCTGGCAGGTTCACCTTCTCCGCCAGTTTTAGTGTCTCACGCCCAAAGGGCTCCGACGGGGCGGGCTGACCGCCCGAAGCGCAGTCGCGCTTTTGGGTGTCCGAATTCAAAGTAGCACCCTTTGATCCCGCCACATTGCATTGATATTGCGGGGCTATTTGGCAATTGCATTCCCACCCACCGCCACCCATGAAGCAAGGCTTTTCGACTATAGTTTTTGGTGGCGATAGCGCGGAACAAGGTCGCTTTCGGTTTGGGCTATGCCGATAATTGGCCGGTTGGACTGCTTTTCTTTACAGGTCAGGCCAAATTCATCTAATGCTCCAGATGCAGCGCCGGTGATCCCGGGGTCAAGGGTCACAGTTCAGCGGATCATCTTCAAACGGCCACATCGGTCGGGGCAAGCGTTTGAAATCCAGCGTGTCAAAATCCGGCTGGCACAACCCGGGGGTCGCCACATACAACTGCTCGCTGACAAGGGGGGCGAAAATATCGGTGTGCTTATACAGGTTTTTCACCCCGATCACGGCTTTGTCCCCAAGAGTGACCCCGTGGTTCAGAAAAAAGCTGGGCGAATAGACGTTTGTGCGAATGCTGGACAATACAATTTCCACACCGGCACTTTTGATGACCGCAATATCGCCAATGCTCATATTTTCCTTCTTGTCACTTTCCTGAAACGCGTCACGTTTCAGGAACACAACTTCGGCATCCAAATCCAGAGGCAGCCCGGAATGTGGTTCGAATTTCCCACCGATCCGCAGGCGGGACCGGGTGCCAATCCCCAACTGAAAACAAATATCAACGGCGGCCGGATCCCATATCGGGCCGAATACGGCATTTGAAATATTCGCATCCAGAAGGGCGCGCACCAGGTGGTTGGTGTCGCCGGGTGCACCTGCGCCTGACTGATCAGAAACATCCGCCAGCAACAACGGCTTGTCCCGCGGCGCACCGGCGATTTCCATCGCCTTGCCCATCGAGGTGAATTTCAGAGATGCATCTTTTCGGATCCGGTAAAAATACCTGCCAAATTCCTCGGCTGCGGCGTCGGCAATTGACGGGTCTCCATCTGCAACCGCCAGCATTTTGGCCCCCGCCAAAGGGACATCCGCCCAGGGAAACCCGTGGTTCAGCGACAGCGAAAGGATGCCATTCCGGCCCTCTGCCGCCATCATGTCCGCGACAAATTTCTTCATCGGCCCTTCCGGGGTTGTCGGGAAAAGCCCCATGGAACGGCAATCGAAAAGCGCCATTTTTGGCTGGATTTCCCCTGACAGCGTTCGCTCCATCAGCTCAAAAAGCTCCTGCGCCCGATCATTATAGTCGATATGCGGATAAGCCTTGTAGATCACGATCAGGTCGCTGGCATCCAGCAGGACATGGTCCATATGGGCGTGCAGATCCAACTCGATACCGATTTTGGTTGTCGGGCCAACGATCTGGCGCATGCGCGTGACCAGATCGCCCTCGCAATCATCATACCCATCCGCAACCATGGCACCGTGCAAAAACAGCATGACGGCGTCCACCGGACCACCTTCGCGCAGGTCGTTCAGGATCCGGTCGCGTATTTCTTCGTAGGCGGCGCGTGAAACGGTTCCGGCAGGTTCGGTAAACGTATGAATACTTTGGCATATGGTCCATCCCCGTGCGGTGGCCTGTGCATGCCAAAGCTTGGCCGGGCCGCTCCATGGACCCGCCGCCGCATTTTCAATGCCGTTATCGCTCCAACGGCCGCGGCGAAAGTTGGCCAGGCTGGTTGGGTAAGTGGCAAATGTGTTGGACTCAGTGCCAAACGTCGAAAGGAATATTTTCATGGGGTTCACTTTCGTTCTTTGTTGGGGGCGACCATAGAAATACGCGGAACGAATTTCGCGTCAAGGTGCGCCGGTTCCGTATCGTGAAACGTAGCAACCTGCGCGCTTTCTTGTCCTATTTCAGGGATGGCGAACCCGTCAAATCACCGGTCACTGATCATCAGGATCCAGAATGTCGCTATTGAAATTATTTTCGATGATGGCACAGCACTTTGTCAGCTCGGCGATCATCTGGTTTTTCAAAGCATCGGTAATCCGGCTTGAGGGGGCCGATATACTGACCGCCGCCAGGGATACGCCGTTGGCATCAAGAACCGGAGCGGCAATGCAGGTGGCGCCATCTTCGTTTTCGCCATGTTCGACCGCAAAGCCCGCTTGCCTTATGCCTTCAAGATTGGCCATGACTTCGCTTCGCTGCACCATCGTTTTGTCAGTGTGGCGCACCAGCTTTTCGGGGATCAACGCGTGCCATTGCGACCGTGGGCGAAACGCCAGCAGCGCCTTTCCCAATGCTGTGGAATGGATATCGTCGCGCGTGCCGGGCTGGGCCTGCATGCGCAGCGAATGGGCGCTTTCGACAATTTCCAGATACAACACTTCGCTTCCGGTCAGCACGCCCAGATTTACGGTTTCATTGAATTGCTTCATCAAACTGTGCCGTTCCTTGCTGCTGACCTGACGCAGCTTGGAAAACGGGTCGGCCGACTGCATCAGCCACCAAAGCCCCAGTCCAGGGGAGTATGTTTCGTTGTTTGGATTATAGTCGACCATATCCATCGCGGTAAGCGTATAAAGGTAACGGTAGACGGTGGATTTCGGGATTTCGGAAAGCTCGGTAATTTCTTTCAGGGTCAGCGCCTGAGGAAATTCGCAGACGATCCTGAGAACCTGCATCGCCTTGAACAGCGGCTTGACCACGTAACGCCCATCCGGTGTGTTTTTGGTATTGTTGTTCTGCACGGGCGAAACCATTTAGTTATTTATGAAACTTGAATTCCCTCAGGTGACACCAAAGCCATCTTTTTTACAACTGATATCTGGCGATACATCGGGCCGGGTTGGGCGCAATAGCCCCCATGCACCCGAAGAAACCGTTTTGAATTCATTAGGTTGCCTGCCTTGGCATCGTAGATGCCGATAGGTGATGGCCTGGTCATGTTCCTGGCCCTGGTTTGGCGCATGGTCACAAAATGCCATGGCTGGCAAAGACATCGGCAAGTGAAACACCAGCGACAAGTTGCTGGCGCACAACCGATTCCGCGCGAACCTTTTCCAGAGATCTGGCAACGACGGTTTCAATTTGTTCAGCCGGAACAAAGACGATGCCATCACTGTCTGCAATTACCAGATCACCGCTTGCAATCGCAACACCGCAGAGATGTGCAGGCGTATCCGCCCAGATCATTTTGCCACGGTATTTGGTATCAACCGGATTTCGGCCCGCGGAAAACACCGGAAATCCCATCTTTTGGATTGCGGTTACATCGCGCGTACAGCCATCGGTAATGCACCCCGAAGCGCCCAGATATTGTGCCCGCGTCGATACCAGCTCTCCCCAGGGAGAGATGTTCAGATTGCCATCACAAACCAGAACCGGCACTTCATCCGGCTTCAGATCATCAATAAGGCGAATTTCGTTTTCGTAAACGTTTACATCTTTGTCGTCGTGGTAAATCGGCATGTAGATACCGGTGCGCACATAGCCAACGATTGTCATGCCTTCGCTCAGCGGGTTAAGCCCGGGCATGGCTGCCTGTTTGTGATAGCCAATCGAATCAAGTGCGTCCGCAATCGCCGCTGAGAACAATTCAGTCCGACATGCGGTCAAAACCTCCATTCTATTCATTTCCCAATTTCCCTTTTTGTCTTTGGCCGAACGCCCCGCCGAATTCCTGCGTTCACCTTTGAATGCGTGTTCACTTCAATATCCCCCGGGCAATCCGACCGTGCCATCACGGTTCATATTCGAATTCCTCGCTGTCAGTGTTCCTTGAAACGCGCTGCATGTAAATGCCCGTTAGTTTCATGTAATGAAATTTACGGGCCTTTACATGGGATTGATAGTAGGGAGTATGATAGTGTGGAATTCGAATTTGGGCCGGTTCAGGCCCGACCGAATTCAATGCAAGCCTGAATTAGGCAGGTGAAAACGAGGGGGGGGGAAGAATAATTGCATAAATATCTTCTGCCCAGGAAAGACCTGCCTAAGAACGACGATAACACTGCACATAAGGGAGCTGAAAAATGACCAATAAAGTACTGAAAATGTTTGGATTCTTGCCAATAGCATTGGCAATGATGACAGGCCCGGGCCTGGTGGGCGCGCAAGAGAGTTCATCGGACACTGTTCGCGTCGCGGTGGTAAGGGACATGGCCGGTTTTGACCCTCAACAGTTTGTCACCGGAAACTTTTACCTGATCAAGAACCTTTACGACAGCCTGATCGAATACACACCTGAAGGCAAAGCCGTCCCCAGCCTTGCAAGCGCCTGGGCGATCGCGGATGACAACCTTTCCATCAGCCTGACACTGCGCGAAGACGTGCTTTTTCATAGCGGCAACCAGTTCAACGCCGCAGCCGTGGCGGCAACGCTTGAAAAGGCTACCGACCCAGAACGCGGCCAGAACGTATTTTCCACCATGTCGGTTGTAAAAGACTGGACCATGGATGGGGATTTCCAGATTACCATCAACTTCAAGAACCCAACCAGCGACCGCCAGATGCTTGATCTGGCCCAGTTTCTGCTGCCTATTGATCCCGCAGGAATGGACAATGTTGCAACCGCCCCGGCGGGAACCGGTGCCTATCTTCTGGAAGAGCGCCTGGTCGGGCAGAGCCTGACGCTTCGTGCCAATCCAAATTACTGGCGCAAGGGTGAACCGGCGACCGAGACGATCGTTTTCACCGTCTTTGACGACGATGATTCCGCAACTGCGGCCCTGGAATCCGGCATAGCCGACATCATCTATTCCGGTTCATCGCGCTCCGCGATCCGCCTTGGGGATGCGGGTTATCAAATCATCAAAGGCCCTGGAAAACTGACCCAGGTGTTCAGAATCAATTCAACCCGCGGGCCATTCCAGAATCAAAAGTTCCGTCAGGCTTTCAACTTCATGATGGATCGTGAAAACATTCTGCGGATCGCCTATTCCGGTCTTGGCGACATTACTGCCCTGCCTTGGGCGGCCGTTAGCCCGGCCTATGACGCGTCTTATATCAAAGAGTTTGCCTTTGATGTCGATAAGGCAAAGGCGTTGTTGGCAGAAACCGGTTTGAGTGCCGCTGAAATGAACGACTGGGCGCTTTTGGTCCGGTCGCGTGAAACGGATCAGGTCATCGCACAGATCGTTCAGGCCTCGTTGGCCGCTGCTGGTCTTGATATTAAACTGAATGTTCTGGGTGCGGCTGAATGGCGCGAAGATCTGCTTGGGGGCAATTTTGCCGCTGTGGTTGCGGCTGTCGGGAATGTTCAGAAATTCCCATCGCGCGTTTCAACCAACAGCATCTACCGCACAAGTAATAATCCGGTGTTTGGTGATCCGCACCCGCATCCTGACTATGTCGCGGCAATCGAACGGGTAAACACCACCGTTGGGTCCGATGCAGACGTTCAGGCGGCATATGACACCCTAAACCGCGTTCTTGTCGAGGAAGCCTTTGTTATCCCGATCACAACCTACGAGACCGGTCTGATCGTCGCGGCACCCAATGTTTCCGGGTTCACTGTGGATATCGACAATATGTTTGTCGCCCGCACGGTTGTAGTCAAATAATGAAATCCACGGGCACCAATAATCTCAGCCATGCGGTGAAAAAGCCGGACACAGACGCGGTTTTGTCGGTTCGCGATCTCACGGTCAGCTTTTTCACCAATGGCAAACAGGTGCCCGTGGTTCGCGCCATTGATCTGGACGTATTCGCCAACGAAGTTCACTGTATCGTTGGCGAATCCGGGTCAGGCAAAAGCGTTACAAGCCTGGCGGTTACCGGCCTGTTGCCGGTAACCGCCACGGTTTCCGGGTCGATCCGTCTGAACGGCATCGAAGTCAACAAAGCTGATGACGAAACGCTGCGCAATATGCGCGGTCGTGATGTCGGGTTCATCTTTCAGGATCCGGCCACAACCCTTAATCCGGTGATGCGCGTGGGTCGCCAGATCACCGAAGGTCAGGTGGTTCATGGCCTGCTTGCGGCCTCTGACGCGCCGGGTCGCGCTGCCGAACTTTTGACCGAGGTCGATATCGCTGACCCCCAGGGCCGCGTCACCCAGTACCCACACCAGTTTTCCGGCGGTATGCGTCAGCGTGCGGTCATTGCGATGGCCATGTCCGGTCGCCCAAATCTTATCGTTGCCGATGAACCGACCACGGCGCTGGATGTTACCGTTCAGGCCCAGGTTCTTTCGGTGCTGTTACAGCGCCAACAGGCGCTTGGGTCTGCGATCATCCTGATAACCCATGATCTGGGGGTGGTGGCCGAAGTCGCCGACCGGGTGTCGGTGATGTATGGCGGCAGCATCGTTGAATCCGGGACGGTGCAGGATATTTTTGACCACCCCTGCCACCCCTATACCGCCGCATTATTGCGAAGCGTTCCACGGATAGACGCAGGCGATGACCGGCTTGAAACCATCCCAGGCCAGCCACCAACCCCTGCCGAATTGCCCTCGGGCTGTGTGTTTCATCCGCGCTGCGCGCTTGGCGCCAACAAGGCGCGTTGCCAGACGGAAAGGCCGCAGTTGCGCGGCTTTGGGTCAGGTCAGATGACCGCGTGCCATTTCGCCGAAGAAATGCAACCGGATCGCCCGGCACCGCCCGCGCGCGCCGCGACGCAGACCCGGCGCGCCGATATGAAACCACTGCTTGAGGTGGATGATATCAAGGTTCATTTCCCGGTCAAAAAGGGCATATTACAACGCACCGTCGGTTGGGTTCGTGCGGTTGATGGTGTCAGCCTGCGTGTTCACCCCGGAGAAACCGTAAGCCTTGTTGGCGAATCCGGTTGCGGCAAAACCACGTTTGCCCGGGCCATCATGGGGCTTTTGGACGTGAACGCGGGCGATGTCCGCTTTGATGGCCACTCGATTGTCGGGCTGGGGCGCCGCGCCATGCGCCCGGTACGGCGCCAGATGCAATATGTATTTCAGGACCCGTATTCATCGCTCAACCCGGTTCTGAGTGCGGCTGACATCGTGGCCGAACCAATGCGCCTGCACGGGTTGTTCGAAGATATGGGCGGCGACAAGCGGATCGCGGAACTGTTTGAAATGGTGGGACTTTCCCCCAGCATGATGGGCAAATACCCCCATGAATTTTCTGGCGGTCAAAAACAACGCCTTGGCATTGCCCGGACGCTTGGACTTAAACCCAGGCTGCTGATCCTGGACGAACCGGTGGCCGCGCTGGACGTGTCAATCCAGGCGCAAATTCTCAATCTATTGCAGGATATTCAGCGCGAACTGGACCTTGGCTATCTGTTTATTTCCCATAACCTTTCGGTGGTTCGCCACATTTCCGACCGGGTGGCGGTGATGTACCTTGGTAAGTTGGTCGAGCAAGGGGCGTGCGACGAAATCTATGAAAACGCAGCACACCCTTACACCCTCAGCCTGCTGTCAGCCGCACCCATTTCCAATCCGGGCATGCGCAACCAGCGCGCGCGTATCATCTTGCGGGGCGAAATCCCCAATCCGGCGTCACCGCCTTCCGGGTGCCGGTTCCATCCGCGTTGCTTTCGCGCAACCGATATATGCCGCGCGCAGGCGCCAGAACTGGCGACGCAGGCGGGTTTGAAAACCACCAGCATATGCCATCACGCAGGGCCGCTTGATCCCAATGAAATTGCGCTTGCTTCACAGCCAAAGGCCGAGCAATGAGAAAAAGCTTTCAATCCGCGACAAAGACCATCCGCAATTTGATGACGCGCAAAGGTGTCGTGTTCAGCGTGTTTTTTCTTGGCGCGCTGTCGTTCCTTGCCATATTCGCCGACCTTCTGGGGTTTGATTACCTGACGCAAAATCTGATTGCATCGCTTCAGCCGCCATCGGCCGAATACTGGTTTGGCACGGACGAGTTGGGCCGCGATATTCTTTCGCGCGTCGTTTACGGCACCCGCACCTCACTTGTCACCTCGGCCGGGGCGGTTACCATTGCAGCACTGCTTGGTGTTCCCATCGGCCTGATCGCCGGGTTCTTCGGGGGCTGGCGCGATGCGGTTCTGATGCGTGTTGTCGATGTGATGCTGGCCCTGCCGGCCATTTTGTTCGCCATGGCGCTGATTGCCATATTGGGCAAGGGCCAGATGGCGGCAATGATCGCGGTCGGCATCACCGGCACACCCAGCTTTGCCCGGATCACCCGGGCGCAGGTGCTGTCACTCAGAAACCGGGATTTTGTCACGGCTGTGGAAGCGTTCGGTGGCTCGGCGACCTACGCCATGTTCCGCACCATCCTGCCCAATTCCTGGAGCCCGATTGTCGTGCAGGCCATCGTGCTGGCATCGGTTGCGATCCTGCTGGAAGCGGCACTTTCGTTTCTTGGCATGGGGGTGGCACCGCCAACGCCAAGCTGGGGAGAGATGCTGCGAACCGGGAAATCCTATCTGTACGAAGCACCGTATTACGCCGTGTTGCCCGGTATCATACTGACACTGACCAT
Source organism: Paracoccaceae bacterium (assembly GCA_021648025.1). Taxonomy (GTDB): domain Bacteria; phylum Pseudomonadota; class Alphaproteobacteria; order Rhodobacterales; family Rhodobacteraceae; genus NVQY01. The sequence continues at coordinate 22,112 of JAKITO010000010.1, forward strand.
CCTGTCTTTCGACACCATAGGCCGGGCCATGACAGACCTTCTTGAGGGCCGCCACGACCTGGGCGACCACACCAGCAAAGATGCGGAGCCGACAAAATGATCAGTTATCTTATTCGCAGGATCCTGCAACTTGTTCCGGTATTGCTGGTCGCGTCAATTGCCATCTGGGCCATGCTTTATGCGGTTCCGGGCGGGCCTGTGGCCATGATTGTAGGCCAGGACGCCAGCCAGGAACAGATTGACGCCGCCACGCGGGAACTGGGGCTGGACCGGCCATTGGTCGTGCAATATGGCGATTGGGTCGCCAATGCGGTTACCGGCGATCTGGGCAAATCCATCTTCAGCAAGGAACCGGTGGTGAAGCTGATTGGCCAGCGCCTGCCGGCCACCATTCAACTGGCGGTGTTTTCATTGTTGATCGCGCTTGTCATCGGCATCCCCATCGCCATCATCAGCGCGCTTAATCCGGGCACCTGGATTGACCGCGTCCTCAGCAGTTGGAGCGCGCTTGCGCTGGCTGTCCCGACATTCTGGCTGGGAATTCTGCTGGTGCTGCTGTTCGCGGTGGAACTGCGGTGGTTGCCTTCGGCATCCCGGTATGTTCCGTTCTGGAGCGCGCCGTTGGATGCAATGCGCAATACCTTCCTGCCGGCCCTGACGCTGGGGGTCTATGTGTCGGGGATATTGGCGCGTTTTCTGCGGGCTTCGCTGGTGGGGGAATTGCGCGCCGATTATGTGCGGACCGCGCGCTCCAAGGGTCTGCCCGAACGCCAGATCGTTGGCGGCCATATCATGCGCAACGCTCTTATCCCGTTTGTCACCATTGTCGGGCTGATGCTGGCGAATTTTCTGGGCGGTTCCGTGGTGACAGAGGTCGTGTTTACCTATCCGGGGCTGGGGCGCCTTCTGGTTCAGGCGATCAGCACGCGTGACTATCCGTTGATCCAGGGCATCATTCTGGTGATCATTGTCATATTCATGCTGATCAACCTCGCGGTGGATATGCTTTATGCATATATCGACCCGCGCATTGAACATAGCTGACGGAATGTGGAAACTGCGATGGAAAATGGGGGAAATACCATGTCACCGATCAACTTGAAGGAAATTGCTTTCTACGCCGTTGCCGATGGGCATAACGCGGATGTGGTGATGGTGGATGGTCCGCTATCGGAATTTTCGCGTAAGCCTGCGCAGGCGTTTCAGCTGGCTGTTACCCAGATATTGCGGCTGGCGGACGGGATGAATTTCCTGAAAATCAGCATGCTCCCGGTTGACGGCACCAAGATCCAGGCCCAAGGCCTGCAAGATCACAGCCCCCACGCGCCTGGCCGGGCGGTGGTCAAACCGGTCCTCGGTTTCAGACGCCTCCACCGCCGGGGCATGACCAGGGTCAAAACCAAATGGGCCCTCGCAACCCTGGCCTATGACAGCAAAAGACTGGCCAGGCTGGCGGCTGCATGACAAGGCTGAAAAACTGCGGCGCCATGCAAATTGCCCTGACTCGGGCAGACTGTTAGGGCATAAGGCGGACTTAGGTGATTCATTTCAAGGACCGGACCCATGCATGATATTCGCGCCATTCGTGAAAACCCCGATGCGTTTGACGCCGCTTTGGCGCGGCGAGGGGATGATCCGGCCTCGCCCGGCCTGCTGGCCAAGGACGCCGAGCGGCGCGCCAGGATACAGGCCGCTGAAGGCGCGCAGGCCGAACAGAACAAGGCCAGTAAAGAAGTCGGGGCGGCCAAGGCACGCGGTGATGAGGATGAGTTTCAGCGTCTGCGGGCACTGGTTTCGGACAAGAAGGCCGAGGTGGCTGGGTTGCAGGCCGAGGCCAAAGCCTTGGACGCAGAGCTGAGCGACATGTTGGCGCGCATCCCCAACCTGCCTGCCGAAGACGTGCCGGATGGCGCGGATGAGGCCGGGAATGTCGAGGTGACGGTTTGGGGTGACAAGCCCACGTTTGATTTTACGCCGGTTGAGCATTTTGAGATCAAGGGCGTGGCCCGGTCGATGGATTTTGAACTGGGGGCAAAATTGTCGGGGTCGCGGTTTGTGGTGTTACGCGGGGCTGTGGCACGGATCCACCGGGCGCTGGCGCAGTTCATGTTGGACACACATGTGGATTTCAACGGCTTGTCCGAAACCAATACGCCGGTTCTGGTACGCGATGAGGCGATGTATGGCACTGACAAGTTGCCAAAATTTGGCGAGGATTCGTATCAGACCACCAATGGCTGGTGGCTGGTGCCGACATCCGAGGTGCCGCTGACCTATTCGGTGGCGGGGGAAATTCTTGAGGCTGCGGATTTGCCGATCAGAATGGCGGCGCATACCTTGTGTTTTCGCAGCGAGGCAGGGTCGGCCGGCAAAGACACATCCGGCATGCTGCGTCAGCATCAGTTTGAGAAGGTCGAGATGGTTTCGGTGGTTTTGCCGGATCAGAGTGACAATGAGCAAAAGCGTATGCTGGCTTGTGCCGAAGGGTTGCTGGAGGCGATGGGGATTGCGTACCGTACAGTGTTGCTGTGCGCGGGTGACATGGGGTTCGGGGCACGGCGCACGTTTGATATCGAGGCGTGGTTGCCGGGGCAGAATGCCTATCGCGAGATTTCATCGGTGTCCACAACCGGCGCGTTTCAGGCGCGGCGGATGAATGCGCGGTATCGCCCTGAAGGGGGCGGCAAGCCTGCGTTTGTGCATACACTGAACGGGTCGGGGTTGGCGGTTGGACGGTGTTTGATTGCGGTGTTGGAAAACGGACAGAGGGCGGACGGATCGGTGGTGTTGCCAGATGTATTGGCGCGGTATCTGGGGGGAAAGACGGTGTTGAGTGGTGAGGGTGTGTTGGTTTGAATTCAAGCAGTGGTCTCAAATAGTGAACACTTGTCTGTTGTTTTGACAAGTGGACCTGTCACGGTTTTGTTCCGGCCCTTTGAGGCACTCTTTCAGACCCCCGGCCAGACCCCCGGCCAGACCCGCGGCAAAATTTGCAATCTGTTCGACCCAGACAAATGCTGGAACTTCCTCAAAGCTGCAGGATATGCCTCAGATTGAACGCAAAATGCTTTAGGTCAGCCCAAGGCGTCGGCCATATCGCGCAACACCTGTTCCTGCTTTTGGTTGGACGGTTCTTGGCGTTTATCTTGGAAACGGCACCAAACGGTTCTTTTCTTCGTCCCAGAGTTTCAGATTCAGGGCCGCCACCGCTTCGGGGAACTTGATCCGGCGCGGCGCGAATTCGGGCGGCAGGCCATAGTGGCATTCGCGCAAACGGTAACAGGGGATGCGGGCGTTGAAATGGTGGATGTCGTGCAGGGTGATGCAGGCCACCATGATGTCGAACCATTCGCCAAAATCCAGACAGGACGACCCCTGAAGCGCTGCTGTTTGTGGGTCAAGGTCGGGGCGACGGTCCCAATAGGTGTCTTCAAAATTATGTTGCAGGTAGACCAGGAACACGCCGATCATGCCGCCGATCAGCGAAAAGGCAAACCAGACCAACACGCCGGTCCATCCGGCCAGCCAGTATAGCAGGCCGATAAAGCCGGCGATCGCCAGATTGTGCAGTAAAACGCTGGTGACACCAAACCTTGTGGTGTTTTTGGGCCAGCGATAGCGGATGAAATAGGTAAACAGCGACCCAAGCGGAATCAGCACAAAGGGGTTGCGATAAAGGCGATAGAACAGGCGTTCGCGGAACCCGGCGCGGCGCCATTCGTTCACCGTCATGGTGTTGATCTCACCGGTTTCGCGGTGTTCCAGGTTGCCGATATTGGCGTGGTGCAGGTTGTGGTTCTGTTTCATCACTTCAAACGGCGCAAAGGTGAACGGCGACAAAAGATTGCCGGCTATTTCGTTCTGGAGCTTGGTTTCGAACAGGGATTGATGGCCCGTATCATGTTGCAAAACGTACAGGCGCACCGCCGAAAGCCCGTGCATCAGACCAAACGGCAGCAGCACATACCATAGGTCAGCAAAAGCGATGGCCACCCATAGTGACCCGAAATACACCGCAAAGGTTGCGCCAAAACTGATCATCGCCGTGGTGTTGTCACGCACGGCAAATTGGCGGGTATAAGTTCTTAGGTCCATGGTCATCGCTGATTGATCCCGGCTGGGTTTGGAATGTTCGCCGCCAACCTGCCCGAAATTAACCAAAAGTTCAATGTAGTGACGGCGGATTTTAGCTGGTTGTGGCGTCCAACAGAACCCAAGCAGGGGTCATTTTCAACCGGCCCCTGTTGCGCCTTCTGCCCGCCCGGCAAGGGGTGATCAAGGTCAGGCCCGGGGGTGAGGCCAGTATTGCGCTTTGCAAACGATCCGGGGCAACGATCCGGGGCAAACGATCCGGGGCAAACGATCCGGGGCAAACGATCCGGGGCAAACGATCCGGGGCAAACGATCCGGGGCTAACGATCCGGGCGGTGACCATGGATATGTTTACGCAACTTGGACGGTCCGCTTTTCTTTTTTCCCTTATAGGGGTTCTTGTCGGACTGAGACCGCAAAAACAGGCGGATCGGTGTGCCGGGCATATCAAAATCCACACGCAAGCCGTTGACCAGATAGCGCGAATAGCTGTCGGGGGTTTTATCGGGGTGCGAACACATGACGACAAACCCCGGTGGCCGGGCCTTAACCTGGGTCATATAGCGCATCTTGATGCGTTTGCCCTGGGGGGCCGGGGGCGGGTGCTGTTCCAGCATGCCGGTCAGCCAGCGGTTCAGGGCCGCAGTCGGAATGCGACGGTTCCAGACCTCATAGGCGCTCATGATGGCGCCCTGCAACCGGTCCAGGCCTTTGCCGGTCTTGGCCGACACCGTCACCAGGGGGGCGCCGCGCAACTGCGGCAGCAGGCGTTCAAAGCTTTCACGCAGGTCGCGCAGTTTTTCCTGCTTTTCGGGTTCAATATCCCATTTATTGACCGCCAGAACCACCGCGCGGCCTTCGCGTTCGGCCAGATCGGCAATCCGCAGGTCCTGTTGTTCAAACGGGATCGCGGCGTCCAGCAGGACCACCACAACTTCGGCAAACTTGACCGCCCTAAGGCCGTCACTGACCGAAAGCTTTTCCAGCTTTTCCTGCACCTTGGCCTTGCGCCGCATGCCAGCCGTGTCAAAGATACGCATCGGCGTGCCGCTCCAGGTGGTGCGCAGGGAAATCGCATCCCTTGTGATCCCGGCCTCGGGACCGGTCAACAGGCGGTCTTCGCCGATGATCTGGTTGATCAGGGTGGATTTACCCGAATTGGGTCGGCCGACGACGGCGACTTGCAGCGGTTTGGCGTTGGTGGGCAAGACAAACGTGATATTGTCATCATCTTCTTCAAGGGTGATATCGGTCTGTGGCGCGTCATCATCAGCCTCTGCCGCACTGGCCGCAAACGTGTCGGCAATGGGCATCAGCTGGGCGTAAAGATCATTCAACCCTTCGCCATGTTCCGCCGACAGGGCGATCGGCTCTCCCAGACCTAACGAATAGGCCTCATTCACCCCGGCATCAGCGGCGCGGCCTTCGGCCTTGTTTGCCGCCAGAATCACATGCGCCGAGCGTTTGCGCAGGATTTGGGCAAATACCTGATCGGTCGGCGTGACCCCGGCGCGCGCATCAATCATGAACAGGCAGATGTCGGCCATATCCACCGCGCGTTCGGTCAGGCGGCGCATGCGGCCCTGAAGGCTGTCGTCGGTGACCTCCTCCAAACCGGCCGTATCAATCACGGTAAAGCGCAGGTCGCCCAGCCGGGCGGCACCTTCGCGCAGGTCGCGGGTCACCCCCGGTTGGTCATCGACCAAGGCCAGACGTTTGCCGACAAGGCGGTTGAACAGGGTGGATTTGCCCACATTCGGGCGGCCCACAATGGCGAGGGTGAAGGACATGAGGCGGCTCTTTTTTAGTATGAGTCGCTCCCTTAAACCATCCTCGGCCTAACGGAAAGCATGCAATTGCCCGTCCGCACCAACCACATACAGCGTTTTGCCTGCCACAACCGGGCCGGTGGCAGCACCACCGGGGATCGCCACGGAATTTGTCAGGGTGCCGTCATCGGGTGCAAAGAACCGGATCAACCCGTCACCTGACGGCACAATCACCCGTCCGCCGGCCAGAATTGGCCCGAATTGCGCGTGCGTTGGCCCGCGTTTACCGCGGCGGTCCTTGATGTTGCCGGGCAGGTCAACCGCCCAGACCGTGGCGCCGGTGCGCGCATCAAGCCGTACCAATTGGTCGGAATCCGCCACCAGAAACAGGCTGCCCGAGACCGGCCAGACCGGGCCAAGCGCACCATGCGCCGCGGTCCAGATCCGGTCACCAAGGAAGCTGTCGAATGCCATCGTACGCCCGGAATTGTTGCCGACGTATATTGTGCGCCCGACCACCACCGGGCTGCCGGTGATGTCGCCAACCCGCGAGCGGGCTATGCCTGACCGCTCTCCGCCCAGGCTTGACGACCAGCGTTGCCCGCCGCCGCGCCGGAACACGGCAACCAGATCGCCCGAGCCAAAGGCAAATACCGCGAGATCGCCCGAAAGCACCGGCGCCGGTGCGCCCAGCACGTTGGCAGCCGAAGGGGATGCCTTGACGTTCCATTTGATCCGGCCAGTTTCGATGTCGATCGCCCAACCGGTATCATCGCCGGCCACCAGGTAAATCAGGCCGTTGGCCACCAATGGCTGGCCGCTGCCGGTGGCCTCAAGTCGTTGTTGCCAGCGGATATTGCCGGTTTTGGCATCCAGCGCGCTTAACAACCCAAACCCGGACGACACATAAAGTGTGCCGGAATGATACGCCATGCCACCGCCGGTGGCGTCGCCTTCGGCATCCGCCGCCGGCAGCAGTTCTTTACTCCAGATCACAACGCCATTGGTCGAAACGCCGGAAACCCGCGCGCCACTGTCCAGCGTATAGATCAGCCCCCCCGCCACCACCGGATCGGCAGTGATCCGCGCACGCCGGGTGTTACCGGCACCAATTGGCACCGACCAGACCGGTTGCGGCGCACTGCGCAAGGCGGGATGGGTGACGCGCAGGCCAGAGGTGCCAAATGATTGCGACCATTCGGCATTGGCCTGTTGCCCCGGCAGGCGGATCGCCACGGAACGGTTGTCACCAACCTGTACCAAAGCCTGGTCAGGGGATTGCACATCAGAGCGGATATCTTCACGCACGCCCGGCAGGATGCGCTCTTTTTCTTCGCATGCACTAAGGAGTAAAAATGCCCCCAGGCCAAACAACGCCAATACGGCGCGAAGCCGGGGCGCGGCATTGCTCAAGTGTGAATGGCCTGTATCAGTCATCTTAAGTTACCCAACTCGTCATATGATTGCCGGTAACGGCCTGACTGGCCCAGTTACCTTTAAGGCAATCAATCCTCAAATGCCGGATCTAACGCCCGGTTCTGCACCCAATGCCACAATCACCTGCGCAACCCGTTGTTGCAAGCCTGTATCAACCTCGGCGTCCTGCAAAATCGCCTGCAACCGGGTCAAAGCCGCGTCAACCTGCCCTTCCGAGATATCAATCAGGGCCAATTGCTCCTCCGCCAGAAGACGCAGCCGCGCGCCCGGGCTGGCCAATGCTTCGAATTGCAACCGGCGTTGGGCGACTGGCATGGTCTTGGCTTGCAGGGTCAGTGCCTTGAAACTGGCAATCTGGCGATAAATCTCAGGCACGTCACCGTTTTTCGATACCGCGCTCAGGCTGGCAATCGCCTGGTCCGTGTCGCCCGCTTCGGCCTGCGCCGTTGCGGTCAGAAATTTCAGGATCGCGTCACCGCCCGGTGTTTGCGCCGAAATGGCCGCAAGCGTCTTGGCCCGCGCGGCCGAATCGTTTTGCGCCAGGGCCGCCAGAATTTCATCGCCCAGCGTTTGCGCAGCACCGCGCGTCTGGGCCTTGGAATATTCAGTATACGCCGCCCCGCCGACGATCCCCAGGATCAACACCACGGCAATCCAGCCATAGCGTTTCATCAGCTTGAACAGTTTGTCGCGCCGGACCTCTTCGTTGACTTCATTGATGAATGTGTCTGTATCGCTCATCCGGTACCCTTTAACACGGTTTGACCCAGATTCAGGGCCGGTTTCCCCCCTATTAACCTGACTTACCCCACAAGCCAAGACATGGCTGTGCGTGGTAAGCCCTGCCTCTTGAACAAAATATCAAAAAAAACTATTCTGAACTGGTTAGTTTAGTATGGACAACACCTATATGTACCTTATGTGAGGCCCGGTGCATGACGGCACGGGTCGGGAAACCTGGTGTTGTTTCAATCGGCCGCCGGACGGGTGAACAGACGAACGAAAGAGGCAAACCATGCGGATTATACCTTTGATCACGGCAATTCTGGTGACCGGAGTAATGTATTTGGCGGTATTTGAACGCGACGCTTTGTTGGCGTTTGCCCGGGGGGAAGGCGTTGGAAATTCCGGTGGTGATTCCGGTGGTGATTCCGGTGGTGATGTAGCTACAGGCACCAACGACACGCCTGGGGCGGATCCTGCGAGAGCCACTGACAGCGCCACCGACAAGGCAAAAATCGGCGTGGTTGTACTGCGCACCACGGCCCAGACCATTGACAGCGCCGTGGTGCTGCGAGGTCAGACCGAAGCCGCACGTCAGGTCGAGGTGCGGGCCGAGGTTTCGGCGGTGGTGATCTCGGAACCGCTTCGCAAGGGGTCTTTTGTCGAACGCGGCGATATTTTGTGCAGGCTTGAACCCGGCTCGCGCAGGGCACACCTGGCCGAAGCACAGGCGCGATTGAGCGAAGCGAAGAGCCGGGTGCCAGAGTCGGAGGCAAAGTTGCAAGAGGCGATTGCCCGCCTGAGCGAAGCGATGATCAACTGGACGGCCGCTGTGAAGCTGGTTCAGGGTGGCTATACCTCGGAAACCCGGCTGAAATCGACAGAAGCCACGGTTGCGGCTGCGCGGGCGTCGATCAGGTCGGCGGAATCCGGGCTGGAAGCCACCAAATCCGGGATCGAGGCGGCGATTGCCTCGGTTTCGGCGGCGCAAAAGGATATGGAGCGGTTGGTGATCACCGCCCCCTTCAAGGGCCTGCTGGAATCTGACGCCGCCGAATTGGGCAGCCTGATGCAGCCCGGCTCGCTGTGTGCCACGGTCATTCAGCTGGACCCGATCAAACTGGTGGGATACGTGCCGGAATCGGATGTTGACCGGGTCAAGATCGGCGCACTGGCGGGGGCAGAACTGGCCTCGGGCAAGCGGGTGCAGGGGCGGGTGACGTTCCTGTCACGGATCGCCGATCTGACCACCCGCACGTTTTTGGTCGAGATTTCCGTGCCCAATCGCGATCTGGCCATTCGCGACGGGCAGACGGCGGCAATTCTGGTGGCCGCCGATGGCGTGCGGGCGCATCGGTTAAGTCAATCGGCGCTGACCCTGAACAATGATGGCAAGATCGGCGTGCGGATTGTCGGCAAGGGCAACATCGTGGCCTTCGCGCCAATTGAACTGGTGCGCGATGATGTCGACGGTATCTGGGTGTCCGGCCTGCCGGACGCGGTGGATGTGATTGTGGTGGGGCAGGATTTTGTCACGGCCGGCGTTGAAGTTGCGCCGACCTTTCGCGAGGCCGACAAATGATCGGCGTCGTCGCCTGGGCCGCGTCGCGCGCCCGGATGATCCTGGCGTTCATCGCCATTTCGATCCTGGTCGGTGGCTTTGCCTATTCGGTTCTGCCAAAAGAGGGCGAGCCGGACATTCAGATCCCCGGGTTGTTCATCTCGGTCCCCTTCCCCGGCATTTCGGCGCAAGACAGCGAAAGCCTTTTGGTCAAGGTGATGGAGACCGAACTGGCCGATCTGGACGGGCTGAAAAAGATGTCGGCCACGGCGGCGGAAAATTTTGCCGCGATTTACATTGAATTCGAATTCGGCTGGGACAAGGCGGCGGTAAAGGCCGATGTGCGCAGCGCGATGAACAACGCACAGGGCGAATTCCCGGACGGGGCCGATCAATATAACATTTCCGAGATCAATTTCTCGGAATTTCCAATTGTCATTGTCAACCTGACCGGTCCCGTGCCGGAACGGACAATGGCGCGCATTGCCAAGGACTTACAGAACGATCTTGAAAGCCTGGACGCGGTGCTTGAGGCCGGGATTGCCGGGCGTCGCGATGAGATGCTTGAGGTGATTATCGACCCGCTGCGATTGGAATCCTACAACGTCACCGCGAATGAGCTGATCAGCGTGGTGCAAAACAACAACCAGTTGATCGCGGCCGGCGAGATCGAGACCGAGCAGGGCAAGAACTCGATCAAGATACCGTCATCGTTTGATGAGCCACGCGATGTTTACAACCTGCCGGTCAAGGTCAACGGCAACCGGGTGGTGACATTGGGAGAATTGGCCGAGATCAATTTCACCTTTGAGGACCGCAAAGGCACGGCGCGGTTCAATGGTGAAACCACGGTGGCGTTGCAGGTGGTCAAGCGCAAAGGGTACAACCTGATCGACACGGTGGCTTTGATCAAGGAAACCGTCGCCGAGGCCCGCGCCAAATGGCCGGCCGAGTTGCAGGTGGCTGTACAGGTCGGCACCTCGAATGATCAAAGCCGGGTGGTTGGATCAATGGTGCGCCAGCTCGAAGGCTCGGTTCTGACAGCGATTGCGTTGGTGATGATTGTGGTATTGGCGTCATTGGGCAGCCGGGCGGCGTTGCTGGTGGGGTTTGCCATTCCGACCTCGTTCCTGTTGTGTTTTGTGATGTTGGCGATAATGGGCATTTCGATCTCGAACATCGTGATGTTCGGGTTGATCCTGGCGGTGGGCATGTTGGTGGACGGGGCCATTGTGGTGGTGGAATACGCCGACAAGCGCATCAAGGAAGGCGTCGGCCCGATGCACGCCTATGTTCAGGCCGCCCAGAGGATGTTCTGGCCGATCGTGTCATCAACCGCCACCACGTTGTGTGCGTTCCTGCCGATGTTGTTCTGGCCCGGGGTGCCCGGACAGTTCATGGGCATGTTGCCGGTGACGTTGATCTTTGTGCTGAGTGCGTCGCTGGTGGTGGCGCTGGTCTATCTGCCGGTGATGGGCGGGGTGACGGGGCGGATGTCACGGATGTTTGGCGGGGCGTCCGACGCGTTGCGCGCCCGTCTGCCGTGGGTGATCCGCGCGGCCCTGGTGCCGCCGGCCATGTACGCAATGTTCCTGGGGGCGATGCAGGTGCTGAACCCGGCCTATCTGTTGCCGGACGGGGCCGGTGTGGCGGGCACTTTGGCAGGCGTTGCGATTTTCCTGGCCGGGTCGTTCGCCTCGTCGATCACCCTGGGGGCTGCGCGCATTGAGCGGGCGCAAAAGCAGGTCAAATCCGGGCGTCGCCACACGCCCTTTGGTCTGTTCACCAAATTCATCGCCGGCAATCCGGTGATGCCGATCGTTGCCATCGTCACGGTATTTTCCGGGGTCTATTTCGTCGCCGCCGTATTGTTCCCCGCCAACAACCTGGGGGTCGAATTCTTCGTCAAATCCGAACCCGAGCAGGCCACCATCTATGTGCGCGCACGCGGCAACATATCGCTGATGGAGGCTGACCAGATGGTGCGCCAGGTCGAAGCCGCCATTTCCGACCACCCGGCCGTGATCAACGTCTTTGCCTTTGCCGGTGACGGCGGGCTGGACACCGGTGGGCCGGGGCAGCAAACGCCATCGGACACTGTGGGTCAGGTGCAGTTTGAACTGATCCCGTGGGAAGACCGGCCAAGGGCGCGGGAACGCTGGTTCTTTGACCTGTTGGAGCGCGAGGTAACGGCACCGGATTTTGCCGGCGACACCGTGATTGCCCAACTCAGTGCGGAACTGGACAAACTGCCCGGATTTATCGCCGAAATCAATGCGCTGGAACAGGGGCCGGGCCAGGGCAAGCCGCTGCATCTGCGGATGAAAAGCAACAATTGGGACGACCTGACAACCGCCACCCATCTGGCCCGCGCACAGTTCGAAGGCACCGATGGTCTGACCCTGATCGAAGACACCCTGCCCCTGCCCGGCATCGACTGGCAGATTGATGTGGACGTGGAAAAGGCCGGACGTTACGGCGCCGATGTGGCCACGGTGGGCGGCATGGTGCAACTGGTCACCCGCGGTATCTTGCTGGATACCATGCGGGTCGACAGTTCCGACGAAGAGATTGAAATCCGGGTCCGCCTGCCACGCAAGGACCGGGTGCTGAGCACGTTGGATTCGCTGAAGGTACGCACCCAGGACGGATTGGTGCCCCTGTCGAATTTCATCTCCCGCAAACCGGTGGCCAAGCTGGCGCAGATCAACCGGGTTGATCAGGAACGATATTATGACGTCAAGGCGGATGTGGCGGACGGGTTGCTGAAACTGGTCATTGCTGGCGATGAAACCACGCCGGAAACCCGCCTTGCCTTGTTGCGAAAAGTGCCCGAAGGGGCCGAGGGATCCAGTGGTGACGATCTGTTGACCAATGCCGCAGGCGACGTCTTTAGTGTGGTGTCCCTGACGAATGGTTCCAGCCTTGCCAGCGCGCGCGCCGCCCTGGACAACGCCACCGCACGGATCACCACCGTCAATCCCAACGAGCGTATTGCCGAACTGACCAAGTGGCTGGACACAGAGCCGTTTCCCGCTTCGGTCGAATGGGAATGGACCGGCGATCAGGAAGAACAGGCCGAAAGTGGTGCGTTTTTGTCCAAAGCGTTTCTTGGCGCATTGGGGCTGATGTTCATCATCCTGCTGGCGCAGTTCAATTCGTTCTACAATTCGGTTCTGGTGCTGTTGGCGGTGGTTTTGTCGACCACCGGCGTGTTGATCGGCATGATGGTGATGCAACAGCCGTTTTCGATCATCATGACCGGCACCGGCATTGTCGCACTTGCGGGTATCGTGGTGAACAACAACATTGTGCTGATTGACACCTATCAGGAATATTCCCGCTATATGCCACGGATCGAGGCGATTGTGCGCACCGCCGAGGCACGTATCAGGCCGGTCTTTTGACCACAATCACCACCATGGCGGGGCTGGCACCGATGATGTTCGGCCTGTCGCTGGACTTTATCGGCGGGGGGTATTCGATCGATTCGCCAACCTCGCTTTGGTGGAAACAACTGGCCACAGCCGTTGTGTTCGGCCTTGGCATCGCCACCATCCTGACCCTGATCGTCACGCCGTCGTTCCTGGCCTTGCGGGTCTGGGTCGGCACCTATGCGATCTGGACCGGCCGGTTGCTGGCGCGCATCACCGCCGGGCGTTCGTCACGTGTGGCACGGGATATGGTGCTGGGCCGTTCAGCGCACAAACTGGTTTCAACCGAAGTAATCTGGGACGAAGGGCCATGGGAGGCGGTGGAGGCAGTGCAACCGGTGCAACCGGTGCAACCGATAGCGGCCGGGCAACCGGACAAACCGGCATTGGCCGCCTCTGATCAGACGGAAGGACATGACCCAGAGCCTGACGACAACGCACCAGTCAGCCTTGCCGACATGCGTTCAGTCCTGACAAGGGTCGGCAAAATCAAACCCGCACAGGCGGCCGAATGAAACCGGCGCGCAAAAAACCTGACAGGGAATGCACACCGTAACCCTTTGTTTGGTTGAATTTCCCGCGGCCCAGACCCGGCCCAGACCCGGCCCAGAGTTGTGAATCAGATACTCAGCGGCCATCATAGGGAATTGCGTTAACGCCACGACCCTCTTCGATTTCACGCCGAAATGCAGATCTGCCGCCTTCCGGCTTTGGTCGCGTCTTACGAAACACTTCGCGCAGCATCCCCGGCGCCAGCCCGGACAGCGGGTTAACGGCCACATCCGGCTGATCCGAAGTGCCGCGCAGTTTGTAACTGAACCCGATCAGCCCTTCGCCCTTGCGGGTCAGCACCGAACCGATGGCATTGATCAGATAGATCGGCGATATCACCCCCTGCATGTCCAGCACCCCGCTGGGCACATCGTAATAACCATCCATCGACAGCCCCATGGACGGCCCTTCTGCACTGCTTTGATACAGCACCAGTTTCTTGGGTCCGAGCCGAAAATTCGCCTCGATCTTGAGAAAGTGAATGCCTTTCCCGCTCAGTTCGTCAATCAACCCGACAATCGACACCGCATTGAGAATCGCGGCAATGGCCGGGGCGTCCCTGACCCTGGTATCGCTGACATCCAGTGCGCCGTCATATTGCCCGGGTCCGCTGTCCACCGGCACCAGTTTCAGGCGGAACGAACCACCCTGCGCCATGGTCAGCATTCCGGCGGCGCGAAACACCGCACCGGCGTCATTTGCCTGCACCAGAACCGTACTGCGGTCGCCCTTGGGGGTCAGCGTGCCATACACCGGCGTCTGACCGTTCAATGACCCGGTATAGTTGCCGGAAAACCCCCCATCGGCACTGAACGTGCCTTTGAAGCCGTGCAAGGCCATGGTGTCGGTGATCTGAAGCCGGTTCAGGGATACCTCCAAGGGTCCGGTCTGAGTTGATCCGCCCGAGGACGCACCAAAATCGGTGTGGCGCAGATCAAACCTGCCGCCACGGATGTGGATCGCCGGGGCCGCAGCACCGCGCCCGACAATATCCACCGGCGCGTTCAGCCACCGGCCAATGCGCACAGACGAGAACGAAGCCACCTCCAGCCCGCCACCAACCCGGTTGCTGATGCGGCCTTTGGCCGTCAGCCCCGCGGCCTCGATCAGCAGGTGGTCGACGCTGACCGTATCGCCAAACACCCCGTCAACCTCAAGCGTGCCGGTCGAGCGCTCGGATTTGCGCCAGCCCACCGGGGCCAGTCGCAGCCCAACCCCCGCAAGATCCGAGCGCAACGACATCACCGGTGCGGCACCCCGGGCCAGATCAATCGTAAAGCGCCCCGTGCCAAGCCCGAACACCGACCCGTCGGGCAAGCCAAGGTTAAACGCCTCGGCCATGCGTTCAGACAGCTCGATATCACCGCTCAGTTGGCTGGTCCGGTTGGCTTTCGCACCAATCCTGGCCTCCCAGGTGGCGCTGACTGGCACCCCGGCAATATGGCCTGGCCCGGACAGTTTGACGTGGTCCTGATCACCTTCGATCTGCAATTGTGCCGCTTGGACAAAAAACCCCGGCACCAGTTTGTCAGACGTGATGTCACGCACCGTGCCCTGGTAATGATAGGCCATTTCGTCAATCTGCACCCGGTCTTTGAGCGGCAGGGACAAGGTGCCGGTAACCTGCGCCATCCCTTCGGCCACATCCACCGGAACCGGCGTGCCTTTTAACACTTGCAACGGCTTGCGGTTCAGCAGTGAAAGCACCGCCGTGACCGGCCCGCGACCTTCAAAGCGGACAATGCCGGGGGCAGCCTTTTTGATTGTAGAGTCCGGGATAATGAACGAAGTGCCGCTAATATCTATCGCCCCGCCTTGCCCGGCGACCACCTCGCCTTGCAGGGCGGTGACCACAAACCGGTCGTTCGACAGGGTGGCAATACCGGTGGCACCGGTGATCGGCGGCATGCTGGGCAGAAACTGAATGGTGGTGTCACGAAAGCCGAAACCGACGCTGATCACCGGCTTTTCCCCGGCAAGCGCGCGCAAAGACAGGTTCATATCATGGGCCATACCGCCACGCAGGTTCTTGGCCACCCAAATGCGCGGTTTTTTCACCACGGGGGCGGGCCATAGTTCAACCAACCGTTCGGTTTGCAACTGGTCGATCTGCGCATCCAGCGCCAGGGTCCAGCCTTTGGGGGCGGCCGCAAGTTCACCGCGGACCAACAGGTTCGACTGTTGATCAACGATGTGCATCTGGCCCAGCGTCAGGCGGAACGGGTCCAGTTCCAGCCGGAAATCCGCCGCCGCACCGTCCAGAACCAGAGGTTCCGGGAAAACACCCTTGGGGTTCAGGCTGATGGCGCCAAGGGTGATCTGGCCGGTCAGGTCGGCGACCCTGCTGGCGGATTGGGTTTCAGCGGCCCCCAGCCAGGCCTGCCCCGACCCGGTGAAACTGCCCCAGTCCGACGACACAGACAGTTGGTCAAAACTTAGCAGGCCGGTATTGGGGTTAAAGGTGAAATAACTGCGCGCGCCACTAAACGGCACCGGGCTTGTCTGGTCGGTGGGCTGCAAAACGCCGGCCCCGATCTGAAGGGTTGCCGACAGCGGCGCAAGCGAACCATCGGCGTTGATACCGCCGCGAAATGCACCCGAGATTGGCGCGCGCAGCACGTCCAGCCAGGCCAGAGCCACGTTCTGGGCGGCGATGTCCTGGGCGGCAATATCCTCGACCAAAAGCGAAAATCTGGCGCTGGCATCACCAATCCGGCTGGCATAGCTCATCTCGATGCTGCTGACGTAGTCCCGCCCGCTTAGCAGGGAAAACCCGGCCGACAGATCAAGCTGGTCGCGGTCGCGTTCCAGCCGGATGGTGCCGCCATCCAGGGTCCAGGCGCGGCCTTTCAGGGCGTCTTCGTATTGCAGCGATATGGCCTGAATTTCCACCGACACAAGTGCCGCCAACTGAGGTTTCAAAAACAGCTGGTCCCATTGTTCGATCAGTTGCGGCAGGCCTGCCGCCTGTTCGACCGGTGCTGTGGCCCCGCCGATCGACAACGACACGTTGCCATCGCGGTCCCGGCGCAAACTGGCCAATGCCCCGCCTAGCACAATCTGTTTCGGCTGGAGTTGGCCGCGCAGCAGCGGGCGCATGGCCAGCGCCGCCTCGGCCTCGGCCAATTGCGCCACCAGTTGGCCATCGCCGTCGCGCAGCACCACATTGCGCAGCCGCACCCGAGGCCGCCAGCCATGGTCTATCACCACCGACACATTGCCGAATTCGATCTGCATATCGCCCAAAACACGTTCAATCCGCGTCTCGATCTGCACCCTTGCCCAATCCGGCAGGTTCCAGCGCTGACCAAACACCGCCAGCACCGCCCAACCGCCCAAAGTCACCAGGATCACAAACAACGCAATTTTGCGCACAAAATGGTGCAGGAAACGCCAGATCAGCCCGCGTTCGGATACAACGCTTGCGGAATCGGGCGCAGAAGTCGACCCGGGCCTGTTGGGCTTGGCTTTGTGAGGCTTGGGATCAGTCACGGTATCAGATGCCATCGAATGTCAGTTTTATCTCTTTGGTATTGCCTGTGGTACATAACTATGGAACTTACTTTGTTTTTACAGCCCCGGAGATGCCTTTAATGCTTAATATAGCCGATCCTGCCCCGGATTTCACCCTGCCACGCAATGGTGGCGACAATGTGAACCTTGCAGCCCTGAAAGGCGGGCCGGTGGTTCTGTTCTTTTATCCGCGCGATGATACCCCCGGGTGCACCAAGGAATCCATCGGCTTTTCACATGTGTTGCAGACTTTTGCCGATAAAGGCGTTTCGGTGTTTGGCGTCTCGAAAGACAGCGTCGCCAGCCACGAGGCCTTTGCCGCCAAACACGATCTGACTGTGCCGTTGTTGTCGGATGAAAGTGGTGCTGTATGTGAAGATTATGGCGTTTGGCTGGAAAAAAACTCATTTGGCAAGACATTCATGGGCATCGAACGCACAACCTTTCTGATCAACGCCGAAGGCAATATCGCCCGGGTCTGGCGCAAGGTCAAAGTAGCCGGTCACGTCAAAGAGGTACTCGAGGCAGTCCGCCGCTTATGACGACAAGCCTTGCAGACATGGCCCTGGAGGTGCTGCAAACGCCGGACGGGCGGGCCAAGGCGGCCATGTCGCTTGGTCATGCCGAGGCCTGGACAGCGTCCCGCACCGATAGGGCCGAGGCGATCCCAGTGGGAACCGCCCGGCCACCGGACCACCCTGCCCGCCCTGAGCGGCCCGAACTTCTGTCACCACGCGACGTGCCCAAACGCCGCCCGGGAACCAAGGCGGGACGGATTGCCCTGTTGCACGCGGTGGCGCATATCGAACTGAACGCGGTTGACCTGCACTGGGATATCATCGCCCGCTTTGGCCATATCGAAATGCCGATGGGGTTTTATGACGACTGGGTCAAGGCGGCGGCAGAAGAAGCCAAACATTTCAACCTGATGTGCGATTGTCTTGAGGCGCTTGGCAGTCACTATGGGGCCCTTGGCGCACACGCCGGCATGTGGCGTGCCGCGACCGACACGGCGGATGATCTGATGGGCCGTCTGGCCGTGGTGCCGATGGTGCTTGAGGCACGCGGGCTGGATGTGACACCGGGCATGATCAAGGTCTTCACCCAGGCCCGCGAAATGCAGGCGGTTGAGGCGCTGAAGCTGATCTACGCCGAAGAAGTGGCGCATGTGGCCTATGGTTCGAAATGGTTTCACTTTCTGTGCGGGCGTAAAAATATTGACCCGAAAGAGACCTTTCACAGCCTTGTCCGGCGCTATTTCCATTCACCTCTGCGGCCACCGTTCAACGAAGAAAAACGGGCCGAGGCCGGTATTCCGCCGGATTTCTATTGGCCGCTTACGTCTGACCCGACCTGATGTCCCGACCTGATGTCCCGACCTGATGTAAGGCGCGCCATATCTAGATCTGGTGGCCTACACCGCCTGTCAACATACTGATATCGGCGGATTTCTGCCACCGCCGCCGCATTTTCGCTGTATTTTCGCGTACCTTGCCCAAAGTCCGGCCAACAGGGTTGCCCAAAAGCCGCCACAGCGATACTTAGCCCCCTAAGGTGCCGGGCAACCGCCGAGAAATCGGCGGGCGCGAGCGCCGGTATTGGGATGGGACAAGGAAAGACGCGTGCGTACACGTCTGGCAATAAAATTTCACGGCCTGCTGGAAAGACATTTTCCCGAGCGACGGCTATTTCTGAAATCTGACACCGACACACGGTTTATCCGGCTCAGGCCGGAAACCCAGTTGATGGCATATATCGGCACCTCTGCGGTGGTGGCCTGGGCAATTGTGTCGACGGCCGTGTTACTGATGGACAGCATCGGATCGGGCAATTTTCGCGAACAGGCCAAACGCGACCTGACCACCTATCAGGACCGGCTGAACACCATGTCAACCCAGCGCGATCAACACGCCGCCGAAGCGCTGGCGGCACAGTTTCGCTTTAACGCGGCCCTGGCACAGATATCGGTGATGCAATCAGAACTTCTGGCCTCGGAAACCCGGCGCCACGAGTTGGAAACCGGCATCGACGTGGTTCAGACCACCCTGCGCAACACCATGAAAGACCGCGAGAACGCGCGCGAAGCATTGGCCAGCCTGCAGGCCCAGAACATCGACGAAAAGGCCATTCTGGCCGCAGCGTCGGTGGCACCGACGACAATGGCCTTCATGACCGAAGTGCTGGCGGATACCGCCGCCGAACGCGACCAGGTCGAGGCCGACGCTTTGGCTGCCGTGCAACAAAGTGCCGAGCTGAAGCATGAAATCCGTCTGATGATTGATCAGAACGACCAGATTTTCCGCCAACTGGAAGAAGCCATGGCAATTTCGGTTGAACCGTTGGACAAGATGTTCCGCAGCGCCGGCATGCCCACCGATCAGATCATCGAACAGGTGCGGCGTGGCTATAGCGGTCAGGGTGGACCACTGACGCCCCTGTCGTTTTCCACCCGTGGTGAAGAACCAACCCCGGAAACGCTTCGGGCCAACCGGCTATTGCAGCAGATGGACGTTCTGAACCTGTACCGCATTGCCGCCGAAAAGGCGCCTTTTGCCTCGCCCACACGCGCCATCGTGCGTCACACCAGCGGGTTTGGCTTTCGCCGCGATCCCAAGACCGGCGGGCGACGGATGCACAAGGGGCAGGATTTCGCCGGGGCGCATGGCACCGACATCTTTGCCACCGCCGACGGGATTGTCAGCCACGCAGGCTGGCAGTCGGGCTTTGGCCGGTTGGTCAAGATCAAACATGCCTTTGGCATCGAAACGATTTACGCCCATAACACCAGTATTCGCGTCAAGAAGGGTCAAAGGGTCTCGCGCGGGGATCATATCTCTGATATGGGTAGCACGGGCCGGTCGACCGGCACACATCTCCACTATGAAGTCCGGGTGAACGGAAAGCCCGTTAACCCCATGATATACATCAAGGCTGCACGCAATGTTTTCTAAAAGCAAAATCAACGACCCCGCCTCCAAGCCAAGCGAAGCCACCAAACCGGCGGCCCCCACCGCCCCTGCACCGACGTCCTCGCCAGGCGAATTCAAGGCCAGCGCGCCCAAGCCAAAGCCGCCTGCGTCATTGCTGTCGGCGGATTTGCATATCACCGGCAACCTCAAGACCACTGGCGATATTCAGATCGAAGGGTCGGTTGATGGCGACATACGCGCGCATCTTTTGACAGTTGGCGAAAGCGCCACCATCAAAGGCGAGGTTTCGGCCGATGACGTGATCGTCAATGGCCGGGTGATTGGCCGGGTTCGCGGGTTGAAAGTACGCCTGACCGCCAGTGCACGGGTTGAGGGCGACATCATCCACAAGACCATCGCCATCGAAAGTGGCGCACATTTCGAAGGCTCGGTTCAACGTCAGGACGACCCGTTGAACCCGGGTAAATCGGCGCCGTTGCCAACCGCGGCACCAAAGGCCAGCAGCAGCTAAACCGCCTGGTTATGGGCAATTCCGGGCGGGCCAAAGGGTGATCTTTGGCGCGCCCTTTCCTTTTTGACCACACCAAATCGTAACTTTAATATCCCGAGGTTTCTGCATGTCTTTACTTGATCTTTTATCCAAGGCCCAGGGCGGCCAGGGTCTGGCGCAATTGGCCGGGCAGTTTGGCCTGGACGAATCCAAGGCTGGTGAATTGTCCGCCCTCCTGGCCCCGGCCATCGGCTCGGCCGCCAAAAAGCAGGCCGAAGGTGGCGGCCTTGGCATGCTGACCAAAATGCTTGATGCCAATGGCGGCGGCTCACCCTTGGATGATATTATAGGTAAGTTCCTGAAATAGCAGCCATTACAGCCTTTCGCGTTTCTTTGGATCAAGGCATCACTTTGGCCGGCGAGGCAGGGTTTGATCTGACAAACACGTTCACCGGTCTAAGTGATTCAATATCAACGCGAAAGGCTTTAACGCCCCCGCCGCTAACGGTCTGGCATTCTCGGCAATGGCATTGCGCTTTCACAATCGGGTCGCCCTTCGCGAGGTATCGCAGGGCGCCGCAGTAACATCCGCCGATCATCGTTTTATCCTTTCAGTTTCCCAGCATCCATTTTCCCTTGGGCCAGAACGCGTGGAACGCAAACGCAAACATCACGTCATGCGCCACGTCGCGCCCAGCCCCATCGCGTACCCTGATGGTGCCGACATCCTTGCCGTCGGCAATGGTGGGCGCATCCAACGCCGAGGCCTGACCTTTGCTCCAACTGATGGTCACCCCGGCCTCAGTGACGGCGCCTTGTTCGGCCAGGCGGGTCAGGGGCCAGGCGCGGTTGCCAACCCGCACGACGCGCACCAAAGGCGCGATGCCATGCGGCGGGTTTTCGCCGCTATAAAGGAACGGGCGCGCGGCACTGTCATAGCCGCGATAAGGGTTGCGCCCGTAGGCGCGGTTGTAATCCGGCTCATCCATCACCAGGCCGTCGGGGTTGCGGGCCTTGAACTCGGCCCAGCTTTCCAGCCATGTGGGCAGGGGGGCAAGGGTTTTACCGGTCATCTCACCGACAATGCCCAGGCCAAGTGCTTGTTGCCACCAGCTTAGGGTCTCGTGGTCATACATCACCATATCTGAATTGCGCAGCTTGCCGGTGACGCCAAAGGTCAGGGTACGCCCGGCCAATCGCCGGTCAAAGGTGATACCGGAATTGCACAACGGGCAGAAGGTAACAGCGACAGGTACGCCGCCAACCGTATCATTGACGATCTCGTGCCAGGTCAGATATCGCAGCGGATAGGCGCGCGGGATGGCATTGCCAATCTCGACGGTAATGACCGGTTCACGGTTGTTGATCCGCCGCTCGTCCGCCGCCCGTACGAAGGCCGGGTCGTAGAGCGCCGGAATACCGTCTTTGGGCGGGCCACCAGACAGGATTTGTGTCCAGTCGGGCACAGTGGTTTTGTTGAAATCAGTATCCGGCCATTCGTGTTGCCACAAGTTTGGATCGGCCAGGGGGGCGGTTGCGGCGATTGCCAGAACGCCCGCCAGTAAAAGATGTTTGATACGCATGGTTGTGCCTCCGTCTGAGGCAAGGATGCGCGGGATTTCCGTTTGTGACCACCCCATACACGAGGAGTTGAGCAGACACAGGGCGGGGTTCACCCCGCCCTGCGGTCAATCTGTGCCTGCGGTCAATCTGTGAAGGTCAATCCGTGACAGTAACCGTTTTCATCTGGTCAGGCGCGCCCACCACCGATCCATTGGCCCCTGCCCCAAGTTTGATCGCGTCCAGCACGTCCAGACCATCGGTTACCTGACCGACCACCGTGTAATTGCCGTTCAGGAAATGCCCCGGCGCGAACATGATGAAGAACTGCGAATTGGCGCTGTCAGGGCTTTGCGAACGGGCCATGCCGACCACACCGCGATCAAACGGCGTGGTCGAAAACTCGGCCTTGAGGTTGGCGAGATCGGATTTGCCGCCCCCCGCGCGTGACATGTCACCCCCTGCGATGCCAAATTGCACATCGCCGGTCTGGGCCATGAAACCATCGATCACCCGGTGGAATACCACCCCGTCATAGGCACCTTCAGCCGCCAAAGTGGTGATCTGGGTCACATGGTTTGGGGCAATGTCTTCGAACAGGTCGATGGTGATGGTGCCGTTGGCACCTTCTCCAGCGACCTCGATCTGGATGCCGGTCGCGCCCACAGGCGCGCCACTGACAGCAACCATGGCCGAACTGGCCACAAGGGCGAATACAGAAGTTAGTTTAAACATCCGCGGCCACCTTTACCGAAATCATCCGGTCGGGATTTGCCGGTGGTTCGCCCTTTTCAATCGCGTCCACGTGCTCCATCCCGTCGATCACCCGGCCATAGACCGTATACTGACCGTTCAGGAAATCATTGTCCTTGAAGTTGATGAAGAACTGCGAATTGGCGCTGTCGGGGTTGGCCGACCGGGCCGCCCCGATGGTACCGCGCGCATGCGGCAGCTTGGAAAACTCGGCCGTGACGTCGTCATGTTCGGAACTGCCGGTGCCGGCCATGCGGATGTTGAACCCGTCTTCCATGTTGCCGTGCTGAACGTCGCCGGTCTGGGCCATGAAGCCGTCGATCACCCGGTGAAAGCAGACGTTGTCATAGGCACCGGCGCGAACAAGGGTTTTCATCCGCTCGGTATGCAGCGGGGCCACGTCGGCCAGCAATTCGATTGTGACGTTGCCGTCTTTCAATTCGATTACAATGGTATTCTCGGGGTCTTTGATCTCGGCCATCTGGCATTTCTCCTGTGATATGTTTGGGGGGTTTTTAGTTGGGCAGATGCAGAATGCCAAGTGACGCATTGACCAAAGCCGCAATTGTAGGGGAAAACCGGGTAATAATTGTGAAACACAAAGCGGACTGGGGCAGAATCATGGGTTGGAAATCGCTGGACGATATGGCGTTGGCAGGTAAACGGGTGCTGGTGCGGGTGGATATCAATGTCCCTGTCGAGGATGGGCGCGTCACCGACGACACCCGCATCCGCCGCATTGTGCCAACCATTCGCGATATTCTGGCCGCCGGCGGGCGGCCGATCCTGCTGGCGCATTTTGGTCGCCCCAAGGGCGTGCATGTGCCCGGGTTGTCCTTGCGCCCTTTGGTGCCGGACCTTGAGGCCGCGTTTGGCGTGCCCGTGGTGTTTTGCGCCGATTGCCGCGGGCCTGCCGCCGAGGCGGCGGTTGGGGCCTTGCCCGACGGGCAGGTTCTGTTGTTGGAAAACACAAGGTTCCACCCGGGCGAATCGGCCAATGATCCGGGATTGGCGACCGAAATGGCGGCTTTGGCCGATATCTACTGCAATGACGCATTTTCGGCAGCACATCGCGCCCATGCTTCAACCACCGGGCTGGCGTATTTACTGCCCGCCTGCGCCGGCCGGTTGATGCAAATTGAATTGCGCGCGCTGGAAGGTGCGCTTGGCACGCCCAAACGCCCGGTCATGGCCGTTGTGGGGGGGGCCAAAGTATCCAGCAAGCTGGAATTGCTGGGTAATCTGGTGGCCAAGGTTGATACATTGGTGATCGGTGGCGGCATGGCCAATACGTTTCTGGCCGCACAGGGCATCGACGTGGGCAAATCCTTGTGTGAGCACGATCTGGGCGACACCGCCCGCGAAATCCTGACCAAGGCCAAGGCGGCGGGATGCACCATCCTGTTGCCCTGCGACATTGTTGTGGCGCGGGAATTCAAACCCGGGGCCGAAAATGAGACCCTGCCCGCCGACGCCTGCCCCAAAGACGCGATGATACTGGACGCAGGCCCGGATACGGTTGCCCGTATTGCCACGGCGATGGAGGCGGCCAAAACCCTGATCTGGAACGGTCCTTTGGGGGCGTTTGAGATCCCACCCTTTGACAGGGCCACCAATGCCGCAGCCCAAAAAGCGGCGGCACTGACCAATGCCGGCGACCTGATCAGCGTCGCGGGCGGCGGTGACACGGTGGCCGCCCTCAATCAATCCGGCGCGGCCAAATCGTTCAGCTATATCTCAACCGCGGGCGGCGCGTTTCTGGAATGGATGGAGGGAAAGACCCTGCCGGGCGTTGCCGCATTGGAAAAATAGGCCATCGTGGGGCGCATAAGTCCAACAGGAGTTTTTCTGATGCATTTTTTCCCAACGACCATTTTTGCCCCAACCCTTAGCCTGGCCATAAGTTTGACCGCCCTGCGCCTGCCGGGTGGCCTGCGGTTCCTGGCGCCGTTGGCACGACAGGGCAACACCGATGCGTCTTTCCTGATCGCCCAGGCTGTGGCAACAAGCGAACCGGTAAGTGCCTGTGCGCACGCTCTGCGGGCGGCTGAGGCGGGTTTGCCCGGTGCTTTGGCGTTGCTGGACCGGATCGAACGGGCCGTGCCATACGCCGATATCATCAAGGCCCAGAATATCATCAAGGCCCAGAATAAATTGCTGGCCGGTACTGATGATGCGCTGTTTGGCGACCTGAGCGCGATGCGCCGCGCCGCACGGGACTATCTGACCGGCACTACGCGGGCACTACGCGGGCGCGGGCGCGGGCGCGGCCTATTACTGGGCGTCAATGACTGCGGCAACCGGCGATGCCACCGGGGCCGCCTTGCGCCATGCAAACAACGAAATGATGCGCCTGCGTGGCCATGCAGGTGTTTGGGCACTTGAGACCAAAAGCCTGGACAACGGCGTGCTGCACGACTGGATGGCGCATGATGTGCCGTCGCTGTTGCGGTAATACCTTGATGTGTTTGCGCAAACATGAAAGTCCGCGCCCGACTTGTATTGAAACCGGGGGCCATGTGACTTAAAATTCGGCAGACCTGCAATACCCGGGCCGGAATAATCCGGGTCTGCCCGTTTTAGTTCAAATTGAAAGTTGCCATGTCCCAAGATATCCAGTCCGCCCAGATCACATCCGCCCCCGGTTTCATTGCCGCGCTGGACCAGTCCGGCGGCTCGACTCCGAACGCATTGAAGCAATATGGGGTTGAGGCAAATGCGTGGAATTCGGATACCGAGATGTACGACCTTGTACATGCCATGCGCGCACGGATCATCAAATCGCCGGCCTTTAACGGTGATCAGGTGATCGGCGCGATCCTGTTTGAAATGACCATGGACCGTGAGATTGACGGCATGCCAACGGCGCAATTCCTGTGGGAAAACCGCCGGGTTGTGCCGTTTCTGAAGATCGACAAAGGGTTGGAGGATGTGCAGGACGGCGTGCGTCTGATGAAACCAAACGACGGGTTGGATGCGTTGTTGACCCGCGCCGTCAAGGCCGGGATATTCGGCACCAAAATGCGTTCGGTGATCGACGCCGCATCGCCCAGTGGCGTCACCGCCAATGTGGCGCAACAGTTTGCTGTGGCCGCACAGGTACGCGCCCACGGGCTGATGCCGATCGTCGAACCAGAAGTGACCATATCCATCGCCGACAAGGCCCGCGCCGAAGACCTGTTGCTGGACGCACTGACCGCTGCGCTGGACGCGCTGCCGGCTGGCCAACAGGTGATGTTGAAACTGACCTTGCCAGAGAAAGCCAACCTGTACCGCCCGCTGGTCGATCATCCCGCAGTGATGCGGGTGGTGGCCCTGTCGGGGGGCTATGCCCGCGACGAGGCCAATACCCGTCTGGCACAAAACAGCGGCGTGGTCGCATCTTTTTCACGCGCATTGGCCGAAGGGTTGAGCAATGAACAGCCGAAAGCAGCGTTTGATTCCCGGCTGGCCGCATCCATCGCGTCGATTCACGCGGCATCAGTCGCGGGCTAAGCCGCCTGTCGCGGCATTTCGGCGACAGGTCCACGCGGTTGTGTAAAAATCGGTAACTATTGGGATTCACAAGGCGAATCACTTGTGCCATAGTATCAGAAGACGCCCGATCAAGGGCGCACCCTGAGGCATATCCTGCGTGACCCGAACCAAGCGACCCAAATTTGGCGTTCTTCTGTTTTTCGCCGCCGCTTTCTTGCTGAGTGCGCATTTCACCTTTGCCGCGGTGCAAGGTGACTATGGTCTGTTTCGCCTGGTCGAGATCTCTGCCCAAGCCAGGACATTGGAACATGATCTGATGCAGTTGCAGGCGCAGATTGCCACCATGGAAAACCTGACGCACCGGTTGTCGGACAACTATCTTGACCTGGATTTGCTGGATCAGCAGGCCCGCTCGGTTCTGGGGTTGTTGCGGGCGGATGAGATTGTCATCCGTTAGGGCAAATTCAGATTTCCTCTCGCCAGCAGTACGAAAATGATTTATTAGATAGTTTAATACTAAACTACTTCTGATCATGAGAGGGTGCAGCATCATGGCCGCGAAGAAATCCACAAAGAAGTCAAACGTTTCCGCCGAAGAACTGTTGGGGTTCTATCGCGAGATGTTGATGATCCGGCGATTCGAAGAGAAAGCCGGGCAGCTATACGGCATGGGGTTGATCGGCGGGTTCTGCCATCTTTATATCGGCCAGGAGGCGGTTGTTGTCGGGTTGGAGGCCGCCGCCGAAGAAGGCGACAAGCGCATCACCTCCTACCGCGATCACGGTCATATGCTGGCCTGCGGCATGGACCCTGACGGGGTAATGGCCGAACTGACGGGGCGCTCCGGGGGGTATTCGGGTGGCAAGGGCGGCTCGATGCACATGTTTTCCAAGGAAAAGAACTTTTACGGCGGGCACGGCATTGTTGGCGCCCAGGTGCCGCTTGGCACCGGGCTGGCGTTTGCCGACAAATACAAGGGCAACGGGCGGGTCAGTTTCGCCTATTTCGGTGATGGCGCGGCCAATCAGGGGCAGGTATATGAGGCCTTCAACATGGCCGCCCTCTGGGAATTGCCGGTGATTTTTGTCATTGAAAACAACCAATACGCCATGGGCACGGCGCAGAAACGCTCAACCTCGACCCCTGATATCTATACCCGCGGTCAGGCCTTTGGCATTCCGGGTGAACCGGTTGATGGCATGGATGTTCTGGCGGTCAAGGCGGCGGGTCAAAAGGCGGTGGCGCATGCGCGGGCCGGCAAGGGGCCATATATTCTTGAGGTCAAGACCTATCGTTATCGCGGCCATTCGATGTCTGATCCGGCCAAATACCGCACCCGCGAGGAAGTCCAGAAGATGCGCGAAGAACGCGATGCAATCGAACATGTGCGCAGTTTGCTGCTGGCTGGCAAACACGCGACAGAGGATGATCTGAAAGCCATCGACAAAGATATCAAGGCCACGGTCAACAAGGCGGCTGATTTTGCCAAGGCAAGCCCGGAACCGGCCTTGGAAGAGCTTTGGACAGACATTTACGCCACAAACACGCACACTGCGGCAACGGCCTGAAGGGGAACAAGCACATGGCAACTGAAATCCTGATGCCCGCCCTGTCGCCCACCATGGAGATCGGCACATTGGCCAAATGGCTGGTCAAAGAGGGCGATACCGTGTCGTCCGGCGATATCCTGGCGGAAATTGAAACCGACAAGGCGACGATGGAGTTCGAAGCGGCGGACGAAGGCATCATCGGCAGGATCGTGATCCCCGAGGGCACCGAGGGCGTGAAAGTGAACGCAGTGATCGCGGTGTTGGTCGAAGACGGCGAAGCCATCCCTGAGATCACAACGCAAGCCCCTGCCGAGCAGGCCCCGCAAGGGGCCGCCGAGGCGGCCACGCCGCCCCCCGGCGCACCGCAGGTGCCCGGCCCCGCGCGGGCACAGCCCGACACCACCCCCGACTGGCCCGAAGGCACCCCCATGAAGGCACAGACTGTGCGCGAAGCATTGCGCGATGCCATGGCCGAAGAAATGCGGGCCGACGAAACCGTGTATCTGATGGGCGAAGAGGTGGCCGAATATCAGGGCGCGTACAAGATCAGCCAGGGCATGCTGGATGAATTCGGCCCCAAGCGGGTGATTGACACACCGATCACCGAACACGGGTTCACCGGCATTGCGGTCGGTTCGGCTTATGCCGGCCTGAAACCGATCGTCGAATTCATGACCTTTAACTTCGCCGTGCAAGCCCTTGATCAAATTATCAATTCCGCCGCAAAGACCCTGTATATGTCCGGCGGGCAAATGGGCGCACCAATGGTGTTTCGTGGTGCCAACGGTGCCGCCGCCCGGGTCGGAGCCCAACACAGCCAATGTTATGCCGCCTGGTACATGCAGGTGCCGGGGCTAAAGGTGGCGATGCCTTATTGTGCGTCCGACGCCAGGGGCCTGCTGAAAACCGCGATCCGCGACCCCAACCCGGTGATCTTCCTGGAAAACGAAATCCTGTACGGTCGCAGCTTTGAAGTGCCGGACATAGACGACTATACCGTGCCATTTGGCAAGGCCCGGATCTGGCGCGAGGGGGCGGACGTCACCATCGTCAGCTTTGGCATCGGCATGCAATACGCGCTTGAGGCCGCTGACAAGCTGGCCAAAGACGGTATCTCAGCCGAGGTCCTCGACCTGCGCACCCTGCGGCCCATGGACACCGACGCAATCCTGCGCTCGGTGAAAAAAACCAACCGCTGCGTGACCGTCGAAGAGGGTTGGCCGCAAGGCTCGGTCGGCGGCTATATCTCGTCGGTAATCATGCAAGAGGCGTTTGATTACCTCGACGCGCCAGTGATCAATTGCACAGGTAAGGACGTGCCGATGCCTTATGCCGCCAATCTGGAAAAGCTCGCGCTGGTCACCACTGACGAAGTGGTTGCCGCGGTGAAACAAGTGACCTACCGGTAAGGAAACGCGCCCATGCCCATAGAAATCCTGATGCCCGCCCTGTCGCCCACCATGGAGATCGGCACATTGGCCAAATGGCTGGTCAAAGAGGGCGATACCGTGTCGTCCGGCGACCTTCTGGCGGAAATCGAAACCGACAAGGCGACGATGGAGTTCGAAGCGGTCGACGAAGGCACCATCACCAAACTGCTGATCCCCGAGGGCACCGAAGGCGTAAAAGTGAACACGGCCATCGCCCTCCTGCTCGAAGATGGCGAATCCGCTGATGGACCCGCCACCGCCGCAACAACACCGGAGGCGCCAAAGGCGTCCGACGCGGGCGCCGAGGTGACCCCCGCAGGGGTTGCCGAAAAGCCCGCCACCCCTGCCCTAACCAAAGGCACCCGCGTCTTCGCCTCCCCTCTCGCGCGGCGCATCGCCGCCGACAAAGGCCTTGATCTGTCGCAAATATCCGGCTCTGGCCCACACGGGCGCATCGTCAAGGCGGATGTGGACGCCGCCGCGTCAACATCCGCCCCACTAAAAGCCCCCGCGCCAACCCTTGCCACCGGCCCCACCGCCGACGCGGTTGCGCGCATGTACGAGGGCCGTGAATACCAGGAAATCCCCCTGAACGGCATGCGCAAGATCATCGCCGCCCGCCTGACCGAGGCCAAACAATCCATCCCGCATTTCTACCTGCGCCGCGACATCCAGCTTGACGCCCTGCTGACATTCCGCGCTGAAATCAATGCCCAACTGGCGACACGAAACATCAAACTCAGCGTCAACGACTTTATCATCAAGGCCTGCGCCCTGGCCTTGCAATCCGTCCCCGACGCCAACGCAGTATGGGCCGGCGACCGTATTTTCAAACTCACACCTTCGGACGTCGCCGTCGCCGTCGCCATCGAGGGCGGTCTGTTCACGCCCGTTCTGAAGGACGCCGAGACAAAATCCCTCTCGGCCCTCAGCACCGAGATGAAAGACCTGGCCGCCCGCGCCAAAACCCGCAAGCTGGCCCCGCACGAATACCAGGGCGGCAGCTTTGCCATTTCCAACCTTGGCATGATGGGCATCGACAATTTCGACGCCGTGATCAACCCGCCCCACGGCGCCATCCTCGCCGTTGGGGCAGGCAAGAAGAAACCGGTGGTCACCAAAGACGGCGACCTGGGCATCGCCACCATCATGTCAGTAACCCTATCGGTCGACCACCGCGTCATCGACGGTGCCCTTGGCGCAGAACTCTTGCAGGCCATCGTCGACAATCTGGAAAACCCGATCGCCATGCTGGCCTGAAATAAAACGCACACATCTTTGGTCAATAAATATCCTCGGGGGGCTGCCATCGCAACGCCATAGGTCCGAGATACGATGGCGACGGGGCAGATAGCCTGCTCTGACAAAAGTGCCCGGGTCAATCCCCCGCAATCGCAATTCAGATTGCCGGAAGTGTTCTGGCCAAGGACGGGCCAAGGACGGGAATATGCCATTTTGTCAATTATCTAAAGCGTAAACCCCCAACAAAATAGACCGCCAGGTCCGACTATTGACGAAGCGCTGATAAAGAAGGGTAACAACAAGCAGTCCGGCCAGCAGTGGGAAAATAGTGTTGAAACCAAGCCAATAAATTGCGGCCAGGATTGCCGCAATGCTTGGCACGGACATTAGCAGCCAGTTGCGCCACGCCTTGTCAATCGTAACATTCTGTTGCAGTTCATTTTGACCTTCCCCATTTCTGCCCCCCATTTCTGCCCCCCAAATTTACTTTCGGCCAATTGGTCTTTTCTACTGGACCACACACCAGAATTCACCACCATTGTCGCACCGTCTGGTCATCGTCAGCTTCGCACCGCAAAGCGGCTGTTGCCCGGCGATAGCAGAAAGGCTAGGGTCATTTCTATGAAACAAGTCCCCAAACCAACCACCGATGACGCATTGATTCAGGAATTCCTGAACAACGGCGGCAAAGTCAGCATTGGCAAAACCAAACCGGCACCAGCCGAACTGGGCCTGAGCAACAATGTCTGGAACAACAAGCTGACCAAAGAAGAAAAATCCGCGCGCGACAAAAAGTAAAATTGCAGGGGCAACCCCCGCCAAAAAAAAGACGGGTTTCGTCTGTCACGCAGTTCTGCGCAGGTCCAGGCGCAGGGCCAGGCGCAGGACAGATGACCCTCTGATTGCTCTTGTGCCACCCCCTGAATAGGCGCAGTTCGTCGGGCATGTTTACTTCACCGAAACAGAAACCGGCATTGGCGGCCATGCTGATCGTGGCGGCGACGGCGTTCATCGCCTCGGCCACGTTGATTGCCAAGATGCTGGGGACAGACGCGCTTGGCCCGCCATTGCATCCGTTTCAGATCAGCCACGGGCGGTTTATGTTTGCCTTTATTGCCATTGCCGGGGCGGCGGCGTTGATACGACCCAAGATTTCTGCTGTGCATTGGCCGTTACACATCGGGCGGACGGTGTTTGGCTGGATGGGTGTGACGCTGATGTTTGCCAGTGTGGCGATCATTCCCCTGGCCGATGCCACCGCCATCAGCTTTATGAACCCGGTGTTTGCGATGATGCTGGCGATCCCGTTGCTGCACGAACGGGTGGGCCGGGTGCGATGGACGGCGGCGGCAATTGCCATGGTCGGCGCGATGATTTTGCTGCGCCCTGCCCCGGCCAACTTTCAGCCTGCGGCCTTGCTGGCGCTGGCGGCGGCGGGCGCGATGGGGATGGAGTTGATTTTCATCAAGAAGCTGACAGGGCGAGAGGCCGTGTTTCAGATATTGCTGGTCAACAATCTGATCGGCGTGGGGATTGCGACCCTGGCGGTATTGCCTTTCTGGGTCATGCCGACGGGGGCGCAATGGGGGGCTTTGGTGCTGCTTGGGCTGGTGATGGTTGGGGCGCAGACCTTGTTTGTCAACGCGATGGCCCGGGCTGATGCCAGCTTTGTCGCACCGTTCAGCTATGCCACTTTGGTATTTGCAGCGCTGTATGATTTTGCCTGGTTCAAGGTGGTGCCGGATGCAATTACAGTTCTGGGGGCCGGGATAATTCTGGGCGGGGCGGCAATGCTGGCCTGGCGCGAGGGGCGCAACCGGCGGGTTAACATAGATGAGGGAAAACGATGACAGATGATCTGACAGGCAAGACCGCCTTTGTCACCGGGGCCGGTGCCCGCCATGGCATTGGGCGGCGTATCGCGCTGCACTTGGCCCGGGCTGGTGCCAATGTGGTGCTAAGCGATCTGGCACAGAACGAGGTGCCCGGGTTACGCGACACCGTTGACGAGATTCGCGCCGCAGGCGGTGCGGCGATTGCGGTGACCGGGGATCTTGGCCAAGAGGCCGAGGGTCAGGCCTGTATCGACGCCGCTGTCCGCGAATTTGGCGGGTTGGACATTGTGGTGAACAATGCCGGTTCGCTGGCGGGGTCGGACAATTTCATGACCACCACGCCGGCGCAATGGACCGCCAGCTTTCAGGTCAATCTGCTGGCACCGATGATGGTCATTCAGGCCGCCATCCCACATTTGCAACGCCGGGGTGGTGGGGTGATCATCAACATCGGCTCAACCGGCAGCCTTGGGGCGGAACCGGGGTTTGGCGCCTATACGGCGATGAAACACGGCCTTATCGGTCTGACAAAAACCATCGCCGCCGAGTTTGGCGTGGATAACATCCGCTGCAACACGGTCTGTCCGGGCTATATCGAAACCGATATGCATATGGCGGCGAATCAGCGGCTTGCCGCCCGGCAAGGCGTCACTTTGGAGCAAATCAAGGCGCAGCGTTATGGCCCGGTGGCGCTGCGCCGGGCCGGGCGGCCGGATGAGGTTGCCGATGCGGTGCTGTATCTGTGCGGGCCGGGCGGGTCATATGTGACCGGCGTGGCCCTGCCGGTGGCGGGCGGCGTGCCGTTCGGCATCTGAACGGACACATTGCCCCGGAATTCGCGCGACACACCTTGCAACTCGGCCCACAGTGATTAGAATAGAACGCTGATAGTAAAGATACCGGGGCGACCGCCAAAGGGGGTCGCCTTTTAGCTTGGAAAGGCTTGGCATATGTCGTGGACCGACGAGCGCGTTGAAACACTTAAGAAAATGTGGGGCGAAGGCCAGTCGGCCAGCCTGATCGCCAAGGAACTGGGCGGGGTGACCCGCAATGCGGTGATCGGCAAGGTGCATCGTCTGGGTCTGTCGAACCGCGCCACTGGTGCAGCCCCAAAGACCGAGGCAAAGACCGGCGCAAAAACCGGGGCAAAGACTGAGGCCAAGACTGAGGCCAAGACCGGGGCCAAGACTGAGGCAAAGACGGGAGCCGGCGAAAAACCGGCACCAGCCAAGCCCGAACCAAGGCCTCAACCCAAAACCGAAGCCGCCCGCCCCGTGGGGCCGAATGATGGCAAACCGGTCAGCTATGCGCGGCGTCAGATCATTCCGGCAGGTCAACCATTGCCACCGCAACCGTCGGCCAATGAGATCAGCCCAGAAGCATTGGCCAAGGTCAACGAGGTCGAAAAGAAGTCGAAAAAGATCGGCCTGATGGAGTTGACCGAACGGACCTGCAAGTGGCCGGTCGGCGACCCTGCAACCGAAGACTTCTGGTTCTGCGGTCTGCCGGTAAAGACCGGCAAGCCGTATTGCGAGGCGCATGTGGGTGTGGCGTTCCAGCCAATGAGCGCGCGACGCGACCGTAAACGGTAATGACGTAACGCTGGAAGCTGCGAAGAAAGCCCTTCAGGGCTTGAAGAGCGGCACCCTTACCGGGGGGCGGTAGCCTACCGGCGGTAGCCTACCGGCGGTATTGCGCTGCCAACGCCTCGGGTTCGGCCCCGGCAAAGTACCGTGCCAGCGTCCACAGATTTCGCCCACCCCGCCGGACCCACCCTTCGTGCACATAACGTGCCGCACTGGTCCGTGCCACGACCCGTAAGCCGGTCAATTCACCCTGTGCGCCCAAGGCGCGTACCAGGGCCACGTCCTCCATCAACGGCTGATCCGGATACCCGCCCACTGCGTCATAATTGGCCCGCGACACCAGCAATCCCTGATCGCCGTAAGGCAGGCCAAACAGCTTTGCCCGCGAGTTGGCCCAGCCGGCCACAAACCAAGGCGCAAACCCGCGCGCGTCAAATTCCAACCGGAACCAGGCGGGGTTGCGCAAATCGTCAATATGCGCCGCAACCACCTTGGCCCAGCCCGCGCCCAACACCGTATCGGCATGCAGAAACAACAACCATTCGCCTTGCGCCGCTGCCGCACCCCGGCGCAATTGTGCGCCGCGCGACACAGCCCCGCTCAGCACATTGGCCCCGGCCGCATCGGCAATTTCTCGGGTGGCATCCACCGAACCACCGTCGCTGACAATCAACTCACGGATCAGCCCCGCGCCCAGGCCTTCGATCAAGGCCTCAAGGCAGTGCGCCAAGGTGTCTGCCCCATTCAGGGTCGGGATGATGATGCTGATGCGGGCGGGCATGCCCCGGCTCCTCTGGTTCAATGTGCGATGACCCCCTATATGTCAGGTCAATCAAAAGCCAAAGGGTCGTTTCGATGAATACACGCCGCATTCTGCGCCTGAGCGGGGCAGACACCAAAGATTTCCTGCAAGGGTTGGTCAGCAACGATGTTGACCGGCTGGCCGACGGGTTGGTCTATGCCGCGATCCTGACGCCACAGGGTAAATACATCGCCGACTTTTTCCTGGTGCCGCAAGGCGATGATGTCCTGCTGGATGTGGCCGAACCGCTGGGTGATACGCTGATAAACCGCCTGACGATGTACAAATTGCGCGCCGATGTGACGATTGCCCTGTCGGGGTTGAACCTGCAACGCGGCACTGGTCCGGCTCCTGAGGGCGCATTGCCGGACCCGCGCCACCCCGACATGGGCTGGCGGGCCTATACGGATGCAGCCGCAAGCGACGATGGCACCGATTGGGATGCGATCCGGGTGGCGCATTGCATCCCCGAAACCGGCATTGAGCTGACCCCGGACAGTTTTATCCTGGAAGCCGGGTTTGAAGCCCTGAATGGCGTCGATTTCCGCAAAGGGTGTTACGTGGGGCAGGAAGTGACGGCGCGGATGAAGCACAAGACCGAATTGCGCAAAGGGCTGCGGGTGGTTGAGATCACGGGTGATACGGTCCCCGGCACGCCGATCACTGTGGATGGCAAACCGGTTGGCACATTGTTCACAAGTGCCGGTTCCCGGGCAATCGCCTATCTGCGGCTGGACCGGGCCAAAGGCACTATGATGGCGGGTGAGGTCAGTGTCCGGTTGGCGCCCTGAAGTGGCATGGTGCAGGAGGATTCGGATTGTTGCTGCGGCGCATCAGATGCGTTGCCGATAAATCACACGCCCTGACCGCGGATTGGTTTGAACAATTGTTTCCGTTCGGGAACGAATGTCTGGATCCAAAAGATGATTGCCCTCGCGTTCTCCTCCAACCTCGGAACCAATGCGCGGCATTCCGCCACGCCCCACACGCTAAAGCCGAGTAATGTTGCCGACCGATGCCAAAGCAATAACACATTCGGACCCTCGATCTTGCGCGCGGAGCCGCAAGCGCAGAATCGAAATAATCTTAAGCGCGTTCGGAATATTCCATGGTGTCGGTGTTGATCACGATCATCTCGTCCGGCCCGACAAACGGCGGCACCATGACCTTGACGCCATTGTCCAAAACCGCCGGCTTGAACGAATTGGCGGCCGTCTGGCCTTTGACAATCGGTTCGGTCTCGGCAATTTTACAGATGACCTTTTGCGGCACCCGCGCGCTCAGGGCTTCGGTCTCGTAAAACTCGACCGTGATGGTCATGCCATCCTGTAGGAACGGGCGCCGGTCTCCAAGGATTTCTGTAGGCAATTCAACCTGTTCGTAGGTTTCCGTGTCCATGAACACCAGCATTCCGTCGTTCTCATACAGGAACTGCTGGTCCTTTTGTTCCAGCCGCGCCCGCTCGACCTTGTCGGCACTGCGAAAGCGTTCGTTCAGCTTGGAACCATTGCGCAGATTGCGCAATTCGACCTGGGCAAACGCCCCGCCCTTGCCCGGCTTGACATGATCGGTCTTGACCGCCAACCAAAGCCCGTCGTTATGTTCAATCACATAGCCCGGGCGGATCTCATTACCATTGATTTTCGGCATTTGGTTAATCCTTGATTGCGGTCGATGACGTCCCTGGCGACCCTATATCTGGTGGAGATTACGGTGGCAAGACAACGATATTTCGTGCTGCACTTGCAGCAAGGTATGCATTGAACGCATGGGTGGTATGCAAATAAAGACTATCCGAATCGTTCTGGATCGGTCATACAGAACGTCAGCTTGAGAATTGCAAGAGCAAGAACAACACAAGTGCAAGAACAAGAACAACAAAGGAATCGAAATGAAAGATTTCGTAGACGGCACGGCCTTTAACAACGAACAAGGCAATCGTGCGCGTAAACTTTTTGCGGCCGTGGTACTGGCTGCCTTGGACGATGCCATCGCCGACGACAAAAAATATGGCAACGGCCCGGAACAAATCGCCCGCTGGGCCCGGTCCCGCGATGGCCGCGAAGTGCTGAGCTGTGCGGGCATCGACCCGAACGAGCGGGTTGTCACCGGTTTGATGGACTTTGTCGGACGCGGCGTGCGCACCTCTGTGGCGCTTTCGCGCGAAGAAAGCGAGCGGCGCAATGCGGCGGCACAACAGGCCGAAGCGGCCTGATCGCTGGCGATTTGCCGATGATTGTTTCAACGCGCCCCTGATCCGGGGCGCGTTTTTCATTTCGAAATGCGTGAAATCCTGTGCCTGACGTCAAACCCAAATTGCCACCCCGGTTTCCAATCACCAGGGATCAGATCGAAACAGTTGTTGAACAATTTTACGAACGGGTCCGCAAAAACCCGGTCATCGGCCCGGTGTTTCTGGAGAGCCTGACCGAATCGCGGGAAATCTGGGCCCCGCATGAGGCAAAGATTGCCGGGTTCTGGGCCAATGCCATCCTG
The DNA here is from genome assembly GCA_021648025.1 of Paracoccaceae bacterium. Classification (GTDB taxonomy): domain Bacteria; phylum Pseudomonadota; class Alphaproteobacteria; order Rhodobacterales; family Rhodobacteraceae; genus NVQY01. The sequence continues at coordinate 59,344 of JAKITO010000010.1, forward strand.
CATGAACGGTCTTATGACGGCAATCCGATGATGATTCATGCAGGCATCTCGGCGCTAAAGCCGGAAATGTTTGATGTCTGGCTTGATCTTTTTGCCGACACTTTGCGTCAAACCCTGCCCGAACCCACCGCCGCCGCCTGGGAGGCGTTGGCCCGCAAGATTGGCCGTGGCCTGCGAATGGGGGTTGAAAGTGCCGCGCATGATCCGACAATGCCGCCAAAGTTTTAACGGGGGGCCGGGCGTGGCGCGATCCATCATGATCCAGGGCACCGGCAGCAATGTCGGCAAATCGCTGATTGTCGCAGGGTTGGCCCGGGCATTTGCCCGACGCGGCCTGCGGGTGGCCCCGTTCAAGCCGCAGAATATGTCGAACAACGCGGCGGTAACGGTCGATGGCGGTGAAATTGGTCGCGCACAGGCGTTGCAGGCCCGCGCCGCCGGACTGGCGCCACATACGGATATGAACCCGGTTCTGCTCAAACCTGAAAGCGAGACTGGCGCGCAACTGGTGGTTCAGGGCAAGCGGCAGGGGGTGGCGCAGGCCAAGGCATATCAGCGCGACAAGGCCGGGTTGCTGCCGGTCGTGTTGGAGAGTTTCGGGCGATTGTGCGACGAATACGATCTGGTGTTGGTCGAAGGGGCCGGCAGCCCGGCCGAGACCAATCTGCGCCAGGGAGACATTGCCAATATGGGGTTTGCATTGGCCGCAGGCGTGCCGGTGGTTCTGGTGGGCGACATCAACCGCGGCGGGGTGATTGCGCAGATCGTTGGGCATAAGGCGGTCATGGACAAGGGTGATGTGGACGGGGTTGTCGGCTTTGTCGTCAACCGGTTTCGCGGCGACCAATCCCTGTTTGACGAAGGGTGCTACGACATTGTGCGGCGCACCGGGTGGCCGTCGCTGGGGGTGATCGGCTGGTTTGACGATGCCTGGAAACTGCCAGCCGAGGATATGCTGGACATTGCCTCGAATGAAGGGGGACCCTGCAAGATCGTCGTGCCGCAACTGGCGCGGATGTGCAATTTCGACGATCTTGATCCGCTGGCGGCGGAACCTGAGGTGACGGTTGAGATTGTGCCGCCGGGGCGCGCCCTGCCCGGCGACGCTGATCTGGTGTTGATCCCGGGCAGCAAATCAACGCTGGGCGATCTGGCGTTTCTGCGGGCGCAAGGGTGGGACATCGACCTGGCGGCGCATCACCGCCGGGGGGGGCGTATTCTGGGGCTGTGCGGTGGCTATCAGATGCTGGGGCGGCATTTGTCGGACCCGGACGGGGTTGACGGGCCACCAGGCGAGGTTGAGGGGCTGGGATTGCTGGATGTGACCACGGTGATGGGCGGTGACAAACGCCTGCGCCAGACCCACGCGACCACCCTGCCCCACCATGATGTGGTCACGGGATATGAGATCCACATGGGCGTCACTGACGGCCCGGATTGCGCGCGGGCGTGGTTGCAGGTTGACGGACGACCCGAAGGGGCGCTGTCGCCAGACGGGTTGGTGCGGGGCAGTTATCTGCATGGTATATTTGCCTCGGACCAGTTCCGGGCACGGTTTTTGGCGGAATTGGGCCATGCGTCAAGCGCACGGTATGAACACGAGGTAGAGGCCACGCTGGATGCGCTGGCGGACCATCTGGAACGGTATATGGACCTTGATTTATTGTGGTCATTGGCGCGCACGCCACTGGCCTGAGAACACGGGCCTGAGAACACGGGCCTGAAAAAACTGGCCTGAAAACACGGGTGGCTTAATGGTTCAGGGCTTCAGTCCAGTTCCTGCGCCGTCAAAGCCCGGTGAATTTCCCGGCGCACCAGTTTACGCACGTTACGGGTGATGCGTTCGCCCAAAGCACCCTGTAATTCCTGGCGCACGATTTCAGCCACCAGCTCTCGCAGGCTTTCTTCGTCCAGAACCGCATCGTCACCGGCCAAAAGATCAATGGAATCATCGCTGTTTTGGCGGGCTGGGTTTGCAGGCTCCTGAGTTGCCCGAGCTGCGGTTTCAGTGAAATCTGTGGTGCTGTCCGGTTGATCCGTCACCTCGTCCGAAATGTCGGGCGCAGGTTTGGGTTGCGTGGGCGGCAATTCGGATGGACCCGCTGCAAACTGGTCCTTGGCATCATGATCCTGCCATTCAATAGTCTCGACCTTTGTTCCGGCATAGTCGTCACCCAATTCGCCGTCCGGCTCCCACTGATCCTGAGTCTGGCCGATTTTCGCCTCAAGAGCTGCGATCTTGGCCCCTAACGTCGCCGTGCTATAGGGCGTGTCATCTTCCGGGTCACTGTCTGAACCGGTATTTCCTGCGTCATCCGAATCAGTCGCAAATGAATTTCCCGGGTCTGATTGGTTTGCATCAGCATCCAAACGATCCCCTGCGATATCGACTATAACCGGTTGGTCCGGATCAGTCGGTTCCGGGTCAGTCGGTTCCGGGGCATCCTTGTTTGGTACAGCTTGCGGTGTTGCATCAAAGGGGGCTGCAATCTCTTGCGGCTTCAACGCCTCCCAGATGGGCCGGCCATTATCCTCGGCATGGTTCTTGCCAGTGCTGTCGCTTAGGTCAGTGCTGTCGCCTATTTCTGCGGCATTGAACAAAGTGGTTTCCGGGTCGGTCCAAGCAGCCTGATCCGATTCATTTTCCGCAGAAGCTCTGTCGTGCGCCTGAGAGGATTGAAACACAAAAGCCGTCTCTGCCTTTGTTGCCGCGTCATTTGTGGGTTCAGCCTCGGGCTTAAACTCAAATTCTTCCCTGACTGATTCGGTATCAGTATCAGTATCGGTATCAGTATCAGGCACAGATGGCGCTTTGCTGAGTTGCTCTTGCGTGTCTGGGACCAGTGCAGGTTTGGAATCACCGCCGGGATCAATATCCGGGACCGGCACCAGCAAGGACGGGGTCAGCACCAAGCGCGTCGGTTTGACGGGCGCCTCAACCGGCTCAGGTTTCGGGGCCATTTGGGGGGCCATTTGGGGTTTCGCCCGGTGTTCATCGCCAACAAGACGACGAATAGAGGACAGAACGTCCTCGATTTCCACATCGGTTACAGGATCAGACATTTATTGTTACCACTCTTGCCTCAGGGCAATGTGTAACTGATTCCAAGGATTCTCACAACAGATAGTAAAAATTGTCACGGAATGGCGCGTCTTTTACCCATCGCTTCGAATACCCGGTTCAGGGCGCGGCTTTGACGGCTGATCTGTGCCGGAGAATCCTTGACCAGATTGTAATAGATCGTCGGGTCATAAATCTGCACCGCCAGATGCAGCCGCTCAGCCGTGAGCAAGCCCTGGCGTGCCAGCAATTCGTAACTGGAGAGCGACCGCTCGGCGAGGTCGGAAATGCGCGCGGTTTCGGCGTTCAGCAGTTCCTGTTCAGCTGTAAGTACATCCAGAGTGGTGCGTGCGCCCAAAGTGGCCTCTTCTCGGATGCCATCAAAAGCAACGCGGGCCGCGCGGACCCGTTCATTTGAGGCCACAAGGCTGGCGCGCGCCACTTGCAGGCGGACAAACGCGTCGTTCACATCCTGCGCGACATTGCGCTGAACCGTCAACAGATTGGCGCGTTCACCGTCACGTGCGGCCATGACCCGGCGAACGTTTGAGGCAAGCCTGCCACCTTGGTATATCGGTTGGCGAAAGGTCAGGGTGGCGTTGGCATCGCGCGAATAAGATGGGTCATTGAAGCTTTCCGTTACCCCGACACTGACCCCGAAATTTATGGTCGGCCCCAGGGTTTTTGAGGCTTGAAGGATGGTCAACTCGGCGGCTGCAACACTGTGCTGGGCCGACAGGATCAGCGGGTGATGACGCCGCGCAAAGGCCTGTGCCTGGGCAATCGAGGCGGCGGCCTGAGGCAAGGCAGGCTGACCGGCCAGAACACCGGGGGCGTGGCCAACCACGTTGGTGTACTCTGCCTTGGCATTGACCAGTGCCCCGCGCGCATCCGCCAGGTTGCTGCGCGACGCCGCCAGACGCGATTCGGCCAGGGCCACATCGGTTCTGGTGACTTCTCCGACCTCAAACCGATCTTGCGCCGCCTGAAGTTCTTCGCCCAGAACCCGAACGTTGTTCAGTGAAAGCGCGACGTTTTCACCCTGAAGCAGAATACTCAGATAGGCCCCAACTGCGCGCAACAGCACCTGTTGTTCGACTTCGACCAGGTTTTGCCGGGTTGCCAGCACCGTTTCTTTCGCGGCTTGAACGCCTAATTTGCTGCCCCCCCCGTCGTACAAAAGAATATCAAGCGTTACCGCGGAATTGATGCTTGATCTTTGGGTCGACGTGTCGCGTGCAAGTAGAGATCCCGGGCTTTGATTGAAACTCCGGGTGATGTTCGTGGTCCAGTTGATGATTGGCCGCAACAGAGACACCGAACTTGCCACGCCTTCGTCTGCTGCGCGCAGCAAGGCACGGTTCTGTTCCAGCAGACCGCTGGAGTTATAGGCCCCGACCAACGCATCGGCCAGGTTTTCAGCATGGGATTGCGTGGCGGCCCCCAGGCTCAGCCCGGCGGCCAGGAAAGCAGCCAGAGTTGTCTTAACGGCGGATTTCAGTCCAGAATTTCGGGTCGTTTGCATGTACTTTCCCCCAGACCTGCGCGGTTTTATGGCCATGCCCAAAACCAATGTGGTCAGTCAATTGTCCGGCTGGCTCAGGTCCGGTTGCTAGCCAGTATCTCAGAGCGCAAAATCGCGGTGACTTTCGAACCCCGGCAAAACCGGCGCCCCTGCGTTGAAGGCAAACCGCCAGGATATGACAGACCCGGTTTTATAGCCGATCTGCACCGTCCCCAAGTCACCTTGCATGAATATACATGCAACCCGCCCGCCGTCTTTCAACTGATTCTGCAATGTTTCGGGCAATTCAGCCACGCCGCCTTGTACAATTATCACATCATACGGCCCATGTTCCGCCGCCCCTTCGGCCAGAACCCCGGCATGCAGAATGGCATTGTCGGCACCGGCGCGCGACAGCAGTTCCTGCGCCTCGCCTGCCATTCTCGGGTCTTCTTCAACGGCAACAACCGCCTGCGCCATCCGCGCCGCCACGGCCGCAGAATAGCCAAAGCCACAGCCGATATCCAACACCAGGTCGTCTCCGGTAATATCCAGTGCATCCAACATCTTGGCCAATGTACGCGGTTCAAGCAACACCCGGTTCGGGCCGATTGTCAGGTTTTCGCCGACATAGGCTGCCTCTTGCTGGGCATCATCGACAAAGGTTTCACGGGCAATGGTCAGCATCGCGTCGATGATCGGGAATTTGGTTACATCTGACGGACGAACCTGGGTGTCGACCATGATACGGCGGCGGGCAGCGAAATCTGTCATGACTAAACTCATTTGTTCAGGTGTTTTACTGGTTGTGCCACATCCCTGCGGTCCGGGCAACGGCCCTTATAGATCATTCGTTTTACCATACCCTTGCGATGGCCAAAAAGATCGGCTAGACGCCGATACGCACCATCGGCAGGCGAGTTGGCGGAGTGGTTACGCAGCGGATTGCAAATCCGTGTACACCGGTTCGATTCCGGTACTCGCCTCCAAACATTTCAAAGACTTAGCAGGCAATCGAGGAAAACTGCAAAAGCGGTTTCACATGCTGTTTCACGTTTCCCGTTTCGTTTTTGTTCTGTTCCGCGCATCCTGAGCGACCTGCGCGCGCGCCTTTTGGCGGGCTGCACCGGCGTATCTGACCACCGAGGCACGGCTGGTATGGCCGGTTACCGCCATGATCAGTTCATCTGATAGCCCCAGCGCCGCCAGTTCCGAAGCGGTGGTGTGGCGCAGGGCGTGGATGTCATACTCCTCGGCCCCGATTTCTTTCCGGACCTTCATCACCGCGAATGCCGCAGCCCGGTAGCTGACTGGTTGGCTGTCAGGCTGCGAAAGAATGAACAGGCCCTCGCGGGGCGTCTTACCCAGAACTTCCGCAAGCCGCGGCGTGAATGGAAGCCACAGGTCCCGACCGGTCTTGGCCTGGCGCACATTGATTCCTTCGCCCTCGATATCGGCCCAGCGCATCTTGCGAACATCTCCGATTCTCTGCCCCGTGCCGAGGCACAACTCGAATATCAGCAGCGCGCGACCATCAGCTTTTTCACGATAGGCCGCGATCAGGTCTGCGGGCCATGGTCGGCGCGGCGGGGCCTTGCTCTTGAGCATGGAAACACCCTTGGCAGGATTGCGTTCGATCCAGCCAAGATCGATGGCATGCTCAAACAACACGCGCACCACCTGCACGAGGTAATTCGCCCAGCGCACCGTTTTTGGCATTGTCCATCTGCATCTGGATCACGTGACGCCGTTGCATTTTCGCGGGATCAAGTTTGCCCATCTTGCCATCGAAAAACAAAAGGCACTTGTCGTAGTCGCGCCGGGTTCTGGATGCGAGCTTTGAGAACCTGTGACTACGCTTGTAGCTGGCGATCAGTGCTGTGAAACTGCGTTTGATCGGGGCCGGTGTTCGACCTTTTGCGGCTTGGTGGTATCTGGCCGTGGTTCTGGATCTGTATTCTAGGCGGGTAATCGGCTGGGCCGTGTCGAACCGGATGAAACGCGACCTTGCGATCCGGGCGTTGAACATGGCCATCGCCCTGCGCCGACCACCCAAGGGCTGCATCCACCATTCCGACAGGGGCAGCCAATATTGTTCGCATGATTATCAGAAGCTGCTGCGCCAGCAGGGCTTTAAGGTGTCCATGAGCGGCAAAGGCAATTGCTACGACAATGCTGCAATGGAAACCTTCTTCAAGACCATCAAAGCCGAACTGATATGGCGGCATTCCTGGCAGACACGTAGGGCTGTTGAGATCGCCATCTTCCAATATATCAACGGCTTTTATAACCCGCGCCGCAGACACTCGGCGTTAGGCTGGAAAAGTCCCTTGGCTTTCCAACGGAAAGCCGCCTAAATGAGCACCCGGGGCGGAACGAAAGCGGGACAGGTCCAGATCGACCTCGGCCTCACCATCGCCTGTCCCGGGTATCGCACTGTTTGTTACGTCGAGCGGGAAGCATATGCTGCGGCCACCCTCGTGGCGCGGATGGAAGACAAGACCCTGGATAAAGCACCTCTGTGGGACGACGTTGGAACCTTCGATGGCCGCCCGTGGCGTGGAGCGGTGGATATCCTCAGCGGCGGCTACCCCTGTCAGCCTTTTTCCGTCGCGGGCAAACGCAAGGGGGTCGATGACCCCCGCCATTTATGGCCGCACTTCGCGCGCATCATCGGAGAGTGCCAACCCGAATGGGTGTTTCTGGAAAACGTCGCCAATCATATCAACATCGGCTATCGCGAGGTCAGAGAAGAGCTGGAAGATCTGGGCTACGGGGTTACGGAAGGATTGTTTACGGCGGCAGAAGTTGGCGCGCCGCACAAGCGACAACGGTTGTTTGTTCTGGCCCACGCCGAATGTGGCGGGCGGGGGCAATCCACCGGAAAACCTTACCGCCAAGGGCAACCATTTTGTGCGCCCCAGCGGCAAGAAGGCGCATCTGGGTCTGGATCAGGCCGCGAAGATGTGGCCGACGCCGCACGCCAATTGCATGACCGGACCGGGAGCGGGCGGACGGGAGGGCAGGATGAACCTGCAAACCCGCGCCGCGCTGTGGCCGACACCGATGGCCAGCGACGGGTGCAAGCCGAGTGCGGGCAACCGCAAATCAGCCGATCTGACCCATGCCAGCCGAATGTGGCAGTGGCCGACCCCGGCGGCGCGGGATGCCAAGGGCGCGAACAGCCGGGCGCATGTGGAGACGAACGGCACCGGGCGCAGGCACATGGATCAGCTGGCGAACTTCGCGGTGCATTCCCTCCCGGCCCGGAAGATCACGAGGGATGGCGAGAATACCTCCGACACGCCCCGGACGCTGAACCCTCTGTTTGTCGAGGCGCTGATGGGCTGGCCAATCGCGTGGACAGACTTCGGCTCTGTGGCAACGGCGTGGTCCCACTGGTTGCGGCACATGCGTTTCGAATTCTGTCGGCTCGGTTCAATTCCGACGACTGACATTCAGGGTGTTATTTTGTAAATCCGTCCTCTTCCCTCGATCTTTTCGGAGATAACGGCCAATCCCAGCTTCTTCTTCAGCACCCCGGAGATCGCGCCACGTATCGTATGGGCTTTCCACCCGGTGGCGGCAACGATTTCGCTAATACTGGCCCCGCTTTGCGCTTCAAGCATCGTGATCAGATGTGCCTGCTTGGTACCTGCGCGGGGAGATTTAGTCACCGGTGGTGTTTTCGGCGTCGCCTTGCCTTTGCGCACTCGCGCCATGGTACGCACCACCACGGGTTCAACGCCGATTGCGGCAAGCCCGGCTTCGGCCACCACCAGCGTAGTGCCATGACCATCGCCGGTTTCACGCCAAAGCGGCTCGCCCTTGCGGATATTGGCATCGACTTCTTCAAGAAATCCGCGCTCAACGAGCATGCCAACGACCTTCTTCGCCACAGCCCCGTGCTGGCCTTTCGGCAGCGGCATTGCAAGATTATCCGGGCGCTGGGCACCAGCGGTAAGGATGCGCCGCTGAGCGTCGGTGAGATCAACCATCTGCGTGCTCTCCTTCGCCAAAGGCGCTGTTGGTGATGCGCTTCAGCAGGCTGGTGTAATTCTCGAGCGTACCGACATCGCCCCAGTTGATCTCATCGGGGTGGGCGTTGAAATGATCGTCGCTGAGGCCCTGCAAGCGGGAGAGCATCGCGTCGATGCCCGCCTTCTTCTCCATGAATGCGTTCCGGGCTGCTTCCTTGTTGCGGCGAGCCTTCTCTGCACGCAGTTGGTGGCGGGGCGTGGTCTGTGGGTTCAGGCGGGTCATAGCTGTGTCTCCGGTTGTTGTGTTGTTCTGGTGTAATCAGAATCGCTCTACCCGGGTTCTTAAGCAACTTAATAACAAGCAATATCATTGCTTTATGCGTGAAGGAGGGTGGCCATGGACGGGATGAGCGAACGCGATTACGCCGCCCATTCCGGCCTGTCGCGTGGCGCGATCCAGAAGGCCAAGCAGACCGGGCGCATGGTGCTGTTTGCGGATGGTTCAATTGATGCGACCGCCTCGGATACACGGCGCGCCGGAGCGACAGATCCGGATCAGCAACGACGATCTGTGGGTGGTGACAGCGGTCTTTCCGGTCCGGGCGACAGCACATCTTACCTCAAGGCCCGCACCGCCCTGACGGTCTATCAGGCGCTGGAGCGCCAGTTGGCCATCCAGAAGAAAAAAGGCACGCTGGTCGATCGTGCCCGGGCGGAAACCCTGGTGTTCCGGCTGGCGCGCCAGGAACGCGATGTCTGGGTGACCTGGCCCGCCCGCGTTGCGGCGCTGATGGCGGCGCAGGTTGCGGCGGGGGTGGAAACGGCAACGGGAACACCTGTGATGATCGAGACCGCGATCCTGCAAAGGGTGCTGGAAAGCCATGTCCGCGAACAACTCGACGCCCTCGCCGATCTCCGGGTCTCGCTTGGATGAGGAAGACTTTACATCAGGCTTAGACCTCAGCTTTGATGGGGCCGAGGACATGCTCCGCGCCTGGCGTCGCGGGATGCGGCCCGATCCGGACCTGACGGTTTCCGAATGGGCTGACCAGCATCGCTGGCTGTCCTCGCGGGCCAGTGCTGAACCTGGGCGCTATCGCACCGCCCGCACGCCGTACCTGCGCGAAATCATGGATGCGCTGTCACCCCGGCACCCGGCGCAGCGGATAACGTTCATGAAGGCTGCGCAGGTTGGCGCAACGGAAGCAGGCAACAACTGGATCGGCTTTGTCATCCACCACGCCCCGGGCCCAATGCTGGCGGTGCTGCCGACGGTGGAGATGGCCAAGCGATCTTCTCGTGGCCGCCTTGATCCGCTGATTGAAGAAAGTGCTGCCCTGCGTGAACGGGTCAAACCGGCGCGATCAAGGGATGCAGGCAACTCGATGCTGTCCAAGGAATTCCCGGGCGGCATTCTGGTGCTGACCGGGGCAAACTCGGCCACCGGCCTGCGCTCGATGCCCGCACGCTATATTTTTCTGGATGAGGTTGATGCCTATCCGGCCTCGGCGGATGAGGAAGGCGATCCGGTCACGTTGGCCGAGGCCAGAACGACCACGTTTGCACACCGGCGCAAGGTGTTCATGGTCTCGACCCCGACAATCAAGGGGTTGTCCCGGATCGAGCGGGAATATGAGGCGTCTGATCAGCGGCGGTATTTCGTGCCCTGTCCGCATTGCGGCCACATGCAATGGCTGGAGTTCGAGCGGCTGCGCTGGGCGAAGGGGGAACCCCAAACGGCGGCGTATCATTGTGCCGGTTGTGAAGCCAAGATCGCCGAACACCACAAGACGGCAATGCTGGCGGCTGGGGAATGGCGCAGCACCGCCAAATCGCAGGACCCGCATTCGATCGGCTTTCATATCTCGGCGCTGTATTCGCCGATCGGCTGGAAAAGCTGGGAGCAGATCGCGCGAGACTGGCTGGCGGCGCAGGGCTCTGAGGACATGCTGCGCGCCGCGCGCAATACCCTGCTGGGCGAGACATGGGTGGAGAGCGGCGAAGCGCCGGAATGGCAAAGGTTGGCTGAGCGTCGCGAGTCGTTCGGTGACGCGCAGATCCCCGAAGGCGGTTTGTTCCTGACCGCCGGGGTCGATGTGCAGAAGGACCGCATCGAGGTTGATGTCTGGGCCTGGGGTCGCGGGCTGGAAAGCTGGTTTGTCGATCACATCGTCATTGCCGGTGGCCCGGATCATGCCCAGGCATGGGATCAGTTGACCGCATTGCTGGGCAAAACCTGGCAGCACGCAAACGGCGCGGTAATGCCCATCGCAAAGCTGGCCATCGATTCCGGCTACGAGGCGGCTGCAGTCTACGGCTGGGCGCGCGCGCAAGGCTTTGAGCAGGTCGCGCCGATCAAGGGGCTGGAAGGGTTCAACCGCGCCACCCCGGTCTCGGGCCCCACTTTCGTTGATGCCACAATCGGTGGGCGACGATTGCGCCGGGGTGCAAGGCTCTGGTCGATTGCCACGGCCACCTTCAAGACCGAGACCTATCGCTTCCTGCGGCTGGAACGCCCCAGCGACGAAGACCGGGCGCTGGGCGTGTGCGATCCACCCGGCACCGTGCACCTTCCCGACTGGATCGACACCGAATGGCTCAAGCAGCTGGTGGCCGAGCAGCTGGTCACCGTTCGCAACAAACGCGGCTACGCAAGACAGGAATGGCAAAAGCTGCGGGAACGCAACGAGGCGCTGGATTGTCGGGTCTATGCGCGCGCCGCCGCATGGATCCTCGGGGCGGATCGCTGGGACGAAGCAACCTGGCGACGGCTGGAAGAACAGGCCGGGGTCGAGACGCGAAAGCAAGCTTCAGTTGCTGACATATCGGCAGCGATCCCTGACGCAGCGCAACCCGCCAAGGCTGGCACACCAACCACCCCGCGCCGCAAGCGTCGGGCCTACACACCCAGATTCATGAGGGACTAAAATGGACATCGACAGAATGCGCACGCTGCTGACGGCGCTGCAGGAGGCCCGCTACGCCGGGGTGCGATCCGTGAGCTACGACGGGCGAACCATCACTTATGGCTCGGATGCGGAAATGGCCGCCGCCATCACCGATCTCGAGGGTCGGATTGCCACTGCGTCTGGAACAGGACGGCGGCGGCGCTGGGGCACTATTGCCACCAAGGGGCTCTGAGCGATGGTTCTGGAAGGGTTCCGCCAACGTCTGGGCGCGGTGATCGGCGGCTTTGATGCGGCACAGATGCATCGCCGCCTGCGGGGATTCCGCGCCTCGCGCGCCCATGTGAACACGCTGATTGCCGGGGCTGGAGAGACCATTACCGCCCGGGCCCGCTGGCTGGTGCGCAACAATGGCTACGCCGCCAATGCGGTCGAGGCTTTTGCCTGCAACGTAGTGGGTGACGGGATCAAGCCGTCTTCGTCGATTGCCGATGCCGCGCTGAAGGAAGAACTGCAATCCCTGTGGCTGGCCTGGACGGATGAGGCTGATGCTGAAGGCTTGACGGATTTCTACGGGCTGCAGCGACGCGCTACCCGTGAAGTGTTTCTGGCGGGCGAGGTATTCCTGCGCATTCGTCCCCGACGCGCGGCGGATGGTCTGACCGTGCCGCTTCAGCTGCAAATGTTGCCCTCGGAAATGCTGCCCCTTACCATGAACAGCGAACTGCCCGGTGCCGGGCAGATCCGGCAGGGGATCGAGTTCGACGCCATCGGACGTCGCGTCGCCTACCATTTCCTGCGCCGCCATCCCGGCGACATGACCGACCCGGGCCTCGCGGGTGAAACTGTCCGCGTGCCCGCAACCGATGTGATCCACATCATCGATCCGGTGGAGGCCGGGCAGCTGCGCGGAGTGTCGCGCTTTGCCCCGGCCGTCGTCAAGCTGTTCACGCTTGATCTCTACGACGACGCCGAGCTCGAGCGGAAAAAGACCGCGGCGATGTTCGCCATGTTCATCACCTCGCCCGCGCCGGAAACGCCGCTGGAACCCGCGGACGAGGATCTTGAGGTCGAACCCGGTCAGGTGGTGCGGCTTGACCCCGGCGAGGATGTCACGACCCCCGCCACTCCGGATTCCGGGGCAACCTATGAGCCGTTTCAATACCGCACCCTGCTGCAAATCTCAGCTGCGCTGGGCATCCCTTACGGGTATCTGACCAACGACACGGCCAAGGGCAACTTCTCCAACACGCGAATTTCCCTGGTGGACTTCCGCAGGCGCATCTCGGCCTGGCAGCACGGTGTGCTGGTCTACCAGATGTGCCGCGCGGTCTGGATGCGCTGGATGGACATGGCCGTTTTATCCGGCGCGTTGGATTTACCGGGTTATGACGCCAAACGGCGTCAATATCAGGCCTGCATGTGGCTGCCGACCAAATGGGACTGGGTCGATCCGATGAAGGATGCCTCGGCTGAAATCCTGCAGATCGAGGCGGGGCTGAAATCCCGCACGCAAGCCTTGTCCGAACGTGGTTATGACGCCGAGCAGGTTGAGCGCGAGATCGCAGCTGAGCGGCAGCGCGAACTGGAACTGGGTCTGGATTTCCGCCGTCCGGGATCGCCCGCGCAGGCACCGGGTCAGGGCAATGCGCAGAACAGCAATTCGGAAGATCGCAGTGAAGATGCCGATCAGGAGACGTCGGAACGCTGGTCTGAAGGTGAGTTGGAGGAATGATGCACCACGTCCGGATCGCCCAGCGCGCGTTTAACACGCCCCTGATGGTGGAACCTTCCAAGGCGCTGGCCTTTCTGTCCGGGCTGGGACCACGGATCGCGGGACAGGAGATCACCTTTCGTGGTGCCGATCTGGCTGAGGCAGGAATCAACCGTGCCGCCTTACCAGCCCATGCTTCGCTGATCGGCGGCGAGATTGCCGATCGCCAACAGGATCACGGCACCCAACCCTTCGTGCTGATTGAAGGCATTGCCGTGATCGAAATCGCCGGAACCCTGGTGCATCGCGGAGCATGGATCGGTCAATCCTCGGGGCTGACCTCCTATGAAGGGATCACCGCACAGATTGATGCTGCGGTCGCTGACCCGCAGGTGCGCGGCATTGCGCTGGAGATCGACAGCTTTGGCGGCGAGGTCGCCGGGGCCTTTGATCTGGCAGATCGCATCCGCGCGGCGCGGGAGGTGAAGCCCGTCCATGCCTTTGTCGCCGAGCATGCGTTGTCGGCGGGATATGCGCTGGCCTCACAAGCGAACCACATCACCCTGCCGCGCACCGGCGCTGTTGGCAGCATCGGCGTGGTGACCCTGCACACCGAGATGAGCGGCATGCTGGAACAGAAGGGCGTGACGGTCACGCTGGTGCGCGCCGGTGCGCACAAAACAGACGCCAACCCCTATGAACCTTTGCCCGAGGCGATCCGCGCCCGGATGCAAGGTGAGATGGAAGGCTTGCGCACTTTGTTTGCCCAAACTGTCGCTGCAGGACGTGGCAACCGCCTCGACGTGCATGCCGCCCTGGACACCGAAGCCGCCGTATTGCGCGGCGCGGCTGCTGTGGCCGCCGGTCTGGCCGATGCCGTGGCCGATCCCCGCGCCGCGTTCCAGGCCTTCGCCGAAAGCATTCACCACCGCGCAAACCCATCATTGCCCGGAGCAACGCACGCAAACCCAACCAAATCGCGAAAGGAAATTTCCATGAACGCAACCACCGAGCCGACCGATGAAACCGATACCGAAGCACCCACGCCGCAGGCGGAAACAGCGCAGGCACCCATCCCGGTTGCCCACACACCACCGCAACAATCCGACCCGATTGTGCCCACTGCCACCGCACCGAATGCCGATGCTATCCGCGCCGAAGCGGCGGAAGTGGCTCAGGTCTGCGCACAGGCCGCCCGGCTCGGCGTACAGATCGACGCCGCAGATGCGGTGAAACGTGGCCTCAAGCCCGAAGCCCTGCGCGCGCAGGTGCTCGAGGATCTGGCCGCGCGCGGAGATGCCGCCGGGATCGTCGCCAGCGCGCCTGCTGCAGTTGCAAAAGACAGCCCATTGATTGCCGCCGCCAAGAAAGCGGCGAACGCCGCACACTGACTGGCGCGCTGAAGTCCTGAACCCAACCCCCACTCACGGAGCCTGAACCATGACCGTCCTCACCCAACCGCCCAGCGCGGGCGATGTCCTCAAATATGAGGTAAACCCGAACTACACCCGCGACACCATCACCCTGCTGGCGGGCATGGCCTATCCCGTTGGCTCGGTTCTCGGGCGCATCACCGTCAATGGCAAATACACCCTCGCCAGTGATGGAGGCACCGATGGTGCGGAAATTGCCGCCGCCGTTCTGCTCTATCCGGTCGATGCCACGCTGGCGGATGCCATCGGTATCGTCGTGACCCGGGGGCCTGCAATCGTGTCGCGCGCCGGGCTTGCCTATGACGCCACGGTCGATAACGCCGCCAAGATCACCACCAAAATCACTGAACTGGCCGCGCTGGGCATCATTGCCCGTGACGCCGCCTGATCTGAATTCCCTTTCTTTCTCCGGAGCACCCCATGACCATCACCCGCAATCCCTTTGATACCGGCGGCTATTCGCTGGCCGAAATGACGCAGGCCATCAATATCCTGCCCGACATCCACTCCCGCCTTGCCCAGATCGGCCTGTTCCGGTTCCAGGGCGTGACCCAGCGCTCCGTCATCATCGAGCAGTTCGAAGGCATTCTCAGCCTGCTGCCCACGGTCCCGCTGGGTGGCCCTGCCACGCTGGGCCAGCGCGAAGGCCGCTCCATGCGCTCCTTTGCCCTGCCGTGGATCCCGCATGACGATGTGATCCTGCCGAGCGATATTCAAGGGGTTCCGGCCATTGGGGTCTCGGATGCCGCTGATCCCTTGCTGGAAGTGATGGAACGCAAGCTGACCCTGATGCGGCGCAAGCATGCCCAGACGCGGGAATACATGGAGATGAACGCGCTGCGTGGCATTGTGAAGGATGGGGCTGGTACCACGCTCTACGATTACTTCACCGAGTTCGGTCTGTCCCAAGTCGCAGTGGACTTCGTGCTGGGCACGGCCGGGACCAATGTTCAGGGCAAGGTGCGCACCGTCCTGCGCAGTGTCGAAGACAACCTGCTGGGGGAGTCGATGACCAGCGTGCATGCGCTTGTGAGCTCGGAGTTCTTCGACAAGCTGATCTCACATTCCAAGACGGCGGACGCCTACAAGTTCTTCGCTGCCACCGGAGCCCAGCCCCTGCGCGAGGACATGCGCCGCGCCTTCCCCTTCGCCGGGATCCTGTTCGAGGAATACAACGGCAGCGTCACCCTTTCGACCGGCATCACGGAACGGCTGATCCCGGCAGGCGAAGGCATTGCCTTTCCCATGGGCACGTTTGACACCTTCACCACCTATGGCGGGCCGGCCAACCTGCTGGAGGCGGCCAACACCATCGGCTTGCCGCTTTATGCCCGCCAGCACCTGGACGAAAAGGGCCGCTGGATTGATCTCATGACCGAGGCGTCGATCCTGCCGGTGAACAAGCGCCCGCGCATCGCCATCCGCCTGCACAGCTCGAACTGACGGACAGGGGTGATGAACGCTTTTGCCACCGCCATGGATCGGATATTCTCCCATGCCGACATGGCGGTGGCAGCAGTCTGGATATCGGGCAGCACGTCGGAGGAACACCCGGTCCGGGTCATCCGCCGCGCGCCAGATCGCATCACTGACTTTGGGTCTGCGCGCATTGTCAGCGACACCACCACGGTTGACGTGCGGGTCATCGAACTTACTGATCCCCGACCCGGCGATCTGATCATTCTCGGCACCGACAGCTATGTCATCCAAGGCGAACCCACCCGCGATTCCGAACGGCTGATCTGGACGCTTGACCTGGTGCCGTCATGAAACTGACCGTGGACTTCTCGCCCGATCTGGTGGCGTTGCTGGAACAGGAGATCAAAGCCGGGGAGCGCGCGGTCACCGCCGCGATGAAATCGGCGGGTGCCCAGCTAAAACAGGATTGGCGCGACCAGATCACCCGCGCAGGTCTGGGTCGCCGCCTGCCGCGCACCATTCGCAACCGGACCTATCCGACCAGCGGCAACAGCATCAACGCCGCCGCCTTCATCTGGAGCAACGCCCCGGAAATTCTCAACGCCCATGATCGCGGCGCGCTGATCCGCTCGAAATCCGGATTCTGGCTGGCCATCCCGACCGAGGCTGCCGGAAAAGGCCGTGGCGGCGCGCGCCTGACACCAGCACAATGGGAACGCCGCCGGGGTATTCGGTTGCGGTTCATCTATCGGCGCAACGGGCCCAGCCTGTTGATCGCTGAAAAGGCGCGGATCAACACGCGCGGGCTGGCTGTGGCCTCACGATCAAAAACCGGGCGCGGGCAGGTCAGCGCGCCGATTTTCCTGCTGGTGCCGCAGGTGAAACTGCGCAAACGGCTGGATCTGGCGCGGGATGCGGAAAAGGTGGCAGGAAAGGTGCCGAGGTTGATTGTGGAGAAGTGGGGGGGCGTATAGTGAAGAAAATTTGGTTTTTGCAATTCTTCCGCCAAACGAGAATTTCGGCCCCGTAGTCCACAAGCTTAATACTGATCGGTGGAGCTTACGACTTGGCTTCCTCTGATATCTCCCTTAGGATAGTCATTGGGTTTATTTAAACAGATGGTTTGAGAATGAACTTGTTCGAGAGAGTTGAAAAAGTGATTTGGGCACTGGGACTAGCTATGGCGCTTCTATCAAGCGCTGCTATTGCTCAAAACAGCTCATCAACAACAGAGTCTCAAACGAATACTCCAGAAGCAATGATGTTGAAAACAGGGCCGCTAATACCACCAGAGGTAGTGGAAGAAGGAGATTGGCTAGAGGAACTTACGCTGGAACGACCTCCAGTCATTTTAGAAACCATTCCAGAACCTGTGATCGTAGAATACGAAGAACCTGTGATCGTAGTATCGACATACGGACCCTCAGTAGGGGATATGTTCTCAGACTTGTTGCAAGTCGCGTTTTTTGCCATACCCGGATTCATTCTTTTTCTAACCGGAACATTTTTCTTTCTCATTATGAAGCACGCAGTGCAGCGGCACTACACACAGCGCCCGAAAAGGGAGAGATCATTAGCGCGTTACTCGGAATTATTGAGCTTAGCTGACTCAATCCATTTTGCTTCACATAACAATTTGGAATTTCCGCGTAATCTCCAAGATCGCTTTCTGATTCTTGTTGCCGAACTAGAATTGGTCGGGGATGAGAGTGTCTCGAGTGCGTCAAGGGGAATGGCCAATATATTGTTCAAACGTCGCGAATTGGATTGCAGTGACCTAAATCTTACCAGCAATGACGAAACAGAAGATTTCGAGTCTCTTAGAAATCACTTGTTGAACGCGCTTAGAGAAACAAAAGTCGTGAAAAAGCAAACCTTAAGAGGTCTATAGGTGTTTTTCCCGGTACCTAAACCAGCCTTCGGTACTAGCAATTTGAGTGATCGCTGCATCCAATATTGAAAATGTTGACAACTTTCAGGAGATTTGGAAATGAGCATTATTAGACGCTTTGCCTTAGCATCGGCGGCATTTGGCATGTTGTCAGTGTTATTACAGAGCGAGGTCGCAGCCTCGGAAAATGACAATGTGAATCCGTCGCTTTTTAGCCCTGTAGAAGTAGTTTTGATTGACTATGCAAACAATGGATGTTGGACGAACTTCTCTGAATCCAAGGCTTACGCTGAGAGCAAACTAGAACAGATGGGATATGAGTTGGGCGCAGCATCTGCAAATAAATTTGTGATCTACATGAATTCCGCCAGGCAACGTTTTAGTGGGTTATGCTTCGGAATGGTCGAAGCGAGCTTGAGAAAAGGTGCTGTGGTCGGAGGACTGAGAGGGTGGCTATATTTGGAATATGATAGCTACATTTTTGTCGGGTCTGAGAATGCTGATTCTGGCGTGCTCGAACTCATTGATAGCCTGACAAACAGAATAAGGACGTCGGAATAATAAACTGAGAGCAGATTTGACGAAGCGGTATGCTTCTGCAGAAGACACAGAATACTGATATCCCAATAGGGAGTAAATTCGGTCGGCTGCCAAGGTAATTCAGATTCGCCGTGGGGGCGCTCAGAGAGAATAATGCTTATATAGTGAGCCACTTTTCTATATCAAATACTTCCGAAATTCATTGGGAAAAACATGCCCACCACCCGCGAAACCATCCTGCAAGCCCTGCTTGTGGCGCTGCAAACCGTGCCCGGTCCAACCGCTCCGCGCGCAGAGGTTCTCGCCGGACGCCCGCCCGCAGGCGGCCTCGTGATCCTGCGCGACGGCAATCCGG
>JAKITO010000050.1 GCA_021648025.1 Paracoccaceae bacterium
GGGCTGTAGTGGCCGTCGTCAACCCGGCCACGCATGAGTTCCCGGCTGATCGTAGAGGCATGCCGACCCAGAAGCGACCCGATCGCCCGCAGGCTGGCCCCCCGTCGATGCTCGGCAAAGATCACGCCACGTTCCTCGCTGTTGAGGTGTTTGTATCGTCTGTCCATCGCAACATCCTATGCCCTCTGGGCGGTGGGTGTTGCACTTGGAACTTGAGTCTAAGAAGTGTCGGCGATTCATACGATAATGCGCTCGCCGAAAGCACGATTGGTTTGTTCAAAACCGAAGTCATCAACTTCCTCGGCCCGTGGAAAACCGTCGGCCGGGTCGAATGGGAAACCCTGAAATGGGTGAACTGGTACAACAATGAACGCCTGCACAGCGCCATTGGATATGCCACGCCACAAGAAGCAGAGGAGGCTTTCTATGCAAACCTGAATACCCTTGATAAAGTTGCCTGACATTTTAACAAAACACTCTCCGGTAAACCCGGGGCGGTTCAGCACACCACTCTCGGCTTGCTTCAAAATACCCATAATCTGTGCGTCGCCGTATCGTTTATTCTTCATCAAAATCTCCTCAGATATTATGCCGAGAAAATTCTACGCCTGAACACCACTAATTTTAGGGGGGATTACCCTATGCAATACGAGGAGAAAGCGATGAAAGCTTAAATTTCCGTCCACGAAACCGGCAGCAGCTCAGGGCGCTATTCCACCACACGGTAGTTTTTCAACCTTCCGCTGCCAACACTCCATGTAGTGTTGGGGTGCTCGAAAATCAATAGATGGGCACGCAGTCGCCCAACTTAACCGTGTGCGAACGCGCTTGCTGCGCAAACGCTGCCTCGCACCCGTCCGAAAATCGCTTTGCGATTTATCGAACGAACTTCTTGTGCTTCAACCGCTTCGGCTCCAACGCATCCGCGCCCAAGCGGCGTTTTTTGTCTTCTTCGTAATCCTCAAAATTGCCTTCGAACCATTCCACATGTGCGTTGCCTTCAAACGCCAGGATATGTGTGCAAATCCGGTCGAGGAAAAACCGGTCGTGCGAGATGACCACGGCGCAACCGGCGAAATCTACCAGGGCGTCTTCCAGGGCGCGTAGGGTTTCCACGTCCAGATCGTTGGTTGGTTCGTCCAAAAGCAACACGTTGCCGCCTTCTTTCAGAAGCCGCGCCATGTGCACCCGGTTGCGTTCGCCGCCGGATAACTGCCCGACCTTCTTTTGCTGGTCACCGCCTTTGAAGTTAAAGGAAGAACAATAGGCGCGGGAATTGACCTGGGCGTCGCCGAGTTCGATTATTTCGGCGCCGCCGGTGATCGCCTGCCAAACCGTTTCGTCCGCCTTCAGGTCGTCGCGCGATTGGTCGACATACGACATGTCGACGGTGTCGCCCAATTCGATCGTGCCCGCATCCGGGGTCAACTGATCGGTCAGCATTTTGAACAGGGTTGATTTGCCCGCCCCGTTGGGTCCGATGACGCCGACGATGCCGCCGGGGGGCAAGGCGAAGGTCAGGTTTTCGATCAATTGCTTGTCGCCGAGGTGTTTGGCCAAGCCTTCGACCTCGATCACCTTGGAGCCGAGCCGGGGGCCGTTGGGGATGACTATTTGCGCACGGGTCAGTTTTTCACGTTCCGAGGATTCGGCCATAGCGTTGTAGGAATTGATCCGGGCTTTGGATTTGGCTTGGCGGGCCTTGGCACCCTGGCGCATCCATTCCAATTCGCGTTCAAGGGTTTTCTGTTTCGATTTGTCTTCACGGGCTTCTTGCGACAGGCGTTTGGCCTTGTTTTCCAGCCAATCGGAATAATTGCCTTCGTTGGGGATGCCTTTGCCGCGATCCAGTTCCAGTATCCATGAGGTGATGTCGTCGAGGAAATAACGGTCGTGGGTCACGATCAGGATGGTGCCTTTGTAGGCCATCAGGTGTTGTTGCAACCAGGCGATGGTTTCGGCGTCGAGATGGTTGGTTGGTTCGTCCAACAACAACATGTCGGGCGCTTCCAGCAGCAGTTTGCACAGCGCCACACGGCGGCATTCTCCGCCCGAAAGTGAGGCGATGTCGGCGTCGTCGGGGGGGCAGCGCAGGGCCTCCATCGAGACGTCGATCTGACTGTCGAGATCCCACAGGTTGGCGGCGTCGATCTGGTCCTGCAAATTGGCCATCTCGTCGGCGGTTTCTTCGGAATAGTTCATTGCCAGTTCGTTGTAACGATCCAGAATGTCCTTTTTATCCTTAACGCCAAGCATGACGTTTTCACGCACTGTAAGGGCTGCATCAAGCTGGGGTTCCTGCGGCAGATAGCCGACGCGCGCGCCTTCGGCTGCCCAGGCTTCGCCGGTGAAATCGGGGTCAAGGCCGGCCATGATTTTCATCAGGGTGGATTTGCCCGAGCCGTTGACGCCGACCACGCCGATCTTGACACCGGGCAGGAAGTTGAGGTGGATGTTCTCGAAACATTTCTTGCCGCCGGGATAGGTCTTGGAGACCCCTTGCATGTGATAGACGTACTGATAGGCGGCCATGTGGGTGCTCCTTAGGATGGGGTGATTGCGGTGTTAGATAGCGAAGCCGCACAGCCGGGGCAACGTGGGTTAATTGAAATTTCAGGCTGTACATGTCCAATCCTTGGGATCAGATCACATGAGGGACGAAAAATTGAGGAAGAGCCGGTGCCATTTGGATCAGGAGCGTTGTCGGGAAGGTCGATTGCCGGAGCCATTTGGCTGTTGTGTCTGGCCAATGCGGGTATGGCTGTCGCGCAGAATGTCCAGAACTATACCGCCCCGGGCAACCTTGCACCAACACGTGATCCGGGTTGCATTCCATATGCGCAAGCCGACAATACGTTAACGCCCGCAGATTTGTCGCTGGGCGTTCTGGCTTGTGCGGCGCAGGACAATTACCGCGATGCGGTGGATTTGCTGGTGCTGATGCAATTGCGCGCAGCATATGACTCTGAACGGGTGGCTGATCCGTCTGCTGGTCAGGCGGGGGCCGTTCTTGCCTTGAATGTGAGTCAGGCACTGGGCGAGGCGCGGATGCTGAAGCTGGAGGCGGGATTTGCGAATCTTGGCGACACCGGGTCGCCGTGGCACGGCGCGTTTTGTTCGCAGATGCAAGACTTTGGAGTACCGGAATATTTTCCCGGATACATGATTCAGCATGGCATGAGAGCCTTTACCAACTCGGGCGAAGATCCATTGGTTGCGGGATTTGAACCACAGGTTGTCTGGCAAGAATTGCTGGCCAGTTACCTGGAATGTTCCTGAAGCAAGCGGGTCAGCCCGGATAGTTGCAGCAGGGCCGGGTGCGCGGTTTCTTTGAAACCGCAAAGCGTGCATTGACAATCTTGTTGCTGGTGCCAGAACAGGTTGCAGCAGCCGGGAGAAAACTGTTGCAAAACAAGCCATACGCGACTGCGGGCCAAACCATTGGTCTGTTGGGCGGATCGTTCGATCCGGCCCATCGGGGCCATGCGCATATCACCCTTGAGGCGCTGAAACGCTTTGGGCTGGATCGCGTCTGGTGGCTGGTCAGCCCGGGGAACCTGCTGAAATCTCATGGGCCGGCACCGATGGCTGAACGAATGATGGCAGCGCGTCAGGTGATGCGCCACCCGAGGGTTGAGGTCAGTGACATTGAGGCACGGCTGGGGACAAGGGCGACGGCGGATACGATTGCGGCGTTGCAGGCGATTTACCCGGGGGTGCGGTTTGTCTGGCTGATGGGGGCGGATAATCTGGCGCAGTTTCATCTGTGGCAGGATTGGCGGTCGATCATGGAGCGGGTGCCGTTGGGGGTGCTGGCACGGCCCGGGCAAAGGATATCGGCGCGGATGTCGCCAGCGGCGCGGATATATCGACAGTTTCGGATTGCCGGGGGAGAGAGCCAGTTGCTGGCAAGGGCCAAGCCGCCAGCGTGGTGTTTTGTCAATGTGGCGATGGTTGACCTGTCTTCAAGTGCGATTCGTGATGCCGGAGAGTGGTAGGCGAGTTGAGCCAGAAACGGTCTCGCGCACACCGGAAAAATACTGGTTTTGCGGTCACGCGATGAAAATTCCCACTTACTTACGCTTGTTTAGGCAAGAAAGCTAAGATTTAAGTGCCTGCATGTTGGGTATGTTAACACGTCGGATATTTGTCTCTGGTTTGGCCGCCTTTACGGCGACGGGTGCGGTGCGCGCCGGCGCCCCCAAAACATCATTGCGCCCACTTATGCGGGCCGGGTCTGGATCGGTTGTTGGTCGCAAGGTTGTGGCCAAAGGTGGTGCCGAGGCGTTGATTGCTGCTGCCGGGTTGCAAGGCGATGTGGCCTGTGCGGTGGCGGACGTGAAGACGGGCCTTAGGCTTGAGGCGGTACAGGGCAACGTCGGTCTGCCGCCCGCCAGCGTTTCCAAGGCGCTGACCACGTTATACGCGCTGGATGTTCTGGGCCCCGAGTATCGGTTTCAGACACGGTTGATTGCCGCCGGGGCAGTGAAAAATGGGGTTCTGCACGGGGATTTGATTTTGGCCGGCGGGGGGGATCCAACCCTGAGCACTGACAGTTTGGCGGTAATGGCAGGCAAGCTTAAGAAAGCGGGTATCCGCGAGGTGCGCGGGGGGTTCCGGGTGTTTGACGGGGCGTTGCCGTTTGTAGGTTCCATCGACAAGGAACAACCCGATCATGTGGGATATAGCCCGGCAATCTCGGGTATTGCGTTGAATCATAACCGGGTCTATTTTCAGTGGAAGCGTGGGGCAAATGGTTACGGCGTAACCATGGATGCGCGGACCGATAAATACCGACCCGAGGTGGCGATGGCGTCGATGCGCGTGGCAAAGCGGGATTCGCCGGTTTACACCTATGCCGACAAACAAGGCCGCGATCAGTGGAGCGTGGCGGTTTCGGCGCTGGGCAAGGGCGGGTCGCGCTGGTTGCCGGTAAGAAAGCCCGGGGCCTATGCGGGCGATGTGTTTCGCACCATGGCACGGGCGCATGGGATTATTTTACGCAAGCCCAAGGTGGTGAGCAATCTTGCCCGCGGCGGGCAGGTTCTGGTGACGCAGCAAAGTGTGGCGTTGAAAGTCATTCTAAAAGGCATGCTGAGGTTTTCCAACAATCTGACAGCAGAGATGGTTGGGATGACGGCAAGTGCGGCGCGCGGTGCCAGGCCGGCGTCGTTAAAGGCATCCGCCAGCGAGATGAGCCGTTGGGCCGCGCGGAAATATCGTATGACGGGGACAAAACTGGTGGATCATTCGGGGCTTGGAGATGCCTCGCGGATGACGGTGCAGGATTTGGTCGGGGCGTTGGTGCAGGTTCGCAAAACCGGGATTTTGCGGCCGCTGTTAAAGCCGATTTCCATGCGGGATTCTGGCGGGCGGGTACTAAAAGGGCATCCAATCAAGGTGAATGCCAAGACCGGCACGCTGAATTTTGTCTCGGCGTTGGCAGGGTTTATGACCGGTAAGGACGGGACCGAGATGGCGTTTGCGATCTTTATCGCCGACACCAAGATTCGGGCACGGATCAAGCGGTCGGATCGCGAAAGACCGCAAGGCGCGCGGGGCTGGAACAAGCGGTCCAAACAGTTGCAGCAAAAGCTGATCGAACGGTGGGGCGCGCTTTACGGCAGTTAGACAAGATTGCCGCCGGAATTTGCCGTTACGTCAGATGGCGCGCCCGTGCCCCGCGTTCGATGGCAGCAGCGTGCAGGCGGTCGATGTTCAACTCGTACCGTATTTCTTCCAGCAAACGCAGTTCCGGTTCGGCCAAAGAGCCGTCCGCCGCCGCCACGTCACAGGCCAGCGCATAAGCGGTTTCGTACAGACGTTCGGGAAGGTTTTCACGCAGCAGGCCGAACAAGGCGTCAAGGCCGTCTTCCTGTTCGAACAATTCGAACACCAATTCTGACATGTGGGTCAGGCGGGTATTGTCGAATTCGGCAAACACCGGCAGCATATTGACCGCGGATTGGATTTTCACCAGTTCTGCCGTGCGGATGTTTTCATCCGAGGCCGAGACGGCGATCATCAGGGCAACCAGGCAATCCTGGGGGCTGAGCATTTTTGGGGTGTTCTGGGGCATGGTTTTGGTCCTTTGATGCGGCGAATTGAGCGAAACCAATCTAGTCGCATTCCCCCCCCGCCCGAACGCGTCGTAACGCGTTGTACTGTGCAAACGCTGCCTTGGGCAGGGGTTGAATTCTTGAATCCAATTGGATTGGTTTCGCTCTTGTTGCAGTGCAGAATATTGACGATGGGCGGTCAGCACAATAGGTAGCGGCCTGTTGCCTTATCGGAGAATGACATGTCTGAATTGCGTGAACTGGCGTTAACGTCAAAAGCCTGGCCTTTTGAAGAGGCAAGGAAGCTGGCGAAACGGTTTGCCAAAGGCCCGCCCGAAAAGGGCTATGTGCTGTTTGAGACCGGCTATGGCCCGTCTGGATTGCCGCACATAGGCACCTTTGGAGAGGTGGCACGCACAACGATGGTGCGCCGCGCGTTTGAGGTGATCTCGGATATTCCGACGCGCCTGATCTGTTTTTCGGACGATCTGGACGGGATGCGCAAGGTGCCGGGGAATGTGCCTGACACCGAAGCGATGATGGCGCATTTACAGCTGCCGTTGACATCGGTGCCAGACCCGTTTGGCACCCATGACAGTTTTGGCGATCATAACAATGCCATGCTGCGGCGGTTTCTGGATACGTTTGGATTTGAGTATGAGTTCATCAGCGCGACCGAGTTTTATCGCTCTGGTCAGTTTGATGAGGTTTTGTTGCGCGCGGTTGAGAAATACGATGAGATCATGGCCGTGATGTTGAAGTCCCTGCGCGAAGAACGGCGTCAGACCTATTCGATATTCCTGCCGATCCATCCTGAAACGGGGCGGGTTCTGTATGTGCCGATGAAAGAGGTGAACGCGCGCGATGGCACGATTACCTTTGATGACGGGGATGGCCGCGAATGGACACTGCCGGTGACGGGCGGCAATGTGAAACTTCAATGGAAGCCGGATTTTGGCGCGCGCTGGGCGGCGCTGGGCGTTGATTTTGAGATGTACGGTAAGGATCACAGCACCAATACGCCGATTTATGACAGTATTTGCCGGATTTTGGGCGCGCCTGCACCGGCGCATTTCACCTATGAGTTGTTTCTGGACGAAAACGGCCAGAAGATTTCCAAGACCAGCGGCAATGGCGTGTCGATTGATGATTGGCTGAAATATGCCAGTGCCGAAAGCCTGTCGTATTTCATGTATCTTAAGCCCAAGACGGCCAAGCGGATGTTCTTTGATGTGATCCCCAAGGCAGTGGATGAGTACCATCAGCAATTGCGCGCCTATGCGACGCAGGACACCAAGGCGCGGCTGAACAATCCGGTGTTTCATATTCACGGGGCGGAGGTTCCGGTGTCCAATATGGTTGTGCCGTTTGCGATGTTGCTTAATCTGGCATCGGTTTCGGGGGCGGAAGACAAAGATCAACTCTGGGGGTTTATCCGTCGTTATGCGCCGGATGCCGCCCCCGAAAGCCATCCAGATCTGGATAACGCGGCAGGGTTCGCGGTGAGGTATTTCAACGATTTCGTCAAACCAACCCGGGCGTGTCGCGCACCAAATGACGTCGAGCGCGAGGCATTGGAGGCGTTGCGGGACGGGTTGGTGGCCTGGGAGGGACCAGCTGAGGATGAAGCGTTGCAATCACTGGTCTATACCGTGGGGCGAGAGCGGTTTGACCCGATGCGGGGATGGTTCACAGCCCTTTATGAGGTGCTGTTGGGGGCGTCCCAAGGGCCGAGGTTTGGCGGGTTCATAGCACTTTACGGGGTCGAGGAAACTGTGGCGTTGATTGAGCGGGCGCTGGCAGGAGAGTTGGTGTAGGGCAGGGCGGTTTTGCCAAATAACAGCCCCGCGGGCTTTTGGCGTGATGGTTCGGCAGGTGATGATCGCTGCTGCCGCCGGTAAGGTGGATCTGTTGGGTTACCAAAAGATTGATCTGAATTTCAAGTGAAAAACAACGGGGTACAGGTTGTCAGTGGCCCCGGCGTGAGCGTCTGGGAACGCCCACCGTGACGGTGCTGTGAGAGGCCTTTAACCCTTTTTGAATATTCCCTGCCCCGTGTCCGGGTGATCCCCGGATTACGAGGGTTTAAGCGCGTCATGGCAGTTTTGCCTGCGGGCGGATTTTTGGAAAGGGATCTCTATGAACAAGGCAATCACCGATGGCGTTCTGCTTATGCCGCCTGCGTTTCAAAACGGGCTGGATGTCTGGTCAAGCGAAGATGGCACGCCGGGGTCGGATACCTATGATGGGGCGCCCAATGCGGTTCTGGTGGCATCGGACCCGGATTTTGGCAACTGTCTGGAGCTGCAAAAGACCGTGTCGACCCAAAAGCTGCGTTATATGGGTGACACGCCGTTGTTGCCGGGGTGTTATTTGCAGATCAAGGCGCGCATCAAGGCAATCAGTGGCAACCTGCCTGCGGTGCGGATTGCGGCCTGGGCCGGTGGGGCCGGTGGCGTGCATGTCAGCGGGGTGACCGAAGTGGCCGGTTCGACCACGTTGACCACCTATGGCGAAGTTGTCGAGATTACCGGCATTGTCGGTGCGGGCACGCGCGGCGGGGTTGATATGCCCTGGGGTACGGCCGCACTTTATGGTCATTTCGGCATTGATCTGACCGGGGCGACGGGCGGTGTTGTGCGCATTGATGATATTGAAGTTATCGACATCACCAGCATCTATCTGCGCGATATGCTGAGCCTGGTGGATGTCCGTGATTATGGCGCTGTGGGCGACGGCACGACCGACAACAAGGCGGCGTTTAATGCGGCGGATGATGCGGCAAACGGGCGGCGGGTTCTGGTGCCTGAGGGGGATTACCATCTTGGTGGCACGGTGACGTTTGTGTCACCTGTGACCTTTGAAGGCACGGTCAATATGCCCACCGACAAGATGTTGCTGCTGACCAAGAATTTCGATTTTTCCAGTTACGCGGCGGCGTTCGGCAACGAAGAACTGGCGTTCAAGAAGGCATTTCAGGCCTTGCTGAACAATTCTGACCATGAATCGCTGGATCTGGGCGGGCGCAAGATTGCCATTACCGCACCAATTGACATGCAGGCGGCGGTGCCCAACAGAGCCAGCTATGCCACGCGGCGGGTGATCCGCAACGGCCAGTTGGAGGCCAGCAGTTCACCGGCCTGGGATACTGAGGTTTTCACCTCGGTTGCCACCTATGACCCGTCGGACCCCCGCACGCTTAGCAATGTGGCCAATATCGCCACCATTCCGGTGGGGGCGCTTGTCGAAGGTAACGGGGTCGGACGCGAGGTTTACGTGCGATCCAAGAATGTCGGGGCGGGCCAGATCACCTTGAATGCCGCGCTTTATGATGCGGACGGGACGCAGAATTTCACCTTTCGGTTGTTCAAATACATGCTGGATTTCAGCGGCTTCAGCCAACTGAGCAAATTCGGCATGTCGGATATCGAGTTTCAGTGCAACAACCGGTGCAGCGCAATTCGTCTGGCACCGACCGGCATTACCTTTAATCTGAGGGATTGCTTTATTTCGCGACCCAAAAACCGGGGGATCACCTCGATCGGGGGCGGGTGTCAGGGGATGTTGATTGATCAATGTCAGTTTTTGTCGTCCGAAGACGCGCTTGATGTTTCCGACCGGATCACCATTGCGATGAATACCAACGCCAATGACGTCAAGCTGCGTTATAACCGTGCCACCAGGTTTTTGCATTTCGCCGTGTTGGCAGGCAGCAACAGCATGATTCTGGGCAACCATCTGTTCCAGGGGGATACGGTGACCAATGGTGTGCGGTCGGCGTGTCTGGTCATTGTCGGGACTTATACCAGTTCGACCATTTCCAACAATTACATCGACAATGCGCATATCGAATGGACCAACGAACAGGACCCGACGCCGACAAATACCGGCGGCTTTTCGTTCAGCGCCATGAGCATTGCCGACAACATATTTCTGTCGGGGGATGTGGCGCCCTGGTTCAGCTATATTGTCATCAAACCGCATGGCGCGAACCATTTCCTGAACGGGCTGAGTGTCACGGACAACCGGTTCCGGTCGATCAACGGCAACATCGACCGGGCAGAGCGGGTTGATACCAGCTTTGCCGATCTGGACTTTACCCGGTCCAAGAATGTCACCTTTGCGGGCAATACCTATCATGGCATCGGCGCGCAGGTGTCCAACCCGCTACGGGTTCGCCATACCGAAGGGTCCACAGCCAAGAACTGGGATGTTCAAACCGATGGCGAATTGCCGTTTGGCGGGCGTGCGCGTGGTGTTGACGGGATTGTGGCATTGGACGAGATCACCAATGCGGCGGGCAGCACGGTTTATTCCATGCCTTATGTCCAGCTTGAACGTGGGGCAAACAACGACAATATTCGGCTGGTCTGGGAACAGCCGGTCCAGGGCGAGGTGTCGCTTGCCATTCGGATCGACAAATAGGTTCCGGTAGTCGCAGCGTTTGGGAAAGAAGAGGTCGCGCAGGGATGCGCGGCCATTTTTTGATTGTACAGAGTTCGCGTCAGAATTTTCTCCAAAGGCCAAACCGTAACCCCAGGGTCGGCGGGCCCGCTGTCTTGCGCTCAACCCCCACCACCCAGGTCTGATTATTGCGTCCGTCGATCATCACACTGGGGGTCACCGCCCAGATCAGCGGTTTTCCCGTGATATAGGTGGTTTCAATTTGCAGCATCGGGCGAAACCGCATGCCTTCAGACAGGCCAATTGTTGCGTCCAGTTTAACGGCCGGTCTGCTGGCAGGGCGGCGCAATTCCAGGCCTGTGTCGACGTTGATCCAGCCATTGCCCCAGCGCGATGAAAACCCGCGCCCCATGGATAGGGTGGATCTGACCATCCCGTCCCAATTGCCCAGATAATGATTGCCGCCCAGGCCCAATTCAATCGCCACCTTGGTGTTTTGCCACGAGCGGGCAATGGGAAACCGTGCGAACACCAGAGCATGGCCTGATTGCCCACCCGAAGGCCCCTGCGCTTCGTTGAAATCAAGCCCAAGGGTCAGATAGGGTGATATCCCGAATTCGCCGTAAAAACTGTATTCCGGCCGAAAAAACCCGTCTGATTCGCGCACGGTGGTGCCGTACGAAAAGAACTTTGTGCCGGGGTCGCGCAGCCACGCGCCTGCAAAAGCAGGCGGCACCGTCAGACCGAATAATATTGCCCAACATAACAAGGCCCTTAAACCAACCCGCATTTTTACCCTTCCCGGGTTAACAATCGGAAATCTTGGTTAACGCTTTGTTACCAGAATGGAGATAGCCACGTGAGATGTCACTTTGGCTAATCCGCTTGAAGTGCTAGGCTTGGGTTACCAGCCAAGGAGAACCCAATGCCAGTAATATCTCAGGATGCCTCAGTTCAGACCGTGATCACCACATTCGAGATGACACCGGGTACCTGTCAGGACCTGTTAGATGCGCTGACGGATGCCTATGCCAGTTTCATCTCGAAGCAACCCGGCTTTATTGCGTCCGGGTTGCATGTGAATGACGCGCAAACCCGGATCGCCAATTATTCCCAGTGGCACCGTCGCGAAGATTTTCAGGCGATGTTGCGCAGTGACGAGATGCGCAAGCGCAATCGCGTGATCCACGATTTGTGCCGGAGTTTTGAGCCGGTGATGTACGACGTCGTGGCAAGTTTTGACTGAACGTCTGATTTGGATCAAGGTGGGCGACCTTCTTTCATGCGCAAGTTAAGGCGCTTTTAGAGAGGAGAGAAGTAAGATGTATCACAACATACTTGTGCCGATATCCTTTGATTCCCAGCGCGATGTGTCCGCGCCGTTGAAACTTGCCCGCCTGCTGGCAACCCCCAAGGCGCTGGTCACCCTGCTGCATGTGGTTGAACATATCCCGGGATACGCGATTTCTTATATGCCCCCCGATTATCTGACCGAGGCCCGCACAGCAATCCAGGCCGAGCTGGATCAGTTGGCCAAGGAGCTGCCGCATGCAATCGGGGTGGTGGTCGAAGGCCATTCGGGGCGGACCATTCTGGACTGGACCGAGACCAACAAACCCGACCTTATTATTATTGCGTCGCACCGTCCGGGCATGCAGGATTTGCTGCTGGGGTCCACGGCGTCACAGGTTGTGCGCCATGCCGCCTGTGCGGTCCATGTGGTTCGTTAAAGCATTTGGATCATTGCATCTCTTTGGCCGCCGAGGCAGTATTTGCGCAGCACAACCCGTTCGGTGGTCAAAGTGATTCACTATGAACGCAAAACGCTATAGCAATTATGAAACAACAGAAATGA
Source organism: Paracoccaceae bacterium (assembly GCA_021648025.1). Lineage (GTDB taxonomy): Bacteria > Pseudomonadota > Alphaproteobacteria > Rhodobacterales > Rhodobacteraceae > NVQY01. The sequence continues at coordinate 12,319 of JAKITO010000050.1, forward strand.
GAATGGAATGAACAAGATACTGATCGGGGCATGTGTTGCCATTGTTTGCGCGCTGCCCGCCTGGGCCGAGCCGGTAAATATTCAAAAAGGTGTGGCTTCGGTTACAGTCGAGACTGAGACCGGACCGGTTGAGATATCGCGTATTCAGGACAATGAAAATAAAGTCAGTGGCACTTGGGCGCTGACATCGCGCGCGTGCCCGCCTTTTTGTATTCAGCCGGTTGTCCCTGCGCAAGGTATGACAGTTATCGGTGAATTAGAGTTGATGGCCATGTTGCAGGACCCAGAGGCAATTGTGGTCGACAGTCGCGTGACCAAACATTTCGAAGGCGGCTCGATTCCCGGCGCGATTTCAATCCCTTTTTCCGAGGCAGCGGACCGTCTGGATGAATTGGGATGTGAAATTGATTTCGACGGTTTTGATTGTGAAAACGCCAAGCCCGTCGCCCTGTTTTGCAACGGTCCATGGTGCGGTCAATCGCCTACTGCGGCGCGTAAGATGATCGAGGCCAAATACCCAGCCGACAAAATCTACTATTATCGCGGTGGCATGCAGGTTTGGCGGATGCTGGGGCTGACGGTGACGCAATAACCGGTTGACTGCGATGAAAGCCCTTCTTCAGGGCTTGAAGAGCGGCCCGTTTCAGCCAAACGGGTCGCCTTCATACCCCACCCGGGCAAGGTAAAGCCCATGTGGCGGGCAAACCGTGCCGCAGGCGGCGCGGTCCCGGGCCTGTAACGCGGCCCTTACATCTTCGGGGGTCCACGACCCGCGCCCAACATGTTCCAGCGTACCAACAAAGCTGCGCACCTGATTGTGCAGGAACGACCTCGCGCGCACGTGAAAATGCACTTCGGGGCCGCAATCCCCATCGACATTTTCAACCCGCAACTCGTCCAGCGTTTTGACCGGGCTGTCGGCCTGGCAGATGACCGAGCGGAAGGTGGTGAAATCATGCTTGCCGATCAGCATATCCGCACCCTTTTGCATCGCGTCCACGTCCAGTTCACGGCTCACCTGCCAGACCCGCCCTTTATCAAGCGTTACCGGCGCGCGGCGCATCAGAATGCGAAACAGATACTGACGTTCCACAGCCGAAAACCGCGCGTGCCAGTTGTCTGCCACGGGGGCGGCTGCAACGATTGCCACCGGGTCAGGTTTCAGATGATAATTCAAAGCCTCGGACAGGCGGAATGGGTCCCATTCGCGCGCCATGTCGCAATGGGCCACTTGCCCCAAACCATGCACCCCCGCATCGGTCCGCCCGGCGGCCGCGATGGTATGGTCGCCCGGCTCAATCCGCGCCAACGCGGCCTCGATGGTGCCTTGCACCGACGGCAGGTCCTTTTGACGCTGCCAGCCGACAAACCGGGCACCATGGTATTCAATTTTGAGCGCATAGCGGGGCATAAGGCGCTGTTAGCCCAGGGTTGCCCGCGCGACAAGACGCAACAAGGCTGGTATCACTGCCCACCTGTGCCTATTTAGGACGCCAATAGGGACAGGCACAGAGGCCGGCAGGATGAAACGGTGATTATTTCAAATATCGCAGACGGGCTGGTGCGCGGGGTGGAGCGGGTCACTGACGCCGTTTCCGCCAGCCTGTTCGAGCCGGTGATCCGGCTGGGGGTAACTGGCCTGGCCCGGTCGGGCAAGACCGTTTTCATCACGTCCCTGGTGGCCAATCTGCTGGACCGGGGCCGGATGCCGGGGCTTGAGGCCGTGTCGTCAGGCCGGATTGAAGCCGCATTTTTGCAACCTCAGCCGGATGATACCGTGCCACGGTTTGATTATGAAACGCATCTGGCCGCCCTGACCGGTTCGACGCCAAAGTGGCCCGAAAGTACCCGTGCCATTTCTGAGTTGCGCCTGTCGCTGAGGGTGCGCCCGGCGGGTTTGCTGTCGGGGTTGAAGGGTGTGAAGACGGTGCATCTAGATATCGTTGACTACCCTGGTGAATGGCTGCTTGATCTGGCGCTGCTGGACAAAAGTTATGACGCCTGGGCTGATGAGACCCTGTTGTGGTTGAAAAATCGCGCCTGTGCGCAGGGGTTCCTGGGGTGCGCCCGCGTGCTCGACCCTGAGGCCCGCCATGACGAAGGGTTGGCGCAGGATCTGGCCAAACATTTCACAGCCTATCTGCACGATGCCCGGGCGCAAGGGTATTGCGATTGCACCCCCGGGCGGTTCCTGCTGCCCGGCGATCTGGCCGGCTCTCCGGTGCTTACCTTTGCGCCGATCCCTACCAAAGGCCGCTCAAGGCGACATTCGCTGCACCGCGAGATGGAGCGGCGCTTTGAGGCTTATAAATCCCGCGTGGTAAAACCGTTCTTTCGTGACCATTTCGCCCGGGTTGACCGGCAGGTGGTGCTGGTTGATGCCTTAAGCGCGATCCATTCAGGGCCTGAGGCGGTCGAAGATATGCGCCGTGCAATGAGCGATATCCTTGGAGCGTTCCGCCCGGGCCGCAATGCGTTCGTGTCGCGTCTTTTGCGCGGGCGACGGGTGGATCGCATTCTGTTTGCCGCCACCAAGGCGGACCATCTGCACCATCTTCAGCATCCCCGCCTGACCGCCATCATCGAGGCGTTGACCCGTGACGCCCGGGACCGGGCGCAGTTTGCCGGGGCGAAAACATCCGCACTTTCCATTGCGTCGATCCGCGCCACAACCGAGGAAATGCGTTCGCATGAAGGGCGCGAACTGGCTTGTGTTCGGGGGATATTGGCCAAAACCGGCAAGGCGGCGGCGTTTTATCCCGGGGCATTGCCGGATGATCCGCAGCGTCTGCTTGGGGCGGCGCGTGAGGGGGCGAAAGGCTGGCTTGACGGTGATTACCGGGTGATGAATTTCGCACCGGCCCCATTGACGTTGCGCCCCGGGGATGGTCCGCCGCATATCCGGCTGGACCGGGCGGCGGAATTTCTGATTGGTGACCGGTTATGAAACTGGCGGCGGCGAAACCCCAGGATGCCGGGGCGCTGGCGGTGATCCTGTCGGACTGGATTGATGAAACGCCCTGGATGCCCAATATCCACACCCCGGAAGAAGATCGCCGGTGCCTGACCCATCTGATCAGCACCTGCGATTTGATTGCGGTGCGAGGCGGGGGCGACCTGTTGGGATTTATGGCGCGTGATGGTGCGATGATACACGCACTTTATCTGGTGCCGTCTGCGCGTGGAACGGGCTTGGGTAAACGTTTGCTGGATACCGCTAAATCACGCTCTGATCAGTTGCAGCTATGGAGCTTTCAGGCCAATGTCGGTGCCCGGGCGTTTTATGCCCGAGAAGGTTTCCAAGAGGTTGAAATGACGGATGGTGCCAACAACGACGAAAAGGTGCCCGATGTGCGTCTGGTCTGGGCCCGGAAGGGAACGACATGAACCGTAAAATGAACCGCAAAATGAACCAGGGACCGGTATTGATTGATCTGGACGAAGCTGCCGCCAAAGTCTCGGTGTCGGATGCAGCCCCGGTGCCGGACCTTGACCTGCCTGCCCCCAACGGGCGGGCGATGGTGACTGCGGCAAGGGTCGCGGGGCGAAAACCGTCCCGGTTGGGGCGGGTGTTCTGGGGTTTGGTGATCGCGTTGATCGGCGCAGCCGTGTCGCTGGCGGCGTGGGACTTTGCGCTTGGGTTACTGGAGCGCGCGCCGGTTCTGGGCTGGGTTGTCACCGGGGTGATGGGCGCGCTGGTTCTGGTGCTTTTGATCATCGCGTTGCGTGAATTCGCCGCCATTTCGCGATTGGGCCGAATTGATTCATTGAACCGCGCAGCGGTGGCGGCATTGGCGGATGATGACCTGGCACAGGCCCGCAAAGTCACCGACCGGTTGGTCGTGTTTTATCGCGGACGCGAGGAAACCCGCTGGGGGCGGACCCGTTTGGCCGAACGCCGCGATGAACAGTTGGATGCCGCAGGCTTGCTGGCCTTGGGCGAGGAAACCCTGCTGGCGCCTCTGGACGAGGCCGCATTGCGCGAAATCGAGGCGGCGGCGCGGTCTGTGGCGACGGTGACGGCGCTGGTGCCGATTGCACTGGCGGATGTGGCGGTGGCTTTGGCATCGTCTTTGCGGATGATCCGCCGGGTGGCCGAAATTTACGGCGGGCGGTCCGGTTTCATTGGCAGTTGGCGACTGACCCGGGCGGTGTTTGCGCATTTGCTGGCCACGGGTGCGGTGGCGGTGGGTGATGATCTGTTGGAACCGATCCTGGGCGGGTCGGTATTGAGCAAACTTTCACGCCGGTTTGGCGAAGGTCTGGTCAACGGCGCGCTGAGCGCGCGGGTCGGGGTGGCGGCGATGGAGGTCTGCCGGCCTTTGCCATTCATAACACGCAAACGCCCCGCCGTGGGAGGCGTGGTTCGGCGCGCCCTTGCCGGGCTGTTCAGCTCAAAGTAAACAAAGGTAACGAACTGAACAACTAAGGCTGAGGTCAGGATGTCTGATGTTATCTATGCTCTGATTTTGGCAGCCATTGGATATCTGTTGTTCAGCAATCATCGTCTGAAAAAGCAGATATCGGAAATTCAGTGGAAATTGCAGCAACTGGCCGCATCCACGCCACCGGTGGCTGATACGACTGAAAAGCCTCTGTCGCCGGGCCAAGCCCTTGAGATGGAAATGGCAGATCCCACGGTTAGCCAACCTGCGGATATCAGCAAGGTCGGGCCTTGGGTCAATGCGGACAAAAGTGAGGATGCCCCAGCAAAGCCGGAGCAAGACCCACCGGCCCCGCGCCTGACCGCATTTGTGTTCAAACCCGAGAACTGGATCAAGGCCCGCGATTGGCTGATGCAGAACTGGTTTCTGGCGGTGGCGGCTTTGTCCTTGGCGCTGGCCGGTGTGTTCTTGGTGCAATACGGCGTTGAAAACGGCCTGCTTAGCCCGTTCTGGCGGGTGATGGCGTCGGCTGGGCTGGGCGTTTGCCTGATCATGGGCGGGGAATTTGTGCGCCGTCGCTGGGGTGACCATGACGGCGATCACACAGCCTATCTGGCGTCCACTTTTGCCGGGGCCGGTTTGGTGGCGCTGTTTGCCGCTGTGTTGTCGGCGCGTCAATTGTACGGGTTGATCGGACCCGAGGCGGCGTTGGGATATCTGGTGCTGGTGTCAGCGGTCGCGGTGGTTTTGGGCTGGTATTACGGGGCATTTTTGGCGGTGGTCGGCATTGTCGGGTCAGTGGCCGCGCCATTTCTGGTGGGTGGCGAGAGCGAAGCAACACACATTTTCTTCTATTACTTCGCGCTGGTGGTCATCGTCGCTTTGCTGGTGGATGCGATCAAACGCTGGGCATGGGTTTCGGCGCTGGGGTTGATCCTGAGTTTTGGTGCGGCTTGGGCGGTCTATGACCAGGGCGCTGAGGCGGCGCATTATCTGGCGTTTGGGTTGATTGCCAGTGTCGCGGCGATGGTGCTGCCACGGTTGGCGATATGGCCGGATCACCCCGGAACAATGGTAAGTGTCGGGTTAATAGGCCTGTTACGGCGCAGTAAGTTCAGAGATGGGCAGGTTGAATTTCCGACGCGGTTGGCGGCTGGCGCGTTTGTTGCGGCGGGGGCGGTTGCGATGCTGGTGGCGGTGGATGATGCCGGGGTGTCCGAGGTCTGGCTGGCGGTTTTGATGATGGCCGCGTTGTTTTTGATGGTGACGTTGTGGGCACGGGATGCGCCGGCGCTAAGCGATCTGGCGGTGCTGCCGCCGGTATTGTTCATTGCCGTGATTGTAGTGCAGGCGCTGGACCGGGGCGGCCTGTTTGGCGAGCTTCAGGCCGGGTTTGTCCGTGAGCCGGAATCTGCGCCACCGATTGGGGTTTCGGTTCTGGTTGGGATCGGATTGGCAGGTTCGGCGATCGCCCATTGGCGCGGGTTGTTCCCGGGCCGCTTGGTGCAGGCGTGGTCGGCGGGGGCGGCGTTGTTCGCGCCGTTGGTTTTGGTGACGCTGGAATTCTGGTGGTCACCTGTGCCGGTTCTGGGTGCTGGGCGCTGGGCGGCGCATGGGATTATCATTGCCGCCGTTTTGGTATTGTTTGCTGGACAGGTGGCGCGCCGGGATGGAGAGGACAAACGCCGGGTGGCCTATTACGCGCTGGGTGCTATGACAATGATCGCTTTTGCGTTGGTGATTATGTTGTCAGAGACGGCTTTGACGCTGGCGATGGCCGTTATGGTGCTGGGGGCGACGGTGATTGACCGGCGTTTGAATCTGCCGTTGTTGAGTGTGTTTGTACAAGTAGGCGTAATTGTCATCGGCTGGCGGCTGGTGATCAATCCGGGGATATTCTGGGCCGAAGGCGCACCCTTGTGGGAAGTATTGCTGGCCTATCTGGGCAGTGCGGTATTGCTGGGTGGTGCCTGGCTGTTGTTGGCCGAGCGAGGCCGTGACAAGGCGCGGCTGACAGTGGAAAGCGGCATCTGGGCGATATTGGGCCTGCTGGCCAGCGTATTGCTTAACCGCGGGCTGGGGTCGGATTTTGGCAGCCATTGGGGGGTATCGCTGTTTGGTTCGGTCTGGTTGATGTTGATGCTGGTTCAGATTTATCGAATGCAGGCAGGCGGCTGGATGCGGTGGATCAGAATCATACTGGCGGTGATCTATGGTCTGATGGCGACGCTGGCCTTTGCAATCGCCGCGAGTTTTTTCAACCCACTGCTAAGCAGGGGCGCAAGTGTGATCGGGCCGCCGGTATTTGACAGCCTGTTGGTCGCCCTTGGGGTGCCGGCGTTGATCCTGGTCGTTGGCGTTTGGAGAATGCCAAGGTTGTCAAGGTTCCTGCGGATGGCGTTCATCGCTTTGTCGGGGATGTTCGCGGTCCTATACCTGGCACTGGAAATCCGCCGGTTCTGGCGTGGGGATGATCTGAGCGTTCCGGGAATATCAGAGCCAGAGCTTTATACCTATACCCTCGCGCTGTTGTTGGCGTCAGCTGGCCTGTTGTTTGTCGCGTTTTCCCGGCGATCTTTGGCGTTGCGTCAGATCGCGACGATTGGTATCGCGCTGACCATTGCCAAGGTATTTCTGGTGGATATGGCCGAATTGGCCGGGCTGTTTAGGGTGGCATCGTTTCTGGGGCTTGGTCTGTCACTTGCGGGCCTGGGCTGGATTTACCGGCGCATGGCCGCGCAATGGGAGCGGGTTGAACCAGAGGGATAGGCGCTTATCAAGCCCGAAGGGGCTTTCTTCGCGGGTTGAGAGGGCAGTGCTTTACCTCTGGTGGTGGCATGCCTATAACCGGTTGTATGAACCGGCCTTGCCTGACCATTATTCGAATTATACCCCCGGCGCTGTGATTTTCAGACGCCGGGCACAGGTGTTTGAGCCATCGCACCAACATCACCCTGAACGCACCCCACCCCCGTAAAATCATCCGAAGGACGCCCCTGATGTGCGCCGAAATACCCGACTATAAATCCACATTGAACCTGCCGAAAACCGACTTTCCCATGCGCGCGGGCCTGCCCAAGCGCGAGCCTGAGTGGCTGGAACGCTGGGAAAAGATCGGCGTTTATGACCGGTTGCGTGAGAAATCGACTGCCGAGGGGCGCGAGGCGTTTATTCTGCATGACGGGCCACCCTATGCCAACGGGCATCTGCATATCGGCCACGCGCTGAACAAGATCCTCAAGGATATGATCGTGCGGTCGCAGCAGATGATGGGGCGGGATGCGCGGTATGTGCCGGGGTGGGATTGTCACGGGCTGCCGATTGAATGGAAGATCGAAGAGAAATACCGCCAGAAGGGGCGCGACAAGGATCAGGTGCCGGTTGTTGAATTCCGCCGCGAATGTCGCGAGTTTGCCGAGGGCTGGATTGATATTCAGCGCGAGGAATTCAAGCGTCTTGGCGTGACGGGCAACTGGGCTGATCCCTACCGCACCATGGATTTTCATTCAGAGCGGGTGATCGCCGAGGAATTTCAGAAGTTCCTGATGAATGGGACGCTGTATCAGGGGTCCAAGCCGGTGATGTGGTCGCCGATTGAACAGACGGCCCTGGCCGAGGCCGAGGTGGAATATCACGACAAGGATAGTTTCACCATTTGGGTGCGGTTTCCGGTTTTGGGCGGTGAGGGCACGGTGATGGGGGGCGCGGACGTGGTGATCTGGACCACCACGGCCTGGACCATCCCGTCGAACAAGGGTGTGGTTTATCACCCGGATATTTCTTATGGCGTGTACCAGGTGACCGAGACGGCCGAGGATAATTGGGTCAAGGTTGGTGACAAGCTGGTGCTGGCCGACAAGCTGGCGGCGGATTGCTTTGCCAAGGCACGGGTTGATGCGTTTGAGCGGTTGGGCGATGCAACCGGGTTTGAGGGCCTGAAACTGCAACACCCCTTTGCCGGGATCGAAGACGGTCAGGGCGAATGGGATGCGCCGCGTGATTTTCGCGCCGCACCCTTTGTGACCGACGAAGACGGCACGGGGTTCGTGCATTGCGCGCCTTCCCACGGCATGGATGAATTCGAACTGTACCGCGATGCGGGCATGTTGGAGGAGGTGATCACCTATAATGTGGTCGAAGACGGGTCTTTTCGCGCCGACCTGCCGCTGTTTGGTGGCAAGCGTATTCTTAAGCCCAACGGCAAAGAGGGCGATGCCAACAAGGCGGTGATCGACGCATTGGCGGGCTCTGGCAAGCTGATGGCGCGGGGCAAGATCAAGCATTCGTATCCGCATTCATGGCGTTCCAAAGCGCCGGTGATCTATCGCAATACGCCGCAATGGTTTGCATCCGTGGACCGCGCCGTGGGCGACGGGCAGGACACCTATGGCACGTCGATTCGTGAGCGTGCCCTGACCAGTATCGACAAGCTGGTGGAGTGGACCCCGAAAACCGGGCGTAACCGGCTGTATTCGATGATCGAAGCACGGC
>JAKITO010000011.1 GCA_021648025.1 Paracoccaceae bacterium
CTGCCGTTGGCTATCAGCCAACGCTGGCCACCGACATGGGCACCATGCAGGAACGCATTGCGTCGACCAAAACCGGGTCGATCACGTCCGTGCAGGCGGTGTATGTGCCTGCGGATGACCTGACCGATCCGGCCCCGGCGACATCGTTTGCGCACCTTGACGCCACCACGGTTCTGAACCGGGCGATCTCGGAAAAAGGTATCTATCCGGCGGTTGACCCGCTTGATTCCACCTCGCGTCTGCTTGACCCGGCAATTGTTGGCGAAGAGCATTACGAAGTGGCCACCTCGGTTCAGCAGATCCTTCAGCGGTATAAATCGCTTCAGGACATCATCGCCATTCTTGGCATGGACGAGTTGTCGGAAGAGGACAAAACAACCGTCACCCGCGCACGCAAGATCGAGCGTTTCCTGAGCCAGCCATTTGACGTGGCGCAAGTGTTCACCGGCTCGCCCGGTGTCCGGGTGCCGCTGGAAGAAACCATTGCGTCGTTCAAGGCGGTTGTGGCCGGCGAATACGATCACCTGCCCGAAGGCGCGTTTTTGATGGTTGGCGGCATCGACGATGTGATCGCCAAAGCCGAACGTATGGCCGCAGACGCCGCGTAAAGGAGCAAACAAATGGCAGATACGATGCAATTCGATCTGGTAAGCCCCGAACGCAGCCTTGCGTCGATGCAGGTAAGCGCGGTGCAGATACCCGGTTCGGACGGAGATATCACGGCGATGCCGGACCATGCGCCGGTCATCATGACCCTGCGTCCCGGCATTCTGCGCGCCGAAGCCTCGGGCGGCGAGGCTTCGGAATATGTCGTGACCGGCGGCTTTGCCGAGATTACCGGTGCTGCGGTGTCGGTGCTGGCCGAAAAGGTTGTTCCGGTCAGCGAAATGACCCGGGCGCATTTGGATGAAATGATCGAATCCGCCCGCTCTGCCCATGCCGATCTTCACGCCGCTCATGGTGGGCAGCACTCATTGGTGGATGATGCTGTCAAGCTGCTTGCCGATATGGAAGCCCTGAACACCCATATCGACTTGTAACGGCAAGACCAGTCAAATAGGCTGTAACGAACCGGCCCTGCCACAGGGCCGGTTTTCTTTTGCCTGAGTTTTGTCGTATATCCCCAATAGGTTGCATTTTTTAACGTTAAGAAAAATACATGGAACGAATTGAAAATCATTTGGTTGGCATTGATCAGGGCGACGTCGTCCTGTTCAGCGACTTTGAAAACGGTGGCGACATGTGGACCGGTTCAGGCGAACGCGAGCGCCGCCGGGCCGTCGGTTTTGGCGAGGCATTTAATAGGCCACCAATGGTACACACATCCATCTCGCTTTGGGATGTGGACACCAAGTCTCCGGTGCGGATCGAAGTGACGGCGCAGAACGTGACAACCTTGGGGTTTGATATCGTTTTTCGCACCTGGCTGGACACCCGCATCGCACGTCTCAGGGTGGCCTGGCTGGCAATTGGCGAAGTCGCAAACGAAGATGACTGGAGAATTTACTGACGAGCGTTTTGCCAGTTGGCGCATTGGGTGGCATTGGCTGGCATTTCGCAATCAGTCGCGCAACTCTCCCGGCAACACACCCCAAAGCGCCTCTTTGCGCGCCCAGCCTTTATAGCCACCTGCCGAAATCCTGCACCAGCCTTCGATACAAGACCCCAACCGGGCAACAACTCCAAGTTCGAACGCGGCCGAAACCGGTGTCTTGGAATCTGGCCGCGAATAGACCTGCAACATGTCACGTTCCACCAACACGGTCCTGACCCCTGACAACAGCGCATAGTGAACCCAGCCGCCCATACCATCGCGGTCCTGAACCCGGCGCCAGTGGCCATGCTCGGCGGTAATCTGCAACGGCATATCGCGACGTTTGAACACCCAATCAATGCGATGGCTAAGCGATGGTCCACGTCGAACATTGCCTTCGGTCGATTTCATCGAGACATAACGCGGCATCGGCAGGTTGGTCACCGGGCCGCGTTCACCCTCGGCCATCACCGGGGCAATCAACCCAATCGGCAAAACAAGGGCGGTGATCAGAATGACGGCTGCAATACGCAAAAAGGCGCGCCTGGAAATGTAGGATATTGTCACTGCCTGCCTGCCCGCCTGCCAAAATCATCAAAAAGGCTGCGTCATATGCGCATCGGGTTCTTGTGCCCTGCCTATTCCTGCGCCACCATGGCACGATACGCATCATTTTGAAAAGCGACAGGAGAGCGGATTTGCCAAGAGAACGTCTGAGTGTTGTCGTGACGCGACGGTTGCCGGAAGCGGTGGAAACCCGATTAAGCGAATTATTTGACATCAAGCTGCGCGATGATGACACCCCCATGACCCGCGCGGAACTGGCCCAGGCGGTGAAATCTGCCGATATTCTGGTCCCTACCGTCACCGATACGATTGACGCGGGCCTGCTGGCGCAAGCAGGCGACAAACTCAAGCTGATTGCCAATTACGGCGCGGGGGTTGACCATATCGACGTGGCTACGGCGCGCCAACGCGGTGTGTTGGTCTCAAACACGCCCGGTGTTTTGACCGATGACACCGCCGACATGACCATGGCACTGATTCTGGCCGTTACCCGGCGCATACCCGAAGGGTTGGCAGTGATGCAATCGGGCGATTGGCAAGGATGGGCACCGACGGCATTGATGGGTGGACGGGTTGGCGGGCGACGGCTGGGTATTTTGGGTATGGGCCGAATTGGTCAGGCGGTGGCGCGACGGGCGGCGGCGTTTGGCATGCAGATACATTACCACAACCGCAAACGCCTGCGCCCCGAGATCGAAGCAGCACTTGAGGCCACCTATTGGGACAGTCTGGATCAGATGGTGGCGCGGATGGATGTGATTTCGATCAATTGCCCGGCAACGCCCAGCACCTTCCACCTGATGAACGCCCGGCGTCTGAAGCTGCTGAAACCCACAGCGGTGATCGTCAATACCGCGCGCGGTGATGTGATTGACGAAAATGCCCTGACACGGATGCTGCGCGTGGGCGAGATTGCCGGGGCAGGGTTGGATGTCTACGAACATGGGACTGACATCAACCCGCGTCTGCGCGAGCTGAAGAATGTCGTTTTGTTGCCGCATATGGGATCTGCCACACTGGAAGGGCGGATCGAGATGGGCGAGAAAGTTATCATTAACATCAAGACGTTCGAAGATGGCCATCGGCCACCGGATCAGGTGGTCCCGTCGATGTTGTAAGCTGTTGAACCGGGGGGACTTGTTATGCGAATTCAGTGGCTGATTGCGGCCTTGCTGGCGGCCAATGGGGCATTTGCACAGCAAGCGGCGGACCGCGTCGCACCTGAGGCTGCCACGGCCACTGACTTCGTCGACCTGTCTGCGACAATTGCCGCCTCGATGGCGGCCAAAGCGCAAGGGCTGCCGGTCCAGTCGTCGAACTGGATGATCGCGGTTGCCAATCCGCTGGCCGCCGTGGCCGGGGCGGATATATTGCGGGCCGGTGGCACGGCGGCGGATGCGATGGTTGCGGTGCAATCCGTGCTGGGGTTGGTCGAGCCGCAATCCTCGGGTCTGGGGGGGGGGCGTTTTTGGTCTGGTATGATGCCGGCACTAAACAATTGACCACTTTGGGCGGGCGCGAAACCGCACCACTGGCGGCGACCCCGCAGTTGTTTCAGGATGCGACCGGCAAGCCGCTTGGGTTCTTTGATGCGGTTGTGGGTGGGCGTTCAGTTGGCACACCGGGCACGCCCGCCTTGATGGCAGAGGCCTGGCAACGGTGGGGCCGTTTGCCGTGGCGCTGGTTGTTTGGCCATGCGATTACCCATGCAGATCAGGGATTTACTGTATCTCCGCGACTTGCAGGGTCAATTGAATATGACGCCGACCGGCTGGCAATTCACCCGACAACGGCAGGTTATTTTCTGCCTGGGGGTGTTGCGCTGAAAGCCGGGGATCGTTTGCGCAACCCGGAATATGCGACCTCTTTGCGGACCTTGGCCACGCTGGGGCCGGTCGGGTTTTACACCGGGGCCATTGCTCGCGACATTGTGCGGGCGGTCCAGAATGCACCGGGTAATCCCGGCGTGTTGTCCGAGATTGATCTGGCAATCTACAACGTGCGCGCGCGCGATCCGGTGTGCGTCGCTTACCGCGCCTATGAGGTGTGCGGCATGGGCCCGCCATCGTCCGGTGCGCTGACTGTTGGGCAGATCCTTGGGCAATTGAACCATTTCAATCTGGGCGCTCTTGGTGCTGACAGCGCCGCCGCCTGGCGGCTGATCGGCGATGCCTCGCGCCTGGCGTTTGCTGATCGGGGCCGGTACATGGCTGATAGCGACTTTGTGCCGATGCCCACCAAGGGACTGGTTGATCCTGATTACCTTAAGGCGCGCGCAGAACTCTTGCGAGGCGAAGCGGCTTTGGAAAACGTGACCCCCGGGACGCCTGAGTTTGACCATGCGCTGAACTGGGCCGACGACGTTTCGATTGAACTGCCGTCGACATCGCATATCTCGATTGTTGATGGCTTTGGCAATGTGTTGTCGATGACCACCACAATCGAAAATGCCTTTGGGTCGCGTCTGATGGTTCGGGGGTTCCTTTTGAACAACGAGTTGACCGATTTTTCGTTTCGCACCCACCGTGATGGCGTCCCCATCGCCAACCGGCTGGAGCCGGGCAAGCGGCCAAGATCGTCGATGTCGCCGACCATTGTGATGTTGGACGGGGTGCCGGTGCTGGCCATCGGCTCGCCCGGGGGCAGCCGGATCATCGGTTACGTGGCCAGCGCGATCATTGCCTGGGCCGATTGGGGTATGGATGTGCAGGCGGCGGTGTCGATGGGCCATGCGGTCAACCGGTTTGGCACCTTTGATCTTGAGGCCGGTAGTGACGCCGAAGGGCTGGCACCCGAGTTGGAGGCCATGGGGTATGAGACCAAAATACGCGATCTTAATTCGGGTCTGCATGCAATTGCCATCACGGCCGATGGGCTTTCGGGCGGGGCGGATCCGCGCCGTGAAGGCATAGCATTAGGCGAATAACAAAGGAAGAAAACCATGGTTCAGGCCACATCCCTGCCCCGCAACGAAGCGGGCATAAAAACCGTCCTTGGCATTTTGAAACAGCGCTTTGGCGGCCAGTTTCATACCGGGCAGGCGATCTGCGAACAACATGGCCATACCACCACCTATATTGAAAATCAGGCCCCGGATGCGGTGGTGTTTCCGCGTTCCGTGGCAGAGGTTTGTGAGATCATCAAGACCTGTGCCGCCCACAAAGTACCGGTCATTCCGTATGGTACAGGTACATCGCTTGAAGGCCATGTAAATGCGCCTGCGGGTGGCATATCGGTTGATGTCACAGAGATGAACCAGATTTTGGCCGTCAACGCCAGTGATCTTGATTGCGTGGTACAGCCCGGAGTGACCCGCGAGGACCTGAACACCTACCTGCGCGATCAGGGCTTGTTCTTTCCGATTGATCCGGGTGCCAATGCGTCGCTTGGCGGTATGACGGCGACGCGGGCGTCGGGCACCAATGCAGTGCGCTATGGCACGATGAAAGACAATGTTATCGCGTTGCAGGTGGTGATGCCGGATGGCGAGGTTATTCGCACCGCACAGCGGGCAAGGAAGTCCTCGGCCGGATACGATCTGACGCGGTTGATGGTGGGGTCCGAGGGCACGCTGGGCCTGATCACCGAGATTACTTTGCGATTGCAGGGCATTCCCGAGGCAATCTCTGCCGCGTCTTGTTCGTTTCCAAGTGTCGATGCGGCCTGCCGCGCCGTGATGACGACCATTCAGTACGGGGTGCCGGTGGCGCGGATTGAGTTGCTGGATGAGACCTGTGTGAAAGCGGTAAACGCCTATTCCAAGCTTAGCTTGCCGGAAACGCCGCTGTTGCTGCTGGAGTTTCATGGCTCTGACGCCGGGGTCAAGGAGCAGGCAGAGACCTTTGGTGGTATTGCCGAGGAGTTTGGCGGTGAGAAATTTGTCATGACCACCAGTACCGAAGAGAGGAACGCCATGTGGAAGGCGCGGCATGATCTTTATTGGGCGGTGATGCAGATACGGCCCGGTTGCAAGGGCATCGCCACGGATGTTTGCGTGCCGATTTCCCGGCTGGCGGAATGTGTGACGGCGGCACAGGACAAGGCGGCGGAACTGGGCCTGTTGTCACCGGTTGTCGGCCATGTGGGGGACGGTAATTTTCATTGCACACCACTGGTGGACATGGAGGATAAGGCAGAGGTGGCACGGGCGGATGAATTCATCGGCTGGCTGAACGATCTGGCGATTTCGATGGATGGGACATGCACAGGTGAGCATGGGATTGGTCAGGGTAAGCGGCCGTACCTGCAAAAGGAGTTGGGACCGGCCACCAAGGTGATGGCGGCGATCAAGATGGCTTTGGACCCGGAAGGGATTATGAATCCGGGCAAGATATTGTGAAAGGTTGTTGGTTTCGCCTTTGGCGTATTGCCTCCCCTCTCGGGCCTGCAATCAGGCCCTGCCGACAACGGGGCGGGGAGTTTATATTGCAAGATGAAATGGGAACGGGGCGTTTGGTCGGTTTTGTTCCGATTTGGGTCGGAGGGGCCGGGTGCGGGGGGTGAAGTTTTGGCATAACCGCGAGGAGTGAGATTCTAATCCGAAAGGGCGGGCCTATGAAAACCAACGTCAAGGCACTTGTGATCGGCGGCGGGGCGGTTGGCACCTCGATTGCGTATCATCTGGCGCGCGCCGGATGGGACGATGTGATGTTGCTGGAGAGGGATGAATTGACGTCGGGATCGACGTGGCATGCGGCCGGGTTGTTGCCGTTGTTCAATATGTCTTACGCGACCACGCATATTCACAAGTATTCGGTTGAATTTTACAAGTCGCTTGAGGCGGAAACCGGATTGAATGCCGGGTTTGCCGTGGTTGGCAATCTGCGCATGGCGCAGACCGATGCGAGGATGGATGAGTATAGGCTTTATGCCTCGACGGCTGAAACCTGCGATGTGCCTTATGAGTGGCTGACCCCGGATGAAATCAAGGCGCGCTGGCCATTGATCCGTACGGAGGATCTGAAGGGCGCGTTGTACCACAACACTGACGGTTACATTAACCCGGCGGATGTGACCCAGGCGATGGCCAAAGGCGCGCGCCAGCGCGGGGTGGTGATAGAGCGCAGGTGGCAGGCAGATGGGTTTCACTGGACCGGTGAGGTTTGGGAAGTGACCTGTACCAAGATGGTCGAGCGGGGCGGTAATCTGGTGCCTTGTGACGAGCAGGTTGTAGTGACGGCTGAGCATGTGGTGACAGCGTCGGGAAACCATGCCCAACGGACCGCCGCGATGCTGGGGATCAAGATCCCGGCCATTCCGGTCGAGCATCAGTTCATTGTCATGGATAAGGACCCGGAGTTGGTGGAATTTCGCGCCAAAGGCGGGGATGAACATCCGGTAATCCGCGACGCCGATGCCCAGTCTTATGTGCGCGAAGAGCGCGGCGGCTGGATATTGGGCGTCTATGAACAGGGCGCGCCTGCGTGTTTCGAACACGGGGTGCCGGACAGTTTCCGGGCCGATCTGTTCCCACTGGATCTGGAGCGGATCGAGGATCAGTATATGGCGATGATCCACCGGATTCCGTCCTGCGAGGAAAGTGGGCTTAAGGATGATTTCAACGGGCCTATCTGTTATACGCCAGATGGCAATCCTTTGGTTGGACCTGCGCCGGGATTGCGCAACATGTGGCTGGCCGAGGGGTTTTCATTTGGCATCACTGCCGCCGGGGGGACCGGGTATTTCCTGGCGCAGATGATGGTTGAAGGCGAAGCCGAGATCGACATGGCGTCGCTTGATCCCAAGCGGTATGGGGATTGGATGACCACCGAAT
Source organism: Paracoccaceae bacterium (assembly GCA_021648025.1). Classification (GTDB taxonomy): domain Bacteria; phylum Pseudomonadota; class Alphaproteobacteria; order Rhodobacterales; family Rhodobacteraceae; genus NVQY01. The sequence continues at coordinate 7,875 of JAKITO010000011.1, forward strand.
TTGCCGCGCGCAAGAACGAAGAATGTTACGATCACGTCTATGTTTTGCACCACCCGGATGAGGAACGTCCGGCTTGCAGGCCATTGCGCACCGCCCCCGCCTTTGAACGGCAAAAGGCACTGGGGGCACAGTTTGGTTGGGTGAACGGATGGGAACGACCGAATTATTATGGCCCCCTGAATGCACCCGATAGCTTTGATCATGATGCACGCAGTTTCCGGCGTGGCGGTTGGTGGCAATATGCCCATGATGAGGCGATGGCGATCCGCAATGGTGTTGGCCTGGTTGATGCGACTGCATTCACCAAGCATGTGGTCAAAGGACCGGGTGCAACGGCATTTCTGGATTGGTTTACCTGTAACAAGCTACCGCGCGTGGGGCGTATCAACCTGACTTATGCCCTGACGGGGGTGGGGACGACCCGAACCGAATATACCATCGTCCGGCTGGCTGAAGAAGAATTTTATCTGGTCTCGGCAGGGGCGTGGACGGGTTATGACGCGGATTATCTGCGCAAGGCAGCCGCCGACAAGATGGGTGAATTTGGCTATATCGAAATTCAGGATGTGACCACACAATGGGGGGTCTTTGCCATTGCCGGGCCAAAATCACGCGAGGTTCTGAATGGGTTGATCAAGGACGGCGCCCCGGCAACGGTTCTAACCAACAAGCGGTTCCCGTGGCTAACCTGTCGCAATATCGAACTGGGCATGTGCCCGGTGCGCGCCATCCGCGTGGCCTATACCGGAGAGTTGGGCTGGGAGTTGCATCATCCCGTAGAGATGCAGAATTACCTGTGGGATCAGTTGATGGAGGCGGGTGCGCCGCATGGTATGAAGCTGGTTGGTGCCAGGGCGCAGAACTGGCTGCGGCAAGAGAAATCTTATCGTGCGTTTGGCACCGAGCTGGGACGGGATGCCACACCTTTGGAGGCCGATTTACCACGGTTTATCGACCTGAGCAAAGAATTTCACGGGCGCGACGCGATGCAGGAAATTGGCATCCGGTCAAAATGTGTCACCCTGTTGATTGATGGGCCAGAAGATGCCGACCCTTGGGGTCGGGAGGCGTTGTATCACGGCGGCAACCGGGTTGGGCGGCTGACCTCGGGCGGTTATTCGGTGGCGTTTGGCAAGTCGATTGGCATGGGCTATGTGCCGGTGTCACTCGCGGTGCCGGGAACGCAGCTTAAGGTGCGGATGTTGGGCAAACTGTGGGATGCAGAAATTACCGCTGACAGCCCGTATGACCCGAAAAACGAAGCTATCCGCATCGACGGGTAACAAATGGGAAAGCCGGAGCATTGCTCCGGCTTTCACAAGGTTTGAATAGATAAACTATGTGTCAGGCTGTAAACAGGAAGTCAGACTGATCCACCAATGTTTCATCAAAGTTCACCAAAGTCACAGACGTGTCGCCAAACGTCACCAGCGTATGGCGACCCTGATCGACAATCTCAACATCAGAGAAACTCAGGCCATCTGTGATAACGATTTTGTCTTTGCCGTTCTCAAACTTGAATATCTTGTCAGAACCATCGGCGCTGTCGAACTGGAACTTGTCGCGGCCGGCGAAACCACGCAGGTTGTCGTTGCCATCACCGCCGATCAGGGTATCACCGCCCTTGCGGCCATTCAGGTTATCGTCGCCGCCGCCGCCTTCCAGAACGTTTGCCTTGTTGCTGCCCCGCAAGGTATCATCACCATCGGAACCGACCGCATTTTCGACACTTCGCAGTCCATCATACTGAATCTGGTCATCGAAGATAAAGCGATCACCACCGTAAACACCGGAAAAATCATCCAGGGCGCCGTCATTCGAAAACAGCGATTCAGCATATCCCCACTGAAGATCTACAAGCACATTTACAATTCCCTTGGCATCATAATACACGGTGTCTTTACCCGCGCCGCCGTCAAATCCGTCGTTACCGTAGCCAGGCCGGAATTTATCGTTCCCGCCCGAGCCATTAAACGTATCGTCGCCGGTTGATCCTTCGATCATATCCATTGCCGAAAACCGAATAACAAAGGAATTGTTGTCGGTGCCGTCAAATGCATCATAATTGACCCGACCGCTCATCTGACCGGATGAGTTGCTGGTGATGGTGATCTCGTTGCTTTGGTATGAGACCGAATTGGAACTGTCAAAGCCAAAGGATGCGCCGAATGTTATCTCTTCGTAGGTGTCTGAACTGCCGTTGAATGTGTCGTTGCCATTGGCGAAGAATACAATTCTGGGCGCATCCAGGGCATCACGCGAATCCGCATCTATTTCATCGTCCCCCGACGAGCCGAACAGCATGATGGTTCCATCCGCCCCAAGGTTTCTCAGCCCGACGATATCATCCTGGAATGTGGATGAACTGAACGCCTTTTCGATGTCCATTCGGTCATCCCGAATGATTACATCAATCGAGTCCAGAGTGTTTGATCCATAGCTGCCGCGCTCATAGTCCAGCGACAAAAACGTGCCTTCCTTCGCCAGGTCCAACGAGACGGTATCGTCATCGTTGCCGCCAAGCACAAAGGTGCCGGAATAATTTCCGACCACATTGATCAGATCGTTGCCATCATCGCCGTAGATTAAATCACGGCCTTTGCCCGTTGTGATGATGTCATTCCCATTACCACCGCGAATTATGTTTTGGCCTTCTTTGCCGTCAATGGTGTCACTCCCATTGAGCCCGTAAATTTTGTCGGCACCGACCGTTCCCATAAGTGTGTCGTTACCATTAGTCCCGTTAATATAAGCCATTTGCCCCCCTGATTGTATGTGTCTGTAAAAGCTTCGTACTACTAAAATAATCACTCACTAATGGTGGAGTTCTATCAATAGTGGGGGAAACTGTATATAGATGTATATCAAAAACATGCTTTTTTTGTTAATCAACTACTTCTGCGCGATCAAGCTAAGGTTGTTGGCGGGCATTTCAATTACCTCACGCATTTCCAAGCCGGTATCCTGTATCAGGTCCATTACGTCAAAGTCATCCTTATAGCCGATATCAGGGTTTTGGGCCCGCAGGCTTTGATGAAAGGAAATATCGCCGTCGCTGGTCAGTTTTTCACCTCGCATGAAGGGGCCATAGATCACCAGACGCCCGCCACGGGTCAGGGCACTGGCGGCTTCGGCAATCAGGGTACTTGCCTGTGCATCGGTGATCAGGTGCAGCAGGTTGGACAGGAAAATCAGCGACTGACCGGTATATTTTGCGCCCCACCCGGGTGCTGTTGCGTCAAGGAAAATTGCCGGGGCCAAATTGGTTAGCCCTGCGTCTTTGGCGTAGGCGTCGGCGCTGGCGCGCCGTGTTGCGTCCACATCGCTTGGCTGCCAGTTCAGCCCCGGCATCAGGGCGGCCAGGCGGGCTATGTGCTCTCCGGTGCCGCTTGCCAATTCCAATGCGTTGCCTGTGGCCGGGGCCACCTCTTGCAGCAGGTCACAGATGGCATCAATATTGCGGGCCGCGGACGGGGCCACCAACCGGTCGCCGACCCCGGGGTGGGCGGTACTGATGTTTGCAGGTTGTTTCATGACTGTTCTTCGCTTCTGTCAGTGGCCAGTGGCGGGGTCGGGCTGAGGGCGCTGATCCGGTCATAGAGGTCAGCCGGCAATTCATACGTCAGCGCGGCCAGTGATGGGCGCAATTGGTCTGCCGTTCGCCCGGATATGATTGGTATCGGGCTTGTTTGATGCGCCGCAACCCAGGCAACGGCCAGGGTGGTCGGGTCAACATCATGTTGCCTGGCCAAAACCGTAAGATTACCGGCGACATCGTACATCCAATCCTGATCATAACGGCGCGCATAGCGGTTGTCTTCGCGAAGTCGCCCCGGTGTCCCAACACCATACTTTTCCGGTGTCCCAACACCATACTTTTCCGGTGTGCCGACACCGTATTTCCCGGTCAAAAGCCCACCTCCAAGGGGTGAATAGGCGGCCACGGCGATGTTCTGGTCTGCACTCATTGGCAGGATTTCGACCTCGGCCTGACGTTTGACAAGATTGTACATCGGCTGGACGATATCGATTTCAAGGTCGAACTCGGCCGCAACCCTAACCCAGTGCATCACCTGCCAGGCCGCAAAATTGGACAGGCCGATATAGCGGATGTGCCCGGCCTGATGTAACGTCGCCATCCCTTCCATCGTCACCCTTGGGTCCGTGTCGGGATCGAACCCGTGCAGGTACAGCACATCCACCATGTCCATGCCCAACCGTTTGCGCGAGGCATCAAACTGAGCCTGCAAATTGGCCAGCCCGGCGCCGCCAACCGCGCCGAATTTGGTGGCAATCAGCAATTGATCGCGTTCGTCGCCGATCATTGCACCCAAAAGGGTTTCAGAAGCACCTTCGGTATAAATCCAGGCAGTATCGAAATGGGTGATGCCTGCCGCGCGGCAGGCCTTGTACATGGCAAGCGATCGGGGTTCATCCGCCTTGCCGCCGAATTGCATTGCGCCAAAGGCAAAGCGGCCCATCGGCGTGCCATCCTGAGAGGTAAGTTTTTTCATTCTCGTACAGTTACACGGGCGCCACGACAAGAAAAGGCCCCGCAAATTGCAGGGCCTTTCCCAATCATTCAATTGTCAGACGAAATCAGTTCGGGATGTCGCCTTCGATGCCTTCGACATAGAACCCCAGGCCAGCCAACACGCCGTCATCCGCCACCTCGCCATCCTTCAGCCAGACAGACCCGTCCTGCTTGTTCAAAGGTCCGGTGAACGGGTGGTATTCGCCCGATGCAATTGATGCCTTCATCGCCAGGGCCTCGGCCTTGACGTTTGCCGGTACGCGATCGGTGATTTCACCAATGCCGACCATGCCGTCGCCAATGCCATTCCAGGTGTTGACGGTAGACCATGTGCCATCCATGAGGGCCTTGGTACGTTCGACATAATACGGACCCCAGAGGTCCAGAATGGCCGAAACCCGCGGACCATCCTTGTATTTCGACATATCCGAGGCCTGCCCAAAGCCGATGACATTGCCCGCGGCTTCAGCAGCCGCCAGAGGTGCTGTTGAATCCGTGTGTTGCAGGATCACGTCGGCACCCTGTTCGATCAGTACCTTGGCGGCATCGGCCTCTTTGGCCGGATCAAACCACGTATAGACCCAGATGATCTTGAATTCCACATCGGGGTTGGCCTTGCGGGCGTGAATGAACGCGCTGTTGATGCCACGGATAACTTCGGGGATCGGGAAGGAACCGATGTATCCGACGATATTGGATTGCGTCATGCTGCCGGCAATATGGCCCTGGATGGCGCGACCCTCATAGAACCGCGCACTATACACAGAAACATTGTCCGAGGTTTTGTACCCGGTGGCGTGTTCAAATCGCACATTCGGGAATTTCTTGGCCACTTTCAATGTGGCATCCATATATCCGAATGACGTGGTAAAAATCAGATCGGCGCCGTTCAGGGCCATCTGGGTCATGACGCGCTCGGCATCCGGCCCTTCGGGTACGTTCTCGACAAAGACGGTTTCAACGCTATCGCCCAGTTCTGCCTCGATCTGAAGACGGCCCTGGTCGTGGGTATAGGTCCAGCCGCCATCGCCAACCGGTCCGACATAAACAAAGCCGACCTTGGTTTTTTCGGCCCAGGCGCCACCGGCTGCCAGACCAAGCGCCAGTGCGGCACCCGTCAATAGTGTGGTAATTCTCATATTTTCACTCCCTTATATGATAGTGTTGGCCCCTAGCGTGAGGCGTGGAATATTCGGCCAAGTGAGGCCGGCGCGCTGCTTTTGTCTTTTGACAGGATCACCAGCACGATGATGGTTATGATATACGGCGACATTGCCAGATATTCGACCGGAATGGCAACGCCCGCGGCCTGTAAATTAAGCTGCACAACCGTGACCCCCCCGAACAGATAGGCCCCTAGCAGAACCCGCCACGGCTTCCAACTGGCAAACACCACCAACGCCAGGGCGATCCAGCCGACACCGGCCGTCATGCCCTCGGTCCATTGCGGCACCCTGACCAGCGAAATATAGGCCCCACCCAAGCCGGCGCAGGCCCCGCCAAACATGATCGCCATGATGCGAATTCGCACGACCTTAAAGCCCAGCGCATGGGCCGCATCGTGGTTTTCACCGACCGCGCGCAGGATCAGCCCGGCGCGGGTGTACTTCAGCAGATACCAGACAGCGCCAATAATGGCGACGCTCAGATACAGGACCAGATCATGGCTGAACAGGATTGGCCCGACCACCGGTAAATCGCTTAGAACCGGGATGTTCAGCTGCTCGGTCGTTGGCGGGCGTACCCCGACATATTTCTGACCCATCAGCGCGCTAAGGCCCAGCCCGAACAGGGTCAAAGCCAAACCTGATGCCACCTGATTGGCCAGAACAACCTGCGTCAGAAACACAAATAGCAGCGACAAGGTGGCACCACCAATGGCCGAAGCAATAAAGCCCAGCAAAGGCGAGCCGGTTTCGACCGCAATGGCAAAGCCGCTGATTGCGCCGACAATCATCATGCCTTCGACACCAAGGTTCAAGACCCCGGCCCTTTCCGCCACCAGTTCGCCTATGGCCGCCAACAGGATCGGCGTTGCCGCAACCATCAGGGATGCCACCAACAAAACCGGATTGATTGAACTAAGATCCATTTTACGCCACCTCACCGGTTCCGGTGCGCATCCGCACCCGAAAATTGGTCAAAATATCAAACGCCAGCAGAAAGAACAAAAGCATCCCCTGAAACACCTGAATGGCCGATGCCGGCAGGCCCATGCTTGATTGCGCAATATCGCCACCGATATAGGTCAGCGCCATCAGCCCCCCCGCCAGCAGAATGCCAACCGGGTGCAACCGCCCCAAAAAGGCAACAATGATCGCCGTGAACCCATAACCGACATTGAAATCAATACTGATCTGCCCCGATGGCCCCGAGGCTTCGAACAGCCCCGCCAACCCGGCCAGCGCACCCGACGTGCCCAAAACAATCAGCACCAGCAGTTTCGGTTTGACCCCGGCAAATCGCGCCGCGCGCGGGGCTTCTCCGGTCAACCGGATATGAAACCCCAGCATATGCCGGTTCAGCAGGATATAGGAAAAAATCACCGCAATGAATGCCGCAACCATGCCCCAATGCATGCCATAATCCTGCGCAATCCAGGAATTGGCACTGGCATAGTCATTCAGATTACGACTGCCCGGAAAGCCAAACCCATCCGGGTTCTTCAATAATCCAAGCGACATCGAGGCCAGCAACTGTTCGGCCACATAAACCAGCATCAGCGAAACAAGGATTTCATTGGTCCCGAACCGAACCTTCAACAACGCCGGGATCATCGCCCAGGCCCAGCCGCCGAACGCCCCGCCAATCACCATCAGCGGAAAGATATACCACGCCTCAAGCGGATAAAATGCAAGGCCAACCCCGGCCCCGACCAAAGCGCCGACAATATACTGCCCTTCGGCACCAATATTCCAAATTCCCGCCTTGAACCCCAGGCTCAGACCGATGGCAATCAACACCAAAGGCGCGCCTTTGACCAACAACTGCGGGCGATAATAAAACGCGAATTCCCCAAACAACGGATCATAAAAGATCGTCCTGATCGCCTCCAACGGGTTCTTGCCCAGCGCCATGAACAACAACCCGCCAAAGAGCATCGTCGCCAACACCGCCACCAACGGCGTGGCCATTGACCAAACCCGGGAAGGCTGCGGTCGCTTTTCCAGTATTATCATGCCACTCGTCCCCAATACTGGTCCATAAATATCCCCGTCCGCTGCCCGGCAGACGGCTTTGCCGCCAAGAGGAAAGGCAGGAAGACCCTTTTTCGCACCATATCATACATGCGCCACCTCCATCCCATGTGCCCCGCCCAGCATCAGACCGATCTCTTCCACCGTCAGTCCCGACGCATCCCTAGGCGCACTCAATCGTCCTTCATTCAACGCCGCAAAACTATCCGAAATCTCCATCAACTCATCCAGATCCTGCGATATACACACCACCGCAGCCCCCCCGGCGGCCAGATCCAGAATTGCCTGCCGGATCGACGCCGCAGCCGACGCATCCACCCCCCAGGTCGGCTGGTTGATCACCAACACATCCGGTCTCTGCAACACTTCACGCCCAACTACAAACTTCTGCAAATTCCCGCCCGACAATGATCTCGCGGCATTCTCCGGCCCTGGTGTGCGCACATCAAAAACCTCGATAATCCTCTCGGCAAACCCTTTCGCCTCGCCCCATTTAAGAAACCCGCGCGATTCAAGCCCCTCTCGCACAGACCCGGTCAGCATCGCATTCTCAGTCAGACTCATGTCTGGTGCCGCCGCATGCCCCAGCCGCTCTTCGGGTGCCGTCAGCAACCCCAGCCGCCGCCGCTCTGTCGGCCCCAACCGCCCAATAGGCTGCCCATCCAGCTTGACCGCATCAGCCTCGGTCAAAGTCTCCCCTGACAACACCCCAAGCAACTCATCCTGCCCATTACCGGCCACGCCACCAATGCCCAGAACTTCGCCCTTCCTCACCGTCAGATGCACGTTTCGCAAAGGCGTCCCAAACTCAGACGGCGACGGCACTGAAAGACCGGAAATATCCAACGTTACCTCACCCATCTCCCTGGTGGCCCTCTCAGGTGTCTTCAGTTCCGAGCCAACCATCAGCTCCGCCATCTCACTCGCCGAGGTCTCCGAAGGTGTACACTCACCCACATTCTCCCCCAACCGCAGCACGGTCGCATGATCACAAAGCGTGCGAATTTCCTCCAGTTTATGCGAAATGTACAGGATCGACGTCCCTTCAGACCGCAGCTTAAGCAACGTCTCAAACAGGATTTCCACCTCTTGCGGTGTTAACACACTGGTCGGCTCATCCATGATCAGCAATTTGGGGTCTTGCAACAGGCAGCGAATAATCTCGACCCTCTGCCGCTCCCCGGCACTCAGATCGCCAACCCTCCGATACGGATCCAACGGCAAACCATAATTCTCGGAAACCTCGCGAATTTTTACCGCCAGATCCCGCATATCCGGCGGGTTTTCCATGCCCAAGGCAATATTCTCGGCCACGTTCAATGCGTCAAACAACGAGAAATGCTGAAATACCATCGCAATTCCGTCCGCCCGTGCCGCCCTCGGTTCAACTGGCGCAAATATCTTACCTTTCAGCAGCATCTGGCCAGAATCCGGCTTCACCAACCCATAGATTATCTTGACCAGGGTCGATTTTCCGGCACCGTTCTCTCCCAGCAAGGCATGCACTTCGCCCTCGCCAATATCAAACGAGACATTGTTGTTGGCAATCACACCCGGATAGGCTTTGGTCAGCCCCTGCAAGCTCAATAAAGGCGTTGTCATGCGTGTCGTTCCTTCCTGATAAACTCTGCCCCGACCGGGCGCAGCATCTCTGCCGCCACCCCAACCGCAATCATCTGTGGATGTTTTCCCAACCCCGGGTCGCCAATCGGACAGGTGATCCGGCCTATTTGGTCGTCCCCGTGCCCCAAAGCCGCCAAACGACTGCGAAACCTCGCCCATTTGGTCGCCGAACCAATCAACCCGGCAGATCCAAACCCCCGCCGCAACAACTGATCGCACAATTCCAGATCAAGCGCATGAGAATACGTCACAACCAAATGCTCCGCCCCCTCGGGCGCATGGCGCGCCAACTCAGCAGGCCGGGCAACCGGCACAACCCTGGCCCCCGAAACATTCTCGGGAAACCGCTCTGGTGCTGTATCAACCCAGGTAATCGCAACATCCGGCAGCGGCGCCAGAACCTGTACCAAAGCCCGCCCCACATGCCCGGCACCCCATATCCAGATATCGCGCCCGGGCTTATGCACCGGCTCAATCATCCAGCCATCCAGCAATTGCACCTCAGGCGCTTCGCCCTGCCTCGCCTGCGCCAGCAGGCGCCGGACGCCAAGCGTCAGCGCGGCGCCCCGTTCAACCGGCCTCGCCACCACATCACCCTCAAGTCCGGCGATCACTTTCGCATCATACACTTCACTCAGCAACGTCACGGCGCCGCCGCAACATTGCCCCAGATCAGGCCCCAACGCATGTACCTTAAGCGCCACAGGCGCGCTCATCCGCCGCGCCGCGTCAGCGGCCTGAAACTCCAGCGCACCACCGCCAATCGTCCCCGCCTGCCCAACACCATCCTTCATTGGCCAAACAAGCATCGCCGCCCCGACCTCGCGCGGGGACGACCCCCGGACTGCGGCGATGACAACCCGCACCACCTGGCCGTGCCGGTTCACCACCGCGCGCAAAGCCTCAATATCAAACCCCATTACGCACCCTCCGCACAGCGGTCCAAACCTGCTCAGCCGTGGCAGGCGCATTCAGTGCCGGATAGGCATCCCCACACGCCGAAACCGCATCACTCAGCGCCAGAAACGCCGATATCCCCAACATGAACGGCGGTTCTCCCACGGCTTTGGAACGATAAATCGTTTCCTCCCGGTTCGACCCATCCCAAAGCGCCACATTGAACACATCAGGCCGGTCCGAGCACGCGGGTATCTTATAGGTCGACGGCGCGTGTGTCCTCAGCCGCCCGGCATCATCCCAGACCAGCTCCTCGGTTGTTAACCAACCTGCACCTTGCACATACGCGCCCTCGACCTGGCCAATATCCAACGCCGGGTTCAAAGACTCGCCCGCATCATGCAAAATATCACAGCGCAATATCCGGTTCTCCCCGGTCAGCGTATCAATCGCCACCTCCGTTACCGATGCACCATAGGCAAAATAGAAAAACGGGCGCCCTACCCCCTTGATCCGGTCCCACTCAACCTTGGGCGTCTTGTAAAACCCGGTTGCAGACAGGCTGACCCGCCCCATATACGCCTCAGCCGCCGCCTCGGCAAAACTATAAACCTTGCTGCCAACAACCACGTTCCCATCTGCAAACCGCACCTTGCCGACCTCCAGCTGATGCCGCTTGGCCAAAAACTCGGCGATCCGCTCGCGGATCGTGTCGCACGCCGCTTTGACTGCCATCCCGTTCAGGTCACTGCCCGACGACGCCGCCGTCGCCGAGGTATTCGGCACTTTCCCGGTATCCGTCGCGGTAATCTTCACCATCTCCACCGGTATCCCAAACCGGCTTGCCGCCACCTGCGCCACCTTCTGGAACAACCCTTGCCCCATCTCGGTCCCTCCATGGTTCATATGCACCGAACCGTCCTGATACACATGCACCAGCGCCCCCGCCTGATTGAGAAACGTCAGTGTAAAGGAAATCCCGAATTTCACCGGCGCAAACGCAATCCCCTTCTTGATCACCTCATTTTCGGCATTCCACTCCGCAATCGCCGCCTTGCGCCGCTCATAATCAGAACTGCGCAACAATGCCTCTGTAATCCCATGCAGCTCAAAATCCTCAACCTCCTGCCCATACGGCGTCGTGTTGTTCTTCATCTTGCCTGATAAACTCTCGGGGGGGGCCGCAGGCCGGGGGGCAGACAGCCCCCCTCCGTCCATTTCAGCATAATAATTCCGTTGGCGAACATCGACCGGATCAAGCCCCAGCTTGTGCGCGATATGATCCACAACCCGCTCGATCCCGATCATCCCCTGCGGCCCGCCAAACCCGCGATAGGCGGTATTACTCACTGTATTGGTCTTCAACCGATGGGATTCGATCCGCGCATGTCCCAGCAAATAGGCATTATCCGAATGCAACATCGCCCGATCCGCCACTGGCAACGACAGATCCTGCGCCCAGCCACACCGCGCGTATTGTACAAATTCAACCCCGGCAATCCGCCCCTCATCATCAAACCCGGCACGATACTCAATCCTGAAATCATGCCTCTTGCCGGTGATGATCATATCATCATCCCGGTCATACCTCATCTTGCACGGCAACTGAGTCGCCTGTGCCGCTACCGCACAAATCACCGCCAAAGCGTTGCCCTGACTTTCCTTGCCACCAAAGCCGCCACCCATCCGCCGAATCTCGACCCGTACCGCATGCATTGGAACGCCAAGCGCCTCGGCAACCTTATGTTGAATTTCACTGGGATGTTGCGTGCTGGAATGCACAACCATATCGCCGCCCTCTTGCGGCAAGGCCAACGCCGCCTGTCCTTCCAGATAAAAATGCTCCTGCGCGCCAATCTCAAACGTGCCGACCACCCTATGGCTGGCCTTACCAATAGCCGCCGCCGCATCTCCTTTCTGATAAACCCTTGGCCCTTCCTCAAACCGGCTGTCTGCGGCCATCGCCTCATCAATCGTCAAAATCGCCGTCAACTCGTCATAACGCACGGCACCCAAACGCGCCGCCTTACGGGCAGCCAAATGGCTGGTCGCCACCACCGCAAACATTGGCTGACCGACATAGTGAACCGTCCCCGTCGCCAACAGCGGCTCATCATGCGCCGAAGGTGATACATCATTGGCAAACGGCATATCATCCGCCGTCAGCACCATCACCACACCCGGCACGCTCTTCACCTCTTCGAGGTTCATCGCAACAATCGTCCCATGAGCAATCTCACTCATCCCAAACGCCACATGCAAACACCCTTGAGGCACCGGAATATCATCAACATACCGCGCGGTCCCGGTCACATGCAGACGGGCCGCATCATGGGCCAATGACTTGGAGACGCTCATGCGCTTACCTCCAGAACCGAGCCATTTGCCCCCTGACTTTCGCCATAATACCTCAATAACATGGCCTTGGCAGTCTCAAGCCGATACCCCGCCGAGGCCCGCATATCACTCATCGGCGTGAAATCCGTTGCAAACGCAGGCAACGCGGCCTGAACCACAGCTTCATCCCAAACCTGCCCAACCAATGTCACTTCCACCGCTTTTGCCCGCTTGGGAATCCCGGCCATGCCACCAAAGGCAATCCGCGCCGACGCAACAACGCCGTCAACGACGTCAACATAAAAACACCCGCAAACGGCTGAAATATCCTGATCAAACCGCTTGGTCAGCTTGTAGCATTTCAAATAGTCGGCTTGCCGGGCAAAACTCACCGCTTCAATAAACTCGCCCGGCTCCCGATCCTGTTTGCCATACTCAACAAAAAAATCCTCCAACAAAACATCCCGCTGCACATCACCTTTGCGCAAATGCAAAACCGCACCCAAAGCAATCAAAGCCGGCGGATTATCCCCAATCGGAGAGCCATTGGCAATATTGCCGCCCACGGTTGCCGCCCCGCGCACCTGCACGCTCGCATAACGCCGGATCATCTCGCCGTACGAAGGATGCAGATCAGACATCACCGCCCCCATCGCATTCATATCCACCATGGCGCCAAAACGAACCCGGTCTTCACCCACTTCAATCCGCTTCAAATCCTCACAGCCGTTGAGAAAGATCATCACCTCCGGGCTTTGCAGCCCCTTGGTCACCCAAAGCCCCACATCCGTTGCCCCGGCCACCAGGGTTGCCCCCGGATTGGCCGCATAAACCCTGGCCAACTCATCGCTTGAAACCGGCCCGTAGGGTGGGCGGTTCTGCGACGCTGCCGCAGGTTCACCCATGCTCTGTCGAATCGCCTTTTCATCCTCACGCATCCATGCAGGCACCGGCATCCCCGCCGCTGCTTCGGCCGCGCGAATGATCGGTGCATAGCCGGTACAGCGGCACAGGTTCCCGGCCAGTTCTGTGTCATAATCCGTCGCCCCCTTCAGATGCGCCGCCGCCATCGACACAATGAACCCCGGCGTACAAAATCCGCATTGGCTCCCGTGATGCTCGATCATCATTTCCTGCACCGGGTGCAAATCACCATCAGGTCCGGAAATCCCTTCAACCGTTCGCACCGCCTTGCCCATCAACTGCGGCAAAAGCAAAATACAGGCGTTCAGCGCCTTTGCGCCACCCCCATCCGTCACCATCACCGTACAAGCGCCGCAATCGCCTTCGTTGCAGCCTTCTTTGGTACCTTTCAAATGCTGCTCTTCACGCAACCAATCCAAAAGCGTCGTGGTCGGCGTTACATCCGGTACAGAAACCGGCCTTCCATTCAGACGAAACCTGACATCCATGGCACGGCTACCCATCGCAGTATTGTTCACGGCCAGATTGCCCCTTCCGATGCGACGTAGGAAGAAGGGCAGGCCCTTGTTGCATCCTGTCAGGTTAGAAACCACGCACCCACTCTGGCAAGCAAAAGCTATGCTGCTCTGCGGCAAAATGGCGGGGGTGTTGGCTGATGACGGGCGAATAATTGTTTACTTACAAACTCTAACACGGGCAGAGCCTATCCCACTAACGATATACCTTCAAAAATACCAGAATAATAAACGACAATTGCCTTGCATCACGAAACCCTTAGTCTCCCCATTTCCAAGCCTCACCCACTGGGTTACCCTAGCCGAATGAGCAATCCCGACCGATTCATCCACCTTCGCCTGCACACCGAATATTCCCTCCTCGAAGGGGCGATTCGACTCAAGAAACTACCCGACCTCTGCATCCGTGCCAATATGCCCGCCATCGCCGTCACCGACACCAACAACCTGTTCGCGGCTTTGGAGTTTTCGGTAACAGCCAGCGACGCAGGCATCCAGCCGATCATCGGTTGTCAGGTCGATCTGGCCTACCTGAACGCGCAGCCGGGTGAAAAACCCAAAACCCCGGCACCTCTGGTACTGCTTGCCCAATCGGAACAGGGTTATGAAAACCTGATGAAACTGAATTCCTGCCTTTATATCGGTAAAGGCGGGCAGTTGCCGCAAGTCACATTGGACGAATTGGAAACCTACTCAGAAGGGTTGATCTGCCTCACCGGCGGCCCCGGCGGCCCGCTTGGCATGTTGTTGCAAACCTCGCAACGCCCGGCGGCCGAGGCGCTGACCAAACGCCTTGTCAAAGTTTTCCCCGACCGGCTTTATATCGAACTGCAACGCCACCCGGACGAGCAAGGCCAGCCCGAGGCCGAGCGGCTCACCGAACGCGGCCACCTTGAAATTGCATACACGATGGATCTGCCCATCGTCGCCACCAACGACGTCTTCTTTCCAACCACCGATATGTACGAAGCCCACGACGCGCTGATCTGCATCGCCGAGGGCGCCTATGTTGACCAACAGGAACCCCGCCGCCGCCTGACCGCCCAGCACTATTTCAAATCACCTCAGGAAATGGTGGCACTGTTTGCCGACCTGCCCGAGGCGGTGGAAAACACCGTCGAGATCGCGCGGCGCTGCGCCTTCATGGCCTGTCGCCGCGACCCGATTCTGCCCAAATACGCCGACAACGAAATCGAAGAACTGCGACGACAGTCCCTTAAGGGACTGGAGGAGCGCCTCGCGGTCATCCCCCATTCGGCCACTGTTGAAGAGTATCATCAACGCCTGGAATTTGAGCTGGATATCATCGAAGGCATGGGCTTTCCCGGCTATTTCCTGATCGTCGCCGACTTTATCAAATGGTCCAAGGACCAGGATATCCCGGTCGGCCCGGGGCGTGGTTCCGGTGCCGGGTCTCTGGTGGCCTATTCCCTTACCATCACCGACCTTGACCCGCTGCGCTATTCACTGCTGTTCGAACGATTCCTTAATCCCGAGCGCGTTTCGATCCCCGATTTCGATATCGACTTCTGTATGGATCGGCGCGAGGAGGTGATCCAATACGTTCAGGGCAAATATGGTCGAGACAAGGTGGGTCAGATCATCACCTTTGGCGCCTTGTTGTCCAAAGCCGCGATACGCGACATTGGCCGGGTGTTGCAAATGCCCTATGGTCAGGTTGACCGCATTTCCAAAATGATCCCGGTTGAGGGCGTCAAACCCGTCAGCATCGAAAAGGCGCTGAAGGACGAACCCCGACTGCGCGAAGAAGCCCGCAATGAAGAGATAGTTCAGCGCCTGTTGACCTACAGCCAGCAGGTCGAAGGCCTGCTGCGCAATGCGTCCAC
This sequence comes from Paracoccaceae bacterium, assembly GCA_021648025.1. Taxonomy (GTDB): domain Bacteria; phylum Pseudomonadota; class Alphaproteobacteria; order Rhodobacterales; family Rhodobacteraceae; genus NVQY01. The sequence continues at coordinate 23,749 of JAKITO010000011.1, forward strand.
TCATGCTGCGGGCGTGGTGATCGGTGACCGGCCGATTGATGAACTGGTGCCACTGTATCAGGACCCGCGTTCGGACATGCCCGCGACGCAGTTCAACATGAAATGGGTGGAACAGGCCGGGCTGGTCAAATTCGACTTTCTTGGCCTGAAAACCCTGACCGTGATCCGACACGCTGTTGACCTGATCCTTGGCACTGGCCGTCACTTGCATCAAAGCGCGGATGGCACGGAACTATACACCCCCGCGACCGGGACAATGGACGACATCGCCGCCATCCCGCTGGACGACGAGGCCACTTACAAGCTTTACGCCGCCGCCAAAACCGTGGCCGTGTTTCAGGTGGAAAGTTCGGGCATGATGGACGCCCTGAAACGAATGAAACCCACCTGCATCGAGGATATCGTTGCTCTTGTGGCGCTGTACCGACCCGGCCCGATGGAAAACATCCCGGCCTATTGCGAGATAAAGAATGGTCTGAAAAAGCGTGAGAGCCTGCATCCAACCATCGACCATATTCTGGACGAAACCCAAGGCATTATCGTCTACCAGGAACAGGTGATGCAGATCGCCCAGGAAATGGCTGGTTATTCGCTTGGCGGCGCCGACCTTTTGCGCCGTGCCATGGGCAAGAAAATACAAGAGGCGATGGATGCCGAACGCCCGAAGTTCCTGAAAGGTGCGGCTCAAAACGGCGTTGATGAACCCAAAGCCATCGAGGTCTGGAACCTGCTGGACAAATTCGCCAACTACGGCTTCAACAAATCCCACGCGGCGGCGTATGCGGTGGTGTCGTATCAGACTGCATGGCTCAAGGCCAATCACCCGGTTGAGTTTATGGCCGGAGCAATGAACTGCGATATCCACCTGACGGATAAGCTGGCGGTTTACTTTGAAGAGGTCAAAAAAGGCCTGAAACTGCCCTTTGTGCCGCCTTGCGTAAACCGCTCTCAGGCGACGTTCGACGTGACAGACGGCGCATTGGTCTATGCGCTTGGCGCGCTGAAAAACGTCGGCGTCGAGGCGATGCGCCTGATCACCGAGGGGCGCAAAATGGACGGGATCGACAAACCCTTTGCCACCCTGTTTGATCTGGCCCGTCGCGCCGACCTTAAACGCGTCGGCAAACGGCCAATGGAAATGCTGGCCCGCGCCGGGGCGTTTGACCAACTGGACCGCAACCGCCGCCGGGTATTGTCCAGCCTTGACGCCCTTGTTGCTTATTCGGCGGCGATCCATGACCAGAAAAACTCGGCCCAGGTATCGCTGTTTGGTGAAGCGGGCGAAGACCTGCCGGAGCCGCGCCTTTCAACCGACCCCAACTGGCTGCCTGCCGAACGGCTGGCGGAAGAATTCAAGGCGATCGGCTTTTACCTGTCGGGCCATCCTTTGGACGACTATATGTCGCCGCTGAAACGACAGGGCGTGCTGACCCTGGACGCGGTCCGCGCCAAAGCCGCTTCTGGACCGTTAGTGGCCAAACTCGCGGGCATCATTGCGGGCCGTCAGGAACGCAAATCGGCACGGGGCAACCGGTTTGCCTTTGTGCAGATATCTGACCCTACGGGGGCTTACGAGGTGACGTTGTTCTCGGAAACGCTGGAAAAATCCCGCGAACATCTGGAAACCGGTGCCAAAGTGGTGATCTCGGTCGAGGCCACTTTGGAAGCGGATCAGTTGAAACTACTGGGCCGTTCGGTCGTACCGATTGACGCGGCGGTGGCACAAGCCGGTTCAACGGGGCTGTTGGTATTCATCGAAGATGCCAAGGCTATTGAAACCGTCGCCAATGTGCTGGAAGAGGCCGACGCCGCCAACCGGGGTACCGGTCACGGCGCGGGACGTGGGCCGGTTCAGTTTTGCCTGATGCATCCGGACCTGCCGGGTGAGGTTGATATGGAACTGGGCCGGGATTTTGCCATCAACCCGGCGGTCAAAGGCGCGATCAAAAGCCTTGAAGGTGTGTTGTCAGTCGACGAATTGTAGGCCGCGAAGACGCCCAACGGGCGGAGGAGCGGCTGATTGGTAATCTCACCAATGCGGCGGTGGTTGATCGTCGCCCATTGCTACGCCGTTTCCTGACGCCGCTTCCCGCTCGCCTTCGCGTTGCATCAGCATTTGCACCCGGCGGGTCAACTGATCAATCTCGCCTTGCTGGCGGCCCACTACATCACTCAGCTCATCCAGCGTGCGGGTCATATGGGCGATACGTTCTTCCATTTCGGTCATAAGACATGTCTCCTTTGCCCCTCCTTACCGCCCTGCCCCCCAAAGACCAACAGGCCGTAATCCAATTGAGGCCCGTTGCGGGCCGCATTATTCTCAAGAGGCCCATGCCCCCTGCCTTGCCCTGTCCCACCCATTACCTTGCCCCTGTCCCACCCATCAGTTAGACCGCGCTGGAAAAGCTCAGCCCGAGGACGCCCCCATGGCCAAGACCCACAAAAAGCCAAAACCCAAAGCCGAGACACCCAAAGGGTTCCGTGATTATTTTGGCGCGGACGTGGCGGCGCGTGACAACATGCTGCGCGCCATTGGTGGAGTTTATCATCGCTATGGATTTGAGGCGTTGGAATCTTCCGCCGTGGAAACGGTCGAGGCTTTGGGTAAATTTTTGCCCGACGTCGATCGCCCCAATGAAGGCGTGTTCGCCTGGGAAGAAGATACCGGTGATTGGTTGGCGCTGCGCTATGATCTGACGGCACCATTGGCGCGGGTATTTGCCCAGCACCGCAATGATCTGCCCAGCCCTTACCGGCGCTATGCCATGGGGCCGGTCTGGCGCAATGAAAAGCCGGGGCCGGGGCGGTTTCGTCAATTTTATCAATGTGATGCGGATACGGTTGGGTCTGCGTCAATGGCTGCCGACGCCGAAGTGTGCGCCATGTTGTGCGATGCGCTTGAGGCCGCGGGGATCGAGCGGGGCGACTATGTCGTCCGGATCAACAACCGCAAAGTTCTGAATGGTGTGCTAGAGGTGGCAGACCCGGACAAGACGGCCGATCATAACGCGATCCTGCGCACGATCGACAAGTTCGACAAGGTCGGCAAGGCCGGTGTGCGCGAATTGCTGACCACCGGACGAAAAGATGCCTCGGGGGCGTTCATCGACGGCGTTGGACTGGGCGCGGATCAAGCTGATCCAGTGATCGCCTTTTTGACAGCCCGAGGCGAGACCGCTGCCGAAACCCTTGCCAACCTGCGGGGCGCAGTTGGTAACAGTGAGGTCGGCGCGATTGGCATTACTGAGCTTGAAACCATCGCTGAATTGCTGAGCGCACAGGGCTATGGCCCTGACCGCATCATCATTGACCCCTCTGTCGTGCGCGGTCTTGGCTATTACACCGGCCCGGTTTACGAGGCCGAACTGACCTTTGAAATCCTCGATCGCAAGGGCCGCAAGCGGCAGTTCGGCTCGGTCGCAGGTGGTGGGCGCTATGACGATCTGGTCAAACGCTTCACCGGTCAGGAGGTGCCAGCCACTGGAGTTTCTATTGGCGTTGACCGTCTGCTCGCGGCGTTACACGAAAAAGGCCGCTTGGCCAATGCAGAGGCCGGCCCGGTGGTGATCACCGTCATGGACCGGGACCGGATGGCGGATTACTTCGCTATGGTCGGGGAATTGCGAGGTGCAGGCATTCGTGCCGAGGTCTATCTTGGCAACCCCAAGAACTTTGGCAACCAACTAAAATATGCCGACAAACGCGGCAGCCCGATTGCCGTGATCGAAGGCGGCAATGAAAAGGACGCCGGAATTATCCAGATCAAAGACCTGATTCTTGGGGCAAAACTGGCTGAAAACGCCACCCTTGAGGAATGGAAAGCCCGGCCCAGCCAATTTGAAGTGCCGCGCGGTGATCTGGTGGCGCGGGTGTTGGAAATTCTGGCCAACCAGCGGGCTGATACGCCGTGAACCCATCGCGTTCGGCCACATTGGCACGCGCGGCCAACCTGCGGGCGCGGTTTGAAGACGCGGGCGCGCAGGTGGTGGAAACGCCGGTGCTGCAACCGGCGGGCATATTGCTTGATCTTTATGGCGAGGATATTCGCGCACGGGCCTATGTGACGTCGGACGCGCTGCGCGGCGAACAGATGTTGCGGCCAGATTTCACCGTGCCAGTGGTGCAGATGCATATGGATCATGCTGCTGATCCGGCGCGCTATACTTACGCGGGCGAGGTGTTTCGCCGTCAGGAACAAGACCCTGACCGGGCAAGCGAGTACATTCAGGTCGGGTATGAATTGTTTGACCGGTCCGGTTCGGCAGCGGCGGATGCCGAAGTGTTTGCCCTGATTGCTGATACGCTCACCGGCCTGCCACTGCGTGCGGCCACCGGGGATATCGGCATTCTGATGGCGGCGGTTCAGGGTCTGGATACCAGCGATGCGCGCAAATCGGCGCTGATGCGGCATTTGTGGCATCCGCGCCGGTTTCACGCCTTGCTTGAACGGTTTTCAGGCCGTGCCACGCCGCCACCAAGCCGTCAGGCGCTGTTGGCCCAGGATGATCCTCTGGATGGCCATGCGCCAATCATCGGCAAGCGACGACTGAGCGATGTCGAGGCCCGGATTGACGCCCTGCGGGCTGATGCCGCCACGCCGCCAATATGCGCGCGTGAATTGACCGCGCTTGAGACGTTGCTGAAGGTGCGCGAGACGTTGCCCTATGCGTTGGAACGCCTGCGCGATGTGGCAGTGGACCTGCCACAGATATTACCTGCGCTGGACCGGCTTGCGGCGCGGATCAAGGCCCTGACTGCGCAAGGGATCGACACCGATACGCTTGATTTCGAGGCCAGTTATGGCCGCACCTCGATGGAATATTACGACGGGTTCGTGTTTGGCTTTTACGCTCAGACCCGCCCGGACCTGCCGCCCATCGCCACTGGCGGGCGCTATGACGCGCTGACCCGGCGGCTGGGCAAGGGTGCGGAAATTCCGGCTGTCGGCGGGGTTTTACGCCCTGATCTGATGTTGCTGCTTGAGGGGGCTCAGACATGACACTCAGGCTGGGCATTCCGTCCAAGGGACGGTTGATGGACAAGACATTCCAATGGTTTGCGGACCGGGGCATTACCCTGAAGCGATCCGGAACGGGTCGGGAATATGCGGGTGAAGTTGACGGGATCAAGGGGGTATCACTGGTGCTTTTAAGCGCCGGAGAAGTACCGCGTGAACTAGCGGCGGGGCGTATTCACCTTGGCGTCACCGGCACCGATTTAATTCACGAAAGTCTGCCGCTTTGGCAACAACAGGTGCAACAGGTGGCGGCGTTGGGTTTTGGTCAGGCCGACCTGATACTGGCTGTGCCGCAATTCTGGGTTGACGTTGACACGCTGGACGATCTTGACGCCGCAGCGGCCGCGTTTCGTGCCCGCCACGGCCACCGGTTGCGCATTGCCACCAAATACCACCGGCTTGTGCGCGACTTCCTGCGCCACGCCGGGGTGGCTGACTATGCGCTGGTCGACAGTCAGGGGGCGACCGAAGGCACCGTTTTGAATGAAACCGCCGAGATGGTCGCCGACATCACCTCAACCGGTGAAACACTGCGGGCCAACCATCTGAAACTGCTTACCGACGGGTTGATCCTGCAATCTCAGGCAACGCTGTGGCGCAGTCGGGTGGCTGAATATTCAAAGGCCGAAACAACCGCCCTGGGTCAGATGATGGCGCGGATTGAGGGCTGACCCGTCAATGATCCGTAGGGTGGGTTTTCAACCCATCTTTGCTCAACCAAATACCGCCCCCGCGATCTACTCTACCCGACGGATGCCCAGGCCTGCGCCAATCTGTGCCACCCCCGGCAACCGCGCGTGATCCGCCTTCATCCGGGCAAACCTTTGGATCGCCCAATCGGGATAAGGCGCGGAACGTCCACTTTTGTGATCCACATTCATCACCATGATTTCTTGCGTTGCCGTGATGGCGCCAGTGTCCACCGACACCATTTCGCCAAACAGATGCAGCCGTTTGGCATCGTGGTCAATCAAACGGAACCGGACCTCAAACACCTCATCCAGCCGCATCTCTTTCAGGTAATGCTGATGCACTTGCAGTACAAACGGCCCCTGCCCGGTCGCTTCGACGTGTTCTTCGCCGATGCCCAGATGATGCGACAAAAACACGTCCGATGCCTTGTCAAAGGCGATGCCGTAATAGCCGACATTCATGTGGCCATTATAGTCGATCCATTCAGGCAAGACCGATTGCTGGTCAATCCTCACCGGGGCAGGATAAGGGCCATCATGGCCGCTTATCGGCGCAGGAGTGGAACGGAGATTGGTGGATTGCTCTGGTACATCGCTCATTCGTGTTGTTCACTCTTCCTGTGGTGGCGGTTTGCCTGTCATCTTACGCAATAACAGGGGTGCCGGAAATGAAAGACCTTTATCTGAAACAGGACGCCACCGGGTTGGCCGCAATGGTGGCCAAAGGCGATGTGACTCCGGACCAGTTGCTGGATGTGGCACTTGATCTGGCCGGCACGTTGAACCCGCGCCTTAACGCGATTGTGCACCTGCGTGAGGACGTCGCCCGCGCCGCCATTCGGCGCGGGCTGCCAAAGGGTCCGTTTCAGGGCGTGCCGTTTTTGATGAAAGATCTGGGTGCGGCGGCGGTTGAGTATCCGACCAACAACGGCTCGAAACTGACGCAAGGCTTAGTCTGGGGCCACGATTCCGAGATTTTCAAGCGGATGCGGGCCACCGGGTTGGTCACCTTCGCGCGCACAACGTCACCCGAATTCGGGGTCGGCCCGGTGACGGAAAGTCAGGTTTACGGCGGGCCAACCCGCAACCCCTGGAACCTTGATCACACCTCGGGTGGCTCATCCGGTGGGTCGGGGGCAAGTGTCGCCGCCGGGATTGTGCCTGCCGCCCATGGCTCGGACGGGGGCGGTTCGGTGCGTATCCCGGCCAGTTCCTGTGGTTTGGTCGGGTTCAAACCAACCCGCGCCCGCCTGCCCAGCGGGCCGGTTTCCGGCGAAGGCTGGGGTGGCATGGCGATCGACGGCTTCCTGACCCGGTCACTGCGTGACACCGCCGCCCTGCTGGACGCGGTGCGCGGTGCGGATGTGGGCGCGCCGTATTGGGCACCGCCCATGGACGGCAGTTTTGTTCAGGCAATGGCGCGTCCGGCGGGCAAGCTTCGGGTTCGGTTCAGCACCCAGACCCTGACCGGTAGCAAGGTGCATTCTGAATGCGCGAAGGCGGTGGATAACACCGCGAAGTTGCTGGAGGGTCTTGGGCACCAGGTCGAAGAATTCCACCTGCCAGACGATCTGGACGCCGACGCAATGATGTTTGCCTGGACCCGGATTGTCGCCTGTGGCACCGCCCTGACGGTGCGGGGCATTCTGGGTGGTAAGCCGCTTGATCCGACATTGATCGAAGGTGTCACCCGTGGCGCGATCCGCCATGCCGAACAGGTTTCGGGGGCCGATTACCTTGAGGCGGTCAACCAGATCCACGCCTTTGGCCGCCGCATGGCGCATATATTTGACACCTGCGATGTGCTGATCACCCCGACCCTTGCCGCCCCTCCTGCGCCGGTGGGATTGCTGAAGCCCGATAATGAGGATTTCGTCGATTACCGCACCGGCAAAGGCGGCGTCTTCGACTATTCACCCTTTACCGCCATTTTCAACGCCAGCGGTCAGCCTGCCGTGTCCTTGCCCCTGCATTGGAGCGACGCAGGCCTGCCGGTTGGCGTGCATCTGGCCATGGCATTTGGCGATGACGAACGGTTGATGTCCTTGTCAGCGCAGATTGAGAACGCGGCCCCCTGGGCGGCCACGCAATACAGCCTGATTTCAGGCGGAGGCATTGCCGGTTGATCCGGCGCTATGAATTTCCACCCCCAAGATACGCCTTCAACGCCTCGGGTGGGTTGTCCAGCAAGGCCCCGGTTGGTTGCGGTTTGAACACCTGGCCCTGCATCACCACAACCACCTGATCGGTTATCCGGCGGGCATCCTTCGGGTCATGGCTGACCATCAACAGGCTGGCCCCGGTTTCACGCACCAGTTCAGACACCAGATCAAGCATTTCATCCTTGAGGGCCGGGCCCAGTGCTGCAAACGGCTCGTCCAGCAGCAACAGCGGCCTTGCCTGTACCAAAACGCGCGCCAATGCGGCGCGGCTTTGTTGACCACCGGACAAGGCGGCGGGCGCACGCGTCTCCAACCCATCCAGTCCAACCCGTGCGATTGCGCGGGCCACCGCGTCGCGTTGATGCCGGTTCAATCGCCCGTCAGGACGAAGCCCCAGACCGACATTGTCCGCAACGCTCAGATGCGGAAACAGGTTGCCGTCCTGAAACAGGATCGCCAGGGGGCGCTGGCCCGGGCCGACCTTGGTCAGATCGGTATCACCCCATAAAATCCGGCCGCCAAACACTGGCAGGAACCCGGCAATGGTCTCGATCAGGGTCGATTTGCCCGCCCCGGACGGGCCGATAACGGCAATCTTTTGGCCCGCAGGAACCGTCAGATCAGCCGCAAGGCGGAACGTTCCGTTGGCCATTTTCACATCTTCAAGCCTCAGCATGCCACCGCCCTCCGCGATCCAGCGCCCAGAACACCCCGACCGACAGCACCAGCAACAACAACGCCGCCCCCTGTGCCTGTTCCATCCGATACGCCCCCATCAGCCGGTAAATCTGTAACGGCAACGTCGCGTGATCGGGGTCCGCAAACAACATCACCACCCCCAGGTCGCCCATCGACAACGCCGCGCCCAATCCGGCAGAAAACCCGATCTGCGCCCGCATCCCTGGGATCATCACGCGCCACAGAAAGGCCCGCCCTGCCATGCCCAGCGATACCCCCAGGCGACCGTGTTGCGCCACAACCTGGCGCGCGCGTGGCACCAGAATACGCAGGGCAAACGGCAATGCCATCACCGCATTTACCAGCGCCGTCACCGCCAGCGCCAGCGCCACCGGGTCAGTCCACGGGTTAAGGATGACAAACAACCCGATGCCAAGCACCAAAGGCGAGGCGGCGAGGCCCAGCAAGCCGGCCATTTCGACCATCCCGCCCCGGCTTAACGATACGGTCACGGCCATGGGGATGGCCAGCCCCAGCAAAACAACCGTGCTGAGCGCCGACACACCCACCGAAACCAAGGCCGCGCGAAAGACCGAGAGCGGCAGGTCGCCAATTCCGGCCAGACCGGACAGAACAACCGCCAGCAACGGCAGGGCAAGGAACCCAAGCGCCAGAACGATCACCACCGTATCGCCAATTCTGGCCCGGCGCGTGTGCCCGTCCCAACGCCGCACCAAGCGGTCCAGCCCACCGCCAAACGTTGCGGGCACCGAAAACCGCAATGCCATAAAACCCGCTGTTGCCGTCAGCACGATCTGTAGAATCGACAGCAACGCAGCACGGCCAAGATCAAAGTCAAACCGGAACGCCTGATAGATCGCCAATTCGATGGTCGTCGCCTTCGGCCCACCGCCAAGGGTCAGGGCCACCGTGAAACTGGTCAGGCAGATGGCGAATACCAGCGCCAGCGCGCCGGGCAAGACCTGTCTTAACATCGGCCATTCCAACAATTGCCACATGGCGCGAGGCCCGGCGCCAAGACTGGCCGCCAGCCGAAACCGCTCGGCCGGAATTTCCTGCCAGGCTTGCAGGATCAACCTTGTGGCCAATGGCAGGTTAAAGAACACATGCGCCAGAACCACCCCGTGCAGCCCGTATATCTGCACCGGTTCCAACCCCAGCCAGCCCAGCCCCTGACTGATCCAGCCGGACCGCCCGAACACCTGCAACAATCCCAAAACCGCGATGATCACCGGCAGGATGAACGGCGCGCCCAACAAGGTTATCAAAGCGCCGCGCCCGGCAAACCGCCTGCGCGCCAGTGCCCGGGCGACCGGCACGGCAAGGGCCACACTGATCAGCGCCGACAGGCCCGCCTGCACCAGCGTGAACCGCACCGCCGCCCAGTCTGACGGGCCCAGGCCACGCCCGCCCTCGGCGCGCAGCAGGACCGCCGCCAGACAGGCCAGCACCAAAATGCCCACCAATATGGCCGCGAAACTGCCCGGCCAGCGGGTTAGCGGCTGAGTTCGCGCAGCCATTCGTCCAACGCCTCATCCCGCAGGACCGTGGTTTCAGACGGCGCCAGCAACAGCGCCTTGCCCGGTTGGATCAAGGTGTCAAACCCGTCCGGCAGGCCAGCCGCGGGCAGCACCGCCGGATACATCCAGTTGGTGGTCGGGATCACCATCTGAAACGCAGGCGACAGCATGAAGTCCAGGAATTTTTCGGCCAGTTCCGGCTGATCCGACCCGGCCAGCTTTGCCGCCACTTCGATCTGAAGGTAATGCCCTTCGTCAAACAGTGCTGCCGTCTTGCCCGCATCGTTTTCGGCAATCAGATGATAGGCGGGCGAGGTGGTGTAGGACAGAACCATATCCGCCTCGCCGTCCAGAAACAGGCCATATGCCTCGGACCAGCCTTTGGTCACGGTGACGATATTGTCAGCCAAACCGGCCCAGACGTCAGGTGCTGCATCGCCATACGCCGCCTTGACCCACAACAACAGGCCCAGACCCGGCGTGGACGACCGCGGGTCCTGGATGATGATTTTGAGGTCACTGTCGGCAAGATCGCGAAAATTGGTCGGTGCGTCGATGCCCCGGTCATGCACAAAGGCGAAATACCCCCAGTCATACGGCACAAAGACCGGATCATCCCATGGCACCGGCAAGGTAAATTCTGCCTCGGCAACGTGCGGTGCGAACAGGCCGGTCGCATTCGCCGTCGCCATCAGGCTGGTATCCAGCCCCAGCACAACATCCGCCCTGCTGCGCGCGCCCTCCAACCGGATCCGCGCCAGCAATGTGGCACCATCGCCAACGCCGACCAGTTGCAAATCACAGCCGCAGGTTTCTTCGAATGCCTTTTCGATCACCGGCCCCGGCCCCCAATCGGCCACAAAACTGTCGTAGGTGTAAACGGTAAGTATAGGCGTATCGGCAAATGTTGCCGTTGCAGTCAAAACGCCCGCTGCAAATGCAAGATACTTCACTGGTATCCTCCTAAATGCGACGGTGGGGTAAGGCAGAGGCGGGCTCTGATGACCTTCCCTCCGCCGGTATGATCCGGTTCAGGTTCGACGGGTTCGCAGGATTTGCATCTCAGTCACGCATCATGCGCAACACCCCGAGGTATCGCGGACCATAACGCGCCCTTCGGGACTGGCAAGCAGATAATTCCTGTACATGCCCCCGCCGTTTCACCCAAACACCCCGCGCGCCACCAACCCGACCCCGGCCAGCATCAGGACAAAATTGGTCGCTTTGCGAAAACCCTTTTGGTTGATCCGGGCCTGAACCCTGGTGCCTATCCACATCCCCACCAACGCAGGCACAACCAATGCGGCCGAAAACGGCGCGGTCTCGGCCCGGATCACACCGGACCCCAGATGTGCGGCCAACAATGCCACCGCGCCAAGGCCGTAAATGACCCCCTGCACCCTTAAATGCTCGGCTTTGGGGGTTCCAAGCGCATTCAGATACATCACCGTCGGCGGTCCCCAGATGCCTGACATCCCACCGATGAACCCGGTAAAGGCGCCCAGTGCCAGCTCAATCCGTTTTGATGGCGCGCTTAGGTGCCAGCCAAAGCCAATCAGTTGCAACGCCGCAAACCCGGTTACCGGCAGGCCAATGATCAGCAACATCGCAGAGGGCGACAGCACCGGCACCAATTGCGCGCTGCCCATAAGGAACACCAGCCCAACCCCCAGAAACACCCAAAACCTGGCGACCGAACCCAGTGCGGCACTGATCCCCTGCCGCAAAGCCTGGATTGCGTTGCTGACCAGGGTTGGCAGAATCAACCCCGCCAGCGCCAGGTCAGGCGGCAGAAACATTCCCAACCCGGCCAGAAGGACCATCGGCATGGCAAAGCCAACGATGCCTTTGACCAACCCCGCCAGCAACGCGACGCTAAACGCCACCGCCAACTCGTTGGGCGAAATCAGGGGATACAACATGTCCATCCCCTTCGTATGCTACAGATCCACGGGGCACTGCAAAAGCTCTCGACGCAACAAACGGTCTTTTCTCAGTATGTCAACGAATTTAAGTTGCGCTGCACCTGCAAAGTGACTACCAGCAGGCAATCTCTGAACAGGACAATTCTCATGGCCCCCGATGCTGAAAATACCCCACTTTTGCCTGACCTTCTTGCCCTGACCGGTGCCGCTCTTGTGCCGGTCGAAACGCTGCTTGACACGGCACTCAGGACGGTGCGGGCCATCACCACCAAAGGCGACCGCATCGCAGTTTCTTTGATCGAGGCGAACCAGTCGGCGGCGCATGGGCTGGCATGGCTTGCGACATACGTCGAGGCGTTGCGCCAAATGCAGGCCTGGGCCAGCCGTCTGGATGAACAAGGCGCGTTTGGCGAAACCGAAGGCCTGATCCACCAGATTGCCTTTGGCGAATACCTTTGGCAGATTTATGGCGGCATCCCGATCAGCCAAGGCGAAATCATCCGCCTTCAGGACCTGGGGCTAAGCCAGGATGACACGCGGGTCATGATGGTTGAAGCCGTGCAAACCCTGACCCAAAAGGGCAATACCCAGGCCGCCCGCACCCGCCTTGTCACCCTGATGCAGGAGCAATCGGCCAACAACACCTTCGGGGCCACCGGCCTTGAGGACGAGTTGGAAATGATCCGCGAACAATTCCGCCGCTTTGCCCAGGAAAAGGTCGAACCCTTTGCGCATGACTGGCACCTGAAGGACGATCTGATCCCGATGGAGATCATCACCGACCTGGCCGGAATGGGTGTATTCGGTCTGACCATCCCCGAACAATACGGCGGTCTGGGTCTGTCCAAAACCTCGATGGTGGTGGTTTCAGAGGAACTTTCGCGCGGCTATATCGGCGTTGGATCCCTCGCCACCCGCTCAGAAATTGCCGCCGAACTGATCCTGTGTGGTGGCACGGAGGCGCAGAAATCGCACTGGCTGCCGCTTATATCCAGCGCTGAAATCCTGCCCACGGCGGTGTTTACCGAACCAAACACCGGGTCTGACCTTGGATCATTGCGGACCCGCGCCGTTAAAGATGGCGACAACTATAAAATCACCGGCAACAAGACCTGGATCACCCACGCCGCGCGCACCCATGTGATGACCCTTTTGGCGCGCACCGACCCGGAAACCACAGATCACCGTGGCCTGTCGATGTTCCTGGCCGAAAAGACCCCGGGATCGGTTGATGCGCCTTTTCCAACCCCCGGCATGTCCGGCGGCGAAATCGAAGTGCTGGGATATCGCGGCATGAAAGAATATGAACTGGCGTTCGACGGCTTTGCGGTAAAAGGCGAAAACTTGTTGGGTGGGGTCGAGGGCAAAGGGTTCAAACAACTGATGCAGACCTTTGAATCCGCCCGCATCCAGACCGCCGCCCGGGCCATCGGCGTGGCGCAATCGGCGCTTGATATCGGTCTGCAATACGCCCGGGACCGCAAGCAATTTGGCAAATCACTGGTCGAATTTCCCCGGGTCTCGGGGAAGCTGGCGATGATGGCCGTTGAAATCATGATCGCCCGGCAGTTGACCTATTACAGTGCCGCGCAAAAAGACCGCGACCAACGCTGTGATCTTGAGGCGGGCATGGCCAAATTGCTTGGTGCGCGCGTGGCCTGGGCCGCTGCCGACAACGCCTTGCAAATCCATGGCGGCAACGGTTTTGCGCTGGAATACAAAATCAGCCGTATCCTTTGTGACGCCCGCATTCTCAACATCTTTGAGGGGGCTGCCGAGATTCAGGCCCAGGTGATCGCCCGACGCCTGCTGGGCTAAAAGCTCGCGCGCGCGCCCCAAACTGCCAGCGCCGGCACACCCAGAAATACGATCCACTGGGGCATGGTCCACAGGCTCTGCAATTGTGTCAGCCCGTACCAGATGAACAGCACGCCAAAGCCAACCGATATGGCGCTGACGATCATCAGCAACGCGGTATTTGGGTTCCACGCAAGCCAGAACAACGCGACCGCCATGCAGATCAGAACCAACGTGATGGCGTGCCAGATAACATCCATTACCGCGCGGATCACCGGATGCAGCCCCGATTCGCGCAGCGGCATCATGATTTCAGGCCCCCCCATCAGGACGTGAATAAGGACGGTTACACTCATCAGGCCAGCGGCCAGTAACATCAGAATATTCATACGCGTCTCCCTTTACATACGCTGCCGTATGGTTTCATAGGCACTTGAGAAATACAATACGCCAGCGTATGGTTTGCAAATGACAAAAACCCCAAGACTGACCAAACAGGACTGGCTGCGCGCCGGGTTCATCGCGCTGGTTGAACGCGGGCCTTCCGGGCTGAAGGCCGAACCATTGGCGCGTCAATTGAAGACCACAAAGGGTTCATTTTATTGGCATTTTCGCGATGTCAGCCAATACCGGGGCGCGATGCTGGCCTACTGGCAGCAAAGCGCATTTAGCAATATCGTCGAACATCTGGAGCGCGAACCTTCCGTTCCCAAGCGGCTTCGGTTACTTGGGCAGATTGCCACAGGTGCAGCATGGCAGGGCTATAATGGTGCGCCGATTGAGCCTGCGATTCGGGCCTGGTCGCGCTCGGACGCCCAGGTGGCGCAGGTGGTCTTGCAGATAGATGAGCACCGGCTGAGGTATCTGGAAACGATGTTGACCGAGATTGGCATAAGCAATCCAGAATTCGCCAGGCTGATTTATGCCGGGCTAATTGGGCTTGAGGATCTGTCGTCGCGCGACGGGCAGGCGCATGCGGGGCCGATGGGCACGCTGATTGATTTGATTTTGACGCTGGAATAGGCGGCGATGTTGCAGAGCGCAGGCCGGTAAGATAGCAATCCGTACATGAAGTATCTTATTGCCTTGTTTTCCGCCCTGTTTCTTGCTGCCTGTAGAGAAGATGAAACCGTTGCCGCCTATGGCGGCGCAGGCCAGCAGTGGCATCTGATTGAGATTGACGGCAAACCGTTCAATGCGCGCGCAACCGTCACCTTTCCCCAGCCCGGAAAGATCGCCGGGCAGGCCCCGTGCAACGCCTATTCCGGCACGATGACAGCACCTTACCCATGGTTTGAGACCGGGCCCCTTGCGGCGACACGGATGGCTTGTGATGCCCTTGGGTCCGAAACCAGGTTCTTTCAGGCCTTAGGCGACATGACCCAGTCGGAAGTATCCGGCAAGGCGATGATCCTCAGCAATGAAACCGGGCATGAAATGGTGTTTGAGGCGCGTGACTGAAGGCGCCGCTCCTCAGGCCGTTGACGGCCTTCCTCGCGGCACACCGGGGTTTATTACGCTAACTCGAAACGTACCCCGAAACCACCTGTAGCAGTTTAAATGCCGTCGCCGCATCGTTTTCAACCACCGCCAGAAACTCTTCTGCGCCAATCCGCAGGCAGGTCAGATCACTTTCGGCCACCATGCTAAGCCTGCGGGGTTCATTGCGGATAAGCCCCAGTTCACCCACCAATTTTCCCTTGCCCACCACGGCCACCTGTTGATCCTCCTCGCCCTCTCTTGGCAGGTACAACCCGGCTTCGCCGTCAATGATCATATAGGCGCCACTGGTTGGCGGGTCGTCCTTTTCGAACACCACTTCGCCTTTGGGCGCAGTGTACCATCGCGCGCCGAACGCCAACAGGCGCATCTGTTTGCGATCCAGGCCCGAGAACAGATCCGTCTGTTCCAACGCCCGCACCTTGCGTGTCAGATCGGCCCCCGCGGCACTGTCTTCGGTGCTGTCAACTGCCATGTCTTCCGTCACGATCCGCCCCTGTTGCACTTCGATGAATTGGTCAAACACATCGCTGTTTTCAAACTGGTCATTGATATAAATAACCGTGCTGCCCGGCAGCAAGGCGCGCAGGTTTTTGAACACCGCCGTTTGCGTTGCCATATCAAAACTTGCCAGCGCCTGATCCAGAACCAGAATATCGGGCCGTTTGATCGTCGCCCGACTGAACGACAAAGGTTCGGCAAACAAGGCCGGAAGGTTGGCACCACTCAGAGCGATCGGCACATCATAAATCAGCCCGATCACCAGTTTATGCGCGCCGCTATCCGCCAGCACGTCGGCAATCAGTTTGCGCAGTTCGTCCGCCTTGCCGCCGGCATCCTGACTGATCAGACCAAACAAGGCATTTTCCAGCACCGTCAGCCCTGGCGCAAAATTATCCGGATCAATCGGGGCAAACAAATCCCCAAGGCAGCTTAGCAATTCCGCCGAATGGCTATGGCGCAGCTCAAGTATCCGCGCCTTGATGTCATCGGTGAACCCTGGCCCAATTTGCTCGGCGGTGATGGAAAACTCGACCGTCAGCAAATGTGCCAGATCGCCATCGCTCAGCCCCGACGCCCCGGCTTTGCGGGTCTTTTCCACCAGTTCGACCACCACCTCGTAGGTTTTGGCATCAAGGCCGAGGTTGCGGAACAACGGGTGATCCGTGCCATCCAGGCCAAAAATCTGGCGCAGCATGTCGATCACATCGCGGGTCGTCGCCACCAGATCCTCATCCAGCCCAATTTCACGAACCTTGGCCAGAAACTCCTTTTGATCGGCCAGCAGTTCCGGCGTTACCATCTGGCGCGGTGTGGCAAACAACATATTCACCGCCACCGGCAATGCCAGGTTGAACTGATCTTTCTCAAAGAAATAGACGTGGCGCTCCAACCCGGCCTTGCTGATTGCTGCGCGAACGATGCTGCGCACCTCAATCAGCTTAGCTGCCAGCTCAGGGTGATCCCCTTCCTTGAAACACTGCTCCATACCGCGCCGGAACAAGGCCGTGCCGCTGCCCATCCCATCAATGATCTGCAACCACCACTCGTGCAATTCAGCGCCTGTACGAAACCCCGAAATCGACGGGTCAAGCCATTTGGCATTTAGCGCATCCGCACTGTTGCCCGCGCGCGCGGCCTCATTTGCTGCATCCGCATTCTCGGTCTCACCCACAGGGCGAAGTTTCACCGGCATCACCACATTGTCGCCAAATGTGCCGCGAAACAGCTCTGGTCGCGAACTGGCATGACCAATACGGCGCGCCACCACATCCTGATGCAAGGTCTTGAGATCCCGCCCGCTCATTCTTACCGATCCTTTGGTTGGCAACAATTCGCGCGTCAAAAGGTGGGCCAATGCACGGCGGTCTTCTTCGCTGGGGGCCGCGATGCCAATGGCACCGCCACCGGTCAGCGTAACACTGATATCCTCCAGAACCAGCGTACCGTCGCCGTCACGCACGCTGACCCCGTCCAACTCGATATCCCCGGTCAGGGACGGCACATCCTTTGCTGTACCTTCGAACAACGCCTTGTCGAGCATGCCTGACGGGGCAAACCGTTCCATTATCACATCCCAGCGCAACGCCATGTCCTGGGTTTGGTTGTAATAGGTCAGCAGCTCTTTCCAGGGCGAACTCAGGTCTTTGTAGGCCGCCAGTGCCGCCACCAGTGCGCCCAGGGTCACCTCACCTTTCAACACCAGATAGCCGCCGATTGAAAAGAAAAAGAACGGGGTAAGTTGCGAGATGAAGTTGTTGATGAACTTCATAAAGAATTTCTTGTGGAATATCTGCAACCGGATATCAAACAGCCGCCCCAGCCGGTCCGTCACCATCGCCATCCGGAAGCGCCACCCACCATGCATCCGCAACGCCGAAGCGCCTGCCGCCGTTTCGCCAATCTCGGACGCCAGCGCGCGCACCTCTTTGATCCGCTCCTTGTTCAGCAGGTTGATACGCATTTGCAGGCGTGGGATCAGCCAGGCCTGTAACGGGATCAGCGATACAGCCGCCAGTCCGAACCAGAAACTTTGCAGGAACAGGAACGACAGGATGGTGATCATCTGGCCCGCCTGCAACACCGGCTGACTGATTGCGTCGCCCATAAGACCACCCATCGGCTCGGCCTCGGCCGTTACCATAGATACCAGCTCACCTTGTGAAACCCGCTCAAAGTATGGTGGCGGAAAGCGTAAAATCCGTTCGATCAGCAGATACCGCAACCGGCGCAGCATCCGCTCAGACAAGGTGCCCTTCATCGTGTTGATGCGCATCTTTAGCAATCCGTGCAGCATCACCGCCAAAAGAAAGCCAACACATAGCACACCCAGAAACGTGGTTTGCGCCATTTGATAGCCGTAGACATCAACGATGCTGCTGCGGGCGCCTATGGCATCATTGATGATCCGCTTGGGCAGTTCCAGTGTCAGGTACAACATCGGGAACAATGTCGTCGTCACTGCCAGCAGGATCAGCTGGTCGCGTTTGGAATATTTCCAGATGAAATCGAATAATGTGCGTTCGATGGTATTATTCCCGTCTGCCAGATGCGCGCCTTGTTATATCCACCCCAGCAGATATTTTCGTGTATTCGCTCAAACTTAACAAGTCCCGGGCGCTGCACGCAACAAATTAACATCTTTGCCCGGAATGAAATGGCCTGGTGCCGTTTACACTTGGCCGCCGAACCCTTTAAGCTGCCAAAATACGCCCACCGCCAACAGGAGCCTATCTTGCCGGAATTGGCCGCTACGATCCTGCTATTGTTCAGTTTGCTGCTGATCAAACACATGTTTGCCGACTATTTCCTGCAGACCGCCCGGATGATCGCCGGTCGTGGCACCTATCTGCACATGGGTCGGGCCCAGCACGCAGCGATTCACGCGCTTTTGTCAGTCCCGTGTTTTCTGGTGATCGGTGTTGGGTTGCCGTTTGTGTTGATACTGGTGGCAATCGAATGGGTGGTGCATTTTCATATCGACTGGGCCAAAGCGCGCTATAGCGACGCCCGCGCCCTGCACCCTGGCCAGGCACATTTCTGGAAAGCGTTTGGCGTCGATCAGACCCTGCACGGCCTGACCTATGTGGCCATGGTCTGGGCCTGGCTGTATTATACGACCCCCTACGCAATCTAAAGATCGTCCCTTTGGCCCTGCGCCAATTGTTACAAGGGCAGGTGTGGGTTTTTGCCCGGCCTTGCCATCGACACATCCAATTCCATCCGCGTTGCGCTTTCAAATCCAAACACCCGGGCAAATACGCCGGTGTATTCGGTATTGACCGCCCGAAAGCCAACCCGTTGATAAAGCGCCCTTGCCCTCGGATTGGTATCAATCACATCCAACTGAACCTTGTGCAGGCCACGCTTTGACGCGCCCGCCACCACGGCTTGCAACAAAGCCGAACCAACGCCCATCCCTCGCGCTGCCTGATCGACAAATATCCCGTCCATCTGGAAAACGCCCGGTTGCAGCTTCCGCTCCAGCACGCTCAAAATCATCCCCCGCCAGGCGGCTCCAAACCTGCCATAGGCTTGCGCCATCCGGCCAAAGCTCCCCTCGATCAACCCGCCCTCCTTGGTCTTGAACCCGGCCAAACCCAGCATCCGACCGCCTTTTGCCCGGGCCACCAAGGCAAAGTCCGGGTTCAGACTCGTCTCAAAAAACCCGATTGCCCTTGCATCCGGCCCCATGACCCGGCCCAGTTTGGCCCCAAACGCCTGCCAATAAAGCCCGGCCACCTGACGTCGCTCGGATGTGCCAAAACCCGCGTCAATTCTCATAGCCCAAAACTACCGTAAGGAATATACCGAACCAGATCGCCCCGCCGAATATCCAGCGCCCCATCCGGTAGTTCAACAAGCCCTTCAGCCCAACTCAGCCCGCTGATCCGCCCCGATCCTTCCGAGCCAAAGACCTCAACCACACCGCCACGAACCCTTGCCCGCAGGTATTCTCGCCGCCCGGCTTTCTTGCGTTTATCAAAGTCGGCCGACACCTCAAATCCCACTGGTTCGCGCCAGCCTTCTCCCGCCAGAAGCCCCATGGCCGGGCGGGCAAACACCAACGTGCAGATCATCGCCGCCACCGGATTGCCCGGCAATCCGAACACCGGCGTACCCTGCCACATCGCCAGCGCCAATGGCCGCCCCGGTTTGATGGCAATCCGCCACGCCTGCAAGGCTCCGGCCTCACTTAGCAAAGCCGATACATGGTCCTCATCCCCCGCCGAAGCCCCGCCCGATGTCAGGATCACATCCGCCTGTTCTGCTGCCGTGTCCAACGCCGCCCGTAAAGTCGCACGATCATCCGGTACACGCCCCAGATCAACGCCTTGAAATCCGAATTTTTCAAGCATGGCCAACAACATGGGTCGATTGGCATCATATATCTTGCCAGGCCCGGCTACCTGCCCTGCCTCAACCAGCTCATCCCCCGTAGACAGCACCGCAACCCGCAGCGGTGCATAGGTTTCAACCCTGCCGACACCAACCGCCGACAGCAACGCCATATCCGCCGGGGTAAGCCTGCGACCTGCCTCCAGAACCACCTTGGACGCCATCACATCCTCGCCCGCGCGCCGGGCATTTGCGCCCTGCTTCAAAGGCCCGTTAAAGGCTATCTTGTCGCCTTTGAGATTGACGTCTTCTTCCAGAATGACGGTTTCCATTCCCGGCGGAATCGCCGCGCCGGTCAGAACCCTCAGCGCCTTGCCCGGTGCGACCACCCCTTCAAACGGAACACCCGCTGCCGCGCGCCCGGCCTGCAAGGGCATCACATGTGCACCCGGCGGTATCGCCCCGGCAAAGCCATAGCCATCGACCGCCGAATTCGCCACGGGCGGGTTGGATCGCTGCGCCACGACGTCAGCCGACAGCACATGACCCAACGCCTGGGTCAACCCCATCGCCTTACTGCCAACCACCACCTTCAACCTGTCGCGCAACAACCTCAGCGCCTGATCAACCGGGGTCCACTCGACCCCCGTTGGCAAGGCAAAACAATCGTTGCGCAACGGTGGCGGAACAGGCCCGTCCGCCACGCTCGCACGGGCGGCCGCGTTCAGTTCGTCCTCATATGATTGCCCCAAAATCCAGCCCTCCTCAGGCGCATCCACGTCCAGCATCCGTTGAATTCGATCGGGGTCAATCCCCGCCATTGCCAAGGCTACCAGCCTGACCTGCACCGCGTCCTTGATCGGTGTCACGAGACGCTGCATTTCTTCCATTACCGCGCGGTTAATCAACGATGGCCATATCTCGACCAGCGCCACAGGGGTGTCCAGCACCTCAAACGGCCAGACCGCCACCTGCCCCGCAAACCGCCGCCTAAGTCGCGCCAGAACCGGCAGGCCCATCATCACCTGAGAGCCAACCGCCCCGGCCCCGGCCATCTGCCAGCAGGTAAAGCTGCCCCTGGCCAGACCTTCCACCACCCGCCGTTCAGGGAACGGATTGGTATACCCGGCCTTGGTCCGCCCCAACCCGTCAATATCACGTTTCAACCCGTTGGCCCAAAACGGCCCGGTGCCACCAAACTTGCGGTTGATCTTTCCTGCCAGATCAAACCGGTTGTTATGCCCCGGCGCATCCTCAATCCGCGCCTCGAACCAATCCCAAAGCATCAAAGGATCATCTGACCCGGTCAACGCCTGCGCAAACCCAACCGGATACCCAAACGGGAAATCAAACCCCAGACACAGCCGCCGCCCCGCTGTCAATTCAACTTCAATCAGCCCTTCCAACCAGCATTCTGCCAACCCGCGATGGCGCAAATAGACCGGTTCTTCGGCCTGCCCATGACGCACAACACACGCCCAGATCGCATCCGCCGAAGGTTTGACCGGTCGCTGATTGCCACCCGACCAATCGACCATCGCAAAGGTGTCAAAGCCTGTCACAACCCAGCCTCGGCCAACACAAAATCTGCGATTGTCGCGATGTCATCCAGATCAAACACCCGTCCGGCATAGGCCAGGTCCTTTGCCGCATCACTGGCCACAGCCCGCACGGTACCATCACCCGGCGCAATCAAAGGCTGCCCGGTCTCGACCCTGTGCGCTTCGATCTTGTGATGGCTTTCACGCTTGAACCCCTCGACCAGCACAATGTCCACCGGGGCCAGCCGCCCCAGCAATTCCTCCAGCCCCGGCTCTGGCGCACCACGCAATTCGCTCATCACTGCGACCCGGACTGGCGAGGACAAAATAACTTCTTGCGCGCCGGCCACCCGGTGACGGTAAGTATCACGCCCTGGTTGGTCCACGTCCACGCCATGATGGGCGTGTTTGATCGTCGATACGGAAAACCCACGCGCCGTGATCTCAGCCACCAGCCGTTCCATCAACGTGGTCTTGCCCGAGTTCTTCCAACCGATGACGCCAAAAACCTTCACTTTGCTCCCCCCAGCATCAATTCGGCCTGCACCAGATCGTCGGGCGTATTGACGTTGAAAAATGGATCAATGCCTTGTTGCGTGAACAATGCCTCGCGCCCGCCGTGCTGGTCACTCCACAGCACAACTTTGCGCAACCCGTCTTGCAATGCGGCGCGCAAATCGTCGCGCAGCGCGACCGGCCAAAGCCCGAATGTCGGGTGCCTGACCCCCCCGCGCCGTTCATCCGGTGTGGCGGCCAGAACCAAAGGCCGGTCCATTCCTTCGCTTGCCAACAGCAACCTTGGCACCAGATCGCAGGGGAAAAACGGCGTATCGGCGGCGGCGGTGACAATCGTGTCGGCGCCCTGATCCGCGGCCCAGTCCAACCCGGCCAGAACCCCGGCCAGCGGCCCGGCAAAGCCGTCGATACTGTCAGCCACAACTGGCAATCCAAACCCGGCAAACCGCGTCGCGTCGCCGTTGGCGTTAAGCGCCAGTCCCGCCACCTGAGGTTCCAGCCGGTCAATCACGTGGGCCAGCAATGTTGTGGCCCCCAAAGGCAATAACCCCTTATCGCCGCCGCCCATCCGCCTGGCCAAACCGCCGGCCAGAATAACCCCCAATGGCTGTTTCATGACGCAGATTTCCATTGTTGTAGACGGGCAATTGAAACCGCATGTTTGACCTGCCTGCGGTGGCTCTGGCGCCAATATTCAAATACCATCAATCCGCCGACCAAAACGCTTTCGGTCTGAAGCATGACACCCAATGCCCGGACCAGAAAAACGACAAGAACCCCAGCGCCCACAGCAATTGCCAGCCCGGTCAGGGCGTATTGTTTCATCGTCGGCCTGGGTGGCTTTTGCGCCTGTCCAGCCTGCAAAAACTCGTCCCGCCCCAATACAAACTGCACTTTGATTGTCTCTTGGATCATCACGCGCCTTTCCTGCGATGCTTGCCATCTTCAACCGCCACGAGGCCCGGATCAACGTCCCGCACCAGCCGATCATCGCCCGCCAGACAAACAAACCGTTGCCCGCGCATCCGCCCGATCAGCGTCAGACCAACCTGTTGCGCAATCTCGACCCCCCAGGCGGTGAAGCCGGACCGCGACGCCAGCACCGGGATGCCCATCATCGCCGTCTTGATCACCATTTCAGAGGTCAGCCGACCGGTGGTGTACAGGATCTTGTCATCAGCCGTCACTTGATGGCGCAACATCCACCCGGCAATCTTGTCGACCGCGTTGTGGCGCCCCACATCCTCCATATAGACCAGTGGTTTATCCTGGTGACACAACACCGTGCCGTGGATCGCCCCGGCCTGTAAATACAGCGACGGTGTGCGGTTGATCACCGCCGCCAACGCATAAAGCCACGAGGTTCGCACCGGCGTCGGCGGCAATTTCACCTTGTCCAGCCCCTCCATCATGTCGCCAAATACCGTACCCACGGCACAGCCACTGGTACGGGTTTTTTTCTTCAGCTTTTCTTCATAGGTGGTTTGGGACGCTGTGCGCACCACCACCGTTTCCAGATCATCGTCGTAATCCACGCGCAGAATTTCCTCGCCATCCTGCAACATGCCCTGATTGCGCAGAAACCCCAGCGCCAGATATTCGGGATAGTCGCCGATGGTCATTGCCGTAACAATCTCCTGCCCATTCAGGAAAATCGTCAGGGGGCGTTCTTCGACCACCGAAATCTGGCTGACCTCGCCATTATGGTCCACGCCGGTCACGGCACGGGTCAGGCGGGGGTTGCCCGGATCGGGCGCAATCAGATACGTCGCCACATCGCTTGTTTTGGCCAATTGCAACCCCTTTCAATCCCGGATACCCCGGCAAGGTAATTCTAGGGAAACCCTGTGCAACACGCCACCGTCAAATCATACTTCTGGAAAGGTGCGCGGGCCGGGGCGCCGTTTCTCTTCATGGCAGTACCTTTTGCAATGTTGTTTGGCGTGCTGGCCGCCGAAGCCGGTTTCACTTTGATCCAGACCATGACTTTTTCGATCTCGGTTTTTGCCGGCGCGGCCCAGTTCACCGCATTGCACCTGATGCAGGAACAGGCGCCAACAGTGATCGTGCTGATCTCATCCCTGGCGGTGAACCTGCGGGTGGCAATGTATTCTGCAACGCTGACCCCGTATCTGGGCGGTGCGCCGCTTTGGCAACGGGCCTGCGCTGCTTATCTGGTTGTCGATCAGTCATTTGCCCTGTCGATCGCCCAGTACGAATCTGACAGGCAGATGAATGGGCCTCAACGCCTTGCCTATTTCTTTGGCACCTGCTCTTTGATCGCCCCGGCGTGGTATGGGGCCACTTTGGTCGGGGCGCTGGTGGGCACACAGATCCCTGACTATCTGGCGTTGGATTTCATCTTTCCGATTGCGTTTCTGGGCATAGTTGCACCGATGCTGCGCACCCTTCCGCATGTGATTGCCGCAGGAACCGCCAGTGTCGTTGCCCTGGCCGCGGGCGGATTACCGTTCAACCTTGGTCTGATCGTCGCCGGGACATGCGGCATGATGGCCGGGGCGCAGGCCGAGGTGATGATGGCGCGCACCAAGGCAGGCAAATGATGCCGGAACTTGACCATACAGCCATCTGGATTGTCATCATCGGCATGGCCCTAGGCAGCTTTGCCTTGCGCTTTTTGTTCATTGGACTGGTCGGCGACCGCCCCCTGCCGCCTTGGTTCCTGCGTCATTTACGCTATACGGCGGTGGCCATCATACCGGCCCTTGTGGTGCCCCTGGCGATCTGGCCCGAGGCGACCGGCGGCCAGATGGACCCTGCACGCCTGAGTGCGGCGACTGTTACTGTTGCCGTCGGGATGCTCTTTAGAAATGCCCTTGCCGGCATGGCCAGCGGGGCGGGGGTGCTGATGGCGCTACTCTACCTGGGGTTTTAAGGTCGCGTTTAGTGCCGCATTGTTACGCGCCAGCCCGTCTTGCAGGTCAGCGCTGTCGTCTTCATAGTACCGGGATGATTGGACACCTGGCATCGCTTCGAATTGGCTGGAAAGTTTGGTCGGAAACATCACCGTTTTAATGTTCTCGAACCCTGGCACCTGTTGCAATAACTTGGACGTGGCGCTGGTACAGAACGCCCCTGGCACCCGTCCGTTGCTTAGCGCCAGACGATAGGCAATCTCGGCCTGCTCTGATGTCACTTTGATCTTTTGCACCAACACATGATGGGTGGAACGGGCGTGACTGCCACGATAAGCCAGTTCCACATTTGGCGTCACCCCGAACAAGACATCATCGCGTTCCGGGACAACATCGGCACGGAATGAACCGGACGGGTCAAAGATTACCCGCTCAGAAGCATTGATCATCAGGGATGTATGCCCGCCCTGACCCGTGCGGTTGTTGATCATTGTATAAAGCGTGAGGGTCGCGGGACCGGGTTCGCGATACGCCACCGCCGCCACAACTGCCGGATCGGCGTTTGGTTGTTGCGCAGGCGTACAACCGGCCATGACCAGCATCAGCACAGCTATGGGGGCAATACCGGCAACCCGCCGCAAGAGGCGGAACATCAAGTGCGGAAGATGGCCAGGAACACGGCCAGCACGATGCAGGCGATCACAGTCTTTGTGACAACACTGATAAACCCGTCATAGGTCGCGGTCTGTGTCGTGACATCCATTTCGCCGTGCTTATGTTCAGCCATATTGTTCGTCCTTCGGATTATGTTTCCAAGCTGGATACTGTATTCGCCAACCAGTGTCATCAAGTCAATCGGCCACAGGCGAAAATCTTGTGTATGCGAGACCGGCTTGACCGTTCCGCCTCCGGTTTTGACCGTTCTATACTCAAATCCCTATCAAGCCACACCGTTTCGCACCTCAGCCACGGCCTCGGTCACCACCCGGTTACGGCCCGATTGCTTGGCCACATACATCCGTTCGTCAGCGACATGTATCAGATCATCAATCAGCTGAACGCCTTCAACCATCACAACCCCGATACTGATGGTAAGCGGGTGGAACAAACCCGGCTTTGGTTCGAACCTGATACCTTCAACCGCCTCGCGGATGTGTTCGGCAAGATCCCTGGCCTGACCGGCATCGACATGTGCCAGAAAGACGCCAAATTCCTCTCCTCCCAAGCGCCCCAGAACATCCTCTTCCCGGGTTGTTTGGACAAGGCAGTCGACCACCGCCACAATGGCCGCATCGCCCTGTTGGTGTCCAAAGTTGTCATTCACTTGTTTGAAGTGGTCCAGATCAAGCATCAGCAGGGCACCTTTGCCGGCGCTGCGGCGGCGGTTTTCGAACCTGGCGATAAAGCTGTTTCGGTTCAACAACCCGGTCATGAGATCTATCTTGGCCAACTTACGGGCCTTTTCGTGCATTTTATGCAGCTGACCCAGCGCCAGCTGCAACTGATCGTTCTTGCCAAACACAAACAGCGAAACCGGAAAGGCAATGATCGGCGGGATAACCAGCGACATGGCCACGCTAGTGTTTTTAACCTGCCCGAAAAGCAATGTTTCCACACAGATTGTCACCAGAAAAGTCAGAGCCACAGACACAACAGTGACGCCAAGCGCTTTCCCGATCCGATTGTTCATCTGTGATCCCTGCTCAGTTTTCATGTGGAAGATACCTGGGCATGATTTCCACTTTATTAGGGATCGTGAGGAAAGTACTTACAATACATGTTAATTTTCGCACCCAACCACATCTGTCGGCAACTGGGCCAGATGCGTTTTGTCGACCTCGATTCAATATTATAAGCTGTGTGGGCCGATTGATGTCTATTCCTTTCTATTCTTTGCGCTGATAAAGCCACGCGCCATCTTTGCTTTTGGTGCGGATCACAAGACCTGCATGATAAAGATGCACCACATGGGCCACCGCCTCGACCAGGGCCAACCCATAGGTATCGCCGTCAATCCGGCGCTTGAACAGGGCGGCAAAACAGGATGACGCCGGTTTCGGGCTGTCCAGATGTTTCAACAGCCGCTCAAGACATCCGTGGTGATTGTCGGTCAACTGGCGCATCCGTATCGGCAACCCGGTGAACGGCAGCTTGTGCCCGCCGAGCACCAATTGATCAGCGCGCGCCAGTTTTTTCAGCCGCTCGCAGGCTTCCAGCCAGTCGGCCAGGGGGTCGGCCTCGGGTTCTGTTGCATAGATGCCGATGTTGGGGCTGATTGACGACAATATCTGGTCGCCCGAGATCACCAGATTGTCGTCGCGGGACCAAAATGTCGCGTGTTCCGGGGCGTGGCCGTTGCCGATGTGAATATCCCAGGTACGTCCGCCCATTTCAACGCTGTCGCCCTGTTTGATACGGGTGAAACCCAGCGGCATGGGGGCGACTATGTCGGCATAATTAAAGGGACGTTCGGTGCGGCGTTTCTCCAGGATTTCCGGGTCCATCCCGGCGCTTTTCCAGAACTCGATCGTCTCGGGCGTGGCTGTGGTCTGATTGTCCAGCAGCAGCATCCGCGCAAACAACCACGCAGTGCGGGTGGTGACCAACTGCGCGCCGTGTTCGGTCTGGAACCAACCGGCAAGCCCGACGTGGTCGGGGTGGTGGTGCGTCACGATCACCCGTTTGACCGGCTTGCCCTGAAGCGGCCCGGCCAGCAGATCGCCCCATATCCGGCGGGTGGTTTTGGAATCAAAGCCAGTGTCGATGATTGTCCAGCTATCGCCATCATCCAGTGCATAGACGTTGACATGATCCAGTTTCATCGGCAGCGGCAGGCGCATCCAGAATACGCCTGTGGCCACCTTGATCGCCTCGCCCTGTGCAGGCGGTGTTTCCCAAGGGTAGCGCAGGGTCATTGGTTGGATTGTGTTCACGAAACTATCCTTAGGCCAGGGCAAAGACGAGGCCCCGGATCAGGTCCGGGGCTACAGTGCGGGCGGGTGCGGGTGGGTGTGCGGGCGGGTGTGGGTGTGGGTGTCAGCGTGGTTTTACCCAACCAGATCATCAATGCTCAGATCAAACAACCCGGTTGCACCGGCCTGGGCATGGGCCAGAAGTCCGGTATGTTCGGGCAGTATCCGGGTGATATAAAACCGCGCCAGTTTTTCACGCGCACCACCCCGGTCGGCCATTGCCGCCGCCAGATGGTAATGCCCGCCCAGCACCCGGGCAAAGGCCCGCAGGTAAGGTACAGCACCGGCAAAGCGGTCGTTCATGTCAGTTTGCGAGATCAGCCATTCGGTCGCTTCGCGCAAGGATTCATTGGCCAGCCAAACCGCTTCGGCCATGCCGGGAAATGCCGCGCGTGCGGTTTCGGCCTGGGCTTCGATCTCGTCCATCAGATGGCAGGCGGCATCGCCCCCATCCATCATCTTGCGCGCCACAAGGTCCATCGCCTGAATGCCATTGGTGCCCTCATAAATCGCCGTCACCCGCACGTCGCGGTAATATTGCGCCGCACCGCTTTCTTCGATCACCCCCATGCCGCCATGCACCTGAACACAGGCCTGGGATACGGACATGCCGGTCTCGGAGCCAAACACCTTGGTGATCGGGGTCAAAAATGCGGCACGCGCCTTCCAGTCAGCTCCTCCCGTGGCCGTGGCCATGTCGGTCGCAACAGCGCAGGACAGCATGATGGCACGGGCGACAAATACATCCGCTTTCATTTCACTCAGCATCCGGCGGACATCGGCATGGTCAATGATGGCCCCGCTTTTGGTCCCGTTTGTCGTACGGCCCTGTTTGCGTTCCTGCGCGAATGTCATGGCATGCTGACAGGCGGCTTCGGCCACGCCGACGCCTTCGCCGCCGACGCCAAGCCGTGCGTTGTTCATCATTGTGAACATCGCCGCCATGCCGCCGTGTTCATGGCCAATCAGCCAGCCGGTGGCGCCTGCGTAATCCATCACGCAGGTGGGCGAGCCGTGCAGGCCCAGTTTATGTTCCAGCGATACCACTTTCAGGGAATTGGCCACGCCGGGGTTGCCGTTTTCGTCCGGCAGGAACTTGGGCACCAGAAACAGGCTGATGCCTTTGGTTCCCGGTTTCTTGTCCTGCGCACCATCAGGCAATCGCGCCAGCACCAGATGGCAGACGTTGGAGGTGAAATCATTGTCGCCCCAGGTGATAAATATCTTTTGGCCGGTCACCGAATAGGTGCCATCGCCATTTGCCACCGCTTTGGTCGCCAACGCACCTACGTCCGAACCTGCCTGAGGTTCGGTCAGGTTCATCGTTCCGGCCCATTCGCCACTCATCAGCTTGGGCATATACAGGTCTTTCAGCGCCTCGCTGGCGTGATGCTCCAACGCTTCAAGCTGGCCCTGAGACATCAGGGGTGCCAGTTGCAAAGACAGGCAGGCGCCCGACATCATCTCATTCACCGCCGCCGTCAGGGTCATCGGCAGGCCCATGCCGCCGCGTTCAGGGTCCCCGCTCATGCCAATCCAGCCGCCGTTGGCTATGGCCCGCCAGCCATCGGCAAAGCCGGGAGGAGAGCGCATGGCGCCGTTATCAAGCCGGGCCGGTTCAAGATCGCCGGGGCGTTGCAGCGGGGCCAGAACACCTTCGCACAGCTTGCCGGCCTCGTTAAGGATTGCATTGGCGGTGTCACTGTCAGCGTCACCAAAACGGTCGGTGGCCGATACCTGGGCAAAGCCGACCACATGGGTGAAAAGGAAATCATATTCAGCCAGAGGCGCGCGATAGTTCATTTAAAAGGCCTCATTCTTCTGGCGAGTCTTTTGACCCGGGGCTTGGCAAGTCGTGCCACCACCGCTATGGGGGTGACCCTGAGGCCATGCAACCCGCCAAACCCCGCAGAAGCAACCAAAACGCCGCGTCACGAATATGGACCAGTCCGAAACACAAATCCTGAACAGTGATGCACGCGGGTTGGCCCGCGCCGTCAGCTTGCTGAAACAAGGGCGTTTGGTCGCGTTTGCCACCGAAACGGTTTATGGGCTGGGGGCGGATGCCCGGTCGGACACAGCCGTGGCGGGTATTTTCGCCGCCAAAAATCGCCCCGGTTTCAATCCACTGATTGTCCATGTTCCCGACCGGGATGCGGCCCAGGCCCATGTGCAATGGAACGACACCGCCGAAGCATTGGCGGCGGCGTTCTGGCCCGGACCGCTGACACTGGTGCTGCCGCTTTGCCCGGGGCATGGTATCGCGCCTTTGGTCACTGCCGGGCTGGACACATTGGCGGTTCGCGTGCCTGCACATCGCGGCGCGCAAAACCTGCTGCGGGCCTTTGGTGGTCCGCTGGCGGCCCCTTCGGCCAACCCGTCGGGCCGAATCAGCGCAACCAGCGCCGCCCATGTGATGGAGGGGCTTGGCGGGCAAATTGCCGGGATACTGGACGATGGCATCTGCGCAGTCGGGCTGGAAAGCACCATTGTCGGCCTGACGGATGGCGAGCCTGTCCTGCTGCGCCCCGGCGGGGTGGCGGTGGAACAGATCAAGACGATATTGGGCGCACCACTAAAGCTGCGGCCAAAGGGTGCCGTCCTGACTGCACCCGGTCAGATGTTGTCGCATTATGCACCGCGGTCCGCGCTGCGGCTGAACGCCGTGTCGGCCCACGAGGGTGAGGTGATGTTGGGATTTGGTCCGCAGAAATGCACGCTGAACCTGTCAAAATCGTCCGACCTGAGTGAGGCCGCCGCCAATCTGTTTGCACATTTGCACCAACTGGACCAGCTTGGGCAGCCTATCGCAGTCGCCCCGATTCCCGCCCATGGGATTGGCCACGCGATCAATGACCGGTTGCAGCGCGCCGCAGCGCCCCGGACCTGAAGCCTGTAACCCGTCTGGTCAGGCATGGCCTGCACTTGCAGACAGGCCCAAAGG
Source organism: Paracoccaceae bacterium (assembly GCA_021648025.1). Taxonomy (GTDB): domain Bacteria; phylum Pseudomonadota; class Alphaproteobacteria; order Rhodobacterales; family Rhodobacteraceae; genus NVQY01. The sequence continues at coordinate 54,749 of JAKITO010000011.1, forward strand.
ATCCACGCCCATATTCTTTAGCGCCGCACTCCATTTTCCGGGATCGTCGTCGCCAAACACCAATTCCGTATCCGCATCCGACGTCAGCCAGCCGTTCATCGCAATTTCCTGTTCAAGTTGGTCAGGCCCCCAACCGGCATAGCCCAGCAACATCAATGCCCGGTCCGGGCCCTGGCCCAAGGCGATGTCTTCCAGAATATCCAGGGTCGCGGTCATGGCGAAACGGTCGCATATCTGCATCGAATGCAGCGGGGAATCATATTCCGGTGAATGCAGCACAAATCCGCGCATGCCTTCGACCGGACCGCCATAATAAACCCGCGCGGCACCATTTTCGGGCGGGTCCGGAACAATATCAAGCTGGGCCAGAAGATCACCAAAATTCACATCTTTGGCCGGTTTGTTAATGATCAGCCCCATGGCGCCATGATCCGTATGGCTGCACACAAACACCACCGAATGATCAAACCGTGTGTCGCCCATGCCCGGCATGGCGATCAGTAGTTTCCCGGTCAGATCCAGCATGGGTGCGCCCTTTCGAGTGACACCGATCCAATTGGATCGGTGTCGCTTTGGCCTTTACGCCTGCAATAATGCCTGTACCGCCCTGTCCGCGCAAGACGGCAGTTTGCGGAAATCGTTCTGACCACATCGTGACTTGGCTTTTGCCACGGATTGGCGCATTCAGACGGGATGTTGCGACCGACTGCCCTGTTAAGTGTGTTCTGCGCCTCCCTAGGCTTTGTGTCGCCACCTGTGGCTGCCCAAAGCGGGTTGGAGGATTTTGTCCGTCTTGAGGTTCTTGACGGCGGGTTGACCCCAAAGGGCACCCACCGCGCCGCGTTACGGTTGGTTCTGGCCGACGGCTGGAAAACCTATTGGCGCGCGCCGGGCGATACCGGCATCCCACCGCGAATCGACTGGGACGGGTCGCGCAATGTCGGGCAGGTTGGCGTTACATGGCCGACACCGCAGGTGTTTGATCAGGGCGGCTTGCGCACTATTGGCTATGACCACCAGATGGTTCTGCCGCTGGAAATTTCGATACTTCAGCCCGGACAGCCGGTTCATCTGTCGGGCGAGATCAAATTTGGCCTGTGCCAGGATATCTGCATTCCGGCGGCTCTGAGCTTTGAGATGACACTTGACCCGGACGCGCCGCGCAGCCCGGCGATTGCCGCCGCTATGGCAGAGCGCCCGTATTCTGCCGCCGAAGCCGGGGTGAAATCGACCATCTGCCGCGTCACGCCTTCGGACAATGGCCTGACCGTCGAGGCCCTTGTCACCATGCCAACGGCTGGTGGACCCGAGGTCGCGGTGATTGAACCGGGTGATCCGCAGCTTTGGGTGTCCCAGGCAGTGACCACACGTCAAGGCGACGTTCTGAGCATTGTCGCCAATGTCAGCCATGTATCTGGTTCCGGCTTTACCCTAAATCGCGCTTTGATGCGGATCACGGTTCTAGGCCAGCGCGTTGCGGCTGATATTAAGGGGTGCGAGGCAGGGTAACACCAAAAGAGGAACGCCCGCTGAAGCCATCACCGGCAAAACCGTGGTCCAATTCGACCATTGCATTTTAATGTGCATTTGAATGCCCGAATACAGGCAGAGCTTTTTCCACACCTATATCAATGATAGTTTTCCGTAAGGTCGTTTACAGCGAAACATCAACCGCAGACGAACATATATCAAGATGCTTTTGAGAAACACTTGGCTATGGAATTTTCCTTGGACTGAAATGCGAACGTATCAGAAAGACACCATCCTTCATTTTCTCGAACCGGTATTTTGGCCTCAAATCAGCCGCTTACTCGGGGGGGCACTACAAACTCTTCCCGCCGGTAGCCCTGAATAAACAACAACGCGCTCAGGTCGCCGAAATTGATCCTGATGTCACATTCCCTGGCCACCGCCGGTTTGGCGTGCAACGCAACACCCGCCCCGGCCAGACCCAGCATCCCCAGGTCATTGGCCCCGTCGCCCACGGCCATCACATCATCGGACGTAAGCCCCAATCGCACAGCAATCTCGTTCAGGGCCTGCACCTTGGCATCCCGGCCCAAAATTGGTCGGCCAATACCCCCGGTTAACTTACCCGCCTTAATCTCCAACCAATTTGCCCGATGCTCATCAAACTCCAGAACCCCGGCCACATGCGCTGTAAATGCCGTGAACCCCCCCGAAACCAATGCCGCATAAGCTCCGTTCGCCTTCATCGTCGCCAGCAATTCCCCGGCCCCCGGCATCAGCGTGATCCGCGTCTCAAGTACCTGCGCGACAACCCCTTCATCCAACCCCCTGAGCAACTCCACCCGTTCAATCAGCGCCGCCTCAAAATCCAGCTCTGCGTTCATCGCCCGCGCGGTGATCCCTTTGACAAACTCGCCAATCCCGGCGGCATCCGCCAACTCGTCTATGCACTCTTGTTCGATCATGGTGCTGTCCATATCCGCCAACAGGATCGCCTTGCGCCGCCCTGTGGTGGTCTGGATCACCAGATCAACCTGCATTCCTTGCAGGTCATCCCAAATCTGCCAGCGATTGTCGGGCATGGCCGCAAGAGTGAATTGCGCCGCCTCTCCGGGTGCGAGCCAGATCACATCGCCACCGCCCCAGGCGTTGCGCAGTGACCGGACCAGGTTGGGGTCCAGCACGGACACGGTTGGGTTGGTCAAAAGCGTGGCGGTGAACATATCTAAACCTCTCAGAGTGTTGTCATGAGGTATTTCAGCCGCCTGCCAATTACCACAAGATATGCGGCACATGACAGGCTGTGACCTCTCACGTTTCATTTCAGACGCAAAGTTTCGATTCACGCACAAACAAAACAGCGAAATCCGATGCCAACCCTTTCCTGTGGCATTTTGGCGGTTGCACCTGTGCCCACACCCGCCTATCCCGGCAAGTGGGACACCTCTCCCCAACGAGAGGCAATTATCTGTAAGGGTAGCATCAATGGCTATACAACAACCGGCATCGCGCGGCGACGCGCGCAAACCTATTACGCGGCCGGCCAATCCGCGATTTTCCTCTGGCCCCTGTGCCAAACCCCCCACATTTGATGTGTCGCAACTTGGCGATGCCGCCTTGGGTCGCTCGCATCGTGCATCCATCGGCAAAGACAAGCTGCTGGCGGCGATCGAAGGCACCCGCGAGGTGCTGGGCATTCCAGACGATTATCGCATCGGCATCGTTCCTGCATCTGATACCGGCGCCATGGAGATGGCGCTGTGGTCGATGCTTGGTGCACGTGGCGTCGAAATGCTGGCCTGGGAGAGCTTTGGCGCGGGCTGGATCACCGATGTGACCAAGCAACTAAAACTTGAAGCCTCGGTGAAAACCGCCGACTACGGACAGATTGTTGACCTGGCTTCGGTCGATTTTGACAGGGATGTCGTGTTCACCTGGAACGGTACAACTTCGGGTGTCAGGGTTCCGGATGGCAACTGGATCGCGCCGGACCGCGCCGGGTTGACCATTTGTGATGCCACCTCAGCGGCATTTGCCTGTGATTTGCCCTGGGACCGTTTGGACGTGACCACATTCAGTTGGCAAAAGGTACTGGGCGGAGAGGCCGCGCATGGCATGCTGGTTTTGTCGCCCCGTGCCGTGGAGCGGCTGGAAAGCTATATGCCCGCATGGCCGATCCCCAAGATTTTTCGCCTGACCAAAGGCGGGAAACTGATCGAAGGGATATTCAAGGGCGCGACAATCAATACGCCCTCGATGCTGGCGGTTGAGGATTATCTGCTGGCCCTGGACTGGGCCCGTTCGGTTGGTGGCCTGCAAGGGTTGATTGCACGGGCAGATGCCAACGCGCAGGCGGTTTTTGACTTCTGCGATACCCATCCATGGCTCAGCAATCTGGCGCAAGACGACGCGACAAGGTCCAACACATCGGTCTGCCTGACCTTCGACGACCCCCGGATCAAGGACAGCACTGCATTCGCCAAAACCGTGGCCAAACGGCTTGAAACTGAAAACGTCGCCCTGGACATCGGCGCGTATCGCGACGCACCTGCGGGCCTTCGCGTATGGTGCGGTGGCACGGTGGAAACCTCGGACATCAAAGCAATGTTGCCTTGGCTTGTCTGGGCGTTTGAGGCCGAGATCGCGAACCAATAAGGCAAGGCGGGGTTCACCCCGCGGCCGCCAATACATCATTCATAAGGACGCACAAAAATGGCTCCCAAAGTACTCGTATCCGACAAACTTTCCCCTACAGCCGTTCAGATATTCCGTGATCGCGGCATTGATGTCGATTTCGAACCCGATCTGGGCAAGGACAAAGCAAAACTGGCGGCGGTGATCGGCCAATATGATGGCCTGGCCATCCGTTCGGCCACCAAGGTGACAGAAACCATCCTGCGCCATGCCACCAACCTCAAGGTTATTGCCCGCGCCGGCATTGGCACCGACAATATCGACAAGGAAGCGGCCAGCAAAAAGGGCGTGATCGTCATGAACACGCCGTTTGGCAACATGATCACCACCGCCGAACACGCCATCGCCATGATGTTCGCTGTGGCACGGCAGATCCCTGCTGCCAGCGCCTCGACCCAGGCCGGCAAGTGGGAGAAGTCACGCTTTATGGGCACCGAACTGACCGGCAAAACCCTTGGCGTGATCGGGGCCGGCAATATCGGCGGCATCGTTTGTGACCGGGCCCGTGGTCTGAAAATGAAGGTTCTGGCCTATGATCCGTTTCTGGGTGTTGAAAAGGCCGAAAAGATGGGCGTGGACAAGGTTGAGCTGGACGAACTTCTGGCACGCGCCGATTTCATCACCCTGCATGTGCCTCTGACCGATCAGACCCGCAATATCCTTAGCCGTGAAGCCTTGGAAAAGACCAAAAAGGGTGTTCGCATCATCAATTGCGCCCGGGGGGGGCTGGTGGATGAACAGGCATTGGCAGACCTGCTTACCTCCGGCCACATTGCTGGCGCGGGGTTTGACGTCTTCAGCGCCGAACCGGCCACTGAAAACCCGCTGTTCAACCTGCCCAACGTGGTCTGCACGCCACACTTGGGTGCAGCCACCACCGAAGCACAGGAAAACGTTGCCATTCAGGTGGCTGAACAAATGTCTGATTACCTGCTGACGGGTGCCGTCGCCAACGCCTTGAATATGCCATCCGTAACGGCGGAAGAGGCCAAGGTGATGGGCCCGTGGATTGCCCTTGCCGGGCACCTTGGGTCCTTTATCGGCCAGATGACCGATGAACCGATCAAGGCGATCAATATTCTTTACGATGGCTCGGTGGCGGACATGAACCTAGAAGCGCTCAATTGCAGTGTCATTGCCGGGATCATGAAAAAGGCCAACCCGGATGTGAACATGGTTTCGGCACCAGTGATTGCCAAGGAACGCGGCATCCAGATTTCCACCACCAATCAGGATAAATCCGGCGCGTTTGACGGCTATGTCAAGGTCACGGTTGTGACGTTCAAACGTGAAAGGTCGGTTGCGGGCACCGTATTCAGCGACGGCAAACCGCGTTTTATCCAGATCAAAGGCATCAATGTCGATGCCGAGATCGGCGCGAATATGCTGTATACCACCAACGTGGATGTACCCGGTATCATCGGCATGTTGGGCAAGACAATGGGCGAAAACGGCGTCAATATCGCCAACTTCACCCTTGGACGCACCGCCGCCGGCGGCGAAGCGATTGCCCTGCTTTATGTCGATGAACCGGTGGATAGATCCGTAACCTCGAAACTCGATGCCACAGGTTTGTTCACCCAAGTCAAACCCCTTGCGTTTGACGTGGCCTGAACCGTCTCCAAAGCGAAGACGCCCGTTAGGGCGGATTGAGCGTCGCCCTGAAACGGGCGGCACTCACCTAATTTTAATTGCCAGGTTAATCAAATTCGATATCATGAGGTGACCCACAAGGACCCGTTTGGAACGGCACCGCGTTGAACAAGGTCCCTCGGCCTTGTCGGCGCAGATGACCCCATGCCCTGTCACAAATCCGTGCCGACGCCAAAATTGCCATCGGCGGCGGCATCAATGAACCGCGGGATGCCCTGTGCACGATCCTTTTCGGGGTATTGTCCAATCCCGCCCACATTGTCGCCATCCGCGACGATGCCAAATGGTTCAGCCAGGCATTCAAGGAAGGCATTCAAGGAAGGCATTCGCTGGGTCGCCCCAATCCAGACCAGTTCGCGCCGGGCCACTGAAGACACCGAAATCCGTGGCTGTGAAATCGCCAAAGATCAGATCGTCATGACCCTTCACGACAACCCGGAAACCTATGATCCGTTTCGCGCCGACAAAACCCACCATAGCTTTGCCAATGGCCCGCACTTCTGTCAGGGCGCGCATATCGCCCGGATGATGCTGAGCCAGATTCTTTTGCCCGGCTGTTCGACCGGTTTCCCAATATATCACTGGTGGACCCGGACAGGGTGGTCTGGTACGGCGTTGCTTTCCGGGGCCCGTTATCCTTGCCCGTCAAACTGGAATGAATGATGACAATTTATGCAGTCGGCGACATCCACGGCCAGATTGAAATGCTGACCCGGGCGCTTGACCTGATCAGGGCCGACGCAGGAGACGACGCCGAAATCATCTTTCTCGGTGATCTGGTGGATCGTGGCGCCAACAGTCGCAAGGTGATCGAACTTTTGATGTCAGGCCAGGCGGACGGCAAACGCTGGCATGTGCTGAAAGGCAATCACGACCGGATATTTGAACGGTTTATAGACCATGGTTTCCAATATGATCCGCGTATCAAATCCGGGCTTGGCTGGCTCGACCGGCGCATGGGCGGGATTGAGACGCTGGCCTCGTACGGGGTAACAGGTGCAAGTGACCCGGCAACGGATAAGGTTCAAGCGGCGGCGCGCGCGGCCGTACCTCAGGCGCATGTGGATTATCTGCATAATCTGCCACTGTGGCACCAACATGATGAATTGTTGTTCGTGCATGCAGGAATCGCGCCCGGCGTCGCTTTGGCAGACCAGACCGAGGATGATCTGGTCTGGATACGCGAGCCGTTTCTAACGTATACCAACGCGCATCCCTGGTTGGTCGTGCATGGCCACACCGCGCTGGATTACCCACAACATTTTGGCAACCGCATCGACCTTGATGGTGGTGCCGGCTATGGTCGTCCGATTATCCCGGCAGTGTTCGAAGGGCGCGATTGCTGGTTGCTGGGCAATCAGGGACGCGAGGCGCTTTTACCGTAAAGGCCACACCCTACGTCCAAATATCCGTCGACAGTTACTTTAAGCCACTGTCACAGATCACCACCGCCACGCACTTCCCGGCCTCAGACCCTGCCAACAGGCGCAGGGCCGCCGCCACATTGGCCCCAGAAGAAAACCCGGCATTGCCCTCCTCCCGTGCCAAGGCACGGGTGGTTTCACGCGCCTCATCCCCTGATCCCGCCGGATACCCATCAGGTTGCACATCCCGCAGCAACGTCAGATCACCCATGCCGTATCCGCCGCCCTGTCTCGGATGCCCCGGCTGGTCCGCACGGCCCCCAGCCAGAACCGCAATCCCTTCCGGTTCTACCGATAGCCGAAAATATCGGGCTTGCGCTCTTTCAACGCCCGCATGGTCCCGGCAAACGTCCCACCGGACCCGGCGAAACCGGCAAAAACATCCAACCCAGGGCCGCCATCATCCGCGCCCGTTCCGGCGAATTCCCGCGTGACATCACGGCCACAAACGGGTGCCCAAACGCGGCACAGACAATCGCAAGCCCTGTGCCCATATTACCGCTGGTCAGTTCCACCACCTCTTGCCCCGGCGCCAGCGCACCGCTGGCGATCACCGCCTTGATGATCTCGCGTGCCGCCCGGTCTTTCTTGGAAAGCCCCCGGGTTCAGATAATCCAGTTTGGCCAATATCCGCCCCTGAAACCCTTTATGAGGCTTTGCTGTATTCTGGTGAATTTCGATTATTTCTACAGCCCGGTAAAGGGCCAAAACCGGGCCAAAAAGCTCTTGCATTGTTATCCCCCCGGCTTGAATGTGGCGATGGCCCGAATGCAATTGTGAAAACCTTATGGCGATCGCGCCTAAAATCAACTGCAAAATCAACTGGGAAATTTTCGTGCCACACCCCAAGTGGACGCTGGACAAAACCGGTGCCCAAGAAGAATTTACCGCCAAGCCCGTTACCCATTGGTTGCGTGATTGCACCAGGGATGTCCTGCGCTACAAAATGTTCCCTGCACGAAAAGTGATGCGGGTTGTCACCGCTCACCCCCCATCACCGGAAATGAGCCAGTGTTGACCCCAGCCAAAATTACCGCCCTTGTTAGGCGGGGCGGCCAGCAATAAGGCCTTGCCGTGTTCCATCCTGATAGACAAACGATCGCCGATACCGGCCGCCCAATCGTCATGCACCCCTGATGCCCGTAAGGTGACACGACTTTCCCCCAGCGTTATCCTGTTTCTGGCCGCCGCTGTCTGGGGCCTCTACCGGGTTCCCCTGCGCCAGATGCAGGCGCTTGGCCTGACCGGCACCTGGGGTGTTGCACTGTTCAACGCAGGGCCGTTGATCGTGCAGATCCCCTGGCTGATCCAGCACCGCGCCAGCCAATTACAGAACTTGCGCGCCGTGGCGCTGATCGGTCTCGCGACAGGCATCGGCATGAGTCTTTATGCCAGCGGGCTGGTCTATTCGTCGGTGATCTGATGGCGTTGTTGTCGGGGGTGTTCTGGGGCCTGGGTGCCACCGGCATCAAGAAATGGCCAAACGCCCCGACAATAATCACCACGGCGGCCCAGCTGACCGTCACATCGCTGTTCTGCATCTTTTTGGGCCTGTTTGTCTTTGACGACTCCCTTCCGGGTATGAATGTGATCCTGCCCTCGCTTCCCATTGCGTTGGGCGCGTCGATACTGGTGCTGTGCCCAGCGTTCTGGCAATGGATCGGCGGTGCCATCATCCTGATCGCCTGCCTGGTCGAAGTCACCGCCGGAGACAAGGCAGCCGTTTGCCCAATCACTCGCGAAGAAAGCCTGAAAGGCTTGATGAGCACCACTACAGATCAATCCCCTTCGTCGTAGCGCGCTTCCATAGCAAAATAGTCGTCAAACCCGATGCGGGTCTTGATCTCGTCAAATGGCATCAATCGGTCTGGTGAAACCTGACCTGTTTTGAATTCGGCCAAAGCCCCGGTCATTGCTTTCATCGCCGCCGCCAAAAGTGTCAGCGGATAGGCAGCAATGGAATACCCTATTTCCTGCAACGTCTCAGGCGGCAAATTGGGCGTCAGCCCTCCCTCCAGAAGGTTGGCCATTGTCGGCCCGTCCAGCTGATCGCAAATCCGGCGCATTTCCGCCTCGGAATGCGGCGCTTCTACAAACAGAATATCTGCGCCCAGATCATGGAACATAGCCGCCCTCTCGATCGCCTCGTCCAGCCCGTGATCATGGCGCGCATCGGTGCGCGCAAGGATCAGAATGTCAGTCTCTTGGCGCGCCTCAACCGCCGCGCGGATGCGCAAGGCCGCCTCGTTACGGTCCACCACCGCCTTTCCCGCCGTATGGCCACAGCGTTTCGGGGCCAGTTGGTCTTCGATCATCACAGCACCAAACCCAGCACGCGCAAACCCCTGAACCGTGCGCCGCACATTCATTGCGTTGCCATATCCGGTGTCGCCATCCCCAATCACCGGGATACTGACGGCAGAGCAGATATTACGCCCCTGATCGACCACTTCACCGTAGGACATCAGGCCGGTATCCGGCAGGCCAAGCCGCGCAGCAGAGGCGGCAAAGCCAGACATGAAGGTCAAAGGAAAGCCTTGCTGTTCGATCAGCTTGGCCGACAGGGGGTCAAAGCAGCAGGGCATGGTTATGATCTGGTCGCGGGTCAGAAGGGCGCGCAATTTGTCGGCGGGTGTGTGTGTCATGGCGCGATCAGAACATTTTGTAAGGGATATAAAGCGCAAGATCCTTCCAGAACCAAAGCAGAACGGCAGTTGACAGCATCATCAGCGCAAACGGCCAGGCACCCTTGACCACGGTTTCCAGCCGCGACTTGCCGACCGCCTGAATGATAAACAAATTCAGGCCGACCGGCGGCGTGATCAGCGCGGTTTCGATCAGCACCACAAAGAAGATACCGAACCAGATCGGATCAATCCCCATCGCAGTCAGGGCCGGCAGCAGCACCGGCACCATGATCAGCAACATCGACAATGCCTCAAGGAAAAAGCCGATGATCAACAACACGCCGCCAACCGCCAGAATGAACATGGTCGGGCTGGAGATGTTGGCAAGCAGGAAGGCGCTGATGCTTTGGGGGATCAGATACAGCGTGATGGCATAAGAAAACACCTTGGCCCCGGCGACGATGATAAAGATCATCGCTGTGGTGGTCAGCGCATCCATGACGGCCGCCTTCAGCTTGGCCCAGTTCATCCGTCCCATCAGGAAGGTCATGATCATCGCCACCACAAAGCCAACACCGGCACTTTCGGACGGGGTGGCGATGCCGGCATAGATCGACACGATGATGACGGTTGCCAGAATAACCGTCGGCAACGCCATCATCGTGGCGCGCATACGCTCGCTCCAACCGGTCCGCTCGATCGGAGCGGCAGAACCCATGCGGCTGTAGATCATCGCATAGATGATAAAGATACCGGCCAGAAAAAGCCCCGGCCCGATGCCCGCCAGAAAAAGCGTCGGAATGGATGTTTCGGTGATCACACCGTAGATGATCAGCGGGATTGACGGCGGGATCAGGATGCCCAGCGTCCCCCCGGCGGCCAGTTGCCCCAGAATGAACGGCTCGTCATAGCCGCGCTTTTTCATCTCGGGGATGGCCACGGTGCCAATGGTTGCGGCGGTGGCCACGGAGGAGCCGGAGATGGCGGAAAACAACGTGCAACTCATGATCGTGGCCACGCCAAGCCCGCCGGGCCAATGGCCGACCCAGGCCTGAACGGCGGCAAACAGATCGCGACCAACACCGCCCTTGAGCAGTACATTGGACATCAACAGGAACATCGGCACTGCCAACAGCTCAAAGCTGTCCATCGTGCCGAACAGGCGTTGCGGGATGGCGACAAGCGGCAGGCCTTTGATCGCCAGCAAAATGGCACCCAAAGCGCCCATGGCAAAGGCGACGGGGATGCGCAGCAACAGCAAGCCGATAAGGCTGGCGATGATCAGAACAGATTCCATGTCAGTGCCCCATCGTCTGTTCCGGCATGTCGTTGACATCCCAGGTCCATATTTTGATGATCTCGGCCACCGATTGCAGGGCCATCAGGCCAAAACCAACCCAGGTGGCGGATTGCACATACACCTTGGGTACCGCCAGATAGCTGTCGGTGGTATGGCCTGAAACCGTCGATTTCCACCAGATTTCCAGCCCGTATTTCACCACCACCACGCAAAAGAAGATCACCACAAACAAGGCAAACGTATCAATCAGTTTACGCCCGATGGTGCCGGGTGCGCGAAAGATCACATCAATGATGATATGGCTTTTGTTTTTCAAAACATATGAGATCGCCAGAAACGCCGCCCAGACCTGAAAGATGCGACTGACCTCATCCACCCAAATGGTCGGCTTGATCAGCGCATAACGCATGAAAACCTCAAAGCAGACAAACAACCCGACAGCAAAGAACATCCACGCCGCCACCCGTCCGGCCAGTTCCGACACGCCGTCCATCGCCCCGACAAATCGTTGCATATCCCATCCCCAGTTCTGTTTGAAATTGGCGCACCGTCGTCCCGGCCTGAGCCGGGATCTGGCCAAAAGCGTGAGGCCCCGAAATAATCAGTGATATATCCGGGGCCTGCTGATTTTACTTTGCCGCTTTGACCGCAGCAACCACCGCCGCTCCGGTATCACCGGCATGGGCTACAAACCGGTCGACAACACCTGCCGTTGCCGCAACCCATTCGGCGCGCTCTTCCGCGCTCAGGGTAACAACGGTCATCTTCGAGGTGACTTCCTCAACCGCCGCAACTTCCTGCTTATAGATTGTGTCGCGCAGGTTGGATTCCACTTCGGCCGCGGCCTCCATAATGATCGCCTGATGCTCGGCCGACAGGCCCTCAAAGAAGTCATTGTTCATCACGGCCAGGAACTCGATGGCACTGTCGTAAGACAGGGTCATGTGGTCCATGACTTCATAGAGCTTGCGGGATTTGACTGCGGATGCACCGGTCATGCCCACGTCAACGGCGCCCTGCTGATACGCCAGAAACTGCTTGGAACCAGACATCAGGGTCGGAGCACCCCCCAGGGCCTCAACCGTCCAGCCGTGGATTTTGCCATAGGTGCGGACCTTTTTGTCGGCCATGTCGCCGGGGGTGCGGATTGCCGATCCGTTCGAGAGGTAAATGTTGCGGCCAAACGCCTGCCACCACAGAACCTTGTTGTTGGTTTCGGCCAGGATTGCCGAATCCAGAGCGTTGCGCATGTCCGAACCTGCGGCTACGGCGGCGCGCAGATGCGTCTCATTTTCAAAGATGAACGGGATGGATACCACATCAACCGCCGGAACAGCCCCTGTGAAGCGCCCCAAAAATGCGGACCCGGCCTCGACTGCACCAGAGCCAACCGCTTCGGGGACTTCCTTGTCCTTGAAAAGCTGGGCAGAATCAAACAGTTGCAATTGCAGTTCGCCGCCGGATTTGGCTTCGATCAAGGCTTTGAAGTCCAGCCAGTTCTGGCCCAAAGAATGGGTTTTGGGCAGTTGCAGGGTGACGCGGATGGTTGTCTCAGCACTCACCATTGCACCGGTGAATGCCATCGTTCCGGCGCATAGCGCCCCTATCAGAAAATGTTTCATATCGTTCCTCCATGTTGTTATCCGGCGTTTTTCGCCGTTTGATCAAAGCTTGCACAGCAGATGAATACTTGTCAATAGTGCTGACCTATTGGGTGGCCATCTACACCACGATCCCCGACAGAACGATTGCCAGACCAGCCAGCCCAAAGGCGATTTTGGCGGCGATGGACCTTGCACCAATCAGCCCGTGCGACAGGATGGCCAGCCCAAGGGCCATCCGAAGAAATGCCAGAAAGGCGGCCATCGGCGCGTCGGCAATCCGCAGGATATCGGGGTTGGCAATCATGCCCAGCGGGATCACATAAAGTCCGACGCCCAGCGCCATGGCACTGATCGCCACCTTCAGCCAGTTCTCACCGATCATGCCCGCGGCGATGAACACAGCGCCGCAGACCGGCGGGGTGATGGTGGACAACAAGGCAAACCAGAACACAAACAAATGCGCCTGAAGCGGCTCCAGCCCTTGCTGGATCAAGGCGGGGCCGGCCACCGAGACACAAATGACATAGGCGGCGGTGGTCGGCACCTCCATGCCAAGGATCAGGCAGGCCAGCGCCGTCAGCAACAGCGTCGGCCACAACATGCCCCCCGACCCGGACAGCACCAGCGAGGTGATCTTGACCCCCAGCCCGGTGATCGACAGCACGCCGATGATAATCGAGGCGCAAAAGATGATCGAGGCGATCATCGCCATTTGTTTCGCAGCATTCAGCAGCGCGTTGGCAAACCTGTCGGCGATCAGGGCGGGGTCAAAACGCCCTTCGCGGTTGAAAAACAACAACACTGCGGCGGCCAGGATCGCCAGGCTGGCGGCGTATTGCGGCGTGAAACCGGGGCCGAACATGCCCCACATGAGCACCGAAAAGGGAATTACGAAAAACCCCGATGTAATCAGAACATCGCGCGCGCCGGGTTGCCCAGCGACATCAACCGGGCGCAGATCATAGCGGGTCGCATAGGCGTTGATGCCCATCCAGACGGTAAAGAAGAACAACACCGACGGCAGGATCGCCGCCGCCATGATCCCGGTGTATGGCACCCCGGTAAGTTCAACCATCACAAACGCCCCGGCCCCCATCAGCGGCGGCATGATCTGCCCCCCGGACGAGGCCACGGCCTCGACCCCTGCCGCCAGCCTTTTGGGGTATCCCAACTTTGTCATGGCCGGCAGGGTGATCGCGCCGGTCGAAGCCACGTTGGCCGAGGCCGAGCCAGAGATGGACCCGAACAAGGCCGACGAGATTACCGAAACCTTGGCCGCCCCGCCTTTCAGCCGCCCGGCGGCGGCGGTGGCAAGGTTCATGAACCCTTGCCCGGCTTCGCCTGCATTCAGGGTGGCCCCGAAGATGACAAAGATCGACACGACGCCGACCGAAACAGCCGTCAGGCTGCCCCAAATGCCGCCTTCGGCAATGGTCATGGTGCCCAGGAAACTTTTCAGCGGGGTGCCGGAATGGCCGAATTCACCGGGAATTGCCGTGCCGAACAAAGCATAGGCAAGGGCCGAAAGGGCCACCAGAGGCAAGGGCCAGCCGATCGAGCGACGCGCAGCCTCGACCACGCAGACCAGCAGGGTGATGGCAACCGCGATCTGAAAATTGCCTTCCAGAAACCCGTATTGATCGCCCAGCCGGTCATGGTTGACCACGATCCAAAGTGCTGATGACACCCCGGCAAAGCACAGCACAAGCCCCGACATCAATGCCGGTTTGGTGCCCGCGTTGAAAACAAACACCCACGGCAGGATAAAGGCCAGATGCAGCGGGCGGCTGACCAGATTGGGCACCAGCCCGGAAAAGATCAGGCCAAGATGAAAGGCAATCATCACAGCAGCAAAGCCCAACCATATGGCGTGCACAGGTTGGGACGGATTTTTCACCATCACCAAAGTCTAATACCCATCCCGGACCTGTCAGATGCGACGCAGGGCGGGGTTAACCCCGCCGCCGCCCCAAGAGACACAGGCCATCAACTCACTTTTGCGCATCGCTCAGTTCAAACCCGGCTTCGGTGTAATAGCGCAGCGCACCGGGGTGGATCTTGCCGGTGATATGGCCCATCAACCCTTGATCAACCCCATCCCACCAGGGTGCCGCCGTGCCCATCGACGCCTTGCCTTCCCAATAGGTCTTGGTCAGCGCATAGGCTGTGTCGTCGTCCATTTTGGTGGTGGTATAGGCGACCACCGGCAGGGATGTGGTGGTGATATCCTCGGTCTGGCCGGAATAGGTGCCTGCCGGGATCACCAGACGCGCGCGTTTGCTGGTGGCGATCTGGGCATCGTTCAGTGACAATACGTGTACGCCGGTAGATGCCGCCGCTTCGATCACATTGGGGGCCGGGAACGACCCGGCGGTGACAAACCCGTCGATCTGGCCATTCTTCAAGGCCGGCACCGCGCCGGAAAGTTCCACATCGGCAATGGTAACCTTGCCCTCCAACCCGAACAGCTTGAGGTATTTCGCCCCTTCACGCGCCCCGAACGACCCCTTGCCCAAAAGGATGGTCTTGCCTTCAAGCCCGGCAAAATCGGTAACACCAGAGGTTGAGGACATCACGAAATGCATGGTCAGCGACGGGATCGGGAACAATGCGCGGATCTCGTCAAAGGCCGGATCGCCCTTGCCTTCGAACATCGCCTTGCCGCCCTGGGCCAGCCGGACCAGCACGGGCGGCGTGGTGAACACATAGTCGCCACCGCGCGCGCGCACCTCCATCACGTTCTGCACCGAGCCTTGGCTTTCCTCGACCGTGACGATGATATCGCCATTTGATCCGGCCTTCATCGCCTCGGAAATCTGCACTGCCATCTGGTAATATGACGATGTGGTCTTGGCGGACTTGTATGTTACCCGCGTTTCCGCATTCGCGGCCCCGCCCAACGCCAGTGTTGCGGCGCAAAACGCACCAATCAGAATATTCCGCATTGTGTCTCTCCCAAAAAATTGCAGGCTTGTTCAGCCCGTTCTGGGGAAATTTGTGCAATGGGTCAGCAGTACTGTCAAGTTTTTTACACCTTTTGGCGAAAATCACTTGTTGTGATAGTCGCGGAACCAGCTGACAAATTCTTTCACCCCGTCGCGAATATCGGTCTGCGGTTTGTATCCCGTCAGGTTCTGCAACAGGCGGGCATCGGCCCATGTGGCGGGCACGTCGCCCGGCTGCATGTCCATATAGTTGCGTTTGGCCTTGATCCCCAAAGCGTCTTCGATGGCATCAATGAAATCCAACAGCCGCACCTTGTCGGAGTTACCGATATTGACGATGCGGTAAGGGGCGACAGGCGACAGGCTGTCCCATTCGGGGATGTCCGCGCCGGGTTCGGGCCGCACGGGGGCGGTGTCAATCAACAGGCGGATACCGCGGACAAGGTCGCTTACATGGGTGAAATCGCGGTACATGTCGCCGTGGTTATAGATGTCGATCGGGCGGTCATTCAGGATTGCGTCAACAAATTTTGACGGGGCCATATCGGGGCGACCCCAAGACCCATAGACGGTAAAGAACCGGAACATGGTGGTCGGCAGGTCCCACAGATGCGCATAAGAATGGCCCATCGCCTCGCCCGCTTTTTTGGTGGCAGCATAGATGGTTAGCGGCAGGTCGGCCTTGTGCGTCTCGCTGTAGGGCATGATGGTATTGGCCCCGTAGACGGACGATGTTGACGCCATCAGCAGGTGCTGAACTTTCAACTCGCGCGCCGCCTCCATCACGTTGAAGGTGCCCACCACGTTGCTTTCGATATAGGCGCGGGGGTTTTCCAGCGAATAGCGCACGCCGGCCTGTGCGGCCAGGTGGACGATGACATCCGGGGCAAAGTCGCGGGCGATTTTCTGAAAGGTGTCGTTGTCTTCCAGCATGGCCTCGGTGGTGGTAAAGCCTTTGTTCTGCAACAGCATCTGCTGGCGGCGTTGTTTCAGGGTGACATCGTAATAATCGGTCATCCCGTCATAGCCATGCACCTGAAAGCCCTCGGCCAGCAGCAGCCGGGCCAGATGAAAGCCGATGAATCCGGCGGTGCCGGTGATCAGAACCTTGGTCATTTTGAATGCGCCTGTTTTACCTGCCGTTGGTTTTCGCATCCCTTAGCGCATTTTCAGGTCTGAGGGAACGAGGTTGGCGCATTCAATGCCTCAAAATCTTTGGGCTATTGCGGGGGCCGTGCCTGATCCGGGTGGGCATCGCCAAAGGCGGCGATCCGAGAACAGGCGGCCTCAACCCCGACAATCCGGGTAAGATCGGCAAAATCAACCTCCCAGCGGCGGGCGTTATAAAGTTGAGGCATCAGGCAGATATCGGCCAGCCCCGGCGTGTCGCCGCAACAATACGGTGCCTGTTCGAAACCACCCAGCAGGGTCTCGAACGCCTCAAGCCCGGGGCGGATAAACCGGCCCATCCATTCTTCGCGCACCCCGTCCCGGTCGCCGGTCAGTTTGGCGGCAAAGGCGGCCACTTGCAGGTTGCAGACCGGATGGACATCGACCGCAACCGAATGCGCCAGCGCCTGAACCGCCGCGCGGGCCGCGGGGTCAGTAGGCAACAGGCCCATATCGCGGGTGGTATCAAGGTATTCCAGGATCGCCAGAGATTGGGTCAATCGCCGCCCGTCGATGTCCAGCACCGGCACAAACCCCTGCGGGTTACGGGCCATGTGCTCGGGCGATTTATGCGCGCCGGTGGTCAGGTCGATGACAACTGAGCGATAGGCAATGCCCGCCAGATTAAGCGCGATGCGCAGCCGGTAACTGGCAGAGGACCGCCAGAAGTCAAACAAAACCGTATCGCTCATATTGCCCTCAATATTTGAATCCGGCTGCACCCGAAAGTTCCGGGTGCAGCATAAGGCCGCTTTTCAGGTGCCGGCCAGTTCTTTCTTGTGCATCCACTCGGCGTGTTTGGGGGCGCGTTTGGTCTTTGACCATTCTTCCAGCATGTCCCATTTCACATCGTTCAGCCGCGCCAGCATCGCGTCCTCATCGGGGTCGGGGCAGGCCAGCTCGATGCGGTGGCCGCTGGGATCGAAGAAATAGATCGAATGAAAGATCGAATGGTCGGTGACGCCCAGAACGTCGACGCCCTGGTTTTCAAGATGCTCTTTGAACGCCAGCAGTTCGGCCCGGTCCTTGACCTTGAACGCCAGATGCTGAACCCAGATTGGCGTGTTGGGATCACGCCCCATTTTCGGCTTGGTTGGCAGTTCGAAAAACGCCAATACGTTGCCGCCGCCGGCGTCGAGAAAGACGTGCATGTAAGGATCGGGTTCGTGGGTTGACGGCACCTTGTCCTCGGCGATGGCCAGAACAAAGTCCATGTTAAGCATTTTGCCATACCATTCCACCGTCTCTTTGGCGTCGTTACAGCGATAGGCAACGTGATGAATTTTCTCGATTTTCATGTTTGGGTCTCACTTTCAGGTTTCTTCAGGGCGGCGGCTTTGAGAGCGTCACCAAGGACTGTACGGTCGCCGATATGGTTGGCCAGAACCAGAACCAGCCGCGCATTCAGCGCGTTGCTGTCCTGGATCGTCAATCCCTCATGGGTGGCCAGAAGGTCAGCGTAGAAATCATCTGCGCTGTCGATGTTTGGGGTCAGGATCAGATCGGACATAACGGTCACTCCTTGCCAGTCGCGCGTCTGATGGCGGCGCGGAACAGATTTTGATCATAGGTGGGGCGCCGTGCTGCCACGTGCTGATCCGGGCGGATCAGGTAGACCGCAGATTTTTCGGCGCCAAGATAGCGTTTGACCAACGGTGAATTGGGGTCGCTACTGGACTCCACGGCCAGTCTCGTGACTTTAACCCCATCCTCATCAATTTCCTCGGGGGCGTCTGCGTTGATGGTCAACAGGACAAATTTACCGCCCAGTTTCGGCAACAGATATCCGTCTTCCAATGGCACATCCGGGCAAGGTTGCCCAGGGCGGGTATCGCTTGGTCCATCCAATGCATCGGCAGTGTTCAGGGGTGAACCCTGGTAAGTGCAAGGCACCGACAGGCGGCCTGAATTGACCAGGGGCCGGGCAAAGTCATACTGCTCGGACAGGTCCAGAACCGCGTCCCGCAGGATGCGCGACATGTCCGACTTGGGGGTGATGAAATCGGTTGAGCGGGTGGAATTCAGAATGTTTTCGTCGGCCCCGGTGATCCGCTCGCTGTTATAGGTATCCAGCAGGCTGTCGGGGGCCTGGCCGTTGATCACCATTCCCAGCTTCCAGCCAAGGTTATCAGTGTCCTGAAAGCCGGAATTGGCACCGCGCGCACCAAACGGCGAAACCTGGTGGGCGGCATCGCCGGCAAACAGCACACGACCATGGCGAAAATTCTCCATTCGGCGGCATTGGAAGGTGTAAATGCTGACCCATTCCAGTTCGAATTCAACGTTTTCACCAAGCATTTCTTTCAGCCGCGGGATCACGTTTTCGGGGCGCTTTTCGCGTTCCTTGTCGATGTCCCAGCCCAGTTGCAGGTCAATGCGCCAGACGTTGTCAGGTTGTTTGTGCAGTAGGGCGGATTGGCCCCGATTGAATGGTGGGTCGAACCAGAACCAGCGTTCGGTGGGGAAATCTGCGTCCATCACCACGTCAGCAATCAAAAAGTTGTCTTCGAACACCCGGCCGACAAAGTCGATGCCAAGCATTTCCCGGGTCGGCGAATTGGCCCCGTCACAGGCGATCAGCCAATCTGCCTCGAGGTTGTAGCTGCCTTCGGGGGTGTCGATTTCCAGGGTGGCGTGAGTATCATGGGTGCCTATGGCCGAGACTTTGTTGCGGCCCCGGATTTCTATGGCTGCGCCTTGCGCCTGCAACTCATGGACCCGCCGCACCAGATATTCCTCAAGGTAATATTGCTGGAGGTTGATGAAAGCGGGGAATTCGCTGCCTTTTTCCGGTTTGAGGTTGAACTGATAGACTTCGCGTTCGTCAAAAAAGACTTTGCCAACCTCCCATTCGACACCTTTGTCGACCATGATGTGGGCACACCCCAATCGGTCGAGGATTTCCAGGGGGCGTTGGGCAAAACAGATGGCACGGCTGCCGAAGCTGACTTTGTCGTTCTCGTCGAGAATGACAACTTCGATGCCTTGCAAGGCCATTTCGATCCCGGTCGCAAGGCCGATTGGACCGGCACCAATTACAACCACCTTACGGCGGGCTGTTGGGTACGCATCCTGATCCGGACTATGGATATAGGGGTAGAGGGGGATTTCGAAGATCTTGTTCATGGGGGGTCTCCTCCCGTTACGGATTGATGACTCGCGCGTTTCGTACCTTTTTGGGCTGCTCCTCGGGCCCTTGGGGCCCTCCTCGCAACTTGCGAAGAAATCCGTCAGGATTGATGAGCAGCCCGCGTTCTGGTGCTAACCCTGCAGGTCTGCCCACATGTCCAAATCGCGCTGAGCGGTCCAGATACGGGGGGTTTCAATGCCGCGGGCTTCGTCATAAGCGCGCGCCACATTGAAGGGCAAGCAGTGTTCATAGATGGCATAATCGGTGAATTTTGGGTCGCAGGCGGCGCGCACTGCATCCCATGCCTCTTTGAGTGTGCCGCCGCGTGCCGCAACCTTGGCGGCCGGAGCGTAGGTGCTGTCGACAAAGTCACGGGTTGAGTCCAAGGCGGCGTTGACCATGTCTTTGCCAAGCAACGCGTCCCCCCGTCCCGGGGCAATCGCGTCCAGGTCGAAGGCAGCGATATTGTCAAGCGTGTCGCCCCACTCGCCAAAATGCCCGTCACCGCAATAGCAAGCCGAGCGATATTCGACGATGTCGCCGGTGAACATGACATTCTGGTCAGGCACATGAATGACGATATCGCCCGCTGTGTGCGCACGCCCCAAGTGCATCAGGTCGACGCGGCGGTTGCCGAGGTAGACGGTCATGTCTTCGGAGAAGGTGGTGGTTGGGTAGGTCAGGCCGGGAATGCTTTCGTGGCCTTCAAACAGGCGGGGAAAGCGTTGAAATTCGCTGTCCCAGTCTTCCTGGCCGCGCTCCACCACCATGGCACGCGCCGCGTCGCCCATGATGATCTGGTCGGCACCGTAAGCGGACGCGCCCAGCACCCGGACGGCGTGGTAATGAGTAAGCACCAGGTGGCTGATTGGTTTGTCGGTGACTTCGCGCACCTTTTCGATGACTTTGTTGGCCAGACGCGGGGTGGCCTGGGCCTCGATGATCATCACGGATGTGTCGCCGATGATGACGCCCGAGTTGGGGTCGCCTTCGGCGGTGAAGGCCCAAAGGCCTTCGCCGACTTCTGTGAAGCTGAGGGTTTTTTCGCTCATGTCGCCTTGGGATGCGAATGCTTTGGCCATTTTGATTTCCTTTTGGGCGTTTACGCCTGAGGAGAGTTCAGGAGCCTCCGGCGGGAGTTGATTTTGCAAGATGAAGTTGGAAGAGCAGCAGGGAATTCGAGTGGATGCCGCAGGGTTTTCTGAAGGTTTCCTTGAGTTGTATATGATCGAGCGACGGGGTCATCTGGCGTAGGGATCTTTCAGGGCCGGGATCAGCGTGCCGAAGCAGTCGCCAAAGCCGATGGTGTAGCCGTCGCCTTTGGCGGTACCCGTCAGGGTTAGCGTATCGCCGTCCTCAACAAATGAACGGGTCTCGCCGGTTTCCAGCGTGAAGGGTTCCTTGCCGCCCCAGCTGAGTTCCAGCAACGAACCGCGCTCGGATTTTTCCGGGCCTGAGATGGTGCCAGAGCCAAGCAGGTCGCCTGCGTTCATCGGACTGCCGGCGGTGGTGTGATGCGCCAGTTGCTGGGCGGCGGAATAGTACATCTGATTGTAGTTGGTGCGGGCAATGGTGCTGGCAGGTTTACCTTTGGGGGCCAGCGTGACCGAGAGGTCGATATCATAAAGCATCGGGCCGACGTCTTTCAGGTGATCCAGCAGGGCGAATTCACGGGGCGGCGTATCGCAGCGGAAGGGTTCAAGTGCTGCTTTGGTAACGATCCAGGGAGAGATGCTGGTGGCCGTGGCTTTGGCCTGAAACGGACCCAGGGGTTGGTATTCCCAAGCCTGAATATCACGCGCGGACCAGTCGTTCAGCAGGACATAGCCGAAGATGTTGTCGTCGGCCTCTTGCACTGTAATTGGCCCCTCTGACGCGGTGCCGACGATTGCGCCCATTTCCAGTTCAACGTCAAAGCGGCGGCACGGCAGGAAGGCGGGCAGATCGTGATCGGGTGATTTCAACTGGCCCCAGGGGCGGCGCACATCCGTGCCCGAGACCACCACCGATGAGGCGCGGCCATTATAACCGATCGGGATGTGCAGCCAGTTCGGCGGCAGGGCGTTTTCAGCACCGCGAAACATGGTGCCGACATTGGTGGCGTGGTGGCGGCCGGAATAAAAATCGGTGTATTCGCAGACCACCATCGGCAGGTGCATTTCGACCTGCGCCATGGGCACCAGACAGGGTTCGACCCGGGCCTGATCGGTGGAACCTTGTTCCAGCAGGCCGGTAAGGCGAGACCGCAGGGCGGCCCAGACGGCCGGGCCTTCTTCCATCAATTCGTTCCAGAACGGCACATCGAACAGGCCATTATCGGTAAGCGATATCAGGCCGATGTCCTCGGCCATCTGGCAATCAAGGATCATGTCGCCAATCGCCACGCCACAGCGAGGGTCAGTTCCCGGCGTGGAAAACACACCGTATGGCAGGTTGTTCAGGGGAAAGGGTGTTTCAGGCGAATTGGCCGAGGCGACCCAGCTTTTCATCAAAGACATTAAGTGATTCCTTATTTCGCATGTGCGCGAAGATTTCGATATCAAAGGTAATAGTTGTTTTTGTAACTAACAACGGTAAAAGGACGTGATATGGAACAAAACCGCCCTGATTCCCTGCTGGATTTCCTGCCCTACCTGCTTAATCAAGCGGCCGAGGAAAGTTCACTGGCATTTCAGCAGGTCTATAAGGGGCGCTATGGTATGTTGCGAACCGAATGGCGGGTGTTGTTCCATCTGGGCATGTACGGGCGGATGACGGCGAAAGAGATCGGCACCCGGGCGCTTATCCACAAGACCAAGATCAGCCGTGCAGTACAGCGTCTGGCGACGCGGCGGTTTTTATCCCGGCCGCGGGACG
>JAKITO010000051.1 GCA_021648025.1 Paracoccaceae bacterium
CGGTCTTTGAGTTTCTTGAAAAATGCCATTGGTGCCTCAGATCTTTCTTCCTGGTTGGCAATCACCTAATGCGGAATGGATCGGGTTGCAAAGGCTCAGGTAAACGCGGCCAGAAATCCAACCTGCGCCCCCCAGTACAGGGGCCAGATAAGATACGGCGTGAACCGCAACGCGGCGTGGCCCGGTGCCAGGACAAACGTCTCGATCCCCAGGGCCAGATCGGACAGGACAAAGGCGATGGCCGCTGGCAGCACCCAGGCCATTCCGCCATTTGCCAGCCCAAGCGCTGCAAACGCCATGCCCAACAGCACCGGAATATAGCCCAGAACCGGGTATTTCATCGTTCCTGCCCCCCGCAAAAGGCCATTTGCAACAATCAGCGTCACCACCAGAACCCCGGCCGCAATCCACACCTGCGGCGGGCGGATCAGCCAGGCCGTATCGGCCAGCGGATGGGTCAGGAACAGCCCGACATAGGCCAGATGCCCAAGCGCAAACGCGGCAATTGCGGCCTTGAATGTCGCGGGCGTTCCACGCGACAACAACCAGTCACCTGAGGCACATAACGTTAGTCCGGCCACCAGACCAACCGGCAGGTCCATCAGCCCGGCAGCAACGGCCAATAATCCCACGGCCAGCATTTTGATGAGTGATCGCATCCCGCTTACCGGACGGGCGGAAAGTGGCAGATAGGCCAACGCACAAAGGGCGGAAATCGCGAGAAATGGGGTCATTGACAGGGCCTTATCAAAGAACTGCGAGGTTTCATTAACATTCTGGACGTGGTTTGCCGTCTGATATCGCCTTACATCGCACAAAGGCAGTACAATTTCAGCAGTTTGACAGAACGATGAAATTGATGGTGTTGTCGCGCCTATTTCCTGAACTTTGGCTGGACGGATCGACGATGCCAATGAAACCCGCGTCGCCTGAATGGACGCCGTCACCCAAATTCAATCATAGCTTTTGGCAGACAGTTGCCACCACAGAGTGATCGGCAGGTGGTGCGATGACTTGTGATCTGTCATGGTTGGTTCATGAAAATGATTCCCACAATTTTAATGTTCCTTTGCATGGCCCAAGCGGCCACAGCCCAACAAACCCTGTCTGCAGAAGGGTTTGACGCCTACACCCGTGGCAAAACGCTTTATTATGGCCGCGAAGGCGAGCCGTATGGCGTTGAACGGTATCTGGAAGGGCGTCGGGTGATCTGGTCGTTTCTGGATGGTGATTGCAAAAACGGGGTCTGGTACGAAGACAACGGCCACATCTGCTTTGTCTATGAAGATCAGACAGATCCGCAATGCTGGACCTTTTCCAAAGGCCCAAAAGGGTTGATCGCACAGTTTGAAAACAGCCAAGAGTCGACCGACCTGTATGAAGCGCAGGACATCGGCGAGAAAATGCTGTGCCACGGGCCGGACGTCGGGGTTTAAAACAGACGGCCTTGATCCGGTGCGGATGGTTTGGCCAATTTCTTTGGCAACCTGCCCGCCACTTGCAACCGACCATCGGCAAACTGAATTTCCAGCGGCCCGGCTTTGGCCGCCTGCGATTTCGAGACAACAACTTGGCCCTGACTGCGCACCACCGCATATCCACGCTCTAACGTGGCGCCGTAACCCAAGGTCGACAAAAGCCGACCGGTGGCATCTACTTGGGTCCGCCAGCCGGACAGGCATTGCTTGCCTGCATTGTCCAACCGTCGGGCCAAGGCCTCCAATGCCTTGTGTCGCTGGGTGATATCGCGCTGTAGTTGACGCGGATGCAGGCCTGCGGCCCGTGCCGCCAACCGGTCGCGTTTTGCCGCAATCAACTGGGACAAAAGCCGCGGGCGCAGGCGGGCGGTGGAATTGGCCAGTTTGATGGCGCGGGTTTGTGTGCCCCGCTGGAGGGCGTTTGGCAAGCGTTCCGCGATCAGATCAAGCCGCTGGCGCGGGGCCTCGTAAAGCGTATCGGCACGCGGCAGGGCACGCGCCAGATCACTTAACCGCTGGCGTCGTGAGGTGATTGCCAAACTGGCCGCGCGAATTAGCCTCGCCGCCTGATCCTCGCTCCAGGCGATCAGTTCCAGACGTACCGGAACCGCCAGTTCGGCCGCTGCCGTCGGGGTCGGGGCGCGCTGATCCGAGACAAAGTCGATCAGGGTGGTATCACTTTCGTGACCCACAGCCGAGATCAGCGGAATGGCGCTGGCGGCGGCGGCGCGCGCCACCACCTCTTCGTTGAACCCCCAAAGATCCTCGACCGAGCCACCGCCACGCGCGACAATCAACAGGTCAGGCCGGGGTATGGCCCCACCGGGGGTCAGGGCGTTGAACCCGGCGATGGCGCGGGCCACCTCGGGGGCGCAGGCCTTGCCCTGAACTGCGACCGGCCAGATCAGCACCTTGCGCGGAAAACGGTCGCGCAAACGGTGCAGAATGTCCCGGATCACCGCCCCCGAAGGCGAGGTGACAACGCCAATCACCTGCGGCAAAAACGGCAGTTTCTGTTTGCGCGCGACGTCAAACAACCCTTCGCTCTGCAACAGTACTTTGCGTTTTTCCAACAACGCCATCAACGCGCCCTGCCCGGCCACGGTGACTTCTTCGACGTTCATGTTGTACTTTGACTGCGCCCCGAACGAGGTCAGCCGCCCGGTGACAATCACCTCAAGCCCCTCCTCCGGCACCACACTTAGCCCGGAAACCTGGCCTTTCCAGGTGGTGCAGGCCAAAACATTGCGATCGTCTTTGACATCATAATAAAGATGCCCCGATCGGGCCTTGAACACGCGGCCAACTTCCCCGCGCACTTTTATGCGCCCAAATGTGCCTTCCAACGTGCGTTTTATTTCACCGGAAATTTCGGAAACGGTGAATTCCGGGGTGTTCTGGCCCGGCTGGGGGTCTTCAAACAGGTCAGACATTGTACGGCCCTTTGGTTCTGATCAACACAGGCTAGCGCATTTCTTCGTCATGTTGAACCACCCGGACGACACGCATCGAACCTTCCAGTGGCGCCCAACGGAAATTCCGGTTAGGTGGCCGTCATCAGACCAAAGGAAACCCCATGAACATCCTTATCCTTGGCGGCGGCGGGCGCGAACACTCTCTGGCCTGGGCCGTCAAACAGAACCCCAAATGCGACCGCCTGATTGTGGCACCGGGCAATGCAGGCATTGCCGGAATTGCCGAATGCGCCGATCTGGACATCGAAGACGGAGGTGCGGTCGCGGTTTTTGCCCTGGAGAATGCGGTTGATTTTGTCATCGTCGGACCAGAGGCCCCTTTGATGGCAGGCGTGGCAGACCGGCTGCGAGACGCGGGCATTCTGGTGTTCGGGCCGTCAGCGGCAGCGGCGCAACTGGAAGGGTCAAAACGCTTTACCAAAGAAATATGTGCCGCCGTTGGCGCGCCCACGGCGGCCTATGGCCATTTCACCGACGCCGAGGCTGCCAAAACTTATATCCGCACACAAGGCGCGCCCATTGTGGTCAAGGCCGACGGGCTGGCGGCAGGCAAGGGCGTGATTGTCGCCAGGGACGAGGCCACGGCACTGGCGGCGGTTGACGACATGTTTGGCGGCGAGTTTGGCAAGGCCGGGACCGAGGTGATTATTGAAGCGCTCCTGCAAGGCGAAGAAGCGTCGTTCTTTGTGCTGTGCGACGGTACCACGGCACTGCCGATTGGCAGCGCGCAAGATCACAAACCTGTAGGCGAAGGCGATACCGGGCCCAATACCGGTGGCATGGGGGCCTATTCACCAGCCCCGGTGATGAACGCCGAAGTGACGGATAAGGCGCTGTCGCAGATTGTCACCCCGTGTCTGGCGGAAATGGCCCGGCGCGGGATGGCGTTTCAGGGGGTTCTGTTTGTTGGGTTGATGATCGAAGACGAGCAACCCCGATTGATAGAATTCAACGTCCGCTTTGGCGATCCGGAATGTCAGGTTCTGATGATGCGGTTGGGGGCGCAGATTCTGGATCTGATGCTTGCGGCGGCAGAGGGGCGGCTGTCTGAAATGCGGGCAAACTGGGCCGATGATCATGCGATGTCGGTGGTTTTGGCGGCGCGGGGATATCCCGGAAATTATATTAAAGGTTCTGTTATCAAAGGCCTGGATGCCTTTCCCGACACCGGAATGGAGATGTGCTTTCATGCCGGGACCAGCGAAGTGGGCGGTCAAATCGTGGCAAATGGTGGTCGGGTGTTGAATGCAACGGCGCGCGGCAGCACTTTGGTCGAAGCACGGACGCGGGCCTATGCGATGGCCGAAGCAATTGATTGGCCTGAAGGGTTTTATCGGTCTGACATTGGGTGGCGGGCCTTGAAGCAGGATTGATCCGATTGTCGGGCTTTGCCCGGCTTTATTGGTTTGGGTGGCGCCCCCCCCTGAGAGTTTACCTGGCAAGATGAACAGCGGAATTAGCGACAGGCAAGTGCGGCTTGGTAGTTGGCCGGACCGGTGTGCGCGCCAATATCGCGGGACGTAATGGCCCCATTCTTTAAGGTGCTGGCAATCATCCGGGTCCGGTTGGCATTGGTGGTGATGATTTCCGGGATTGCGGCGCAGGTGCGGATGCCGCCTGAAATGTAATCTTCGCCAATGCGGTGATTGGTCAGATCCGGCTGATCGGCGACATGGGTAAGATTGCCGTCCTGATACCGCCAGATACGCAGGGTTTTGGCCAAATGCGGCCTGTCGATATAGGCGATTTCCATATAACCGTCGCCATCAAGATCGCCAGCCCCCAAAGGCGCCAGCCAGCGATTGGGGCGCCCGATGTACGGAGTCGCGGTCCGTTTGACCAGCCGGAAACCTTCCAGCGCATAAACCGCCAGCTGGGCACCTTTGGCAACATGCGTTTCCACGACAATGATTTCAAAACTGCCATCGCCGTCAAGATCGACCAACCTGGGGCGGATGTCTTCGAATACCCGGTTTTGCGGCAGCACCAGTTCATCCGTGGCATAAGGCCCGTGTTGCGGCGACCCCTGGCGCAACCAGACCAGGCTGCCCCATTCAACATCGTCGCCCAGAACCGCGTGATCATAGCGCCGGGTTGGCTGGCTGAAATAGACATGTGCGCCAGGCAGAAGAATTCCGTCTGCGTTGGTAACTTTTCCTTTGGCACAGCCGCCTGCATCGCTTAGGGTCATGCAGTGGCCATCCGATGCGGCCCAGGCCGCCGTCATAGTCCAGAGTATTGCGGCGAATGTCGCCGCAATCTGCCACATCAGATCTGTTTTTCCGGCATCTGAACGATCAACCCTTCCAGCGCATCCGTCACCTTGATCTGACAGGTCAGACGCGAGCGCGCGGCATCAGGCTCATAAGCGAAATCAAGCATGTCCTCTTCCATGTCATCCTTGGCCGGCAGCTTTTCCACCCAGGTCGGATCAACATAGACGTGACAGGTTGAACAGGCGCAGGCACCGCCGCAATCGGCCTCGATGCCGGGGATGTTGTTGTCGCGCGCACCTTCCATCACGGTCAGACCGTTGGCGACTTCGACCACATGTTCGGTGCCGCCATGTTCGATGTAAGTGATTTTAGCCATAGGTTTGGTGCTCCCGCCGTTCGGTGTTCCTCTCCAGTGGTCTAGCCAAGCCATTTGTCGGATGCCAGCCCCTTTTCGACCATCCCGTGGGGCGGCTGGACAATATTTGTTAATGTTCTATGTTTGTTCTAATGCTTATCACCTCTTCGCCTCTCACCTCAGTCGGCACCTCAACCGGTAGCTGCTGGCCCCGCCCGCCGTCCTGCCTGGTGGCCGCGCGGTTGGAAGAGCCACCCGAAGGCGCGCGCATTACCGTGGCCGGGCTGGTGATCCTGCGTCAGCGGCCCGGCACCGCCAAGGGCGTGATATTCCTGACGCTTGAGGATGAAACCGGCATCGTCAACGTGATCGTCTGGCGCAAACTTTATGAACGGTTCCGACGGGCAGTGATTTCCGGGCGGATGTTGCGGGTCACAGGGCGGCTTCAGCGGGCCCATTCGGTCACCCATGTGATCGCCGAGCAGATCGAGGATATCTCGGAAATGCTGGACCTGTTGCTGCAGTGCCCTAGCGGGCAAGAGTGATTTGCGCTAAATTACCGGTAAACGCCCATCAGAGGCCCGAGAATGAGCAGTTTCGCATGATCCCGCTACGAAGCCTATACTGCGCCTTGGCGCTGGTGTCGCTAAGCGCCTGTGGTGCCTCGCGCCCCGGATTGGGCGGCTTGGGTGAACCCGAAGTCACCCGGTTCAGCCAGACGGCACCGCCGGGGGCAGAACCGGGCAGTTGCTGGGGCAAACACGTCACCCCGGCGATCATCGAAACGGTGACCCATCAGGTGCTGTTGCAACCGGCGCAGGTTCAGGTCGATGGCACGGTGCTTCACCCGGGCGTCTATAAAACTGAAACCCTGCAGGAAATCATCCGCGAGCGGCGTGAAACCTGGTTTCTGGTGCCGTGTGAAGACATTTTGACCCCCGAGTTCGTCTCAAGCGTGCAGCGTGCTCTGACCGCACGGGGGATATACAGGGGCGGCATTTCCGGAGAAATGAACCCCGCCACCCGCGCCGCCGTGCGGCGGTTCCAAAAGCCACAGGGGCTGGATTCCGGGATCCTGTCACTGGCCGCAGCCCGTAAGCTGGGACTGGTGGCGGTTGTCGCTACTGAGTGAACCAAAAGGCTTTTGGTAGCCAGAGCATCACGCACGCCAGGGAATATTCGCAGGATACACTTGACCTGTCAGCCGCTCATCAAGCCACGACTGGCTTTCTTCGCAGCAATCAGCCTCGGGTAAATTGGGGCGCCAGAACACAGCCGCCCCAATTCCGTTGCCTCAGCCGCCAAGCCCAAGGGCGACAAACCGTGGTTCACCTGCGCGGCGCACCAGCAGCAGCAAGGACTTGCGCCCGGCTTCGCGCGCCTCAGAGATACGATCATCCAGATCACCCAGCGATTTGACCTTTTGCTGACCAGCTTCGGTGATCACATCACCCGCCCGCAGGCCCTTTTCAAACGCCTGCGTGCTTTCATCAACGGCCATCACCAAAAGCCCTTCCATGTCATCCGGCAAACCCATTTCCAAGCGGGCGTCCGCCGTCAAAAGGCTCAGCGTCAAGCCCAGCACTTCGGTCTTCTTCTTCTGGCCCGGGTCGTCGCCTTCCGTGGCCGCAGGCACCGCGCGTTCCGCATCCTCACGCCGACCAAGCGTCACCAGTAACGTCTGAGTGCCGCCTTCGCGATAGACCACAACCCGCACCGCCTTGCCAACCATGGTGTTGCCGACCTTACGGACCAATGCCCGGGTGTCATCCACATCCACACCGTCAAACGAAATGATTACATCGCCAGCCAGCAGGCCCGCGTCTTTCGCAGGTCCGTCCGGCACATCCGTAACCAACGCGCCAACAGCTTCGGCCAGCCCCATCGCCTCGGCCACATCGTCTGATACGTCCTGAATGCGCACACCCAGCCATCCGCGTCGCGTCTCGCCGAACTCTTTCAACTGATCAACAACCCGGGTTACCACGTTCGACGCCATCGAAAACCCAATGCCGATCGACCCACCATTGGGCGACAGGATGGCCGTGTTAACCCCAATGACCTCTCCGTCCATATTGAACAATGGCCCGCCCGAATTGCCCCGGTTGATCGCAGCATCGGTCTGGATATAATCGTCATAAGTCCCCGTCAGCGAACGGTTTCGCGCCGAAACAATGCCAGCCGAGGCCGAAAATCCCTGCCCCAGCGGGTTGCCCATCGCCATCACCCAATCACCCACAAGGGCGTTGTCGCTGTCACCAAAACTGACAAACGGCAGGGCGTTCGGGGCTTCTACCTTCAACAGGGCAATATCGGTTTTAGGGTCGGTTCCGATCACTTTGGCCGGCAGTTCCTCGCCGGAAAAAAACTCGATCAGGATCTCGTCCGCGCCTTCAATCACGTGATTGTTGGTCACCACATAACCATCCTCAGAGATGACAAACCCAGACCCAAGCGCGGAAGACCGGCGTGACCGGTTGTTATTGCCGTCGCGATCCTGAAAATCCCGGAAAAAGTCTTCGAAAGGAGAGCCTTCCGGCACAATGCCCTGCGGCCCGGTACGCCCTTCGATCACCGTGGTGGTGGTGATGTTGACCACCGAAGGACTGATCTGCGAGGCCAGAGGTGCAAGGCTTTCGGGGCGGGCATGGGCAATCGCCGCCTGCGCCAGAACAAACATTAATGTCAGCGCACCGACCCAAAGAAACCTGAAACGAATGATCAGCGCCTCATGGGTGGATGCAGTAATGGTGACTGCCTGTAAAGCTGCCTGTGAATTTGGCAATGGAATTCTCCTTCTTTGGCAAATCTGCCTGTAACAAGGGCCCGGCAACGCAGACCCGATGATAACGTATCCCTGGTTAATGTAGGGTTAAAGTAGTCGCAGGCAAAGAGTGTTGCAAACAATCAAGCATATGTGAGGTTCTGTAAGGTTTTATGAGATCGTCGCACCAAAGGCGTGGGCGATCCACAGCAGGATCAGCCCACTGACCAGAGCCAAGGCGCCGAATTGGCGCCTTTCACCCTCGCTTAACGCCCGCAAGGCCGTCAGCAATCTCTCAATAAGCGAAGGGGCCAGTACCCAGACCAGCCCCTCGACAATCAGAACCAGCCCGAGGGCCAGCAGGATTGTTGCCATTATTCGGCCGGCACCTTGCCAGTCGGTGACTTCAGATAGTTGAAGAACTCGGAATCCGGGCTCATCACCATGGTCGAGTTATGGCCCTGCAACGCCCGCTTGTAGGCTGTCAGAGACCGGTAGAATTCAAAGAATTCCTGGTCGCGGCCAAAGGCTTCGGCAAAGATCGCGTTCCGCTCGGCATCGGCCTCACCACGGGCAACCTCGGCCTCGCGCTGGGCTTCTGAAACCAGCTCAACCACCGTCCGGTCGGCCTGTGCACGAACCCGCTGTGCGGCCTCGTTACCGCGCGCGCGCTCGTCCGTTGCTTCGCGTTCCCGCTCGGCGCGCATCCGGTCAAACGTCGCGGCCAGGTTTTCACGCGGCAGGTCGGTCGCCTTCAGGCGCACGTCGATGATCGTCAGACCAAGCGCACGGGCCTCGGCAATCGCCCCGTTGCGAATGCGCAGCATCAGGGTTGCACGATCCGAACTGAGGATATCGTTCGAGCTGACCGAACCCAGGATTTCGCGGGTTTGCGAACGCAGGATCGAATCCAGCCGACTTTCTGCCGTGGCAAGACCGCCGGTACCAACCGCCTGGCGGAACTGAACAACGTCAGCAATCCGGTAACGGGCAAAGGCATCAACCACCAGACGGCGATCATCCAGAGGTGTGACCTCCAAAGGCTCCACATCGCGGCTTAGAATCCGGTCATCATAGCTGACCGCCTCTTGAATCAGCGGTATTTTAAAGGCCAGACCAGGCTCTTCCTTGACCGAGATAACCTTGCCAAATTGCAGGATCAGCACTTTTTCACGCTCATCAACGATGATGACCGACGACATGACAATGGCAACCGCCACCACCAGAATCGGCAGAAGTAAGGTAGTTTTCCGCATCAGTTCGACCCTCCGGTGCTACGCAATTCGTTCAGCGGCAGATAAGGCACCACGCCCTGCCCGCCGGCACTTTCGTCGAGAATGACCTTGTTGAGACCACCCAGAACTTCCTCCATCGTTTCCAGATAAAGCCGCTTGCGCGTCACTTCCGGAGCTTTCTGGTATTCCGTCAGAACCGCAAGAAAACGGCTGGCCTCACCCAGGGCCTCGTTGACCACCTGGGCACGATAACCTTCGGATTCTTCCAGCAATTGCGCCGCCTGACCACGCGCTTCGGCCAATGCCTTGTTGGCATAGGCGTCGGCGACATTTTGCAGCTTGTCACGTTCCTGCGCCGCCGCCTGAACGTCACGGAACGCGGAAATCACCGATTCCGGCGGGTCGGCCTTGTCAAAGTTGACCCGGACAATGTTCACGCCACTGTCATAGCTGTCCATGGTCAGCTGAATCAGGTCATGCAACTGCCCGGCAATCGACCCACGATCCCGGTTCAGGATCGGCGCCAGTTCCGATTGCGCGATGATCTCGCGCATGGCCGATTCCGATACCGCCCGGATGGTTGGCCGGGGATCGCGCAGGTTGAACAGGAATTTGTCCGGCGAGTTGATGTTCCAGACCACCTGATAGTCGATGTCGACCACGTTTTCGTCGCCGGTCAGCATCAGCCCGTCATTGGCACCACGCGCACCACCCATGTCTTCGATCTGTTCGCGGGTAACCGGCAGTTTTTCATAGGATACCACGGGCCAGGGGGCAAAGTTCAGCCCCGGCTCGCCGATGCCGGAAAAGGCACCAAGAAACAGCTCAACCGACTTTTCTTCCGGCTTGACGGTATAAAAGCTTGCCATGGCCCACAGGACCGCAGCCACACCCAGACCCAGCCCAACCGTGCCTTTGGTAAAGGCAAAGCCACCGCCGCCGCCGCCTTGCCCGCCGCCGCCGCCAGACCCGCCGCCGCCGCCCATCAGCACGCGCAGTTGTTCCTGACCTTTTTTCATCAGCTCTTCGATCTCGGGGATCTGCGGGCCGTCGCCTTCGGGACGATTGCCGCCACCGCCGCCACCCTCATTGCCGCCAGAGCCATTGTTGCCCCGGTTGCCGCCGCCACCAGAAGAGCCTCCAGAAGAACCCCCGCCCCATGGGCCGTCATTGTTACCCGCCATATCCAGACATTCCTTTTGTAAGCCACGTTTTGCGGCGCTATATCATACCTTGTGTGGGGACGCGATCAATTCAAGCGCATCTTGCACCACTCGGCCAATTCGTTGACCCACCCAGGTTGGCCCAGGGCGGGTGTCACCCAACCACCATGCCGACGTCAGTCGGGGCATAGTCCGGGCATAGTTGGGTATTAACCAGCCAACACATGACTGCAAGGGCTGGGTGCATAAAACCGCACCTCACACCCATTATGCAGTCCTTGTCGCGGTTTTCATCGTCACGATCTCTTCTGACATGGTCGGATGCACCGCCACCGTCCGGTCAAAGTCTTCCTTGGTTGCCCCCATTCTGATGGCAATCCCAGCGAGTTGGATCATCTCACCTGCCCCAGGTGCGACGATGTGACAGCCCAAAACCTTACGGGTTTCCCGGCTGACCAGCAATTTCATCAGCACCCGGTCGGATTTACCGGCAAACGCCGATTGCATCGGCTTGAAGCTGGTCGCATAGACCTCGATCGGTTCCTGTTCGGCGGCGTCTTCTTCGCTCAGGCCGACGGTGCCCATTTCCGGCTGGGTAAAGATCGCCGTCGGAATCAATTCATGATCCACCGGCGTCGGATTGCCCCGGAACACGGTTTCAACAAATGCCATACCTTCGCGAATCGCCACCGGAGTAAGGTTCACCCGGTCGGTCACATCGCCAATCGCATAGACCGACGGCACCCCGGTCTGGCTGTATTCATCCACCACAATCTGACCCTTACGGCCACGCTCAACCCCCTCCAGGCCCTCAAGCCCAAGATCATCCGCATTGGGCACCCGCCCCGTGGCAAACATCACCTGATCAAACAGGCGATTGTCGCCATTGGTGGCCTTGACCCGGATCGCGTCGCCCTCTTGCGTCATCTCCAGCACATTGGTGCCCAGGTGAACGTCGATACCGTTCTGGCACATCTCTTCACAGACCAGTCCGCGCGCCTCGTCGTCAAAGCCGCGCAATATCTGCGCGCCGCGATAATACTGCGTCACCTTCACGCCCAACCCATTGAGTATCCCGGCAAATTCGCAGGCAATATAGCCGCCACCGACAATCAGAATGCTTTCAGGCAGCTTATCCAGATGAAATATCTCGTTCGATGTGATGCCCAGTTCAGCCCCCGGCACCTCGGGTTTAACCGGACGCCCTCCGGCAGCAATCAGGATATGCTTGGCCGAATGGCGCGTCCCATCCGCCAGTTCAACCGTATGCGCATCAACCAGACGTGCGCGCAGGTCAAACGTCTCAACCCCATTATTTTTCAGGATATTGCGGTAAATCCCTTCCAGCCGGTCCAGTTCCGCGTGCATCTTGACGCGAAACACCCCCCAGTCGAACCCGCTGTTGGACATATCCCAACCGTAGGCCCGCGCCTCATCCACCATGCCCGGATATTCGCTGGCAAACACCATCAACTTCTTCGGCACACAGCCCCGGATCACGCAAGTCCCGCCATAGCGGTCCTCTTCGGCCAAAGCCACCTTTGCGCCGGTCTCGCCCGCCGCAACCCGTGCCGCACGCACCCCGCCTGATCCGCCACCGATGACGAAAAGGTCATAGTCAAAGCTCATTGGAAATTCCTACTCCGCAAGGTCGGTGAAAAGATTGTCACTTTCGACAAAATCCAGCCGGTCATGCTCAACCGTACCCTCATTGATGTCGCGCAATTCGATCCGCCCATCGCCATAGCCGATGATCACCTTGTCACAGATATCAATGAACAGCCCGTTTTCAACCACCCCCGGCATCTGATTCATCACCAAGGCCATTTGGCGCGGATTGCCGATCCGGCCCAGGTGCAGATCAAGGATATAATTGCCTTCGTCGGTGATGAACGGCGCGCCGCCGTTCATTCTAAGGGTCGCATTGCGCCCCAGAACATCCATGGAAATCAGGGTTTCCTCGACCAAGGCTTGCGTCGTCTGCCAGCCAAAAGGAATAACCTCAACCGGTAGCGGAAAGGCCCCCAGGTTCTCGACCGCTTTGCCGACGTCGGCAATCACGATCATCTGGTCCGAAGCTGTGGCAACGATTTTTTCCTGCAACAACGCCCCACCGCCGCCTTTGATCAGGTTCAGATCACCGTCAAATTCATCCGCGCCGTCAATCGTCAGGTCCAGCCAGCGGGCTTCGTCCAGCGAAATCACCTCAATCCCCACATCGCGGGCAAGTTCGGCGGTGCGGGTTGACGTTGGCACCCCGCGGATTTTCAGCCCGTCGTCGCGCACCATTTCACCCAGGCACCGCACCAGCCAGGCCGCAGTGCTGCCGGTGCCAAGGCCGACGCGCATCCCATCCTCAACAAAATCGGCTGCCCGTTTGGCGGCAACAAATTTGGCTTTGTCGATCGGTGACAATTCTCCGGCCATGGCGGCGGCTCCCCTTGATGACTAAGACCGGTTATATGAAAAATGCGCCGCAGGTGCGAGGATTGATTTTGCCACCCGCGAGCGCAGGGCGTGACCGGCAGAACCAACCGGCCCAAAAGACCTTATCAGCGGCATTCATAAGGCCACATTCCCTGCCCCATGCCCCAATTACCACTGTGATCCGCTTGAAACTGGCGCACCCGCGGACGGTTAAGGCTCTGGCGCGCAGATAGATCAGCACCTGACCAGGGGGCGCATCAATCCGCCTACGCGCATAATACGCGACGGCGGCGGCCAGACCAAACGCCTGACACATGGTGTCCATAGACAGCGCATTGTCCGGCGATGGTCGTCTCGGGTGGCATGGTTATTCGGCCCACTCCCACGGACGGATAAAGCTTCCCAGCACCTTGGTCACGGCCTCTTCGTCCGCGCCGCCCCGGCGCAATTGCGCCACCAGACCACGGGCTTTGTCGTCAACCACCTTGACCACCCGTGCCTGCATTCCGGCCTCTTCCAAAGCCGCATCATAGATGCGGGTGATGGCCATCTTGCGCAGGTCTGGCTTGAATATCTTGCCCACGGCGGTTTTGGGCAATTCGTCCAAAATGGTGATGTGTTTGGGCTGGGCCGCGCGTTCATTCACATGCACGCGGCAATACTCCATCAGATCTTCGGGGGTTACGGACGCCCCGTCGACCAGTTCGACAAACGCGCAAGGCAATTCACCCGCCTTCGCATCCGGCTGGCCGATGGCACCGGCAAAAGACACCGCCTCGTGGCCCAGCAGGGCCTCTTCGATCTGGGCCGGGTCGATGTTGTGACCGCCCCGGATAATCAGATCTTTGGCCCGCCCGGTGATCCAGATATAACTGTCCGCGTCAATGCGGCCCAGATCACCCGTACGAAGGTATTTGTCGTAATAATACAGGTCTTCGTTCTTGGCAGCCTCGGTATAGGTATGGCCCGCATAAACGCCCGGGTTCGAGACGCATATCTCGCCAATCTCGTCCACATCGGCCTCGATCGGGCCATCAGGCGTGGCCTTGAATATCTTCACATCCGTATAGGGAAACGCAATGCCGACCGAGCCGACCTTCTTGAGGCCGTCAATCGGGTTGCCGGACACCAGGCAGGTGGCTTCGGTCATGCCATAGCCTTCGACAATCTCAACCCCAGTGGCCTTTTCATAACGTTTGTAGAGTTCAACCGGCAGCGGCGCCGAGCCTGAGAATGTGCTTTTGAGTGTGCTGACATCCGCATCGACCGGGCGCTGCAACATTGCGGCAATGGCGGTGGGAACCGAAACGACAAACGTCACCTTCCAGCGTTCAACCAGCTTCCAGATATTATCGAACACGCCGTCACCACGATACCCCTGAGGCGTCGGCAAAATCACATGCGCGCCGCTGGTGGCAACCGACATCAGAATCACCTGAAAAGCCAGGACATGAAACAACGGCAGCGGGCACAACATATTGTCGTCGCTCGACCCCTGAACGGTACCCAGCAACCAGCCATTGTAAATCATACCGGAATATTTGTGCTGCGCCACTTTGGGCATGCCGGTGGTGCCACCGGTATGGAAATAACACGCCACCCGGTCGCCGTCGGAATCGGCGAAGTTAAGGGTCTCCGACTGGCGGTTCATCTCATTGTTGAAGTTGAGATAATCGGCGTGGGTCGGCTTGTCGCTCAGCTTGGGGCGTATCAGCGGGACGATCCAGGATTTCGGCGGGGTCAGATAGCGGTTGAGATCAACCTC
Organism: Paracoccaceae bacterium; assembly: GCA_021648025.1. Classification (GTDB taxonomy): domain Bacteria; phylum Pseudomonadota; class Alphaproteobacteria; order Rhodobacterales; family Rhodobacteraceae; genus NVQY01. The sequence continues at coordinate 14,879 of JAKITO010000051.1, forward strand.
AAGCACAGTGTTGACGTTGGGCGCATGGCGCACGGCCTCGGCCGTCTTCTCGGCCACATCGGTTTTGGGAAACGGGCGCAGGGTGACCACGACTTTGGCGTTGGTTTCGCGCAGGATCGACGCGATCTGTTCGGGTTCCAGCAGCGGGTTGATCGGGTTGACAATGCCGGCAATCGAGCCGCCAAAAAGGGTCAGCACGGTTTCGTTGCAATTGGGCAGGATAAAGGCAACCACATCGCTTTCGCCCACACCAAGCCCGCGCAGCATATTGGCGACCTGACAGGATTTCGCCAGCACCTGGGACCAGCTAAGCGTTTCGGCCTTGTCCTTGGGGCCGGAAAGAATCTGAAAGCTGATGGCGTCGTTATTGGGGAAATTGCCGGCCGTACGGGTCAATAACTGGTGCAGCGTCGCCGGAACATCGCGGTCCTCCCACGGCATTTCATTTTCAATAGCGTTGCGATCTTCCAAACCTGTATATGAATAGGCCATAGTCGTCTTCTCCCCCTGGGTCGCCCTATCTTGGGCATTTTCATCTCATGCCACAAGATGGGGAAAAAACCGCGCTGACGCAAGGAAAGCCTTGGCGGTGCAGTGCCAGATGACGTTACGGCAGATGACGGCACGCCAATATGCTATTGCGCGGCCATCCCATCCGTGAACTGCAATCGCGCCAAACGGGCATAAAGCCCGCCTTCGGCCACCAGTTGGTCATGCGGGCCCATGGCGACAATACGTCCCCGATCCATGACAATGATCCGGTCGGCCTTTTTCACCGTCGCCAACCTGTGGGCCACAATCAACGTGGTTCGCCCGGCGCTGAGTTTATCAACCGCCTGCTGCACCGCCCGTTCGCTTTCAGCGTCCAGCGCGCTGGTGGCTTCATCCAACAGCAGAACCGGTGCGTCGCGCAGGATGGCCCGGGCGATGGCAATGCGTTGTTTCTGGCCACCCGACAGCATCACACCGCGTTCGCCAACATAGCTGTCATAGCCGTCCGGCAACGCCATTATGAACTCATGCGCAGCCGCGGCCTTCGCCGCCGCTTCGACTTCGGCGTTGCTGGCGTCGGGACGGCCAAAGCGGATGTTTTCCAATGCTGAGGTGGCAAAGATCACCGGGTCTTGTGGCACCAAAGCCACGGAACGGCGGAAATCATCCCGGCGCAACTCACCCAGCGCCACACCGTCCAGGGTAATACGCCCTTTGTCGGGGTCGTAAAAGCGCAGGATCATCTGGATCATCGTTGTTTTGCCCGCCCCGGACGGCCCGACAAAAGCAATGGTTTCACCGGGGGCAACATTCAGCGATATGTCGTCCAGGGCAATGATCCCGGGACGCGACGGATAGTTGAACGTCACGTTCTCAAAGGCAATTTCACCCCTCACCGGATGGGCCAGCACTTTGGGGTTGTCAGGGTCCGATACCGTATCGGTGGTTTGCAGCAGTTCCACCAGTCGTTCGGTTGCCCCGGCTGCCCGCTGCAATTCGCTCCAGATTTCGGAAAGGGCGGCAACCGCTCCGGCGACCAATACGGCATAGATCACAAATTGGATCAACGTGCCTTCGCTCATCACGCCACCGCGCACATCGTGCGCCCCCATCCACAACACGCCGACAATGCCGGTGAACACCAGAAAGATCACAATAACCGTCAGCAGGGCACGAGTACGGATGCGGATGCGTGATACGTCGTATGAGATTTCGGTGATTTCAGCAAACTTGGCCCGGTTGTTCGCCTCATGGGTGAATGCCTGCACCGTCTGCACTGCATTCAATGCCTCAGAGGCATTGCCCGACGACGCCGCAATCCAGTCCTGATTTTCGCGCGACAACACCCGAAGTCGACGCCCCAGCACCATGATCGGTATAATGATGGCCGGCACGATCAGCAGAACCAACGCGGCCAGCTTGGCCGAGGTCAGCAGCATCATCGCCAACCCACCGATGAACAGCAACAGATTGCGCAGGGCAATTGACACGGACGACCCCAGGACCGACTGGATCAGGGTGGTATCGGTGGTGATCCGGCTTAAGACTTCTCCGGTCATAATCTGTTCGAAAAACCGCGGACTCATGCCGATCACCCGGTCAAACACCGCCATGCGGATATCGGCAACCACCCTCTCGCCCAGCCGCGTGACCAGAGAATACCGCAGGCCCGTACCCAGTGCCAGAACCGCCGCAATGCCCAAAGCGGCCAGGAAATACCGATCCAGCAACCCGTCATCTTCCACCCTGAAGTTATCGACCACCCGGCGCACCGCCAACGGCAGCACCAGTGACATCGACGCGGTCAGCGTCAGCGCCACAGCGGCCCCGGTCATTAGCACGCCATACGGGCGCATGAATGGCCACAGCGCGCGCAATATGCTGATCTGGCGGGACTTCGCCCGTTCTTCGGTGGCGTCCGGTGGCGTTTTCTGAGCTGTTTTCGAGACTGTCTTGCTGGTCGATTTGCGCGCCATGTCTGGTCCTTGTTGCGTCCGAAATACATCACCCGATCATAAGCCTGATTTGGGCAGTGCTTTATAGACCTTGCTTCATGGCCCCGCAACAGGTCAGGGTCAAGGGTGGTGGGTCACTTTGAAATTCGTTTCTTGTAGGGGCCTCGTTTCTTAGACGTGGGTTCATTCGCGTCAATTAGTGCACCCAGATCAACTATTTCCCAAGGGCGGTCAGCCAGGCCGGATCAGAGGAGGTCGCGAAAATTTGGACCAGTGTCCGGGATCAGCGCCTATGGGTCCAAATAGGTTGATTTGATAAGGGAGTGTTTCTGGCTCATCGTAAGCACTGAGGAGTGGACGATGAGACATACAACTGGAACCGGCAGAAGCCCTGGCGAGAAGATCGTCAAAGACATCAAGCGGGCAACACGCAAGCAATATTCATCAGAAGAGAAGATCAGGATCGTGCTGGACGGCCTGCGTGGTGAAGACAGCATAGCTGAACTGTGCCGCCGGGAGGGGATTTCCCAGGGCGTTTACTACAAATGGTCAAAGGACTTCATGGAAGCCGGCAAGCGGCGACTGGCGGGCGATACAGCGCGTGCTGCAAACACCGGCGAGGTCAAGGAACTACGTCGCGAATCCCGTGATCTCAAGGAAGTTGTGGCGGAACAAACGCTGGAGCTCCGGATTCTCAAAAAAAGCATACTGGGAAATGGGGGCGACCAAGAATGAGGTACCTAAAGGTTCTGGGCTGGGGTTGGTTCTGTCTCAGCACAATCCTTGATGATTACAGCCGCTATATCATTGCGTGGAAGCTCTGCACCAACATGCGGACCGAAGATGTAACCGACACGCTGGATTTGGCTTTGCAAGCATCCGGCTGTGATCAGGTCCACGTCGTTCATAAACCACGCCTGCTCAGCGACAATGGTTCCAGTCACGTCTCTGGCGAACTGGCCGAATGGTTGCAGGACAAGGGCATGAAACACACTCGCGGAGCCCCCTACCATCCCCGAACTGGACCTGTCGCGGTATTGTTACGCCCCTTTTTCTTCAGATGTAAGCCCCACATAACCGAATCCCGTTTGTCCAGAATTTGTCCAGAATCGGCAAAAGGCCAATTCAGCGATGTCAGTCTAAAACAAACAAAATCAACCCCTTAGGGGCGGAGTTCCGTCTGAAAATAAATGAAATGGTGCCCCCACACGGATGTGAACATATGTAATATCCCTTATTTTACAGGGCCTTACGTATCACCTTTCGAGTCACTTGTGTAGTGTTTGTGTAGCGTTTTGATGGAGATGTAAGGGGGCAATGGTGGGTCGTGTTGGTTTCTGGGTCTTGCCTCAGATACGGACTAGACCACACGGCAACCGTGACACCGCTCAACGCGCCCTTGTGAGTCCACCTTAGGGCGCTGGGCGATGCTGGCCCACAAAGACCCGTGAAGGCGCTGTATGACTCGCCTAGGCGCTGTGGCAAGGGATAGACCACGTCCACCCCCTGCCAGTTACTTAGATCAGTTTCCCACGAGTCTTTGGATCGACTGGGAAACTGATCCCACCAAGGATGAGCGGTTCTGGCGGGTGTCGTGGTCGCCAGTCAATAACCAGAACAAACCCTAAGGCCATGATCCAGACGTGACGGGGTTTACGATCAATCCACCCCCACTTTTCACCGGGAAGGCGTCCTTGGTAGAATGTGTCAATAAGCATAAGTAATTCCCTTCATTGTGTCGTGTTACGATCAAGGGGGAATGAGATGTAGCCACATGTGCGATGATTGCATTAGTGGTTCTATTAACTTCCTCCTATATGGAATCACGTATCAGGGGTGGGGTCAATAGATGGATGGCAGACCATGATTGATTAGGTCAGCTTGTCGGGTTCGTCTGAGTTATTGTTACACGTCAACAAGCCGCCAGATGCCCCCACCATGACCAAAGCCTAGGAATCGCTTTGAATGTATTCAGACCCATTCAGCTTAGAGGATTGATTGGGGTATTGGGTCGGGTAGCCTTCAAGGGGGTAGAGGGAGGGATCAGCCTGCTGGCTGCTGGCTCATAAGGACCAGTAGACCAAATAAACATCATACATTGAACATGCCTAGACAGGCTAACCTTAAGGTCACTCTAAAAGGACAGAGGCAACCAGCATCTACATCTCACCAACCTTAAAGGCATATCGACCCAGCCACCCCTTACGATTGAATGGGTCTACTGGGTCGATATGCCTTTAAGGTTGGATTGTTGTTGATGATGCTGATGATTGTTTGACTTGTCGGGCCTCCCTCAACGTCCGTTCCAAGTCTCCCTTTATAGGACAAGAGGGTGGATTGGCTTACTCTTTGACCTCTGGTTCTGGCCTTGGGATTGCCCGAACTTGCCGCAAGAACTCAGCGACGTCCCTTTGGACATATGAGGGTCGCGGCCCGTCTAGGCCACTTTCCGGGTCCGTCCAGATATCCCTATATAGGGCAAGAGGGTGGATTGATATTGCGTCATCATGCCAATCAGCCGTTATCACCTGCCAGAGCCTTGCACCATTGCGGGTTCGTTTGCAGTAATCGTCAAGCGTTCGTGTAAGGTTCGGACGACCCCACTTGTCAGCGTCAAATTCAAGATATGGGCGACGATCCGATAGGATGCGATGTAGATGCCAGTCGTGGTTCCGTGCTGCGCTTAAGATCACCTCCATGAACGCGGGCCGGTCTGCTGGAGGTTTCGAGTACAGCTCAAAGCTTAGTAAACGTGCCCGGCGGTGCTGCGCCTCAGACGTTCTCCTTGCAGTGCCGTTATCGGCAATCTTTTGAGACCCGCGCATTGTGTTGTGGGTCGCGGCCTTCTGGCATTGCTTGTTGCAATATCGTTGGTTCTTGCGCTTGCGCTGGAAGGTTAGCCCGCAGCGTGGGCATTCAGGGTTTGTTGAGAGAGCACGGTTTCCCGCGCCCTCCCTGACTGCTTCGATTACGGCGCTCAATGGCCTGTGTCGCCATACCGCTTGCCAGCAAGTGATGATCGGGTCTTGGACCCATCCCACATCCGTGATCGCGCATCAGAATTAGCTGTGCCAACTCGACCCTCTGCCGTTGTTAGGTCGCCATCAATGCGGATATTGGACCAACGCAGGTTGAATGGATTACTATCCCGCATCCGGGCCTGCTGACCCTTTCCGGCATCGCCAATGAGACGCGCTATTGTTTCGTGCCGTCCACCTTGGAATGCCACTTGGGTGACAACCTGCCCTTTGCCTCTGTACTTGCCTTTGATGTTGTAGGACCAAGCGTAGGTCGCCCCCAACTCCATCAGATTGACCCATTGTGTCAACGGCGGAGTAAAAACCGGCCATTGGGCGGCGTAAAAGTCGGCCACTTCAGTTGAGTTGTTGTTGTATGATGGCCACGATCTCATCAGGGGAAACAGGCCGGAGGACGGGCGTGCCCGTTTG
>JAKITO010000052.1 GCA_021648025.1 Paracoccaceae bacterium
ACAAAGGTGACGCCTGAATCAGCTCTTTATGTTGCAGGATTACCGTCAGATCATAACTGCCAACGATATTGCCGATGATCAACATGCCGCCGATCATCGCCAACCCGCCGGACCCGGTCACCAACAGGGCCATTCGCGCGCCTTGCCGCCCTTCGGGCCGATGTTTCCAAAAACCGATCAACAGGAACGATGACAGCGATGTCAATTCCCAGAATATCAGCAAAAGCAGGATGTTATCAGACAGGACAATCCCGACCATCGCGCCCTGAAACAGCAGCAGATAGGTATAAAACTGCCCCATCGGGTCTTTGCGCGACAGGTAAAACCGCGCATACAGTATGATCAACAACCCGATCCCCAGGATCAGCCCGGCAAACAACAACCCCAATCCATCCAGAAAGAAATTCGCATTCAACCCCAGCCCCGGCATCCAGTCAATCCGCGCCACCACCACCTCGCCTCGCAACACGGCCGGCGCGTTGGTCAACAACCCGATCAGGGCGGTCAACGTGACCATCCCGGCGCTGGCCGCAGAGGCATTGCGTCCGGCCCGGATCAACAGTGCCGGAAAAATGGCGCCAAGAAAGGGCAAGGAGGCAATCAGGAAAAGAGACAAGGGTTTGCTCCGGTTGAACTGGCTTCAAGGCGTCATATCGTGCCTAAGGGATTTTTCCCGACTGTCCAGCCCTTGCACCCTATTCAAAGCATTCTCCGCGCGGTTTTTTTCGCGTTTTCAGAAATCCGTGAACCTGACAAGAACTTGATCAACCATGACAGTATCCGGGGGGGGCATGGCTGGATTTTCGTGCTAAAGTCACCTTTCAGGGGCATCAATCTTTGATAAGGATGATGCACAGCCAAATAACCACGAAATGGCCCGATATGACCGATACTCAAACTGCCCCGCGTAAGACGTTTAAAGCTGTGGCCCTCAGGCTGGCGGCGGTTCTCCTTGCCCTTGGCCTGACCGGGGCGCTGTGGATGGTTGTGGCACCCGTGTCGTTCTGGTCGTTTATGACGCCACAGTTTGCCGGTCAGAGCCTGAGCGTCAGCGAGGCCCATCAACAGGCGCAATCGGGCGACATCACGTTGATTGACATCCGCCGCCCGGATGAATGGAAACGCAGTGGCGTGGGCGTCGGGGCCACACCGCTGGACATGCGGCGCAAGGATTTCATCGAAGCGCTTGACCTGATTGTCGCGGGCGACCGGTCTCGTCCGGTGGCGTTGATATGCGCGCGCGGCGTGCGCTCAGCCAAGCTGAGCAAAAAGCTGACGGCGGCAGGGTTTACCCAAATCATTGACGTGCCCGAAGGCATGGCAGGCTCTCGTGCCGGGCTGGGCTGGTTGAAGACCAAACTGCCGACGGTTGAATATCAGGGTGCATCGAAATGATCCGTTTTCTGACCGCGACTATAGGCCTGGCGCTGGGCGCAGGTCCGGCCATGGCCGGATGTGGGCCAGACCCTGAACCTTGTGTGATGCCGGACGGGGAATACGAACTGGTATTGCCCACATCTGGCGGCAATGACCTGCCGGCCGTGATGTTCCTGCACGGGGCCGGGGGCAGCGGGCGCACGGTGATGGGCAACCAGCAACTGATCAATTCACTGGTGTCGCGCGGCTATGCGGTGGTGGCCCCGACCGCCAGCCGCCAGTTCCGCAATTCCCGCGGCTATGTCTGGAACTTCTATCCCGGATGGGAAGGGCGCGATGCCGCTCGGTTCATCCGCGATGTGGCGGATGACGCAACTGAACGGTTCGCCCTGAACCGTGACCGCATCGTGCTGGCGGGATTTTCCGCCGGGGCCTTCATGGTCAACTATCTGGCCTGTGACCAGCCAGAGTCCTTCGCGGCCTATGCCCCGGCATCGGGTGGCTTTTGGCGGCCCATGCCCGAGACCTGCAAAGGGCCGGTGAAAGTGTTCCAGACCCACGGCTGGGCGGATAAAACCGTGCCGCTAGAGGGGCGGATCCTGGGCAATGGCCGGTTCGAACAGGGCGACATCTTTGCCGGGCTGGAAATTTGGCGCGCGGCCAACGGTTGTGTCGGCCAAGACCCCGAAAGCACGTCCGAGACCGGCATATTCTGGCGTCGCAAATGGGGCGGCTGTGCCCCTGGGTCGGCATTGGAAATGGCGATGTTTCAGGGCGGACATACCGTTCCCAAGGGCTGGGGCGCAATGGTATTGGACTGGTTTGAGGCCGAGGTGCCCGGATACTGACCCACGGTCAGGCGTAGGGTGCGTGATTTCACGCACCGCTCTTGCCGGGCGGAGTGGTGCGTGAAATCACGCACCCTACGACACCTATTCCGCCGGGGTCACCACATCATTGGGGCCATCCAACAGCGACTTCAACTCTTTGCGGTAATGCCGCGCTGCCTGATTGACCGGTGGTTCGCTAAACACCTCACGGGTGCCCATCCAGCGGGTTTTGCGTGACGTCAGCGACAGGCCGGACAAGGCCGACAACGGCACCGCCAGCACCAGAGATATGGCAATCGGCACCAGCCACGGCGAAATCACCCCGGCCAGAATTCCGGCCCACAACGCCAGCCCGCTAACCGTTTCCAGTGCATGGGTGATCATCAATGTGCCCAACCCGTACCGCCCACCGGCCCGCACCTGCGGTTGCCAGCCGTTTTGTAGGCCCAGAAACGTGCGAAACACGGCGATCATCTGCTGTACCATCAGGATCGGCGCATAAAGGACCGACAGGATAATTTCCGAGATAAACGACAGGGCCAATCGCCACGCCCCACCAAAATCGGCAATCCGCGCCCCGGTCAGCGGCAGGGACAAAAGCCCCAGCAGTTTTGGCGCCAACAATACGCCATACATCAGCACAATGATCAGCACATGGCGTGCTTCGGACATCTCGGGCCAGGTCGGCATCAGCGGGTTGGTTGGCGAAAAATACGTCAGCACCGATGCCTCTTCGGAACGCCCTATCAAGGCCCACATCACCAGCAAGGCAAACCAGATCGGCGACAGCAAATAACCGATTGCCCCATGAAACAGATGAAACCGCGACAGCGGTTTGAAACCGCGCGACCCCAAAAGGTTCAGATGTTGCAGATTACCCTGACACCAGCGCCGATCCCGTTGGATATGGTCAATCAACGTCGCCGGACTTTCCTCATAGCTGCCCCGGATACGCGGCAGGAACCGCACACCCCAACCGGCCCGACGCAAAAGCGACGCCTCGACAAAATCATGGCTCATGATCAGCTTTTCCTGCCCCCGCAGATTGCGCAAATGTGGCAGCCCCGCCGACGCGGCAAATGCCGCCGTACGGATGATCGCGTTGTGGCCCCAGTAATTGCCTTCCTGCCCGCACCAGCGGGCCATGCCCTCGGCCAATGCCGCGCCGTAAACGCCATTGGCAAACTGTTGCGCCCTTGCAAATACCGATCGCGCGCCGATCAGTTGCGGAAAGCTCTGGATCAGGCCCGCGCCCGGGTCTTGCGCCAAAGCATCCGCCAGCCGCATGATCGCCTTGCCGGTCATCAGGCTATCGGCGTCCAGCACCAGCATCGCCTGCCAATCACCGCCCCAGCGGCTGACCCATTCGGCGATATTGCCCACCTTGCGGTCGGTATTCATCACCCGGCGGCGATAATAAAGTTCAAGCCCCGGCGACAGATTGGCGCGCAATGCCTCGACGCTGGATTGTTCCTGGGCGGCAATGGCATCGTCGCGCGTATCGCTAAGGATGAACATCGCAAACCGATGCCGCCCCCCGCGTGCGCGCAACTCTTCCAGCATGGATTGGGCATTGCCCAGCACATACCACGGCACTTCGTTGTGGATCGGCATCAAAAGGGCAACATTCAAGGTTTCGCCGACCCCTTCAGGGCGAACCGGGCGGGTGCGGATCTTGCGGGCCAGGGAATAGACCCCCAACACAACCGTGCTCAGGGTGAAGGTGATCCAGAAGAAATTGAATGCGATCAGGGTCAGCAATGTCGCCTCGACGCCGCTTAAACCCATGTCAGCGAACCAGCCGACCATCACCCATAGCAGACCAAAAGTGGCCGCCATGGCCGGGAAAAACGCCAGAACGCGCCATAGTCCCGAACGGTCGTCCGGCCCGGCCCCGGGCGCATCGGCGTCCTGAAACGGCGCGCCAAAGTCCTGTGGCGGCATCGCCACCACGCTTTCGGGTGGCATGATATGAAGGTCAGACTTCAAGCAGTCCACCGATACAGCCAAACCTCGGTCAATGGCTTGCCACCCCGTCGCAATTGCGCCCGCATCTCGGCCATATCGCGTTTCCCCGGATCAAAAGTGAACGCAAGGCGCAAACCACCGGTCTGCGGGTTGCGCTGCAATACCCCTTCACTGGTTTCAGCATGAGGAGAGCTGACGCGCACATCAATACCCTCGGGGCCACCGTCAAACAGGTCACTGGATTCAAAATCAATCGCGACGATGCGCCCGCCAAGGTGGCGTTTGCCCATCGACGTGTTGGTGACACGCGCCAGTTTCTCCAGACCCGGCGTGGTGACAACGCCAGTGGCCTCGGCACCCCAGCTAAGCCGGTAAGAAAGATCAACCCGCGACCCTGCCTTCATCACGTCGCGTGGCCGCCAATAGGCAACGATATTGTCATAAATCTCAAGGTCTGCCGGGATTTCGACCAATGTGACCGCGCCCTTGCCCCAATCACCCATCGGTTCGACCCAAATGCACGGACGCTTGTGGTAATGCGCCTCAAGGTCGTTAAAGTCCGATAGCTTGCGGGATCGTTGCATCAGACCAAAGCCGGTTGGGTTGTCATCGACAAAGGACGACACCTGCAAAGTCTTTGGGTTGGCCAAAGGCCGCCACAGAACTTCACCGGCCCCGTTGCGGATCAACAAGCCTTCGCTGTCATGCACCGCCGGGCGGAAATCATCAAACCGGTGCCGGTTGGTGCTGTCAAACAGGAACATCGACGTCAACGGCCCAAGACCGACGTGGGAAAGGTCGCGACGAGGAAACAACGTCGCCTCAATCTCCATCACCGAGGAGCGGCCCGGAGAGATGTCAAACCGGTAGGCCCCAGTCACGCCGGGGCTGTCCAGCAACGCATGCACCACGATGTTACGCTGGCCAGGGTCCGGGCGTTCCAGCCAGAAATGGGTGAAGTCGGGGAATTCTTCGCCCATCGGATCGGCCGTCTTAAGCGCCAGACCCCGCGCCGAAAGGCCATAGGTCTGACCAATCCCGATGGCGCGAAAATAACTCGCGCCTTGAAAGACGCAAAATTCATTCTTGACGCCAGCCTGGCTTAACTCAGTACGCAAACGAAAGCCTGAATAGCCAAGATTGCCCTGTTCGCTCAGATCGGGCACTTTGTCGGTGCGCCCGAAATCGTCCAGATCAAACGGGATCAACCTGGAATTGCCATCCTCGACGCTGTCGATGGTGATGGCTTGCGGAAAATACAGCCCGGGGTGAAAAAAGTCGACGTTGTAAGACGCATCCGTGTCACGCCACAGGGCCGACGTGTGCTTGAACCAGATGGATTTATATTGATCATAGCTAAGATCACGCCAATCCTTTGGCACCTGCGCGCGCGGCATATGCCCATGCCCGGCCATGTCCCGCGCCAAGGCGATTACCTGTTCGCGCTCAAAGCCGATCTCCGGCGAGCTGGCCATTGCCACCTTTGGGCCTCCAAAGGCTGCGGCGGCGGTTGTGCTGGCCAGAAAGGCACGCCGAGTCATAGGGTTCATGGTGCTCATGTGCGTTTGCTCTCCTTGCTTTTCCATGGTTGGGATTTGAACCAGCCCGCCGTATAGGCGACGCCGATCAGCATCGCAAAACCGGTCAGATTGGCTATCGCCACTGTGCCAGCGCCGCGCCCGGTCTGATCCAGCACAAAGCCGATGATCCGCGCCACTGCCATCGAGAACACAAACACCGCCAGCGATTGCTGGCCCACTTTGGTGGTAACGCTCAGGATGAAACGCCAGACCTGCGCCGCCGGGCCAGTGCCCGATGCCACCAACCGTCGACCGCCTGCACCGACCGCCATCCAGGCGATATAGGCCAGCGCCAGAAAATGCACATAGCGCAGCACCGCGAATTCCGATTTGGTGCGCATGTCCTTAAGCGATATCCATTCCTTGATCGATGCCAGGAACGATTCCTTGGGCGGCATCCAGACCCCGCGGATCAACCCGCCCAGGTCCGGGTTCCACTGGTTGATCCAGACAAACACTTTCCAAGACCCAAACGGCGCGGAAAGCACCACAAAAGCGATCGCCAGCCCCAACAGCCAGCGCGAACGCGGCGGGGCCGGGATCCAGCCGATCATGAAGGCAAAGCCGGTGAAGAACAGGAATTGCCAGCCGAACGGGTTAAAGAACCAGCGCCGGTCTGACCACGGCTCGGCCGGCAGATCCAAAAGTGACAGGTTGGCGGCGATCCAGATGGCGATGCTAACCCCGGCCACGGCCCAGAACCCAATGCGTGACAGGGCCATGAACAACGGCATCATCGCCAGCACCACCAGATACATCGGCAGGATGTCAAAATAGTTCGGCACATAGGTCAGGGTGAACAGCCCGACCAGATTGGTCATCGGATCGGTGAAGAAATGTTTCAGGTTCAGTGAATTGACATAGCTTTTGTCAAAGCTGCCATAGGTGTCGATGAACGCCAGCGACATGGCGACAAAGAAAAACAGCCCGATATGCGCCCAGTAAACCTGCCAGACCCGGTACATCACCCGCGCCGTACCGATCCACCAGCCCTTGTTGGCGTAACAGGCGCCAAACGCGATGGCCGAGGCCATGCCGGAACAGAATACAAATATCTCGGTTGCATCCGAAAACCCGAACCGCGCCGGGATCCAGGAATTCCACATGTTCTTGGGTGTGTGCGCGATCAGGATGATGAACATCGCAATGCCGCGAAAGAAATCCAGCCGCGGGTCACGGACCCGCACATTGCCAGTGACCGGTGCGCCCACAGCCGCGGCTGTGGGCGCAAAATCTGAGTTGGGCGTAATTGTTGCCATGGTGTTAGTGTCTTGCCTCATTAAACCTACGCGCAATCGCTACCAATTGTTTGTCCCGACAAGCCCGCGAGCGATGACGCGGGGAATCAATCAGGACAATTGGCGTCATCATCTTGTCGCTTTCATTCCAAACAGGTTTAACAAACTGTAAGTGCGGGAAATAACCTATTCGACCTTGCTCGCGAATTGGTGAGAATCCGTTAGAAACATTGCGAGGATTGTTGCCGATCCGGGGCGGTAATCCGCCAATTGGCCGGATTTGGCGTCGATTGGTGATACCGGACCGCCGGATCGACCACACTTGTTACACATTTATTTGCTGGCAGCCTCTGCAATGGCGGCAAAACGCCTGTCAAGCTCACTTGCCAGCCCCGCCAGCGTGTCGCCGCCTTCTGCCATGTAGGGCGCAAAGACCAGGCTGGGGGTCTTATAGGACAGGGTGGCGGTTCCGTCAGTGTTTTCAGTGATATACATGCGAATTGGTGCTTCGATCATAGCGGCGGTTGAGATTTTCAGAATATCCACGGCAAATTTGTTGTTGAACACGCCAATCACCCGGTTGCCGGGGATGGTGATGCCACGGTTGGCGGCGGCCCCGGTCGGGCCTGCTTGCGTCACGACCCCCATGCCGTTGGCTTTGACGGCGGATTTGACATCATCAATCAGGGTTTCGTAAGGCTTGGATGTCTCCAGAACCACCCACCCTTCACGGGGGGGTATCCCATCGCCAAATGACAGGCTTGCAACAAATGCCAGGGCGGCGGCAAGGAAAAGCGATTTGAACGGCATGGCAGACCTCTGGGTTAAGCTGTGGCGCCAAAATGTCGGGATGACCAAGAGATGTCCATCAGGCAGGCATCACATTTTCGTTGTGGGCAATCCCAGGCGGGCGAAACAGAAAAAAACATGTGCACAAAAGCCCGCAGGTGGTTGTTCATGGCCGATTGTTCTGCAACTGTTAAAGACGCACCCCTATGTCGTGAGGATTTGACATGCACTACCACACCCCGGCCAGCTTTGAGGACGCCATCAAGATCGCGGCCAAGGCAACCGGCATCACCAGATTTCTGGCCGGAGGGACCGATGTATTGGTTCAGTTGCGCGCCGATATGGTGACGCCGGACACATTGATTGACATCAAGCACATCGACGGGGTGCATGACATTACCCGCACATCCGACGGCGGCTGGACCATCGGCGTTGCCGTAACCGGTGCGGAAATGACCGAACACCCCGAACTGGCTGGCGACTGGCCCGGCCTGGTCGAGGCGATGGACCTGGTTGGTTCGACGCAAATTCAGGGCCGTGCGACGTTGACGGGCAACCTGTGCAACGGCTCTCCTGCGGCAGATAGCGTTCCGGCGATGGTGGCGGCGGGGGCCAGCGTTTCGGTCCGTGGGCCGGATGGCACCCGCGAGGTTGCGGTCGAGGATATTCCAACCGGACCGGGGCGGACATCCCTGGCGCAAGACGAAGTTGTAACGGCTGTGAACATTCCCGCCCGCGTGGCAGGTGGCGGCGACGCTTATCTGCGATTTATCCCGCGCACTGAAATGGATATCGCGGTGGTTGGCTGCGGGATCAATCTGGTGCTGGACGGCGACACAATCACTCAGGCGCGCGTCGTACTGGGCGCGGTTGCCCCAACCGTGTTGCTGGATCAGGCTTGCGGCGATGCGATCATCGGCACAACCCTGGACGCTGCTGCGTTGGAAAGGCTGGCAAAAGCGGCCTCGGCCGCCTGCAACCCGATCACCGACAAACGCGGAACGATCGAGTTTCGCACCAAGGTCGCGGGTGTCCTGGCACAACGCGCGGCCAAAATCGCTTACGGGCGCGCGCAAGCCGGAGGGGCAAGCTGATGAGCAAGATACATGTAACCACATCGGTGAACGGCGACGCGGTCGAATTTCTGTGTGACCCGCGTGAGACGTTGTTGGACGTGTTGCGTGACCGATTGGGCCTGACCGGGGCCAAAGAGGGCTGTGGCACCGGCGATTGCGGCGCTTGCACGATCACCCTGGACGGGCGGGTTGTCTGTTCCTGTCTGGTACTGGGGGCCGAGGCCGAGGGGCGCGAAGTGGGCACCATCGAAGGCATCGCCAATGGCGAGGAGCTGCATCCGCTGCAACGCAAGTTCATCGAACATGCGGCCCTGCAATGCGGTATCTGCACGCCGGGCATTCTGGTGGCAACCAAGGCGCTGTTGGAAAAGAACCCGGACCCCACGGAAACCGAAGTGCGCTATTGGCTGGCGGGCAATCTTTGCCGCTGCACAGGGTACGATAAAATCATCCGCGCCGTGATGGACACGGCTGCTGAACTTAGGTCCGAATCAAAGGAGCTTTCCTGATGTCCCTCGATGACGTAAAAACCACCGGTTTCAAATATGTAGGCACCTCGCCGGACCGCCCTGACGGGCTTGACAAGGTCACGGGCCGCGCCAAATTCGGCGCCGACGCTTATGCCCCCGGCATGCTGCATGGCGCAATCGCGCGTTCGCCGCACGCCCATGCGCGGATCATTTCGATCGACACCAGCAAGGCCGAGGCGCTTGAGGGGGTCAAGGCCATCGTCACCCGTGCCGATTTTCGCGACGATCTGCGTGGTGATCACTGGAATGTTCTGGAAAATGTCATGGCCGGGGATACCGCGCTTTATGACGGGCATGCGGTGGCGGCGGTGGCGGCGACCTCGGTGCTGGTGGCGCGCGACGCCGCCAAGCTGATTGAAGTCACCTATGAAACGCTGCCCCATGTGACGGATGTGGACGAGGCAATGGCAGACGGTGCGCCGGTGATCCGGGCCGGGACAGCCGACAAATCGGTGCCCGAAGGGCTGCACCCCAATGTGGTGCGCTATCACGAAAGCGGCCACGGCGATGTCGAGGCCGGCTTTGCCGAGGCCGATCTGATAATCGAAGATCATTTCCGCACCGAGGCCACACATCAGGGCTATATCGAGCCACACGCCTGCCTGGCCACTCTGGGCGGTGATGGCAAGGGCGATCTGTGGTGCTGTACCCAGGGTCACTGGAACGTGCAAAAGATCTGTTCGTCGCTACTGGGTCTGGAAACCAGCCAGTTGCGGGTGACCGCATCGGAAATTGGCGGCGGTTTTGGCGGCAAGACGGTGGTGTTCATCGAGCCGGTGGCGCTGGCCCTGTCACGCAAGACCAACAGGCCGGTGAAAATCGTCATGTCGCGATCCGAAGTGTTCCGGGCCTCCGGGCCCACGGCGTCGACCTCGATGGATGTCAGGATCGGCATGAAAAAAGACGGGACGATCACGGCGGCCAAAGGCGTTTTCCGCCTTCAGGGTGGGGCATTTCCCGGCGCGCCGATGGAATTCACCGCCATGTGTGCGTTTGCGCCCTATAACCTGAAACATGTGAAACAGATCGGTTATGACGTGATGTCCAACCGACCCAAACAGGCCGCGTATCGCGCGCCGGGGTCGCCCATGGGGGCGTTTGCGGTGGAATCGGTGATTGACGAGCTGTGCAATAAACTGGGCCTGGACCCGATTGAGGTGCGGCTGAAAAATGCCTCTCGCGAAGGTACGCGCGCCAGCTTTGGCCCGACGTTTCAGCGCGTTGGACTGGTCGAGACACTTGAAGCTGCAAAGGCGCATCCGCATTACTCGGCGCCCTTGAAACCGGGGCAGGGGCGCGGTATTTCCTGTGGCTTCTGGTTCAATTTCGGTGGTGAAACCTCTGTGTCTCTGGCCCTTTCCATGGACGGCACGGTGCAGATTGTTGTCGGCACGCCCGACATTGGCGGCAGCCGCGCCTCAATGGCTCTGATGGCCGCCGAGGAACTGGGCATACCCTACGAGAACATCCGTTGCACCATCGCCGACACTGCATCGCTTGGCTATAACGAGGTCAGCCATGGCAGCCGGGTGACATATGCCTCGGGGCTTGCCACCATCAAGGCGGCGCGCGACGCAGTGAAAAAGCTGTGCGGCCGGGCGGCGGCAAAATGGGGCATTGACCCCGAAGCGGTGGATTGGGTTGATGGCTGTGCGGTACCATCCGGGCCAAATGCAGGTGATTTCGATCCGATGCCAATTGCCCAGATCTGCAAAAGCATGGGCCGCACCGGCGGGCCGATCGTGGGTCACTTTGAGGCCAGCCCCGAAGGTGCGGGCGTCAGTTTTGCCACCCATATCGTTGACGCCGAGGTGGACCCGGAAACCGGTAAAACATCGGTCGTGCGCTATACGGTGGTGCAGGACGCAGGCAAAGCGATCCACCCGGCCTATGTCGAGGGCCAGTACCAGGGCGGGGCGGCACAAGGTATCGGTTGGGCCCTGAACGAGGAATATGTGTACGGCAAAGACGGTCGGCTGCAAAACGACGTGTTCCTGGACTATCGCATCCCGGTCGCGTCCGACCTGCCAATGATCGACACGGTCATTGTCGAAGTCCCCAACCCGGGCCACCCCCACGGTGTGCGCGGTGTTGGCGAAACCTCGATCTGTCCACCGCTGGCGGCCATTGCCAACGCAGTTTCGGCGGCGGCAGGCGTGCGGTTGCACGAATTGCCGATGAACCCGCCGCGCATTCTGGCGGCATTGGCCCGGCGCGACTGATTTCTTAGCCGCCCCGCAAACCGCCCATCAGCAGCCGCTGTTATCAAGGCTGCCGTTGGGCATGACCGTGTTGCAAAAGACCGCACCTTTGGTCGATATATCCGTCAGGACCGAGCCAGTGAAATTGGCGCCGGTCAGCTGCGCATTGTCAAGATTGGCACCGATCAGCACGGCCCCTGCAACGAAGCATTGCTCAGTTGCGCGCCGGTCAGGCGCGCACCGTTCAGGTTGGACCCGTCAAGCACGGCACTGGTCAGAATCGCAGCGGTGAAATCTGTGCCCGACAGGTTTGACTGGCTAAGCGTTGCGGCGGTAAAATTGGTCTGTATGGCCAGCGCCTGGCTGAAATTCACCGCCTCCAACCGGGCCTGGATCAAAATCGAACCAGACAGGTTTGCCTGACTAATGTTGGACCGGCTAAGGGTGGCACCGGTAAGATCCATGGCACTAAGGTCTTTGCCACTAAGGTTGTTTTCGCTCAGATCGCACCCCTGACAGGCGCGCATCTGCAATGCGGTACTCAGGTCGCTGCCCGCCAGGCTTGGCAAGGAAAAGCCGGTTACCAACGCGGTGACAAGTGCAACACTTACGGTTTTCATATACATTTTCTCATCTCAATTCTGGGTCTGAAATCGCCGACGGGCAGGTCCGCCGCCGCGGGTCACCATACCACGGGGCACCAAAATTTGAAGGCCGCAATCACCGCAGGACGCTGGCATATGTTACGCATCCGGTTTAAAGGTTGGGCATGAATGATCGTCCACTTGTCACGGTCCACCTGTGGTCCGGCCTGCGTGCCCTTGCCGATGGCCGCCAAAGCGTCGAAGTTCGGGCCCGCAATGTGGGCGAGGTTCTGAATGGTCTTGTTGCTGCACATCCCGGACTGGAAGACGCGATCGAGGCCGGAGTTTCAGTCTCGGTTGACGGTCGGATCATCACCTCGGGTTTGATGGAAGCGGTGCAACCCGACAGTGAAATATTTCTGATGCAGCGCCTAAAAGGCGGTTGATCACAGGGCAGGATTTCCCCCCGCCACCCCGACCGGAAATCACCGACAATTTCCCCTGGTACAAACCGGATTATTGCTGCCGGATTGCAGTTGCAAAACGGTCAATCCCGACTGATCAGGCCGACAAGACTTTGACAGATTCCACAATTGCCGGAAGTGCCGAAAATTCGCTGAACGACCATTCATGGGGCAACAGGGCCGCCGGTGTTTTGCGGTAACCTTCGGTGAACAAGGCAAACGGCACGTTGGCGCGTTGTGCGGTTTCGGCGTCAACTTCGCTGTCGCCGACATAGATTCCGCCGGACCCCAAAGCATCAAATGTGGCCAGTAAGGGTGCCGGATGGGGTTTGCGTTGCTCAAGGCTGTCACCGCCGAAGACGGCTGAGAATATTTCAGTCAGGGCAAATTGGCCAAGCACTTCATGGGTGGCGGCGATGGGTTTGTTGGTGCAAAGGCCCAGGCTGTGGCCTTGTTCCTTTAGGGTGTTCAACACGTCCATTACGCCGGGATAAAGCGTGGTCAACGCGCCGTTTCCGGAAGAATAATGGCCGATCACTTGTTCGGTCAACTCGTCCTGGCGCGCCATATCAAGGCCGCGCGCCTGCATCGCCAGGTGGGTTAACCTGGGTAGCCCGTTGCCAATAAACGATATTATGGTGGGCAGGTCCAAAGGTTCCAACCCTTCGTCTTCAAGCATCCTGTTTGCTGCCGCCCGCAAGTCGGGGGCGCTGTCGATCAATGTTCCGTCAAGGTCAAAGACAATCGTGGTCATGAGGTTTTCCATTTTATTGAACAGCCCATCGAGGCAATCTGGTCGGCCGGGCCTTGGCCGGTTTCGGCGATCTGGCGCATTGCCTCGTACAGGTCACGGCGCAGGTCGGCGGGGCCGGCGGCGCGGGTCGAGGCATCAAGACGGCCCCGGTATTGCAGTTCACCGCTTGGGTTGAAGCCAAAGAAATCCGGGGTGCAGGCGGCATCATACGCGCGCGCAACCGATTGATCTTGATCGTAAAGGTAGGGAAACGGAAAGTCCTGAGCGCGTGCCAGTTCACCCATTTGTTCAAAGCCATCCTGCGGATAGACGGTTGCATCATTCGAGCTGATCGCGGCAATCCCAATCCCGAGCGGAGCGAGGCCCCGTGCATCGCGGATGATCCGGTCAAGCACGGCGATGACATAGGGACAATGGTTGCAAATGAACATGATCAACGTGCCGTTGGGCCCGCTAACATCCTTTAAACTATGGATTATACCATCTGTGGCAGACAGTGAAAAGTCGGGTGCTCGCCAACCGAAATCACATACCGGGGGCATTGCGGGCATGTCGGTCTCCTGTTGATATTGCGCGGTTCAGAGCGTCTGGTGTCGCGACCTGGCTAAAGCAAGCCACAACTGCGTCGGCTTTGTTGAAGGCGCGCAGATGCACGTCTTCGGTTTCGGACAATGGCCCGTCTACGTCAAAGATCAGGGCGTTGATCTGCATGTCAGCCTGACTGTGATACAAAACGATAGCTGTCGCCATTTCGTTCCGCCCGCCCGATGCCACCACCCGGCAGGTGATAGCCAACGACGGTCATATTTTCATGGGCCAACTGGTCCAATAAGCGAACCCGCATGGCGGCGGCGGTCGTCGGGTCCTGATCAGACCCTGCCTCCCAACCCGGTCGTTCAAAGCCCACGTGAGGGGAGGTGATTGCATCCCCCAGCACCATCACGCTTTCGCTGCCCGAGCGCAGTTCGAAGGACATATGGCCGGGGGTATGGCCATGAGTGGCGCGGGCCAGAATGCCGGGCAGGACTTCGTCGCCATCGTCAAACAGGGTCATTGTATCTTCGATGGTTTCCATGCGGCGGCGTGCGCCGACGGCCATGGAGGTTTGCGCTTCGGTGACGGTGTTGACGGTCTCGGGGTTGAACCAATAGTCCCATTCAACCCGACCCATCATGTGCTCGGCCTCATAGAAATAGGGGTCGTCGAAATCATCCAACACACCCCAAAGGTGGTCCGGGTGGGCGTGAGTAAAGATCACGTGCGTCACGTCGGCGGGGTCAATGCCTGCGGCCTCCAATGCCGCACCCAATTCACCAGCCGATTGCTGGAATGCCGGGCCAGAGCCGGTATCAAACAGGATCAGATTGTCGCCATCGCGCAGTAGCGTGACATTCAGCACCGAGTGCAGGGGATCACCGAGTGTCAGCCCATGGCGGGTCAGGATCGGCACCAATTCCTTCTTGGGCATCGGTGCAAACAGGAAATCGCCGGGCAGGGTAAGGTATCCGTCCGAGAATGTCTGGAGCTTCATTGCCCCAAATTCCAGTTCATTTGCGGCAAAGGCGGTATGCGCCCCGCTGGCTGAAAGAGCCAAACCGGCACCGACCCCTTTGATCAATGTGCGACGTGTCAGTTTCATGGTCAATTCCCCCTTTGGGCGCATATTTCGCGCAATTCCTCAGTTTCTAACCGTCCGGTGCACGAGTTGTGCTCTCTAGGCATAGACACCATTGGCGGCGTCCCGGATGGCGCGGATATTGTCGCCATAAACGCCCGGATTGTCCACCGACCCACCATTGAAAACGGCCGATCCCGCGACCAGCACGTCGGCCCCGGCCTTGGCGACCAATGGCGCGGTTTCTGGCGTGATGCCGCCATCGACCTGGATATGAATTGGCCGATCGCCGATCATGGCACGCATCTGCGCCACTTTTTCGACCATCGCATGGGTGAACTTCTGACCGCCAAAACCGGGGTTTATAGTCATCACCAGCACCATGTCGATATTGTCTAGGATATGCTCAACGGTCGATATCGGCGTGGTCATGTTGAGTGCGACACCCGCCTGTGCACCAAAACCTCGGATCGACTGAAGCGACCGGTGCAGATGTGGCCCTGCCTCGGCGTGAACCGTGATCATGTCGGACCCTGCCTTGGCAAAGGCTTCGATATAGGGATCTGCGGGGGCGATCATCAGGTGCACGTCCATGAAGGTTTTGACGTGCGGGCGAATGGCCGCGACCACATTGGGGCCGATGGTCAGGTTGGGTACAAAATGGCCGTCCATCGGATCGACGTGGATCCAGTCGCAACCCTGATCCTCGACCGCGCGGATTTCTGCGCCAAGGTTGGCAAAGTCTGCCGACAGGATCGAGGGGGCGATTTTTATGGAACGGTCAAATTTCATGTCTTTGTATCCTTTTGCATGGCTCGGTCCACGTCAAGCCCGCCGCCAAACACCCGGCTGGCTAGAATGTCCGATGCGGTGATGGTGCTAAGTTTGGTTGCGTTCAACGGGCCTTTGGCCTCGGTGAGCAGCCGGTTGGCCTGACGCAAACGCGCGCGGTCCGATGCGTTGCGGATTGAACGGGCGTTGGCGAAATGCGGCTGTTTGCGGCGCAGGTCGACATAATTGGCCATCGCCTTGCGGGCCTCTTCGTCAAGTAAATAATTCTGTGGTTCCAGCATCAGTTCTGAGATTTCCAGCAATTCGCCATCAGAGTAATCGGGGAATTCGATGTGATGCGCAATACGCGATCGAAAACCGGGGTTGGCGGAAAAGAACCTGTCCATCTTGTCGGCGTAGCCTGCCATGATAACCACCAGATCGTCGCGGTTATTTTCCATGAATTGCAACAGGATTTCAATCGCTTCCTGGTCATAGTCGCGTTCATTGTCGGGTTTATACAGGTAATAGGCTTCTTGGATTCAATTTTCAAGTGCAACGGTTGAACTGAAGGCCGCAATTTCTTCGGCCATTGAGCTGCTGCCGGTTTCGTGGACACCGAGATAAGGTATTTATGAGATTGGAGAACAACGATGACGAGAAGAGTTTACAGCCGCGAGTTTAAGCATGAGGCGGTTCAGCTTGTGACGATGCGAGGCGTGAGTGCAGCGCAGGCGGCCCGAGACCTGGACGGGCATGCAACGGTGTTGCGCAGATGTGCAAGGTCAATATCGACACCGATTGCCGGATGGCAATGACTGCGCAGTTCCGCAAGATCGCCACCCAACAGCCGGACCAATTTGACCCGCGCAAATTCCTGATCCCGGCAATGAATGAACTGGAAACCCTGTGCCGCGGCCGGTTTGAACGGTTCGGAACCGCAGGTCACGCAGGCGGCATCAAAGCCATCTCGATGGACGACATGGCCAAACGTTATGTCAGAGGGGCACTGGACCCTGAAATCGCCCAAGCTCAGGCAAACTCGAGTTATGACTGAATCCGGTGTTTGAGGATTTGGAGGTTGGCGGCGTATCTGGTTGATTTGTGTCGCAAGACATCAATCCAACCAAAGGAGATACACCACCATGAATACGGGTAACATTGTTGATTTCAGCATCGAGACGGGATTTCGGACGGGCTGACGGATATACTTCGGGAGGGAGCGCAGCAATTGATAGCGACGGCGGTCGAGGCGGAACTGGAGAATTTTCTGGCGCAATATGCGACGTCCCGCACGGCGTCGGGCCATGCGGCTGTGGTGCGCAACGGGCATCATCCGGTACGTCCGGTACAAACCGGGATCGGTCCGGTGAGCGTACGCATTCCCAAGGTGCGTTCCAGGACCGGCAAGCCCGTGACGTTTCGCTCGGCTCTGGTCCCCCCTATATCCGCAAGGCCAAAACACTGGAGGCCGCGCTGCCGTGGCTCTATCTGAAGGGTTTTCCCAGCGGCGAAATGGGGGCGGCCCTGAAGGTACTTCTGGGGCCGGCGGTAGTGTCTCGAAAGTAGCACGAATTGATTTCACGCGCCTCCGGGCGGGTTGAGTTTTGCGCCGATCAGGCGGCTTGGTCAAGTGTTGCTTCAGCGACGGGTTGAGCCAGGGTTTCCCAGCCATCTACCTTGCGCATGATGATCTGGCCCGAAGCCATCAGGGCCCAGGGCAACATCGGCACGGTCTCGGCGCATGGCAGCACGGTCTGGGTTTTGACGCGGCGGCGAAATTCCTCGTTCAGGCGTTCGATCACTGCCCGGCAGGGCATGTTTACATGCCCAAGAGGGGGCGTTCGTCGTCCGCGCCGATTTCCACTGGCTTTGCGGCAAGCGCGTGAAGGTGAAGAGCTTGTCCCCGGCCTCCTCGAGGCTGTCTGCCACCGCCTTGCATTTCAGCCGCCATTTGCGCAGAAACGCCTTGCGGCGGGTGGCTATTTCCTCGGGCGTTTTGGCGTAGATCATGTCGCGGTAACCCTCGGTCAGTTCATCGTGCAGGAGCTTGGGCGCGTGGGTCGACAGGTTGCGGTGCTTGTGAACCGTACACCTCTGGATCGGCAGGTCTTCGCCCCAAAGAGCAACGAGGGCTGCCTCAGGTCCGGGGGCACCGTCCCCTGCCCGGCAGGTGAATGCCTGCATTCACCGAGAGGTGACGATGACAAACTCGGGTCGTTTCAGCCCGCGCGCGTCGAGATCATTGATGAACTGACGCCAGGCGGCGGTACTCTTGCCGCCCATGTTCATCAGCGATAACAAGACCTTCTGACCATCTTGGCGCACCCCGATGGCAGCCAGAACCAAGATATTGGTGGCCTTCTTGTCGATCCGCGTCTTGATAACGGTGCCGTCCAGGATCAGCCGCACGATGTCTTCATCCGCAAGGATGCGGCTGCACCACGCCTGCCAATCGGTCCTGACCTTGCGCGCCGATCGAACGGGGCGCGGCTGACCATATCCTTGCTCACCGCCCCCTGAAACAATCCGAATAGCGCCCGTTTCACCCGTCGTGTGTTGGTGCCCGAAAGATAGACAGCGGCAATCAGGGCCTCGGCCTTTTTCGTCAGCCGCTGATAGCGTGGCAGAGCCTTCGATCGCCATTCTGGCCTTTCCATCATCGCCCGTGATCCGTGCACGCGGCACGCTCACGGTCTCGGACCCGAATGTCCCGATCAATTGCCGCTCACCCTTACGGTGAATGTTCCATTCACCTGTCGGGCAATGGGATGTCCGTGGCGATAACCGGCCTTTGCCTCACCGCCGCGGACATACCTGCAGCGGCCCGGAAACTGCTCCAGCTCCTCCTCGAAAACCGCCTAGATCGTGGCGCGAATGTTCAGGCGCAGCCGATCCTCGATCGGATCATAGCCAACCTCATTGGCCAGTAGCGCGGATGTCGATGTTGCTGTATTCTTTGTCATGGCGTGATCTCCTATGGCGGTGCCAACCGCCGTTTGGGTGGTTTTGATGCACCCGGAGATTACGCCGTCCTCCAATTCCTACCAACTTCGCGACGCCACCGCCGCATGACCCGAAAAACTCAAACACCAGATTTGAGAATAGCCTGGCAGCAGAATAACTCTAATTAACCAAAGAGGATTTGACTACGAGCCAACATGCAACCGAAATCACCGACAAGAAAAGCGGTACGCCCAGATGGGGTATTGGGATGGCGATTATGTGCCTAAAGACACCAACCTGCTGGCGCTGTACCGCATCACGCCACAGCCCGGCGTTGACCCGATCGAAGCCGCCGCCGCGGTGGCAGGCGAAAGTTCGACCGCGACCTGGACCGAGACCTGGACCGCGACCTGGACCGACCGGCTGACCGCCTGTGACAGCTACCGCGCCAAGGCCTATAAGGTCGAACAGGTGCCGAACAACCCGGAACAGTATTTCTGCTATGTCGCCTATGATCTGATCCTGTTCGAAGAAGGCTCGATCGCCAACCTGACGGCATCAATCATCGGCAACGTGTTTTCGTTCAAGCCGCTTTTGGCGGCCCGTCTGGAAGACATGCGTTTTCCGGTGGCTTACGTCAAAACCTTCGCAGGCCCGCCCACCGGCCTGGTGGTTGAGCGCGAGCGACTGGACAAGTTTGGCAAGCCGCTGCTGGGCGCCACAACCAAGCCAAAGCTGGGTCTGTCGGGCCGCAACTATGGCCGGGTGGTATACAAAGGGCTGAAAGGCGGCCTTGATTTCATGAAGGCTGACGAGAACATCAACTCGCAGCCATTCATGCACTGGCGCGACCGGTTCCTGTACTGCATGGAGGCCGTCAACAAGGCATCAGCTTATTCACCTGTTCGGCGACGATATGGTGTTGCAGTTCGGCGGTGGTACAATCGGCCACCCGATGGGCAATCAGAAGAACGACCCGAAACCATTGATCTGGCTGCGCAATACGATAGTTCCGGCCTGGCCGAAGTGCTGTGCAAACTGGACGAAGATATGATTGGTCTGGCGCCGGTCAAACGACGCATCCGCGAAACCACCGCCCTGCTGTTGGTCGACAGTGCCCGCCGCCGTATGGGGCTGGTACAGGAATCGCCAACCCTGCACATGTCATTTTCCGGCAACCCCGGCACCGGCAAAACCACCGTGGCGCTGATGATGGCCGGGCGGCTGAAACGGCTGGATTATGTGCGCAAGGGCCATCTTATGACGGTCACGCGACGATCTGGTCGGGCAATATATCGGCCATACTGCGTCGAAAACCAAGGAAGTGCTGAAAAAGGCCATGGGTGGCGTGTTGTTCATCGACGAAGCTTGGGTTCAAGTTTCAAGTGCAACGGTTGATTTGAAGGCCGCTATTTCTTCGGCCATGGCTTCTGCGGGTGTTTTCCATCCCAGAGTTTTGCGTGGCCGCTCGTTCATCAGTCGCGCAACGTCGTTGAGGTAGGTCTGG
>JAKITO010000012.1 GCA_021648025.1 Paracoccaceae bacterium
TGAATGGCATTGATCCTCAGGCGTGGCTCGCTGACACGCTCGCCAGAATTCCAGACTACAAGATCAACCGCGTCGATGATCTGCTGCCTTGGAATGCCAGGTAAAGGCGGTCAGGCCGGACGCTTACTTTATTCTCACCCTGCCCGGACTTTTACAAATCCGTTTCAAGTGATGCCAATGGCCCGCCCGGGTCTATCAATGCGCGTTCCGGCAGCCATGGGTTCAGGGCGATTGCCGCCAGCATGGCGACGCGCGCCTCGCCCATGCGACCCTGTCCCATAAGCGTCAAGGCACGCCCGGACACCGCACCGATGTGATGCGGAGACAGATCAATGGCGCGGTCCAGATCAACCAATGTAGCGCTAAAACCCTGGCGCAAATAATTGGCAAAGGCGCGTTGATTGTAGCCCTCGGCGTAAGCCGGGCATGTTTCGGCCAATGCGGCGCCCGATATCAGCGCAGACAGGGCTACCGGAAAAAGAACATGTCACATTTACACATGCTGCGTAAGAATTGGGCGCCGTCAAGTCACAATTTCGAACGAACTAATGGCGCCGTCTTCCTTCACTGCCTGCATCGCCACATAAGTCGAGGTGCCGGAAACATGCGGTAGAGTTGATATTTTCTCGGCCAGAACAATGCGGTATGCCTTCATTGAGGCAGTTCTGATCTTTAGCAGATAGTCGAAATTACCGGCAATCAGATGCGCCTGTTCAATTTCAACAATTCCGGCCACGCCCGCGTTGAAAGCCGCCAAAGCCCCTTCGCGGGTGTCGTTCAGGCGGACTTCGACAAAAGCCACATGTTCCAGCCCCATGCGGATAGGGTCAATCAAGGCACGGTATCCCGAGATCACACCATCACGTTCCAAACGGCGTAGCCTTGTCTGGGTCGGTGATTTCGAAAGACCGATGTGGCGGGCAAGCTCAGCAATCGACATGCGGCCGTTGGCGGCAACGGCTGTTAGAATCGCCAGATCAAATTGATCCAGGCCGGGGGTGTCCGTTTGCATTGTTTTCACTTCACTTTTTGGTCTGTTCGCCCGCGATTTATCAAATTTCAGGCCATTACCCTGCCGTACCCTTGATAAACTAACGCAATAGACCGGAGATCACCATGCTTTCAGACCTGCGACACCGAATCGACACCAAAACCTACTGCGATCAGCGCGATTCCATCGGCGATCTTGTGACGACTGCCGCCCTCAGCGATGCGGACCGCTCGGCGATTTGCGCCGATGCGGCTGACCTTGTCCGGGCCATCCGCGCCCACGGCTCGCCCGGAATGATGGAGGTCTTTTTGGCCGAATACGGCCTGTCCACCGACGAGGGCGTGGCCCTGATGTGTCTGGCCGAAGCGCTGTTGCGGGTACCGGACGGCGACACGATTGATGCGCTGATCGAAGACAAGATTGCGCCGTCTGACTGGGGCCGTCATCTGGGGCATTCATCGTCGTCGCTGGTCAACGCATCGACCTGGGCCTTGATGCTGACCGGCAAGGTTCTGGACGACGCCAGCCCCGGTCCGGCGCAGGCTCTGCGCCACGCAATCAAACGTCTGGGAGAGCCGGTGATCCGCACCGCCACCACGCGGGCGATGAAAGAGATGGGGCGGCAGTTTGTGTTGGGCCAGACCATTACAGCGGCCATGGCACGGGCGGCAGGGATGGAGGCCAAGGGCTATACCTATTCCTATGACATGCTGGGCGAAGCGGCCCGGACCGAGGCGGACGCAGCACAATACCATCTGGCCTATTCCCGCGCCATTTCCGCCATCTCCGAGGCGTGCCATTCAAGCGATATCCGTGAAAACCCGGGTATTTCAGTGAAACTGTCAGCCCTGCATCCACGGTATGAAGTGGCGCAAAGGCCACGTGTGATGCGCAATCTGGTACCGCGTCTGCAATCGCTGGCGTTACTGGCGAAATCGGCGGGCATAGGTCTGAATGTGGACGCGGAAGAGGCCGACCGCCTGTCGCTGTCGTTAGAGATCGTGGACGCTGTTCTGAGCGAGCCGGCACTGGCCGGGTGGGACGGGTTTGGCGTGGTGGTGCAGGCATATGGTCCGCGCGCAGGTATCACGCTTGATGCGCTTTACGAAATGGCGCAGCGGCATGATCGCCGGATCATGGTGCGGTTGGTCAAAGGCGCCTATTGGGATACCGAGATCAAGCGGGCGCAGGTGATGGGGATGCAGGGGTTCCCGGTTTTCACCGCCAAACCGGTGACGGATGTGTCATATATCGCCAATGCCCGCAAACTGCTGGGGATGACCGACCGTATTTACCCGCAATTTGCCACCCATAATGCGCATACGGTGGCGGCAATCCTGCATATGGCCGAAGGCCAGCCCTATGAATTCCAGCGCCTGCACGGCATGGGAGAAGTTCTGCATTCATTGGTCAAAACCCGTGCCAACACCCGCTGCCGCATCTACGCACCTGTAGGGGCGCATCGTGACCTTTTGGCCTATCTGGTGCGCCGCCTGTTGGAAAACGGTGCCAACAGTTCGTTCGTCAATCAGATCGTTGATGACACAGTGCCCCCCGAAGTGGTCGCCGCCGATCCGTTTCTGGCGCTGGATCAGGTGGCCACTGGCATAACCGCCGGACCCGACCTGTTTGCCCCCGAACGTCGGAATTCCGGCGGTTTCGACCTTAGTCACCAGCCGACCCTGGACACCATCGAACTGGCCCGCGGGCCGTGGGCGGATCACCAGTGGCATGTCGGCCCGTTGCTGGCCGGGGATGCCTTGCCAGTGGGGCAAATGGCCGTCACCAACCCGGCCCGTCCCAAGGATGTTCCCGGTACGGTTGCTGCGGCCAGTAAACAGGATTTAGAAACCGCATTGATGCAGGCCAGGCCGTGGGACGCACCCGCCGCCACCCGTGCCGCTGTGCTGAACACCGCCGCTGATTTGTATGAGCAGAACTACGGCCAGATATTTGCGATCCTGGCCCGTGAGGCGGGGAAATCCCTGCCAGATGTGGTGGGAGAGCTGCGCGAAGCGGTTGATTTCCTGCGCTATTATGCCGCCAATATCATTGAAGGCACTGCCGCTGGCATTTTCACCTGCATCGCACCGTGGAACTTTCCTCTGGCGATTTTCACCGGTCAGATTGCCGCCGCTTTGGCCACAGGTAATGCCGCCCTTGCCAAACCCGCCGATCAGACACCTCTGATCGCTCACCTCGCTGTCACTCTGCTGCACAAGGCCGGCGTGCCGCGTTCAGCCCTGCAATTGCTGCCCGGTGACGGCGCGGTCGGCGCGGCACTCACATCCGATCCCCGCGTTGATGGCGTGGCCTTCACCGGGTCCACCGGCACCGCCCTGAAAATCCGTGCGGCGATGGCTGATAATCTGCGCCCCGGCGCGCCGTTGATTGCGGAAACCGGCGGTCTGAATGCGATGATCATTGACAGCACTGCCTTGCCCGAACAAGCGGTTCAGGCAATAATCGAAAGCGCGTTTCAATCGGCCGGCCAACGCTGTTCCGCGCTGCGGTGCCTGTATGTGCAGGCAGACATCGCCAAGGATGTGTTAACCATGCTGCAAGGCGCAATGGATACCCTTATTATGGGTGATCCCTGGCAGATAAGCTCTGATTGCGGACCAGTGATTGATGCCGCAGCGTATCAATCCATCTCCGATCACATCAACACGGCCCGGCGCGAGGGGCGGGTTCTGAAACAACTGACCCCGCCCGAGATCGGGCTTTTCATCCCGCCAACCCTGATCGGAATCCCTGGCATTGCCGCGCTGAACCAAGAGGTATTCGGCCCGGTTCTGCATGTCGCAACCTATAAGGCACAGGAACTTGACGCAGTGATCGACGCCATCAATGCCACCGGTTATGGCCTGACATTCGGTCTGCAAACCCGCATTGATGACCGGGTCCAGCATGTCACCGACCGGATCCGTGCAGGCAACATCTATGTCAATCGCAACCAGATCGGCGCGGTGGTCGGCAGTCAGCCGTTTGGCGGAGAGGGCCTGTCAGGCACCGGCCCCAAAGCGGGTGGCGCGCATTACATGCCGCGCTTCTGCGCGCCTGACCGGCAGGAGGCGCCGCAGGATTGGGTCGGGAAAACCGCGCCTGTTCCGACCAAGCCAACCGGCGCACCGGCCCTGCCCACCAGCCGCTCTTTGCCCGGCCCTACCGGCGAATCCAACCGGTTGTCGCTGACCCCGCGCGCGCCATTGCTGTGCCTTGGCCCCGGGCCTGACGCGGTCCAGGACCAACATCGGGCGGTGACAGCATTGGGTGGCACAACCTTGCAGGTGTCAGGTATGATCGACCTTGAGGCGTTGAAAACCCTGCCGGACATATCCGGCGTCCTGTGGTGGGGCGGCGCCGACACCGCGCGCGCCATCGAACAAGCACTGGCGCAAAGACCGGGGGCAATCATCCCGTTGATTCCCGGACGCCCCGACCTGATCCGGGTCAAAAGCGAAACCCACGTTTGCGTCGACACAACCGCATCGGGTGGCAACGTCGACCTTTTGGGCGGTACTGCATAACACCTTGACGCCCGATCACTTTAGCCCCAGCTTGGCACCCATGTTTCCAATCCGAGATCACAACCCTTCGGGGCGTACACCCTATGTCGTCTATGCCCTGATGGCAGCCAACATCCTGATATTCCTAAGTTATGTAGGGATCATGGATAACAACCAAGCAATGTATTATTTCTTTTCCGATTGGGCCATCACCCCGTCCCGTGTCTCGGGCGGCGCCCATTTAGAGACGTTGGTGACGTCGATGTTTCTGCACGGCGGCTGGATGCACCTGGGCGGTAACATGCTGTTCCTGTGGATTTTCGGCGACAATCTGGAAGACGAGATGGGCCACGTCAAATTTGCCCTGTTCTATCTTGCCTGTGGCATCGGTGCCGGGCTGATCCACGTCCTCAGCGCGCCGTATTCGCAAGTTCCAACCGTTGGCGCCTCGGGGGCCATTGCGGGCGTTCTGGGCGGGTATCTGCTGCTTTATCCCAAGGCAAAGGTCGATGTTCTGGTAATTTTCATCGTCTTTTTCCGGATATTCCCGATCCCGGCCTGGATCATGCTGGGCCTTTGGTTTGCCATGCAGGTATTTGGCAGTATCGGCGCAAACCCGGACGCTGGCGGCGTTGCCTATTGGGCGCATATCGGCGGCTTTGGCGTTGGTCTTGCGCTGACTTCGCTGCTGTGGCTGAAACTTGGCGGCACGAGATTCTGGAACGATACCGATGGGCACCCACCACATCCGGAACATAAATACGCCGCCAGCCGCATCCCGAGAACTGGCCGCAAATGACATTTCCCCAACCGGAAACCCGACGGGCCACATGCCACTGTGGCGCGGTCGAAATCGAGGCCTATCTGGCGCAGGGATTAAGCACGGCCAGTCGCTGCAACTGCTCATTCTGCCGCCGACGCGGGGCGGCTGCGGTCACGGCGATTACCGCACGGGTCACGGTCGTCAAAGGCACGGGCAACCTGTCACTTTACACTTGGGGAACGCATACCGCGCGACATTGGTTCTGCAAAACCTGCGGTATTTACACGCACCATCAGCGCCGTTCAAACCCTTCCGAGTGCGGCGTAAATCTGGGGTGTTTTGATGGCTTTGACCTAGGTGACTTTGACGACATCCCGGTAAGTGATGGCGTCAATCATACTTCGGATCACTAGGGGTTAAATCCTAACCGCGAATAACCTTGGCAAAACTGTCAAACATCGCGCCATTGGCACAAATCACTTCGCGGTCGTCAAAGATGTTGCCGTCGGCCCGCAACGGTTCAACCAACCCACCAGCCTCACGGACGATGACAATACCGGCCGCCATGTCCCAGGGGTTCAGGCTGCGTTCCCAAAATCCATCATAGCGCCCCGCCGCCACATAGGCGAAATCCAATGCCGCCGCGCCCCAGCGCCGGACCCCGGCACAAACCGGCGCAATCCTTGCCAGATCATGCAGCGTATCCGGCAGATCAGCGCGGCCACCAAAAGGAATGCCGGTGGCAAACACACATTCGATCATCCTTGAGCGCCCTGAAACCCGCAGGCGGGTCTCGTTCATCCAGGCACCAGCCCCTTTTTCGGCAAAAAACATCTCGTCCTTGGCGGGGTCAAACACCACGCCCGCCACCACCTGACCTTTGTGTTCCAGCCCGATGGACACCGCCCAATGCGGCATCCCGTGCAGGAAATTGGTGGTGCCATCCAGCGGGTCGACGATCCAGCGCCGGGTCGGGTCAGCCCCCTCCTCGGCATCGCTTTCCTCGCCCACCCAACCATAGGTCGGTCGCGCACCCATCAGTTCTTCCTGAATGATCTTTTCTGCCGCGAGGTCCGCCTTGGAGACAAAATCGCCCGGCCCCTTGGTGGACACCTGCAGGTTTTCCACTTCGCGGAAATCCTTGACCAATGAGCGCCCCGCCAAACGCGCGGCCTTGATCATGATGTTGAGGTTTGCACTGCCGACCATATCCACGACTCCTGTCTGTTCAGACGCGCCGTATACGCCCGGCCTGTGCGATTGCCAAGCAACAACCGGGTGCGTGATTGCCGCACAGATTGCCGCAACGTCCCCGGCGTTGTCTCTTGCCAATGCCCTTCAACCCCTGCACCGTCCTGTTAACCCACAAGAGGAATCACCCACATGCCCGATCAAATGCAACGCATTGCCCTTGCCAGCCGCCCCTTTGGCGTCCCCAAGCCGGAAAACTTCAGTTTTGAATCAATGGCCATCCCAACGCCCGGTGACGGCGAAGTGCTGGTACGCGTGCACTACATGTCGCTGGACCCTTACATGCGGGGCCGCATGGACGACGCCAAATCATATGCTGCCCCGGTGCCCATCGGCGGCACAATGGAGGCGGGCGGCGTCGGAGAAGTCATCGCCTCCAACAGCCCCGCGTTTCGGCCTGGCGACATCGCCTTTGGTATGTTCGGCTGGGCATCGCACGGTTGCCTGCCCGCATCAGAACTGCGCAAACTTGACCCCGCCCATGGGCCGATCACTGCCGCCCTCGGAGTGCTTGGCATGCCCGGGTTCACCGGCTGGTATGGGCTGACAGAGCTGGGACGACCCAAAGCTGGCGAAACCCTTGTGGTTGCCGCCGCCACCGGACCGGTCGGGTCGATGGTGGGTCAGGTGGCCCGCCAGGCCGGTCTGCGCACTGTGGGCATCGCAGGTGGTGCGGAAAAATGCGCCCTGGCTGTCGATATGTTTGGCTTTGACGCCTGCGTGGACCACCGGGCATTTGAAACCGCGTCGGAACTGCGCAAAGCCATCGCCGCCGAATGCCCAAAAGGCATCGACATCTATTTCGAAAACGTCGGCGGCAAAGTGTTCGAGGCGGTTCTACCACTGATGAACACCTTCGGGCGCATCCCTGTCTGCGGTATGATCTCGGGCTATAACCTGACCGAGGCCCCCTCTGGCCCGGATCGCCTGCCGATGCTCTGGCGCTCGGTTCTGATCAAGCACCTGTCGATCAACGGCTTCATAATCTCGAACCATTTCGACCGCTACCCTGAGTTTCTGGCGACCATTGGCCCCAAGGTCGCCAGCGGTGACATTGCCGTGCTTGAAGACATTGCTGAAGGGTTGGAAAATGCCCCTGCCGCCTTTATCCGCCTGCTGACCGGCGGCAACAGGGGCAAACAGATCGTCAAACTGATCTGAGCGGATGTCCCCCCGCGAGGAAAGCCCTTAAGGGCTTGAGGAGCTTCAGCCCCTAAACCGCCTGCAACTTGCGCGCTTCAATGCGCGCAAGTCGGATCAGTTCGGCAACAAACGGCTTTTCCTGCTCGCCTTCCCGCACGGCGGCATAAAGCCTGCGGGTTATCCCGGCCTTGGTCAGCGGCCTGGTGACGTAATCCGAGTTATACTTTACCTCACGCACCACCCAATCCGGCAACACCGTGACACCCCGGTTCGACGCCACCAACAGCAATATCACCGCCGTCAGTTCAACCTGTCGGATTTGCGCCGGTTTCACCCCCGCCGGGGTCAGCAATTGCGAAAACACATCCAACCGCGTGTGTTCGACCGGATAGGTAATCAACGTTTGGCCAACAAAGTCCTCCGCCTCGATAAACGGCTTCGCGGCCAAAGGGTGCAGCGCAGCCGCCACAAAAACCGGCGCATAATCAAAAAGTTCGACAAAATCCACCCCCGAGTGATCCTCAGGATCGGACGAGATCACCAAATCCACCTGTTCCTTTTGCAACGCTGGCATGGCATCAAACGCCAACCCCGGGCGAATATCCACATCCACATCCGGCCAGCTTTTTCGAAACGCCTCCAACACCGGAAACAACCATTCAAAACAGGCGTGGCATTCAATGGCGATGTGCATCCGCCCCGCCTCACCATCGCGCAATGACGAAAACTCGGCCTGCATGGCGTCAATCTGCGGCAATATCTGTTCGGCCAGCCGTAACAGACGCATCCCCGCCGGCGACAGCTTCATCGGTTTCGAACGGCGGGTAAACAGTTCTACCCCGGCCTGATCCTCCAGCCCCTTTACCTGATGGCTCAGCGCACTTTGGGTGATGTTCAACTGTTCTGCTGCCCGCGCCAGCCCGCCAAATTCATGGATCGCCCGGATCGTGCGTAAATGCCGGAATTCGATGTGCATACTTGCGCTTTCCTCATGTTGTTCTTGAGAATTATGAAATTGTCTCACAATGGCACGGATGCGACAAGGGATGAAATCAAAGGAATCAACGATGCCTGTGCCAAACGTCTCATTCGAATTTTTTCCGCCGCAAAACCTTGAGGCATCGTTTCGTCTTTGGGACACCGTGCAAACCCTGGCCCCGCTGGACCCACGGTTTGTTTCCGTTACCTATGGCGCGGGCGGCACAACCCGCGATTTGACCCGCGACGCCGTGGCCACCTTGCACAAATCTTCGGGGTTGAATGTGGCGGCACATCTGACATGCGTGAACGCCACCCGGTCCGAGACCCTTGAAATCGCGCAGGGTTTTGCCAAAGCCGGGGTTCGCGACATTGTCGCCCTGCGCGGCGATGCGCCCAAAGGCAGCGACGGATTTCGCGCCCACAAGGATGGGTTTGCCAATTCGATTGAATTGATCAGCGCGCTGGCCGAGCTTGATACGTTCAATATCCGGGTCGGAGCCTACCCCGACAAACACCCCGAGGCCGCCAGCCGCCGCGCCGACATTGACTGGCTCAAAGCCAAACTTGATGCCGGCTCGACCGAGGCACTGACCCAGTTTTTCTTTGAGGCCGATACGTTTTTCCGGTTCCGCGACGATTGCGCCAAGGCGGGAATTGACCCCGCCAAAATCACCCCCGGCATCCTGCCGATCGAAAGCTGGAAAGGCGTGCGCAACTTTGCCAATCGCTGCGGCACGCCCATCCCCCAATGGCTTGAAAACGCCTTTGAAACGGCGTTGCGGGACAATCGCCAGGACCTGCTGGCAACGGCAGTTTGTGCCGAGCTATGTTCTGATCTGATCGACGGTGGCGTGGAAAACCTGCATTTCTACACAATGAACCGGCCCGAGCTGACCCGCGATGTCTGCCACGCAATCGGGGTCACCCCCAAGGCCCGGATTCGCAACGTCGCGTAACGCTTGCTCTGACCCGGGCTGATTTCTAAAATGCGCCTGAATACGAGGGGCGCGAAGATGGAATATGCCAGTGGTTTAAGCGAATTGCTGCCGATTGAGCAGCTGTTGGAAATGTCCGGCCTTACCTTCATGCAACGGATGCTGGCGGGCCAGATACCGCAACCACCGATCAGTCAGACTATGGGATTTCAGCTGCACGCCGTCAGCGAAGGTATGGCCGAATTTCGTGGGGCGCCTTCGTTCCATATGACCAATCCCATGGGCACCGTGCATGGCGGCTGGTACGGTGCTCTGCTTGACAGCGCCATGGCTTGTGCGGTGATGACACGGGTGCCCAAGGGGTCGCTTTATACAACGCTGGAATACAAGATCAACATGATCCGGCCGATCCCTCTGGACATGGAAGTCACCTGTTTGGGCACCGCAGATCACGTTGGCCGCTCGACCGCCGTCGCCCATGGCGACATTCGCGGGCTTGACGATGATCGCCTGTATGCCACTGGTTCGACCACCTGCATTGTCATGAAAATAGCCCATGAATAACAAACGTCTAGCGGTCGGCAAGCACCCGGTCACCAGTGAATTCGACCGCATATTCTGCCTCGACAGACTCATGCACCCGCTCTGACAGGTCTTGGCCGATGCGGCGTTTGCGGCGTCGCACGAATATCTTGCCCCAGCCTTTCCAGGTTCCCACCGATGGCGCGCTGGCATCGGTATAAAACCGTGCCTGCCAGCCCTCGGGCAAAGGCAATCCGCAACTTTCGCCCCGTTCCAACATCCAAACCAAAGGGATGTTCGCCAGTGGTCTTGCCACTTCATAACCACCAAGCTGGCCGCCGATATCTCCGTGGGTGCCGCGAAACCAGACCTGTTCCACATGGCCGTCCCAGCCGGGCGGGCAGGTCCAGATTACCGGCGTGAACACCACCCGGGTTTCATTCAGCGCCAGTGCCTGAAACCCGTTGCGAATGTGCGGTCCAAGTCGGTGATTGTGGAACGCATGGCGCGCGATTGTTCCACGCCACAAAAACGGCAATCGCATGCCCAGCGCCTTGACCGTATCCCAGACGCCAACCATCTCGATCTCGACCTGGTCATGACAAAAGGCACGGGCAAACGCCGCCGCATGCGGCCCGTCAGGATGGGTTTCATAGTGGCGAAAGGCGGTGCGAATATTGCGCACCGTTGCATGTTCAGCCTTGACCAGCCCAACCATATCAATCGCCCCCGCCAGCGAACGCACCGCATAAGCCCCGCGCGAATAGCCGATCAGGAATATCTTGTCACCGGGGCGATACCGCGACGCCAGATAGCCATAGGCGCGCTGAATCTGGCGGTTGATTCCCTTGCCGACCAGTACATCCATTGTGCCGCGCCATGAATGCCACTGCACCCCGGCCTCGTAAAACACCGAAACTTGCGATCCCATCTCGCAACACAAGCGATAAAGCGATCCGGCGTGGGTTTCATACCCCGGCTCCAGCGATGACATGGTGCCGTCCAGAATGATCACATGCGTGCGCACCCCGCGCGAAACGGTTTCGTCCGAATGCTCGGACCGGAGCGGACGTCCCAGCCAGCCCAGTATTTTGTCACCTAAGCGTGACAGAAACATAATTCATCAACTCCTAAACTGCACTCGGACTGCGCCCGCGCGTCAGGTCTTTAATATCATGGGCAAATTAATGAACCAGAGCAAGAGACGGCCACCATTTCTTGTCCTGATAAGTTGGGCACAGAAGCGTTGGCAGAAGTGGTGACTTGATTTAGGCTAGGTTTACCGACCACAAACCGAGGCAGCAATATGGCCCATTACATGATGACCGCCCGCAGAATTCTTAGGGGCGAATTTGATCCAAATCCCGGCCCGGTAAAATACCTGAAGCTGCAAGAAGGCCAGACAACCCCGGATACCTCTCATATCCTCAGCTCGGGCAAGCAGTGGTTTCAGGAAATCCGCGACAAGGCCGATGCTTTGGCGACGGCGGCAGCGACCCCGTTTTCAACCAGCCCCAAAGGCGATGTGCTGTTTTATGTGCATGGCTATAACACCACCCAAAGGGTGGCGTTCAAGCGGCAGGTCGAACTGGAAAAAAACCTGCTTGCCGAAGGCTGGTGCGGGGTTGTGGTTGGATTTGACTGGCCCAGCGACAGCCACCTGCTGAACTATGTGGAAGACCGGATGGATGGTGCAAAGGTCGCCGAAAGCCTTGTCACCAAGGGTATTTTGCCGCTGGCAGTTGGCGACATTGCCGACTGCGAGACCAACATCCACATCCTGGCCCATTCCGCCGGGGCTTATGTGGTTGTCTCGGCCTTTTTGAAGTCGCTTGATCGCGGCAAAATCTTCAAATCCGACTGGCGCATTGGTCAGGTCGCCCTGATCAGTGCCGACATTTCCGCCAGCAGCCTTGCAGATGGCCATGAACGCACCCAGCCGATGTTTCGCCGGATCATGCGTCTGACCAACTATCAGAACCCGTTCGACTCGGTGTTGGCTGTGTCCAATGCAAAACGGCTTGGGGTGTCACCGCGCGTCGGTCGGGTCGGGCTGCCGGACAATGCGCACCCCAAGGCGGCAAACGTCAATTGCGGGGCATTTTTTGACGCGATGGACCCTGCAACCGACCTGACCATCGACATCGAAGGCAATATTCCGCACGCATGGTACACCGCCAGCCGGGTGTTCGCCCGCGACCTTGCCATGACGCTGGAAGGGGCAATTGACCGCCATGCCATCCCCACAAGGGAAATGGTGAACGGAGAGCTTAGTCTTAGGGACGCCACGCGCCCGAAATACCAGGATGCGTGGAAGCTGAATCCGTCGGAGATTTACTGAACCGAATGCTCCTCAAGCCCTGAAGGGCTTTCCTCGCATTTTTCAGTCCTGCGGGATCACCCGCAGGCCCAGTTCCATCATCTGATCGCTCATCACTTCGCTTGGGGCGTTCATCATCAGGTCTTCGGCCCGTTGGTTCATCGGGAACATGATCACTTCGCGGATGTTCGCCTCATCCGCCAGCAACATCACAATCCGGTCGATCCCCGCCGCACAACCGCCGTGCGGCGGCGCGCCATATTGGAACGCATTGACCAAAGCACCAAAGCGCTTGCGCACTTCACCCTCGTCATACCCGGCAATCTCAAACGCTTTGAACATGATCTCGGGCACATGGTTACGGATCGCGCCGCTGACCAGTTCATAGCCGTTGCAGGCCAGATCATACTGATAGCCCAGCACCTTGAGGGGATCACCCTGCAACGCGTCCATGCCACCTTGGGGCATGGAAAACGGGTTATGTTCGAAATCGACCTTGCCGGTCTCACTGTCCCGCTCGTAAATCGGGAAATCGACGATCCAGGCAAAGGCAAACCGGTCCTTGTCAGTCAGGCCAAGCTGATTGCCAATCTCGACCCGCGCCCGGCCGGCCACCGCCTCAAACGCATCCGGCTTACCGCCCAGGAAGAACGCCGCATCGCCAACCTCAAGGCCCAGCTGAACCCGGATCGCTTCGGTCCGTTCCGGCCCGATGTTCTTGGCCAGCGGCCCTGCCGCCTCGTCGCCCAATACAATCTCGCCCGCCTTGACCTTGGCGTTGACCTCTTTAACCGAAATGCCTTGTTCCTGCGCAATTGAATCCGCCGATTGCTTGCGCCAAAAGATATACCCCATCCCCGGCAGGCCCTCTTTCTGGGCAAACGCATTCATCCGGTCACAGAACTTGCGTGACCCGCCCGACTTGGCCGGAATGGCGCGAATTTCAGTGCCCTCCTGTTCCAACAGCTTGGCAAAGATCGCAAAACCACTGCCCGCGAAATGCTCGGACACCACCTGCATCTTGATCGGGTTGCGCAGGTCCGGCTTATCGCTCCCATACCACAGCGCCGCATCAGCATATGAAATCTGTGCCCACTCCTGATCAACGCGGCGACCGCCGCCAAACTCCTCAAATATCCCGGTCAGGACCGGCTGGATGGTATCAAACACATCCTGCTGGGTCACAAAGCTCATCTCGATATCCAGCTGATAGAAATCGGTGGGCGACCGGTCCGCCCTCGGGTCTTCATCGCGAAAACACGGGGCAATCTGGAAATATTTGTCAAAGCCCGACACCATGATCAACTGCTTGAATTGCTGCGGAGCCTGCGGCAAAGCGTAAAACTTGCCCGGATGCTGGCGTGATGGCACCAGAAAATCCCGCGCGCCTTCAGGCGAAGATGCAGTGATGATCGGTGTCTGATACTCGCGGAAATTCATATCCCACATGCGACGACGAATGCTGGCCACCACGTCCGACCGCAATATCATGTTGGCCTGCATCGCCTCGCGCCTAAGATCAAGATAACGATACTTCAGCCGGGTTTCCTCAGGATACTCCTGATCCCCAAACACAATCAGCGGCAATTCCGCCGCCGCCCCCAAAACCTCGATCTCGCGAATATAAACCTCAACCTCGCCAGTTGGTATCTTTGGGTTCACCAACCCCTCGCCGCGCGCCTTGACCTCTCCGTCAATGCGAATGCACCACTCAGAGCGGACCTTTTCAACATCCGCAAACGCCGCACTGTCCGCGTCGCACAAAATCTGCGTCATCCCGTAGTGATCCCGCAGGTCAATGAACAACACGCCGCCATGGTCCCGAACCCGGTGTACCCATCCGGATAAACGCACCCGTTGACCGGTTTCAGCCGCCGTCAAAGCGGCGCAGGAATGACTACGATAGGCGTGCATGGGAATATTCCTCAAGGACATAAAACATCGCGCCGATACACCGCGCCCAGCCTCCGATGTCAAGGCCCGCACCCCTGAAACCAGCCACCCAGCCAACAATCCATACACCGCACCTCCCCTTCATCTTGCAAAATAAACTCAATTTCCGCCTTCTCCCCCGCATACCCCGCTTCATAGGGCTTGCACCTGCCACCCCCATGCCTATAACGCAGGACAATTTGCACGTGCCTGCCAGCACTGCCACTTTTACATTCATAGGGGCCCACCCATGCCAAAAAGAACCGACATCAAGTCGATTATGATCATCGGCGCGGGGCCCATTGTGATCGGACAGGCCTGCGAATTCGACTACTCCGGCGCCCAGGCCTGCAAAGCCCTGCGCGAAGAAGGCTACCGGGTCATTCTGGTCAATTCCAACCCGGCCACCATCATGACCGACCCAAGCCTGGCCGATGCCACC
Source organism: Paracoccaceae bacterium (assembly GCA_021648025.1). GTDB lineage: Bacteria > Pseudomonadota > Alphaproteobacteria > Rhodobacterales > Rhodobacteraceae > NVQY01. Next base: position 14,790 of record JAKITO010000012.1, read on the forward strand.
TATATCGAACCGATCACCCCCGAAATTGTCGCCAAGATCATCGAGAAAGAACGCCCCGACGCGCTGTTGCCCACCATGGGCGGCCAAACCGGGCTGAACACATCGCTGGCACTGGAAGAAATGGGGGTTCTGAAAAAATACAACGTCGAAATGATCGGCGCCAAACGCGCCGCCATCGAAATGGCCGAAGACCGCAAACTGTTTCGCGAGGCGATGGACCGGCTTGGCCTGGAAAACCCGCGCGCCGAAATCGTTACCGCACCCAAGGGTGAAGACGGCAAGCCCGACCTCGCCGAGGGCGTTCGCCTTGCGCTTGAGTTTCTTGACGACATCGGCCTGCCCGCCATTATCCGCCCGGCCTTCACCCTTGGCGGCACCGGCAGTGGCGTGGCCTATAACCGCGAGGATTTTGAACATTTCTGCCGCGCGGGAATGGATGCCAGCCCGGTCAACCAGATACTGATCGACGAATCGTTGCTGGGCTGGAAAGAGTTTGAAATGGAGGTGGTGCGCGACAGCGCCGACAACGCCATCATCGTCTGTGCAATTGAAAATGTCGACCCGATGGGGGTCCATACCGGCGACAGTATCACCGTCGCTCCGGCCCTGACCCTGACCGACAAAGAATACCAGATCATGCGCAACGCCTCGATCGCTGTGCTGCGTGAAATCGGTGTTGAAACCGGCGGCTCCAACGTGCAATGGGCGATCAACCCGGCCGATGGCCGTATGGTCGTGATCGAAATGAACCCCCGCGTCTCCCGCTCATCAGCGCTCGCCTCCAAAGCCACCGGCTTCCCCATCGCCAAAATTGCCGCCAAACTCGCTGTCGGCTACACTTTGGACGAACTGGACAACGACATAACCCGCGTCACCCCGGCCAGTTTCGAACCGACCATCGACTATGTCGTCACCAAAATCCCCCGCTTTGCATTCGAGAAATTCGCCGGTGCCGAGCCGCTTCTCTCCACGGCCATGAAATCTGTCGGCGAAGCCATGGCAATTGGCCGTACCATCCACGAATCGCTGCAAAAGGCGCTGGCCAGCATGGAAACCGGTCTCACCGGCTTTGATGATATTGACATCCCCGGCGCCCCCGACCCCGCGGCCATCACCAAGGCACTTTCGCGCCAGACCCCCGACCGCATGCGCACCATCGCCCAGGCCATGCGCCATGGGCTGACGGATGATGACATCCACGCCGTCACCATGTTCGATCCCTGGTTCCTGGCCCGGATCCGCGAGATCGTGGATGCCGAAGAGGCCGTGAAGGCCTCGGGCCTTCCGTCCGACAAAGCCGCCTTGCGCGCCCTCAAAATGCTCGGCTTCACCGATGCCCGCCTTGCCATCCTGACCGGCACCACAGAACCCGAAGTCCGCAAAACCCGCCGCGCGGCAGGCATCAAACCGGTCTTCAAGCGAATCGACACCTGTGCCGCCGAATTCGAGGCACAAACCCCTTACATGTATTCCACCTACGAAGCCCCGATGATGGGCGACGTAGAATGCGAAGCCCGGCCCTCGGACCGCAAGAAAATCGTCATCCTCGGCGGCGGCCCCAACCGTATCGGTCAAGGGATCGAATTTGACTATTGCTGCTGCCACGCCTGCTATGCCCTGACGGACGCCGGGTATGAAACCATCATGATCAACTGCAACCCCGAGACCGTCTCGACTGACTACGACACCTCCGACCGGCTGTATTTCGAACCCTTGACCTTCGAACACGTCATGGAAATCCTGGCGGTAGAACAGGAAAATGGCACGTTGCATGGCGTCATCGTCCAGTTCGGGGGCCAGACGCCCCTGAATCTTGCCAGGGCACTCGAAGCCGAGGGCATCCCCATCCTCGGCACCACCCCGGATTCAATCGACCTTGCCGAAGATCGTGAACGCTTTCAGAAACTGGTGCAGGACCTCGGCCTGAAGCAACCAAAAAACGCCATCGCCAGCACCGACGAAGAGGCCCGCCTTCGGGCCGAGGAGTTGGGCTATCCCCTGGTCATCCGCCCCTCGTACGTCCTTGGTGGGCGTGCCATGGAAATCGTCCGTGACACCGCCCAACTCGAACGCTACATCAGCCAGGCCGTCGTGGTCTCCGGCGACAGCCCGGTGCTGCTCGACAGCTATCTTTCCGGGGCCATCGAACTGGACGTGGACGCCATCTGCGACGGCACCAACGTACACGTGGCAGGCATCATGCAGCACATAGAAGAAGCCGGCGTGCATTCCGGCGACAGTGCCTGCTCGCTCCCGCCCTATTCGCTCGCGCCCGAAATCATCGAACGGGTCAAAGTCCAAACCCACGCCCTCGCCCTTGCCCTGAATGTGGTCGGCCTGATGAACATCCAGTTCGCGGTCAAAACCAATGACCAAGGCGAGGATGACATCTACCTGATCGAGGTAAATCCCCGCGCCTCGCGCACCGTGCCGTTTGTCGCCAAATCCACCGACAGCGCGATTGCCGCCATCGCCGCCCGTGTCATGGCAGGTGAACCGCTCACCAACTTCCCCCGGCGTGCGCCCTACAAAGATGTCACCTACGCGACAACCCTGCCACTCGCCGACCCGATGACACTGGCCGACCCAAACATGCCGTGGTTCTCGGTCAAAGAGGCGGTGCTGCCGTTTGCCCGCTTCCCTGGCGTCGATACCATCCTCGGCCCGGAAATGCGCTCGACCGGCGAAGTCATGGGCTGGGACCGCGATTTCCCCCGCGCCTTCCTCAAGGCTCAGATGGGTGCCGGCATGATCCTGCCCAGCTCCGGCAACGCCTTCATCTCAATCAAGGACGCCGACAAGACGCCGGAAATGCTCGAAGCTGCGACAACCCTTGTCGCGCTCGGCTTTACCCTTACCGCCACAAAAGGCACTCATAGCTGGCTTGCGGGCCACGATGTCGTCTGCTCGCTAGTCAACAAAGTCTATGAAGGCCGCCCCGATGTGGTCGATCTGATGAAAGATGGCGGTGTGCAACTGGTGATGAACTCGACCGAAGGCGCGCAGGCAGTCGATGATTCCAAAGGCATCCGCACCGTCGCCCTTTACGACAAAATCCCCTATTTCACCACCGCCGCCGGTTCACATGCCGCCGCCTTGGCGATCAAGGCGCAGGCCGAAGGCGATGTGGGGGTCAAGCCGTTACAGGGGTAAGGTCAGTTTCGTAAGTGAGCTTCAACAATTTTTTCGTTTCGCCTAGATGTAGGCGGAAGAAAACAACGCCTACCACATCTAGAATAGATCTGTGGATAACTTGTTGATAAGTAATTGACCCCTACTCAATTTTGTGTATAAATACGCTGAAGACGCTAGATGGGGGTCAATCCCCCAATTTACGCCCGTTGTCTATTGACATACGCTAACATCCTGCGAAAATCCAGATTGAGACACCCGTAGATTCGGTAGTGCCGCCGTGACTGGTATTCACGACGGCACCCTGCTCCGGGTCCGCATTGATCGTAAGGGTCGCAGCGGTAGTTCGGTAAGCACTTTTGACCAATACAGGTCAATTCGAATGTGTCAATGGCGGCCCTTACAAATTTAAATGGAGGGCGACAAAATGCCTAAATTCTATCGAAACCAAAACACCCAACTTGACGGGTACAATGAAGTTCACATCGACGACGATAGCTGCCCTACGCCGCCGCTTGTCAAGAACCGGCAGCCGTTGGGGTGGCATGCAAACTGCAAAGATGCCGTTGGTCACGCGAATCGCAGTTTTACTGGCAAGTCGGATGGTTGTAAGAACTGCATCCCCACTTGCCACACAAGATAGGCGTCGACCCATGGCAACGAACCCACCAAAAGGAGACGGACACCGCAAAGGCGCTGTTCGCCAAAGGTCTCAAACCCAAGCGCCAAACGGCAATTGGGTAAAGCGCGACGCTAATACCGGGCGTTTTATGGATCAAAAAACATCCAGTAAAACGCCTTTCAAAGGCGTCCGAAAAGAAAAGTAACAATGCAAAGGGCGGTCACCGCCCTTTGCTCAGTCACCCAATAGAAACACATTTCCGCGAATTCGGAAAAATTTGCAAATCCCCCATTTCACCACCGCCGCCGGCTCTCACGCCGCCGCTCTGGCGATCAAGGCGCAGGCCGAAGGCCGAAGGCGATGTGGATGTGAAGCCGTTGCAGGGGTAAACACACTCTTTAATCCATTGGTACAAAATAGGAACAAATACGCATATTGTGCGTTGAATTCCCACGCACTCTATATATGCTGCCCCTCGGAGGGACACATGCGCCAACTGACGTCAATCGAGTTCTGCGCCGGGGCCGGCGGTCAGGCGCTTGGGCTGGAAACCGCCGGGTTTCGGCATGACCTTTTGCTGGACAATGACGAACATTGCTGTGCCACCCTGCGATTGAACCGACCCGACTGGAATGTGGTCTGCGCCGACATGCAAACGGCCACGGCCCATGAATACGCGGGCATTGACCTGTTTGCCGGCGGGCTGCCCTGCCCGCCGTTTTCGGTGGCTGGCAAACAATTGGGCGAAAAAGACGAACGTAACCTGTTTGACGACGCCCTGCGCCTGATCGCTGAAGCCAAACCAAAGTTTGTGCTGATTGAAAACGTCCGGGGCTTCCTTGCGCCAACCTTCGACGGGTTTCGCAAGAAACTTCGCCGTAAATTCCGCGCGCTGGGTTATGAAATCGAATGGCGCTTGTTCAATGCCTCGGATTTTGGCGTGCCGCAACTGCGCCCCCGGGTGGCGATTGTCGCGGCACAAAAGGCGTATTGGTCCAATTTCTCGTTTCCCGAAGGCGACGCAACACCCCAAACCGTTGGCGAAACACTGGTCGACCTGATGGCGCAAGATGGCTGGAAGGGCGCACGGGCCTGGGCCGCACAGGCAAACACAATTGCGCCGACCATAGTTGGTGGCTCCAAAAAGCACGGCGGCCCCGATCTTGGGCCGACGCGGGCCCGCAATGCCTGGCTTAAACTTGGGGTGAATGGCAAATCTCTGGCCAATGAACCGCCGCAAAAGGGGGCGACTGAAATACCCCGTCTGACCGCCCGTATGGTCGCCAGATTGCAGGGTTTTCCTGATGCCTGGGCCTTTTCGGGCCGCAAGACAAACGCCTATCGTCAGATTGGCAACGCCTTTCCGCCGCCGGTTGCCGCAGCCCTTGGGCTGCAAATTGCCAAAGCGATATATGCGACTGAGGCGACACAGGAAGACCGGTCAAAAATGGCTGCGGAATAGCAAAGTGGCCAAACCCAAAGGGGCTCGCCACAAGCTGAGAGAGCATTTCCTGGCCAATCTGGGGACCATTCTGAACGCGGATGATCTGCGCATTGTTTCCGGTGGCATCAGCGAATGGGCCCGGCGGGTTCGGGAACTTCGGACCGAAGAAGGCTATCAAATCCTGACCCACAATGATCTGAGCCATCTCAAACCCGGGCAATACCTGTTGAATGACCCCTCGCCACAACAGGCATATGTGCGCAATATCTCGAAAGAGACGCGCGCCTTCGTGCTTGACCGTGACGGGTTTACCTGTCAGCAATGTGGCGCCGTCGCAGCCGAGCCGCATCCCTTTGATCCGACCCGTAAAACCCGTCTGCAAATTGGCCATGTGATCGACAAATCGCTTGGTGGCTCGGATGAGGCATCAAACCTGCGGGCCTTGTGTTCGGTCTGCAACGAAGGGGCGGGCAATCTGACATTGGACCGGCCAACATTGCAAAAGCTGCTGGTTCAGGTGCGCCGGGCCACCTCGGACGATCAACGCCAGGTGCTGAAGTGGTTGCAGACCAAGTTTCCGAAGTCTTAGCAATAAACTAGTCGGCCTTTAAGACTCACCCTGTAACATTCCCTGCGCGCCGTCTTGACCAACCATGTCTGCCCCGGCCATCTTCCGCCCATTCGTACATAAACAAGGAACCACAAAATGCGCCTTACCCTGATCTTTCTTTCGCTGCTTGCGCTCTCTGCCTGTGGGGTACCGTTCATTCCATTTATCTGATCGGATGCGGCGGGGTTCCCCCGCCGAACCACCCAACGCTGGCGTGGCTGGTTGTTGCGCCGTACAGATAGGAACAAATGAGCGAACACATCCAAATTGATATTGTGTCGGACGTGGTCTGTCCGTGGTGTGTGATCGGCTATCGCCAGCTTGAACAGGCGCTGAGCAAGACCGGCATTAAGGCAAATGTGCAGTGGCATCCATTTGAACTTAACCCCAAAATGCCGCCAGAAGGCCAGAACCTGCGGGATCATCTGGCGGAAAAATACGGCACCACGCCGCAACAAAGCGTAACCGCGCGCCAACGGTTAAGCGATCTGGGGGCCGACCTTGGGTTTGTCTTTGATTTCAATGACGATGCCCGCATGGTCAACACGTTTCAGGCACATCAACTGATTGAATGGGCCAGCGATCTGGGCCGCCAGTCTGAGGTCAAGCTGGCCTTGTTCAAGGCACATTTCAGTGACGCCCGGGATGTGTCGGACATTGACACGTTGGTGGCTATAGCCACTGAAAGTGGTCTGGATGGTGCGGCCGCCCGGGTGGCACTGACAGGCGAACATTTGGCCTGGAACGTGCGTACCATGCAGCAATTCTGGGTCGAAAAGGGCGTGCGCGGAGTTCCGGCGATGGTGTTTGACAAACAACATCTGCTAAGTGGGGCCCAGGGGGCAAAGAATTACGCCACATTGCTGCGCCGATTGAACAACGCACGAACGTAGGCCAGCACCATCAACCCGGATACGACCGAAAATCCCAACCAGGGGGCACTGGAAAACAACACATCACTCATGATCCGGCCCGGCACCAGGGTGAACAGACCGGCAATGCCCAGGGCCTGTATATAAAGCGATTTCATGACGCCGCAATGGCCGACGATATTGCCTGCCCTGACAAAGGTAATGGCCCGCCAGATGGACCAATAGACCAATGGGGTCAGCAGATGGATCGGTGAAAACCGCCCAACCAGTCGCAGTTCGGTGATGAAAAGTGCGGAGGTCGCCGCCACCAGCATGGCGCTGATCCAGACATAGCCGGTGATCTTGTGCAGCCGGTCCCGCCGACGCCGGAATATCGACAAAGGCCCAAGGATCATCGCCAGGATCGCGGCGGCGGCGTGGACCTGAATGACCGGACTGGCCTGCAACAGAGGATCAAGGTTCATCTGGAATTATCCTTCTTGGTATTTCATAGCGACCTTGGCAAGACCCGGATCTCGTGCCATGTTCCTGCCCGCGCCGGTCGTCACCGGGCAATGGTGAATACGTGAATTCAAGGGGCTTTTTCGCAATCGACACAGTTCAGTCATCCACGCTTCGCAGAATACGAGACCATCTGGGCCGCCCTCAGGTGTTGCTGGTCCTTGGTGGGGTGGCGATTGTGCTGGGGATGTCGGGGCCATTTGATACCTACTCTGCAATGCGCCCGGGGCCGCGGCTGATCTATTGGACGCTGCTTGTCTTTGTGACCTATGCGACCGGTTTTGTGACCTCGGATGCCTTGTTCGAACTGTTGCAAAAGCGGGTTCAAGGCAGGTGGCCGCGTACTTTTCTTAGCGGTGTTGGCGCTGGCCTCTGCGTTAGCGTTGTGCTGGGGTTTTTCAATTTTCTGGCGTTGGAAAACCCGGAATTTCCATCGGTCTGGATCGACAATCTGGTGCCTGTCATTGCCATCACTGTCATTGTCACCGCGCTTTTCGAATCCTTACAACCGAACACGCCGATGGCGCAAAATCTCTCCAGGCCCGATCTGCTCGACCGTCTGCCATTGGACAAACGTGGAGATCTGGTATCGCTTTCGGTCAGTGATCATTATGTGGACGTAGTCACCACAAAGGGCCGCGAGATGTTGTTGATGCGTTTGAGTGACTCGATCCGCGAGACCGCCCTTACCCCCGGCTTACAGGTGCATCGCTCGCATTGGGTGGCCTTGGATCAGGTGACACAGGCGTGCCGGACAGGGGAAACTGCATTGGTGATCACCAGTGCCGGCGACCAGATACCAGTCAGCCGGACGTATATGGGCAAATTGCGTAAATCCGGCCTGTTGCCAAATGTTGGGCCTGGCAATGGTTGAATGGATCACCAGCGACGGGTTGACCGGCTACCGTGACGCGTGCCGGTTCATGGAAACCCGGGCAGATCTGATTGCCAAAGGCCAGGCGCAAGAATGCATCTGGCTGCTGCAACACCCGCCGTTATATACCGCCGGCACCAGCGCCAGGCCTGCCGATCTGATCGACCCGGACCGGTTCGAGGTTCACACCAGCAAACGTGGCGGGCAATATACCTATCACGGGCCCGGCCAGCGGGTGATCTATGTGATGCTGGACCTGGGCAAACGTGGCCGCGACGTACGTCGGTTTGTGCAACAGCTTGAGGCCTGGGTGATCGCCACTCTGGATCAGTTCAACGTCACCGGGCACATCCGCGAAGGCCGGGTTGGTGTCTGGGTTGAACGTCGCGACAAACCGTTGACGGCGCGCGGCACCCCAAGCGAAGATAAAATCGCCGCCATCGGTATTCGCCTGCGCAAATGGGTAAGTTTTCATGGGATTTCGATCAATCTAGAGCCGGACCTGACGCATTTTTCCGGCATTGTACCCTGTGGCATCACCGAACACGGGGTCACCAGCCTGGTTGATCTGGGGTTGCCGGTCGGTATGGACGATCTGGACCTCGCCTTGCGACGCACGTTTGACGCGGTGTTTGTACAGGGCAATTGACAGGCCCTGTTCAAACGCGCCGGTCTTGCCTGCCAAACAACTCTTCTATCGCGTCAAGCACCAGATCCGGGTCCTCGAAGAACACCAACTGCCCGAACTTTTTCAACAGTCGGAACTGCACGTCTTTCTGGGTCGAGATGAACAGCCTGAGGCTGGCCTGTGATACCACCGGGTCACGCGCGCCGTGGAAATGGATGATCGGCACGGGCGATCCGGCGACGCTTTCACTCCAGTCACGCACTACGTAATGCGAATCCGTGGCAAACCCCAAATGCCCCTGCAACACCGAGAACCGATAGCCCGATTGGACCAAACCGGTAAGCCCCCGTTGCTCCATCATATCGCGGTCATGGCTGCCGGACGGGAACAGCGCCTCCATGAAGCCTTCGATTTCCTTGCTGTCGATCTGGGATATTCCAGCGCGCAGCACAAACGGCAGCAAGGCAGGCGCATACCGGGCGGTGTATGCCACCAGCCGTTGACGCGGTGCCATGTCGGCCAGTTGGCTTAACCGCGTCACCGGTGCCACGGCCCCGGCAACCACCATGCCCCCCAGACGCGTGCCCAGTTCAGAACACAGGTGATAGCCATATATCGCCCCGGCCAGATTCCCCAAAATGATCGGGCGCTTCAACTTGAAGCGGGTGATCACCTCTTGCACATGGCCCGTGAACAAAGCCAACGCTTGGGCAGGTTTGGCCACCGGGTCCGACAGCCCGTAACCGGGCCGGATTGGTGCCAGCACCCGAAACCCGCGGTTTTTCAGGTGCTTTTGGGCGACCAAAAGCGGCGAAATGCCGTCCAGCATCCCATGCAGGAAAATCACCGGCCGCCCGTTGGCAGGCCCGGTCTGAAACAACTGCATCTCCAGACCGGTGGACATTGTCAGCATCTCATGTGGCAGGGCGTCGGTGCCATTGCCGGTTCTGACCGCTTTTCGGCCAGTGTCGGCGTTGATCAAAAAGGCCACCAGCCGGATCAGGTCCACCTGACTTGGCGCGCCGGTCTTGGCCAGTACCGATTTTGACTGATTGCGCACGGTATGCTCTGAACGTCCTGACAATTCGGCGATCTCGCGCAAGGTATACCCGCCCAAAATCGACCGGACAATTTCGACTTCGGCCGGGGACAGGGAAAACGACACGACCAGCATCTTTGCTGCCCGTTCACTCCATTGATAATCAAGTGCGTCGATGGTGATGATCTGACGCGCCTGACCTGTATCGTCTGTCATCAAAGTGATACGCGCAATCAGATGGCGCGGATGCGCACCTGTAGACAACACCACCGAAGCATCCGACCCTTCCACATCCCGGGCCGTTTTTTGCAACCCTTGCAAAAGCTGCGCCGAATTGGCGGTCAGAATTTCACTCAGCGCCTCAAGCCTGTCATTATCATCCAGCACTTTGGCAGCCGCCGTGCCGGCCGCCAGAATCTGTCCGTTGGGGCGTGCCAGAATTGAGAAACCAGATGATTGGCGCACCTGTTCGTGCAAGTTGCGATGCGGCACCTTGCGGCCGATCTGTTCCAGAATGTCATAGGCCCGGGTGAAATGCGCCTGCAATTCCGGGTCCAGATCCAGAGTATCGCGCCCATCCTGGCTGGCCTCAGGGTCTGGTTTCGGACCGGGATCATAAATTGCCAACTGGATGTGTTCGTCCCAGGCATCCATGAAGGCGTCATAAAGATCGGGTTGGATAACCGTTTCATAGATTGCGGCGATAACCTGATCACGCGACATCCCGGACACCCCGGTCTGGCCTGAAGGCGCCGTCTGGTCCCGCCGAGGGTTGTTTGTCGGATTGTCCGGGATTGTCGGTTTCCTCAATCGAAATCTAATATCTTGGCACATGTGCGCGCATTATTTGGGTATATCCCATGGTTGACCCAACGGAAACAGAGGTTTTGAACCAAATGGGTCATGCCGCCGTCCCGATCCTGGAGCTACTTGAACCTGCCCTGCGTACAGCTTGCGGCTCTATTTATCGGTATACTGGGTGCCAGATTTCTCTGGCGCTTAGATTTAAGTATTTAGTACAGCCGCCTTGGGTCCCCCAAGGCGGCTTTTTCACGCCAAATGGCCGATCTTTTGTGGTTCCGTGCAGGCGTGACGTGCACATTCAAGCTCAAGCGTGCTGTGGGAAATGGAAAACCGCTCTGCCAGAACGGATTTTACCTGATCCTTGATCTGGTCGCCACGCGCCCAATGGCCCTCGCCTATCACCAGATGCGCCTCTAACGATGTGTCATGCTCTTGCATCATCCACAGATGGATGTGATGCACCCCGTCCACACCTTCAATGGCCTCAATCTCCTGGGCCACGTCATCCACATCCAGATGCGCCGGGCTGCCCAGCATCAGCACCGTGACAACACCACCAATCTCGGCCTTGACGTGCCACAGGATGTACCCGGCAATCATCAGCGTCACCACCGGGTCAACCCATGTCCAATCATAGATAATCACCAATGTGCCCGCGACAATCACCGCAACCGACCCCAGCGCATCTGCAACATTATGTAAAAACGCCGCACGAATGTTCATGCTTTCCTTGGACATGCTATAGGTCAGTGCCGCCGTCACCAGATCAACCACCAAGGCAAAGGTGGCAATCCAGACCACCATCCAGCCGTCGATTGGCGCTGGATTCATAAACCGCAACACCCCTTCGTAAACCAGATACAGCGCCAGCACGATCAACGTGGTGTAATTGACCAGTGCGGCCACCACCTCGACCCGGCCATAGCCAAAATTCATCCGCGCATCGGCCGGCTTGCGGGCGATCCTGCGGGCCACAAAGGCGATGATCAGTGAAATCGCATCCGAAAAATTATGCAGCGCATCGGCAATCAACGCCAGGGAACCCGAAAGTATCCCCCCAACAACCTGCGCCACCGTCAGCGCCAGATTGACCACAACCGCCCAGGCGATCCTGGCGTCCCCGGCATCGCGGTCAATGTGGTGGTGATGGTGATGGTGGTGATGTGCTTTGTCTGGTCCATGCGTCATGATCGATTCGCCCTTGAATATCCATTTTTCGCACCGTAATTCCTCTAGTGACTAGAGCTTCAAGAGGTTTTTCATGCTTTCTATCGGTCAGTTATCGGCCCGCACCGGCGTCAAAGTCCCCACCATCCGGTTTTACGAACAAAAGGGGTTGATGCCTGTGCCGGACCGTACGGCGGGCAATCAACGCCGCTATTGCCAAAGCGCCCTGAACCGTCTGGCCTTTATCCGCCACGCCCGCGACCTTGGCCTGCCGCTTAAAGATGTGGCGGCACTGATTTCATTGGAAGGGGCCACCGGACCGGCGTTGGAACGCGCCCATGACATCGCCCGCAACCAGAAATCCCGCCTACGGGCCAGGATCAGCAAACTGCAAGCACTGGAATGTGAACTTGGGCGGATTGCAACGGCCTGTGATGGGCAACATGACCATGTTTGCGCCGTTCTGCACGCGTTTGGCGACCATACGATCTGCGAAGGCGAGCATCATGTGTGAAACTGAAGGCACACACGCACCGACACCTGTCGTCACAGCAATGCAGGCTAACCCGGATCATTCCAAAGGTCGTAAGAACAAACCAATGGGATTGATCTGGGCACCGTCAGAGCACCAACAATCCAGCCCCCAGCATCGCCCCCAGCAAGCCAAGGCGTTTTTGATAAATGGTGTAATCCGTTCCGGCCATTTTGATCCCCTTCAAACCAGCCAGAATTGTCGCGGCAACGTCCTGCGCGGACCCTTGCAGATGCCCGTTACCGGAGGCCTCTAATCTGGCCAGCCACAAGGCAAATTCTGCATGCAGTCTCATCTCACCGTCCAGCACGATATCGGCCGCCGTCGCCGTGGTTGTATCCAGCATTTCCATCCCATGAGGCGAGTTCAGCAGCACTTCCAACACCTCGCCCCCCAGCGCCATGAAGGCGGCCGTCAACAGGTCAGATGGTGTACCCGGTCCCGCCAATGCCGCCGCCGCCGCCTTGCAGGCCTGGTCATAATGAAGCTGCACAAGGGTGCGGAAAATATCCCTCTTGTTGCGGTACTGCAAATACAATGCCGGGCGCGACATGTCAGCACCCCGGGCAATATCATCCATCGAGGTTTTGCGATAGCCATAGGCGGAAAACGCATCCCAGGCAGACGTCAGAATGGCCTTTTGCCGTAAATCTGCAATACTCTCTTTCATCCCAGACGCTTGACAGTTCAACTTCTTTTTGTCAATTCGCACCTTGACAAACTGACGTTTTTACTCTCATATGTCAGAAATGCAACCGAAAGGCCACGATCATGGTAACCACGCTGACTGTCAACGGCACAAGCCACCAAATTGATCTGCCGGGTGATGTCCCCCTGCTTTGGGTGTTGCGCGACGCCATTGGATTGACCGGCACCAAATACGGCTGCGGCGTGGCCGCCTGCGGCGCCTGCACCGTGCATATCGACGGACAGGCGGTTCGATCTTGTCAGGTGGCGCTTGGCGACGTTTCGGGCGACATTACCACCATCGAAGGCATCGGCACCCCCGATGCGATGGCCGCCATCCAGGATGCCTGGGTCACCCATCAGGTGGCGCAATGCGGTTTTTGCCAGTCCGGCCAGATCATGATGGCCGCCGCCTTACTGGCCCAAAACCCCAGCCCCGATGACCGCGAGATCGACGAGACCATGTCGGGCAACCTGTGCCGCTGCGGCACCTATCCGCGCATCCGCGCCGCAATTCACACCGCCGCTGAACAGCTCAGAAAGGCCTGACCCCAATGTCACGCATAAAAACCATCGCCAGACGCACCTTTCTGATCACCTCTGCTGCCATTGTCGGCGGTGTCGCTTTTGGCACCTACAAATACCAGCAGGACGCCCCCAACCCGCTAACCGCAGGCAAAGGCGAGGCCGCGCTGAACCCGTTTGTGTTCATTGACCAGTCCGGCGTCACCCTGATTGCCCCGCGCGCCGAGATGGGCCAGGGCGTATACACCACCTGGGCAGCACTGATCGCCGAAGAACTGGACGTGGAACTGGCGGATATCCGGGTGCTGCACGGCCCCCCCGCCAAGGCCTATTTCAATTCCGCCGCGATGCAGGACGTGCTGCCGGGCAAAGGCTATGACATGTCCGGTTTCATGCACTCGCTGTCGCAGGTGATCGGCGGCGCGGGCAAGTTTTTTGACTTGCAGGTCACCGGCGGGTCAACCTCAATGCGCGACGGGTTCGACCGGATGCGCGTGGCCGGAGCAACCGCGCGCGAGACGCTGAAACAGGCCGCCGCCGAGCGGCTGGGCGTAGAGCGCGCCAGCCTGAGCACCAAGGGCGGTCAGGTGATCGCGCCGGATGGCACGGCGATAACCTATAGCGATCTGGCCGAGGCCGCCGCCCTGATCGACCCGCCAAAGGTCACGCTGCGCGACCCGTCGCAATGGCGCATTCTGGGCCGGACCCAGCCGCGCGTCGATATGGTCGCCAAGGTGACGGGAACGGCCAAATATGCCATCGACACACGGGTTGACGGCATGCGCTTTGCCACTCTGCGGATCAATCCCAAGCTGGGCGGGGCCATGAATTCATTTGATGCCAGCGAGGCAGAAAAGATGCCCGGCGTGGACAGGGTGATCGACCTTGGCACCGGCATCGCGGTGGTGGCCAGCAACACATGGCTGGCGATACAGGCCGCTGAGGCGGTCGAGATTGATTGGGGCGATGCCCCCTACCCGCCCGACACGGACGGCATCTTTGCCCGGATCGACAAGGCGTTTGATTCTGATGCCAATTCCGCCATGCGCGACGACGGCGACGCCGACACATTGCCTGAGGGTGCCACCCTGATCGAGGCGAATTACCGCGCGCCGTTCCTGGCCCATGCCACCATGGAGCCGATGAACGCCGCCGCCTTTTACACCGGCGACGCGCTGGAAGTATGGGCAGGCAATCAATCGCCGACCTTTACCCAGGCCGCCTGCGCCAAGGCTGCCGGGTTGGAAAATGAGGCCGTGCGCCTGCATACGCCGGTGATGGGCGGCGGTTTCGGTCGCCGCGTCGAGACCGATTTTTCGGTCTATGCCACGCGGGTGGCGGTGGCGATGAAGGGCATACCGGTGCAGGTTACATGGACCCGCGAAGAGGATATGCGCCACGATTTCTACCGCTCGGGCGCGCTGGCACGGTTTCGTGGCGCGGTGAAAGACGGCAAGGCGGTGCTGATGGACGGGCAGATATCCGCCGCCCGCACCACGCAACAGGCCGTGAACCGTTTGGCCGGCATGTCACCCGGCGGGCCGGACAAGGGCCAGGTGGACGGGGCATTCAACCAACCCTACGCCATTCCCAACTATCGCATTCGCGGCTATCTGGCCGATCTGGAGGTGCCGGTTGGGTTCTGGCGCTCGGTCTCGGCCTCGTTCAACGGGTTCTTTCACGACACATTTCTGGACGAAATGGCCCATGCCGCCGGGCGTGACCCGCTGGAATTCCGGCTGGAACTGATGCGCGAAGAACATCCCGCCTCGGCTGGCACGCTTGAGGCGGTGCGCGAGATGTCGGGCTGGACCGGCAAGACCCCGGACGGGGTCGGGCGCGGGGTTGGTTATACCTATAGCTTTGGCACCCCGGTGGCACAGGTGATCGAAGTGATTGACACCGCCGACGGCATCCGCATCAACAAGGCCTGGATTGCCTGCGATGTGGGGCTGGCGCTGGACCCCGGCAATATCGAGGCACAGATGATCGGTGGCATGATCTATGGCCTGTCGGCGGCCTGTTTTGGCGAAATCACCTTTTACGAAGGCGAGGTCGAACAGTTCAATTTCCCCGACTACGACGTGCTCAGGATGCACAACACTCCGGTGACCGAAGTGCGGGTGCTGGAGGCCAACAAATATATGGGCGGCGTAGGCGAGCCGGGCACGCCACCGGCGATGCCCGCGCTGGGCAATGCGTTGTTTGATCTGACCGGCACGCGGGCGCGGGAACTGCCCCTGTCCAAGACGTTTGATTTCGTCTTATGATCAGTAATCCCGGTTGACTCATCGTTAATCGCCGATTAACGATGAGTCTATGAAAGCCGAACACACATTAGAAGAATATGAAGCGCTGGCGGCCAGGTGCAAGGCGCTGGCGCATCCGGCGCGTCTGGTGATTTTGCAGATTCTGGCCGAACGGGGTACTTGCGTGTGCGGCGAGGTGGTTGAAATCCTGCCGCTGTCTCAGGCGACCGTTTCGCAGCATCTGAAAGTGCTGTTGCAGGCCGGGTTGATAACCGGGCGGGTCGATGGCCAGAATTCCTGCTATTGCCTGAACACCAGCGAAATAGCCCGTCTGCGCCTAAGCGCCGATGCGCTGTTCGGCAATCTTGAAACCTGCTGTTGAAAAGGAAACCCCATGTCACAGAACCAAAATGAACAGCCCAAAAATGAACTGCGCGACACCATCCGCCAAAAATATGCCGATATTGCCACCGGACAACGCATTGTCGGCGGAACCTGCTGCGACAGTGATCAAAGCGACACGGATGTTACCATGATTGGCGATGCTTATCAGGGGGTTGCGGGCTATGTCGCCGACGCCGACCTGGGGCTTGGCTGTGGCCTGCCGGTGGAACATGCCGGGATCAGGCCCGGGCATGTGGTTCTGGATCTTGGTTCGGGGGCCGGGCTTGACGCCTTTGTCGCACGCCGCGAAGTTGGCGATGCCGGTCGGGTGATCGGCGTTGACATGACGGCCGAAATGGTCGCCAAATCGCGCGAAAATGTTGAAAAGACCGGCTTTGACAACGTCGAATTCCGACTGGGCGAGATCGAGCATCTGCCGGTCGACCCACACAGCATTGATGTGGTGATTTCCAACTGCGTGCTTAATCTGGTGCCCGACAAGACCCGCGCCTTTGCCGAGGTTTTCCGGGTGCTGCGCCCCGGCGGCCATTTCTGCATTTCCGATATCGTGACGTCCGAACCACTGCCGGACTGGACCGCAAAAGCCATTGACCTTTATGTCGGCTGTGTCGCCGGGGCGATGGTCGAAAAGGACTATCTGGGCGTGATCGCCAGCGCGGGTTTTGAGGCAGTCAAGATCAGGACCAGCAGGCGCATTGATATTCCTGGCGAGGTCATCGACAAATATGCCCGCGCGCAGCAACTGGCAGAGGTGAAGGCAGGCGATTTGCACGTCACCTCGATAACCGTGACCGGGGTAAAGCCGCCGCGTGGCACGCGCTGAGCACCGGTTCCCGTCGGCGCGGGTACCATGCTGTCAGGCAATCTTGCGGCGGATGTTGCCCGTTTTCTCTGCGGCCCAGTCGTGGGTCGCCTTGCCAAAGGCAGAAAACAACGCGCGCGACACCGGATCGTTCACCGCATTCCATTCCGGGTGCCATTGCACCGACAGGGTAAAGCCGGGCGCGTCACGCACATATATCGCCTCGGGGATGCCATCAGGGGCCGTGCCGTCAATCACAATCCGCGAACCGGGGGTTTTGAGCCCCTGCCCGTGCAGCGTATTGGTCATCACCTGACGCGCACCCAGGATTTTGTGAAACACGCCGCCCTCGTTCATGGTCACACAGTGGCGCAGTTCGAATTTTTCTTCCAACGTGCCATCGGGCGGCATCCGGTGATTATCGCGCCCCGGCAGGTCGCGGATTTCCGGGTGCAAAGTGCCACCCATGGCCACCACAACCTCTTGAAAACCCCGACAAAGGCCGAAAAACGGCTGGCCCCGTTCAACACAGGCCCGCACCAAAGGCAGGGTGATGACATCGCGGCACCGGTCAAAGGTGCCATAGGCCTCGGTTGCCACTTCGCCGTATTCCTCGGGGTGAACATTGGGGCGCCCGCCGGTCAGGATGAAACCATCGCAGACCTCAAGCAATTCATCCACCGAAACCAGGGCCGGATCGCTTGGGATCAGCAACGGCATACAATCCGAAATCCCGGCCACGGCGTCGGTATTCATCCGCCCGGCAGCATGCACCGGATAGGAGTCGTCAATCAGGTAAGAGTTGCTGATAATGCCGACGATGGGGCGGGACATGGATAGGCCTTTGGCTGTTTCGGGTTTAGGGCACCCTAGCGTGGCAGGATTAACAGTGCAACAACGCACGGCCTGCGCCATGGCGCAAGTTATTGTTCAACCACGCACATTCACGTCCTTGGGGTTTCCGCCCTATGGCCTGCGCTTATAAGGTTGTTATCGTGGCCCGCGACCGGGCTTATTCAACCGATGTACCAAAAACCGCAATTGCCAGTCCCAGCACAAACAGCCCCGAGAACAATATACCTTTACCGCGTGACCCCGGTTGGCCCAGCGCGGCTCTGGCGGCAATCAGCGCCTGAATGGCATAATACAAGGCAAACGCCCGCGAGGCGTAGCCGATAATCTCGAACACGCTCATCATCCAGGTCAGCCCAAGGCCCAGAGCAACCAAAAGGGCATAGCCCGCACGCACAGAGATCCGGCCACCCGTCAATTCGGCAAGCAACCCGCCTGAGCCGCCAGTATCGGCCACGGCGGCGCTGAACTGGGCACTAAGGGCAGCTGTAATCAACAGAATTGGCAGGATCGGGGCGACGATGGCCATCAGGTCGATGATCGCGGTCTCGCTCAGCTTGATGGTATCGGGGGCAAACAACAGCGACAGAAACACGATATAAGTCATGTAAATCGCCGTTGACAGCCCCTGCGCCAGCTTCATCGACCTTATCCGGGTTCCGGCGTCATATTCGGCACCCAGATACCGCGAGGTTTCAAACCCCTGAACGGTGACAAGCAGACCAAAGGCCATTGTCACCGCTTGCCAGCCATGAAGTTTCGACGGATTGACCACCAGTTCCCCGGTGGCGGCCTTGCCGACAAAGAACCATGCCAGACCAAACAACAGGCCCACGATTATAGACAGCTTCACGCCGACGGAAATCTGTTCCATACGTTCCAGTGCGCCGAACCCCCGAACCCAGCCAACCATCAGGATAACCACAAAGACGCCGCTGGTGACAAGTTTTGCATGGAACGGGTCGTTAAGCTCGGTCAGGCTAACGGCAAAAGCGCCAAGCAGGTTCAGATAATAGGCAACCGACACGATATAGGCAAAGGCCAGGGCCCACGATCCGACTGTTTCCAGCATCGCACTGCCGGGGTCGCCCCCTGTTTCCTGTTGGTCAAGGCGGGCAATATTGAACCGGATGGCGGCACCAAAGAGATACGCGACCAAACACAAAGCAGCCATCACCAGGGGTGCAAATGCGCCGTATGACACATCAAGAATTGGTCCCAGTACCAGAAACCCGCTGCCGATGATGGACGCCAGCGGTGTGATCGCGGCCCGCCACACCGGGGCGTTTGCCAGGCGCGGGTAAAGCAACACGCCAGCCGTCACCACGGTTGCAAGAATGATCAGTGCATTCAGGATAGTAAAATCTCCAACCGCGATTCTTGCGGGGTTGCGTCATTGCCGATTGTGGCCGCCACAGTGGCTTTGGTCAATTTCAGGTCGGGCCCGTTGTATTGCAGCAGGCCCGGACTGACAGAATTCCACTATCCACGATTGCCCGCCTTCAACTCCAACCGCCGCGCATGCAGGATTGGCTCGGTATACCCCGAAGGCTGTTCCCGCCCCTTGAACACCAGATCACAGGCCGCCTGAAACGCAACACCATCATACCCGGGGGCCATCGAACTATAAGTCGGGTCATCAGCGTTCTGAGCGTCAACGATCAAAGCCATCTTACGCATCGCCGCCAT
The DNA here is from genome assembly GCA_021648025.1 of Paracoccaceae bacterium. Classification (GTDB taxonomy): domain Bacteria; phylum Pseudomonadota; class Alphaproteobacteria; order Rhodobacterales; family Rhodobacteraceae; genus NVQY01. The sequence continues at coordinate 34,224 of JAKITO010000012.1, forward strand.
CACCGTATCCCGGTCAACCACATCGTGGTGCAGCCAGTTGGCGATATGCTGCGCCGAGATGCGGCAGGTGGCGCGGTCTTCCATCAGCCCCACGTTGTTGATGTCGGGCACTTTGGAACAGCCAACCCCCTGATCAATCCAGCGCACCACATAACCAAGGATACCTTGGGCGTTATTCTCGACCTCGCGCCGGACCTGGCGCTGATCCCATTTGCGATAGGCCGCCAGCGGGATGTCCAGAACCGTATCCACATAGGCCCGCCGCCCGCCGGCCTTTAGCCGGTCCTGAACCGCAAACACATCGACCTTGTGGTAATGCAGCGCATGCAGGGTGGCTGCCGTCGGGCTGGGCACCCAGGCGCAATTGGCACCGGATTTGGGATGCTCGATCTTTTGCTCCAGCATCGCCTCCATCAGGTCCGGCATGGCCCACATGCCCTTGCCGATCTGCGCCCGCCCCGACAGGCCACATTCAAGGCCGATATCGACGTTCTGGTTTTCATAGGCGCCAATCCAGGCCTTGCGCTTGATGAAATCCTTGCGACTGAACGGCCCGGCCTCCATTGATGTATGGATCTCGTCGCCGGTGCGATCCAGAAAGCCGGTATTGATGAACGCCACCCGCGATTTGGCGGCGCGGATACATTCCTTGAGGTTCACCGTGGTGCGGCGTTCTTCGTCCATGATGCCGATTTTGACGGTATTGCGTGGCAGGCCAAGGATGTCTTCGACCATATCGAAGGTTTGCACGGCAAACGCCACTTCGTCCGGCCCGTGCATCTTGGGTTTGACCACATAAACCGATCCGTGCTGCGAATTGCCGCCCGCACGGGCCAGATCATGTTTGGCGATCATCACGGTTACAAGCGCATCCATCAGCCCTTCAGGCACTTCATTGCCGCCTGCGTCCAGAATGGCCGGATTGGTCATCAGATGGCCAACATTGCGGATCCACATCAGGGCGCGGGTGCGGACAGTGACCTGTTCGCCGTTAGGGCCGGTAAAGGCGCGGTCCTCGGCCAAACGGCGGGTGATTTCGCGCCCGCCCTTGACCAGCTGTGCCTCAAGATCGCCGCGCATCAGGCCAAGCCAGTTGGTATAGGCGCCGACCTTGTCGTGCGCATCAACGCAAGCCACCGAATCCTCGCAGTCCATGATCGACGACACCGCCGCCTCAAGACGGACATCCGCAAGGCCCGCCCGGTCATGGCAGCCGATTGGGTGGGCGCGATTGAACACCAGTTCAACATGCAATCCGTTATTGGCCAAAAGCACCGAAGAGGGCGCGCGCGGATCGCCCAGATAACCGACAAACTTTTCCGGCGCGACCAAGGCTGCGCCATCAATCAACAACGCGCCATCCCTGACGTGATACCGGCGCACATCCCCGTGGCTGGCGCCGTGAATCGCAAAGGCCCGGTCCAGAAACACCCGGGCACGCGCCACAACCCGTGCGCCGTGCCCCTTGTCATAGCCGCCTTTTGGCGCAGCTGTGCCCATGGCATCAGTGCCGTAAAACGCATCATAAAGGCTGCCCCAGCGGGCATTGGCAGCATTGAGAGCATAGCGGGCGTTGGTGATCGGCACCACCAGTTGGGGGCCGGGCACAGTTGCAATTTCGGGGTCAACACCTTGGGTTTCAATGGTGAATTCATCGCCTTCCGGCAGCAGATAGCCGATCTTTTCCAGAAACAGGGTATAGGCCTCGTGATCATGCGGCTGACCCCGACGAGCAATGTGCCAGGCGTCGATCTGGCCTTGCAACTCTTGGCGTCGTGCCAAAAGCTGGCGGTTTACCGGTCCCAGTTCGGCCACCATTTTCGCCAGCCCGTCCCAGAATGCCGCTGACTCAACACCCGTACCCGGCAGTGCTTTGCGTTCAATGAACTCAACCAGTTCGCAGGCGACCTTCAACCCGCTTTTCATTTGCCTGTCTGTCATTATCAAATTCCCGAACTCAATTGCGCGCTAACGTATTGCGCCCCTCCTAATTTGAATTTCCCTTTCAAGCAACACGCCACAACAGGAAGCTGCGAGGGCAGCCCTCTTTGGGCTGGATCGAGCAGCCGGTTTGACATTTCCCGCCTTTCGTCCAGTGCGATTGCACATTAACGTCCAGACAACCCAATTCCTTGCGAGGCCCTGAGATGCGTAATGCCGCCCCCGAAACGATCCATCTACAAGATTACACTCCTTTCGGCTTTTTCGTCGACAGCGTCGAGTTGACCTTCGACCTGGCCCCATCGGCCACACGGGTCACTGCCCGGATCAGCTTTCGTCCCAACCCTGAGGTGCCGGACCGCACATTCTTTCTGCATGGTGAAAACCTGAAACTGATCAGCGCCCGGATTGATGGCACAACAGTCACGCCCGATATCACCGATACCGGCCTGACCTGCGCCGTTCCCGATGCACCGTTCGTGTGGCAATCCGTGGTCAAGATTGATCCGCAAGGCAATACCGCCCTGGAGGGGCTGTATATGTCGAACGGGATGTATTGCACCCAGTGCGAGGCCGAAGGCTTTCGCAAGATCACCTATTACCCGGACCGCCCGGATGTCATGTCGGTCTTTACTGTTCACATCAACGGCCCGCACCCGGTTCTGTTGTCCAATGGGAATCCCGGCGACGCAGGCGACGGCACGGCCACATGGCACGACCCCTGGCCCAAACCCGCCTATCTGTTTGCGTTGGTCGCAGGCGATCTGATTGCCCATTCAGACCAGTTTACCACCTGTTCGGGCCGCGATGTGGCGCTGAACCTTTGGGTGCGCCCGGGCGACGAACATAAATGTGCCTTTGGCATGGAAGCCTTGAAAAAGTCGATGGTATGGGACGAACAGACCTATGGGCGCGAATATGATCTGGATGTGTTCAACATCGTCGCGGTTGATGATTTCAACATGGGCGCAATGGAGAACAAAGGGCTGAACGTATTCAACTCATCCGCCGTTCTGGCCAGCCCGGAAACCTCAACAGATGGAAATTTCGAACGGATCGAAGCGATCATCGCACATGAGTATTTCCACAACTGGACCGGCAACCGCATCACCTGCCGCGACTGGTTCCAATTGTGCCTCAAAGAAGGGCTGACGGTGTTTCGGGATTCCGAATTCACCTCTGACATGCGCTCGGCCCCGGTCAAACGTATCAGCGATGTGATCGACCTGCGGGGCCGGCAATTTGCCGAAGACAACGGGCCGCTGTCGCATCCGGTGCGCCCGGCCAGCTTTCAGGAGATCAACAACTTTTACACCGCCACCGTGTACGAAAAAGGCGCCGAAGTGATTGGTATGCTGAAACGTTTGGTGGGCGATCAGGCCTACGGCCAAGCACTTGACCTGTATTTCGCCCGTCACGACGGTCAGGCCTGTACCATCGAAGACTGGCTGGCGGTATTCACGGATGTAACCGGGCGCGACCTGAGCCAGTTCAAACGCTGGTATTCTCAGGCCGGCACCCCGCGCCTGAAGGTGAAAGAGGTCTGGAAAGACGGCACGTTCACCCTGGCATTCACCCAATCCACCCGGCCCAGCGCCACCACCCCCGATCCTGCCCCTTTGGTGATCCCGATCGAGGTCGGCCTGTTGGGGGCCAATGGCGACGAGGTGCAAAAAACCCAAATGCTGGAAATGACCCAAACCAGTCAAAGCTTTCATTTTGAGGGGTTGGCGGCGCGACCTGTCGCATCAATATTGCGCGGATTTTCGGCTCCGGTGATCCTTGAATATGACATTTCCAACGATCAGCGCGCGTTCCTGCTGGCGCATGACACCGACCCGTTCAACCGCTGGGAGGCAGCCAGCGTATTGGCCCGCACAACGCTGATGGATATGGCCATCAACGCAACGGCCCCTGACAGCGCATGGCTGGACGGTATTCTGGCGGTGCTGCGGGACGAAACTCTTGACCCGGCATACCGTGCATTGATGCTGGCCATTCCGGGCCAGTCCGAACTGGCGGCGGCATTGCACGAGGCGGGCAAAACGCCTGACCCGGATGCAATCTGGACCGCACGCGAGGCGCTGAAACAGGCGATGGCCGTGCATGCTCAGGATCTGACCCCGCGTCTGGCGGCGCAAAACCAAATCGACGGCGCCTATGCCCCGGATGCCGAACAATCGGGCAAACGCGCCCTGGCGGGCGCGGTTCTGGCCATGATTACCCGGCTTGACGGTGGTACGGCAGCAGCGGCGCAATATGCCCGGGCTGATAACATGACCCTGCAATTGTCGGCCCTGTCCTGCCTGTTGAGTGCCGGAAAAGGCCAGACCGAACTGGCCGCGTTCCGCGCCCAGTGGCAAGGCGACCGGTTGGTGATGGACAAATGGTTTGGCCTTCAGGTGATGCAGGCAGAACCGGACCGCGCCGTTGAAGTGGCCCGCGCATTGACGCAGGACAAGGCGTTCAACTGGAAAAACCCCAACCGGTTCCGCGCCGTGTTTGGCGCTTTGGCCGCCAATCACGCGGGCTTTCACAACGCGAACGGCAGCGGCTATCAATTGCTGGCCGATTGGCTGATCCGGCTGGACGCGATCAACCCGCAGACAACCGCGCGCATGTGTGCGGTCTTTCAGACCTGGAGGCGCTATGACACATCCCGTCAGGCGCTGTTGTCCGATCAACTGACCCGGATCGCCGACACGCCTGACCTATCGCGCGATACCAATGAAATGATCAACCGCATTAGGGGAATATAGCTATGCGCAAGACCCTACTCATCACCGGTGCCAGCGCCGGTATTGGCGCGGCTACGGCACTCAAGGCGGCACAGGCGGGGTATGATCTGGCCTTGAATTATCACAGTAACAAAGCCGGGGCCGAGGCCGTCGCCGTCCAGGCCCGCGCGGCGGGCGCCCGGGTGATCCTGTGCCCCGGCGATGTGGCCGACCCGGACGCAATTGCCGGAATTTACACGCAGGTGGACGAAGAATTTGGCAGGCTGGACGCATTGGTCAATAACGCCGGTGTCGTCGACCTGATTGCAAGAGTCACCGATTTCACCCATGACCGCCTGCGCCGGATGTTCGATATCAACGTCATCGGCGCCATTCTGGTCGCCAAAGAGGCGGTGTTGCGGATGCAGGCACAAGGCGGTGGCGGGGTGATCGTCAATGTCTCATCCATTGCGGCCAAGCTGGGGGCGGCCAATTCATTTGTCGATTATGCGGCCTCAAAAGGGGCGATCGACACCTTTACCAAAGGCCTTAGCGACGAAGTGGCCCCCCAGGGCATTCGCGTCAACGCCGTGCGCCCCGGCATTATCGAGACCGACATTCACGCCAAATCCGGCGCGCCCGAACGGGTCGGCGAAATCGGCCCTACAGCCCCTATGCGGCGTTCAGGTCATGCCGATGAGGTGGCGGATGCGATCCTTTATCTGTTGTCGGATCAGGCCAGTTTTATCACCGGCACCTTGCTTGACGTGACCGGCGGGCGTTGAATGGCCGCCGTCTTTTGCTTTACCCGCGAAGGCCGCAGCCGACGGACGGCAATCATTGTGATCTGTATCTACGCGGTATTGGCCGCGGCCATTGTTCTGATCAACGCGGCATGGTGGTTGATGGCCCTGCTTGCCCTGCCGACCTTACCCGCCCTTTATGATCTTTGGCGCAGCCCAAGCGCCGGTGTGCGACTAAGTGATGATCACCTTGAATGGCATACGGGCACCCGCAAAGGCGCGCTGGACCTCTCTGAAATTGACTATATGCGCTTTGACACGCGGTTTGATTTTTCGGTCCGGGTGACGGCAATCCTGACCAATGACAAACCTGTCCGCCTGCCCGACGAAGCCATGCCTGCGCATAAAGCCTTTGAGACGGAACTGACGGCGCGCGGTATCCGCGTGGATCGCCATCATTTTGTGGTGTTTTAAAGCGAAACCAATCCAATTGGATTCAGGAATTCACCACCCGGCCCAAGGCAGCATTTGCACAGCACAACCCATTCGGGCGGGGTAATGAATGCGACTGGATTGGTTTCGCTCCGGGACCAACGCCCGATCTTTTGGCATTAACAATTTGCCACGCAAATATCCCATTTCTTGACCCGGAACACCCTATCCACGCCATCATTGCGCCCAAATACAGCAGCACACTGGCGTCGATACAGATTGCTATCCTCTTATTGGAGCAAAAATGCTCAGACTAATCTCGCCTGCCCTTGCGGCTTCGACAACAATAATTGACACACTGAAGGCCCGGCTTGGCCGGGTGTCGCCCGCCCGCATCCTTGCCTTGGGCGGCCCTCCGGTCAGACGTCCGCCGCTTTATGACCCGTCGCTGAACCCAGAGCAATATCTGAGCATCCCGGTTCTGGATCAGAACCCCGATGAAAGGGCCTGCCGCGAGGTCTATCTGCGTGGTCAGTTTCTGGCCCGCCAGGATCGCTGGAGTGACCTCGCGCACGAAATTACAACTGCCGAATCCGGGCGGAAAACCAGCCCCGGAGGTATGCCATTGGCGGATTTGCTGGCTTATGGCGCGCGTTCGGACGTGGTGCACCGGGTCGAACATGCCCTTCAGGACGGTGCCAGCGCCAAAGACACAGCCCTGAATGACGGTATTGATGCACTGGAAAGCATGCATCGGGACCACCCGGATACGCCGGTCATCACCCTGATTGTTGCCCTGACCCATATCGACATTGGCTGGGCCTGGCGCGGCACATCCTGGGAAACCATTGTACCCGCTCTAAATCGTTCCCGATGTGCGGCGCATTTTGACCGGGCGCAACACCTGTTGTCACCGCTGTGCGGCATCGAGTTGAACAGCCCCCTGTTGGCCGCCGCGCGCTGTGCGCAGCTGGCCGGTCAACGCGATCCGCAATCCAGCATTGCCGACGACTACGAAGACCTTATCGACCTTGATCCGCGCAACTACCGCCACATGCGCGCTTTGGGAAACCATTTACTGCCTCGTTGGTTTGGCAGCTATCAGCAATTGGAGCTGGAAGCCCGCCGCACCGCATCACGGACCCAGGATATCTGGGGCGCCGGGGCCTATTCCTGGGTCTATTTCGACGCCATCGCCACGGACGAAAATGCCTGTGCCCACGTTGATGTCGGGTTTTTCATCGACGGGTTGCACGACATCCTGAAGGCGCGCCCGGATCAGGCCATGGTCAATCTGCTCGCGTCATACTGCGCGGTTGCCCTGCGCCACGGGCTTGGCCTCAGTTCCGAAGCCGATTTCCCACGTATGCAGATCGCGGATAGCGCCCGGTGGCTGATCCGCGATCACCTGAAACAATTGCACCCGATGATCTGGGCCCATGCGGCCGACGGATTTGACAATAACGCCCGGGTCACGTCTCTGCCCCGATTTGCGGCGCGCGGTCAGGCCCATGCCCTGCAAGCCATTGCCGACCAGTTTCGCGACGATATCAACCGGGGACAACGCGTGACATTTACCTCCGAAGGTGCAGAACTGCACTCCGCCTGATCCCGCGCATGTACGCGTTGGGGGGGGCATCCCGCCGGTAGTAACCTCGGATACAGGCCACAACGGCCTCGTCCGTGAATTTTTCGCCGATTTGCAATCCAAGGCTTGGCATATCATCCCAATTGTTTTAGTTTTCCCAAAGGTCGAGTGAAGGAAAACGAAAATGATACCGCCCAAAGCAACATCGACAGGTAACGCCACACAGCCACCCAACGTGCATGACGCCGACCCTATCCCCGATGCCGCCCGCGTGGCCATTGATGCAATGCTGCGAACGGGTGACCTGTTTCGCTATACTACCCCCGAAAATTCACCCGTTGCCCTGCTTGAGGCAGAATTTGCCGCTTTGTTGGGGTCTAAATATGCCCTGGCGGTGTCTTCCTGTTCGGCCGCCCTGTTCTTGTCGCTGAAATCTCTGGGCCTGCCGCGCGATGCCCGCGTCCTGTTGCCCGGCTTTACCTTTGCCGCCGTGCCCTCGTCGGTGGTTCATGCCGATTGCATCCCCGTCCTGTGCGAAGTCGGCGACAATTACCGCGTCGACATGGCGGATTTCGAGGCCAAGCTGGACGGCATTTCAGCCATTATAATCAGCCACATGCGCGGCCATACCTCGGATATGGACGCCATCATGGACTTGGCTCTGGCGCGCGACATTCCGGTGATCGAGGATGCCGCGCACTCATTGGGCACCACCTGGGGCGGGCAGAATATCGGCACTATTGGGCGGGTCGGCTGTTTCTCGTTTCAGTCATACAAAATGATCAATGCGGGAGAGGGCGGCATCCTGATCACCGATGACGCCGACCTTGTGGCCCGCGCCATCATCATGTCCGGCGCCTACGAACATAACTGGAAGAAACACCCGGTTCTGCACAGCGCATTTGCGCAATGGCAGAACCAGCTGCCGCTTTATAACCTGCGCATGTCGAACCTTTCGGCTGCGGTTATTCGCCCGCAACTGCCGCATCTTGCGGCGCGGGTAAAGGGCGGGCGCACGAACCATGACTATGTCGCTGCCCGGCTGAATGCCTCGCCTTACATTACGGTGCCGGGTGCCTTGCCGCTTGAGGTCCGCGCACCAGATTCGATCCAGTTCAACTTAGTCGGCTTGGATGACGACGACGTGCTGGTTTTTGCCGCCCAAGCCGAAGCGCGCGGCGTCAAGGTACAGGTGTTCGGCCTAAGCCAGGACAACGCCCGCGCCTTCTGGAACTGGCAATTCATGCCCGAAATGCCTGAGTTGCCGAAAACCCGCGCCATGCTGATGCGCGCCTGCGACGTGCGCCTGCCGGTGCGCCTGACCCAGGACGAATTGGACGTGATTGTCGATATTCTGACCCAGGCGGCAGCGGCCGCCGCCGGGCCTGTTGCGGCATACGGAACCTGAGTGGTCAGCGGGGGTTTCCCCGCCTGTCCTGTCACTTCAATCTTGACAGCTTGTCCTGCAATTCTGCCAGTTGCTGCTTGATCTCGTCCAGGCCCTCGCCCTTTTCGTCGGCCTTCTGTTGCGTTTTGCCCGCACCCGACCAGCCAGAATCCATTCCGCCAGCAATTCCGCCAGCCATTCCGCCTGTCATCGCCTTCAAAAATGCTTCCTGCTGGGCTTTCATTGCTTCAAACCCTGGCATCTGCGTCATTGGGTTCATTGAACTCATCTGTGCGCTCATCTGCTCAACGGCCTTTGACTGACTGTCCCTCAGCATCTCGAATGAGTTGCTCAGAAACTCGGGCATCATACCCCCGCCCGGCACCATGTAACTGCGCACCAGATCGTTCAGCACATCCACCGGCAATATGTTCTCGCCCCGGCTTTCGTGTTCGGCAATGATTTGCAACAGATACTGGCGGGTCAGGTCGTCGCCCGATTTCAGATCAATGATCTGCACCTCGCGCCCGGCGCGGATGAACCCTGCGATATCCTCCAGCGTCACATAATCGCTGGTTTCGGTGTTATAAAGCCGACGGCTCGCATAGCGTTTGATCAGCAGTGGTTTGTCCTTATCGCCCATGCGGTTCTCCCCAGAAAATGCAGCGTTGCAGCAAAGACTATGTGAGTGCAGAACAAATGGAAAGGGTGGCAACAAGACCCCGGACATTATCACCAGTCGCGCAGCAGCATGAAATTCCGGCCCGCCCGTTGATTGACCCCTTTATTTCCCGAGAATAATTCAACAGGATACCTCCGTCGCAAGAGTTTCGTAGCATCACATCCGGGCCGTGCTGCGTTTGCCATGCTGTTTGTTCCGGCATTTCGTTCATCAGATGCCGGCCTTTGTGATGGGCGCGTTTTCAACGCTTTATATCGCCTATGCGTTAGTCGTGTGTAACTTTTGCAGCCACTTTGCTGACGGCAAAGACCTTGTACCCGTTAAACCGGCGTCATCCCTTTTCTACGCCATTGCGTCGGGCAACAAAGTCCACAAGATGTGGAACATAATCCTCGGGTCCGTCTCCGCCAGCGGCGTTCGCCAAGGCCAAACTGTTTTTGATCGCATTGCCGATCGGATTGGCCAGGGATACGCTGTCGGCCATGGACTCGAGATACCTCATGTCTTTCAGGGCATTGGCCAGGGTAAATTTGTGGGCATCGCGATCCCCTTCAACCGCGTAGCCCATGAAGGTCTGGTAAAACCCGCAATCCATACGGCTGCCCCGCACAACTGAATCGAACTGGGCGGTGGTGATGCCAACCTTTTCCGAAAGCGCCAGAGCCTCGGAATACAACGCCCCATAGCCCATCGCGATGAAGTTGTTCAAAAGCTTCATCTTGTGGCCGGCCCCGTTGGCCCCCATGTGTACAATCGCCCCTGCCCATGTCGAAATTACCGGTTTGACCCTTTCAAAAATGGCATCAGAGGCCCCAACCATAGTAGCAAGGTTGCCTTCTTCGGCCTGAACCGGCGTCCCCCCCAGAGGCGCGTCAGCCATATGAAAACCACCCGCCTGCAACAGCGCGGCAAGCCGGGCAGTTGAATTTGGATCAGAGGTCGAGCAATCGACAATCACTGTGCCGGGTTGCATCGCGGGCATCAATGCCTCGACAATCGCTTCGACCTGCGGCGATCCTGGCGCACAGATATGGATGATCGAAGATGCCCCGGCCAGGTCTGCCAATGTTGCGGCCTCGGTGGCACCAAGTGCAACCAGATCTTCAACCGGTTTTCGGTTGGTATGGGCGATCACACTTACCGGATACCCCGCCGCATGGATGTTTTTGGCCATCCCATGCCCCATCAGGCCCACGCCGACAAAACCGATTTTTTCATTTTTCATAGCTTTCCCTCCGCTTGCCACAAGTGTGATGCAGACAAACATGATCTGCAACCTGTTCTATATCCGGTGCCTGCACTGTTTGTCGGCTTGAAACGCAATCCCGCTTTACCAACAAAAATGGGGCAGGCCAAAGGCCCGCCCCGCGCGATAACACCATTCGGGAGGAAATGGTGCCGATCAGCGTTTTCTTAAGCTGCTTTTTTGGCCGCAGCTGTCACGTCTTTGGTGGCTTTCTTGACCGCAGCGGACGCACCTTCACTGGCATCCTTGCCGGCCGCCATCATCAGTTCAACCGTGTCCATCTGGACTTTCTTGGCAATCTCGGCGAAGGCGGCCATGTTCTCGGCGGCAACTTCGGCAGAGGCCGACGCGAAATCGGTCATGGCTTTGGCATAATCGGCAGGCTCGGCTTTGGCTTTGGCCATGTCGCCCAGCTTGGCAAATGTCTCGTTGGCCCATTTGTTGGAAATCTCGGTGGATTTCTCGGCAGCGCCCAGCGCCAGGCCCGACAGTTTTTCGTTCAAGGAAGCTGTGTTCTTGTACACGCCTTCAAACGCAGCGGTGTCGACCGGGAATGCGCCCATGATGTCTTTCATTGCGGCGTTGATGTCTTTGGTGAAGTCTTGCGTCTTGGCCATGTCAGTGATCCTTCAGATTAACCGGGGGAGGTTGGTTTGGTTGTCGTCTGAAGCTTATATGTATTCTGCGGCGCAGCATTTCAAGTATTTATTTGCTGCATCGCAGCATAATTCTTACATATCCAACAAAATCAACGGCTTGCTTTTAGCTTTACATAGCTCCCTGGGGCCGCCTCTAACACCTCATGGCTGGAATCACCCGGCGCGCGGGCTGCAACCATCTTACCCGATCGCTTGCGCAGCCACCCTTCCCAACGCGGCCACCACGATCCTTGATGGAAATCCGCGCTTTCCAGCCAGTCGCCTGGGTCAAGCGCCATATCCTCATTGGTGTAATGGCCATATTTCTTCTTGCTCGGCGGATTGACGATGCCGGCGATATGCCCCGATTGGGTGACGATAAAGGTCCGGGACCGCCCACCCATCTGCTGCACCCCGCGATAACAGTTGATCCAGGGGGCAATGTGGTCCGTCTCGCAGGCAATTGAACACAAGGGCACATCCACCTCGTCAAGGCGCAGGGTGTGCCCCATCAGATCAATCCCACCCTCGGCAAATTCATTGCGCTGACAAAGCCCGCGAAGATATTGCACCGCCATCAACGCCGGCAGGTTGGCCCCGTCGCCATTCCAAAACAACAGATCAAACGCAGGCGGCGTCTGCCCCATCATGTAACTGCGAATTGCCGGGGTATAAATCAGGTCGGTTGAGCGCAGATAGGAAAACGTGCGCGCCATGATGAAGGACCGCAAAAGCCCTTGTTCCTTCACTTCTTCTTCGATCCCGTCGATGAAATCATTTTGCAGGAAGGGGGTGAATTCGCCCTGATCCGAGAAATCCGTCAAGGCGGTGAAAAACGTCGCCGATCTGATCGACTTGTCGCCGCGTTGCTTCAGCAGGGAAAGCGTCATCGCCAGGGTCGTCCCGGCAATGCAATAGCCCACTGTATTGACCTGCTTAACGCCGCATATTGCCTTAACCTCGCGAATTGCAGCAAGGTATCCGTCTTCGATGTAATCCTCCATTCCGGTCTCGGCGTAAGAGGCATCCGGGTTGATCCAACTGACCACAAACAAGGTATATCCCTGTTCGGTTATCCACTTGATCAGGCTGTTTTTCTCTTTCAAATCAAGGATATAGAACTTGTTGATCCAGGGTGGGAACAGGATGACCGGTATTTCGTGGACCTTGTCCGTCGTTGGCCGGTATTGGATCAACTCCATCATCCGGTTGCGATAAATCACGTCACCGGGCGTGGTGGCGATGTTGCCACCGATCTCAAACGCGGTTTCGTCAGCCAGCCGGACAACCAGCTCTCCGTCATTGGCCTCAAGATCGGAAATCAGGTTCTCAAGCCCGTCCAAAAGCGATTGCCCTTCGGTTTCAACCGCCTTTTCCAACGCATCCGGGTTGGTGGCAAGAAAGTTGGTCGGGGCCATCATGTCGATGATTTGCCGCGAGAAGAAGCCAAGACGGCGTTTATCAAGGTCGTCCATATCCTCGACCTCATCCACCGCCTTTTCGATCATTTCAGCGTTCATCAGGTATTGTTGCTTTATGGCAGCAAAATAGGGGTTGCTTTCCCACATCGGATTGGCAAACCGTCGATCTGTGGGCCGCTCTTCGCTGCGCTGCATCGCGGCAAACTGCGCCACGGATTGGCTCCAGAGTTCCATCTGTTGCTGCATCAGCTTGCCCGGGTCAGCCAGGGATTTGGTCCAATACGAAGTCATCGCCCGGGCAAACAGCTCTTGATCAGGCCCGTCCAACGCTTTGTTATGCCCGGATTTACCAGTGGCCCGGCGCGCCATCACTTCGTTCAGGCGCTTGGAAAGGGCGTCAACCTTAGCCAGGTTCTGGCTCAGACGCGCCCCAGGATCATCGGCAGCATCGCCGGATGCATCATCGGGCAGTTTACCTCGGCTCTCATCACTGGTTGTCATCTTAACCTTTGCCCCCTATTAATGCTGCTGTGCAGAATAACTGCGTTCCCGCCAAAATGCAAAGCGCATGATTGGCTCAATCGCAGAGAGATTGCAAAGTTGAGGCCGTTCGAGGAGAGCACACATGCGCCATATGATGACCTATGACCTGATGGAAACCGCCCGAAACACCCAACAATGGATGGGTGCATCTGCCAAAGCACTGGCCTCGTACCCGATGTTTTCAATGGTTCCCAACCCCGCCCTGAACTGGATGGCGGCGTGGGGTGACGTGACGGAACGGGCGTTTGAACGCATGGTGGTCAAGCCCGATTGGGGGATCCGCACCTTTACCTGCGAGGATGGCAAGGATCATCTGGTTGAGATTAACAAGGTGGTGGAACGCGCCTTTGGTGACCTGATCCATTTCAACGTGCGCGGACGCGAGACACAAGCACGCAAGGTTTTGCTGGTGGCACCCATGTCTGGCCACTACGCGACGCTGCTGCGCAGCACGGTCAAAAGTCTGATGGTCAATTGCGAGGTCTATATCACCGATTGGCACAATGCACGCGATATCCCCGTTTCAAAGGGCAAGTTCGACATCGAGGATTATACCTGTTATCTGGTTGATTTCATGCGTGAAATGGGACCAAAGACGCATATAGTCGCGGTGTGCCAGCCGGTGCCTCTGACCCTGGCCGCCACTGCCTATCTTGCCGAACTGGACCCGGATGCCCAACCCCTTACCCTGACTTTGATCGGCGGGCCGGTCGACCCGGACGCCAATCCCACCGATGTCACCGATTTTGGCCATCGCGTCACCATGGGGCAGCTTGAACAGACAGCAATCCAGAGGGTTGGCTTTAAACATTCCGGCGTTGGTCGGATGGTGTACCCCGGCCTGTTGCAACTGGCATCGTTCATTTCGATGAACCGCGAACGCCATACCAAGGCATTTACCGACCAAATTCAGAGGTCGGCCAAAGGCGAAGCCTCGGATCAGGATTCGCACAACCGCTTTTATGACGAATATCTGGCGGTGATGGACATGACAGCCGAATTTTACCTTTCGACCGTCGAGCGTATTTTCAAAGGTCGCGAGATTGCCCGCAACGAATTTTTCGTCAACGGCCACAAGATCGACATCGGCAAAATCACCCGCGTCGCGGTGAAAACTGTCGAAGGCGCAAACGACGATATTTCCGCCCCCGGCCAATGTATTGCCGCCCTTGATCTGTGTACCGGCCTGCCCGATTCGTTAAAGGCATCGCATGTCGAACCTGGTGCCGGACACTACGGCATCTTCGCCGGTCGCTCGTGGCGCGACAATATCCGCCCGCTGGTGATTGACTTCATGAACGCCAATTCCGGGGCTTCAACCGCTAAAAAGACGGTCGGGAAAACTCGCAAGAAACCGGCCAATAGAAACGCCGCGTAATGGCGCCAAACAACGCGCCTCTGGATTTCGCCTGTTCGTGCGGCCAGATTCAGGGGCATATCACCCCGCAAGCCGTGCAAACCGGCACCCATACGGCGTGTTATTGTCGCGATTGCCGTGCGGCAGAACTCTACTTTGATCAACCCGATCCCGCGCCCGGCCCGGTCGACCTGTTTCAGACAACGCCTGATACCCTTACCATCGCCAAAGGGACCGATCTGCTGGGCCTGCTACGGCTTAGCCCAAGGGGAACCATGCGGTGGTATGCCACGTGCTGCAATCTGCCAATGTTCAACACAACCCCCAGAGCAAAACTCGCCTTTGTCGGACTAAAGGTGGCAATCCTGGCAGAACCGGACCGGGTCGGCCCGGTTGTCGCCAAAAGTTTCATTCCGGGCGTGGGCGGCAAAACCTCGCACAAAGGCATAGTGCCGGTAGTTTTCAGCATTCTCACAAAGATGCTGGCCGCACGCCTGTCCGGAAACTGGCGTCAAACCCCGTTTTTCGATGAGACCGGCGCGCCCGTTGCCAAGGCAACCATTCCCAGCAAGAAAGACCGCGCCGCCCTTTACCCGCGTTAACGCAGGATCAAAGGCTGATCCAGCCAGTCGCGAAGCGCGCTTGTGGTCAATTCGGGCTGTTCCAATGTGGGCAAATGCCCAGCCTCTTCAATCACCGTCAACTGCGCATCAGGCAGCAATCGGGTCATGAATTCCTGACGCTGAGCAGGCGTCAGCGGGTCGTGCGCGCCAAAGATTATCCGGGTCGGCACGGTGCATTTGCGCAAAGTCCCCTGCTGATCGGGCCGTCGCTGCATGGCGCGCGATTGCGACACAAACACCTCTGGTCCCAGATCGCGGCCCATATCCAGCAGCAGATTTGTGATTTCCAGTCGCGCCGAGCCGGGTGCAAGGTAATCAGACGGCATGTTTTCACGCAGCACGTCTTGCAATCGCCCGGCCTTGGCGCCGATGATCATCGGCTCTCTGGTGGCGGCAATGGCAGGGGGCTCCGACAGCGGGTTGGTGGCGATCAGGCACAGCCGTGTTATCCGGTTGCCGGCCCGTTTCAACAGCTCCATTGCCACCACCCCGCCAAGGCCCAACCCCGCCAACGCAAAGCGCTGCGGCAGTTGATCCAATAGCGACCTGGCAATATCCTCGACCCGGTCAGCTTGGGTAAGGGGCGCAATGGTAATCGCCCGCCCGGATGCTAACGACCTGATTTGCGACGTAAATACCCGGTCATCGCACATAATGTCCGGCAGCAATACCAATGCTTCTGTCATGCCTTACCTGCCTTTTTTGGGCCACTCTGGCGCTTGGGCGGAATCCTGGCAAGGCCCTTCCCTTCAAGGATAAGAAATTCCGCAAAAGGGTGGGAAATCTGCATACCGTTCTTGCCGCGTGACCAATGGCTCTTCCGGCTCTGCACCAGAGGCCAACAGGTTTCCACGCGGCGCAATATAGCTGTCAATCCGGCGGCGCGGGACAGGTCTCCAGACCAGATTAAAGGCGCAGAGCTTTGGGAAAAACCAGATTTCGGAATAGTCCAGATGATCGTGCATCCACCACGCCAGATCGCGCCAATCGCGGCCCGCCTCAAAGCGGTCTGCAAACCACGGGATCACCACCGAGGCCCCGGCCACCCGTGCCTCGCCCTGCCCCCAATCCCAGATATGACATTCCACCGGGTTGTCATTGCGCGCGCAATTCAGGCGGTTTTCATTGCCATATTGGTTCAGCGCGCGCGACCGATACCCTGAACGCACTGCCAGCCGACCAAAGGTCTCCTCCAATGGGTCCAGCAAGGTCTGGCAAAACGCCCGCCCGGTCTCAATCGCCAGATCTGGGTGGTCGGGGATGTTCTGCATTGCGTGCAGGTTGCCAATCTCGGAATACAGAAAGTCGCGCATGAAAAAGTGTTTCGAAAGCCGCACCCGCCCCAGGTTTTCCAACCCGCGCATGGACCCCGGCCTGCGCATCAGCCGTACCCGTTCCAACGAAACCCACCATCCCCGGCCAATGGTGAAAACGGGTTGAACGCCACCTCCCAGATACAGCCGTCCGGGGCGCGGAAATAGCCGTGATGCCCACCCCAGAACACATCCGCCGCCGGCTTCAGCACCTCGGCCCCGGCCTGTTTCGCGCGTTCCAGAATTTCGGCTACGTCGCCTTTTTCGCGCACATTATAGCCCAACGTCATGGCACCATGACCAAGCGCTGTAACCTCCAGCCCCATATCCCCTGCCAGCTTTTCAAGCGGGTAAAGCCCCAGCGTCTGGCCAATCAGATCAAACGCCACAACCCCGTCCTGCGACGTGACCCGTTGCCAGCCGAGTGCTTGGTAAAACGTCGCCGCCGCATCCATGTCTGCAACCCCGAGGGTGATCAGGCTTACCCTTTGCTCCATCATTCAACCCCTTGTTTTGCCAGCCATTCCAACATTCCACTAACCGCGCCACTGGTCTGTCCCGGCGACATGATATCGCCCGCAATCACATGCGAATGCGGGTCATCCCCTGGTCCCATCTCAACCGTTTGAATATCCGAAGGCCCGCCCCATTTTCCGGCAACTTTACGTGTCAAATCCGGGCGCACAACCTTGTCACCTTCGGAAAACCAGAACAATGCCGGGATGGTGGCCTGAGAGAAATCAAGGGCCGTGACCTTTTTCACCAACGCCCCCATCGGCATCAATGCCGTGTACGGGTAAGGATTGCTCCAATACCCCGCGCGGGCCGGATTATCCGAGGTGGACCGGTATTCACCACCCAGCACCACCGGCAACCAATATTTCGCGCCCGGCCATGTCATCAGAAACGCGGCCCCGTTGTTAAGCCCGAAATTCGGAGACACAAAGATCATCGCCGCCACCTTGTCCGACATCTGCGGGTTCAAAGCCGCCGCCGCCGCCAATGTGCCCCCGGTCGAGGTGGAAATCACCACCACCCGGTCGCCCACCATGCGCGCCGCTGCCAGCCCTTCGGCCATTTCAACCATCCATGTGCTGGCAGATGCACGCCCCAACGCAGCACCAGGAACCCCGTGGCCCTGAAGACGGGTATAGACCAGATTGGCCCCCAAAGCGGCGGCAATCCGGTCAGGAACCGGGCGGATTTCCTCTGATGTGGCAGAAAATCCATGCACGTAAAGCACGGAAATAGCGGTGCGTTTGCCGGTGAACCCGTCGGCCCAGATCACCCGCTTTTCGGTGCCCGGGACAATGTCATCGACCTTGGATTCAATCGTCTCAAAATAGGTCTGCACCGCGTCGTCAAATTTACCCGGATCAAAAGATGGGGCCAGATCGACATCTTCATAAGGTCCAAATTGCCACAAGGTGACGCCAACCACGACCAGCACCGCCAATGCCCGTCCCAAAAACCTGCCTAATTTGCGCATTACTCTCTCTTTTCAATGACATCCAAAACCGACGTTTTGATCATCGCCAGACAGGGTTGATCCGAAAATCGGTGATCTGCACCTTTGACCAGCGTCAGGCGTATGTCGGCACCCGTCGCATGATCCAACAGACGCAGCGCGGTCTCGGTCGACACGGCCTTATCTGCCGTTCCCTGAAGCATGACCACCGGAAACGGTAACTCAAGCGGGGCGCGCAGAACCAACTGCTGCCGCCCATCTTCGATCAGCCGTTTGGTGATGATATATGGGTCCATATAATCCGACGGCAGTTCAATCTGCCCGTCCTGTTCCAGCGCCAGCTTTTGCGCCTCAGAGAACCCGGCCCAATAGCCATCTTCGGTGAAATCCGGGGCCGCCGCAATTGTGACCATCCCGGAAATCCGCTCGGGCATCGCGCGCGCCAGTAACAAAGCCTGCCAGCCGCCCATGGATGATCCGACCGCCACCACCGGGCCGCTTGTCAGGGCACGAACGACGGCAATCGTATCTTCGGCCCAATCACCGATACACCCCTCTTCAAAGGTGCCGCTGCTTTGACCATGACCGGAGTAGTCGAACCGCAAAAAGGCGCGCCCCTGCGCCCGCGCCCAATCTTCAAGAAACAGCGCCTTGGTGCCCTCCATATCCGATTTCAGCCCCCCCAGAAAGACGATGCACGGCCCCTGCCCATCCGTTCGGCAATAGGCGATCCGCCGTCCCTGGTCGGTATCAAGATATTGCAGCACCCAAAGCCTCCTATGGTTCCGGTCAGAATTTTGATCAGACGCAAATCCAACCCAATTGAATTCATTCATCAACCCGAAGGCATTTGCAAATGCAAACGCCGTCTTGGGCCGACTGGTGGATGCCGGTTTGCCGATTTGACCGGATGCGCTCTGACATACAACCGGTTGAAAGGGGGGTGTGATATCCTTCGGGCGGCGATCTGTCAGGGCGTCAGAATATGCAGCACCGGAACCCCGTCCAGCATGTTGAGCAAAGTCGGTGCGCGGGACGGTTTGTTGAAATTATTCTGCTTCAGGCTCTTGCCGATCAATTGAACCACTTCGGGTGATCCGGCAAACTTTGAATGAGCACCAGAGGTTGAATTGCCGACCTCGCTCAGGTCGATGACGGTGACCCCCATCGCGGCCAGTTCCGCGTCATTGGCGGACCCGGCCCGTTCGACCCCGCCGGAAATGCGTCGGGAAAAACCCAGCACCCTGTCGTCATGCGACACAAACACAAAGATGTTGCGTTTGTGCTTTGGGAATATGCCAATCTGCGTCCGAAACAGATCGATATCAATATCCGGTGCCGCCAGCATGACATTGTCAAGCAGCGAGGAGTTTTTGTTGTACTTGCCGGCCAGTTCTGCCTGAACCATTGCCTCCATCGCCAGGAGTGCCCCCATTGAATGGGCAAACAGGTTGTAACTTTTGGCATCGGTGCGCCGGAGAATCGCGGCGGCCTCCAACAGCCTGGGCCGGGCGATCAGCGCGCTGTTCAAATCATAGATATACCGGCTTACCCGGGCGGCGGATGCCCACGAGAACAGCACCGGAATACCCGAAAAACCGGTATCCTCGGAAAATTGCGCGATCCGCAACAGCGAATCGCTGACCGTATTGTTGTAGCCGTGCAGGAAAAACAGGATTTCGCGGTCCTTTGGCGGTAGTTTGGCCAATTCCCGGTTGATATGCGAAATGAATACGCTGTCCGAGTTGAAAACCACAGGATCGACAATCGCGAATTCGGTATTGGGGTCGGGCGGCAGCTTTTTGGGGCGCTCCAGTTCGCCGGAAACATGATTTGGCGGGATCGACACCGTAACCAAGGCAAACCCCAGGTTTGGCGCACGCTGGCCGGAATAAAACACCCCGGCCACCTCGGATGCCTCGCGGGTGGTGATAAGGAATACCTTGCGCAAGTTCGCGGAATTGACTGACACCACCGGGATCCGGGCATTGTCGATCCCCACCAGTTCAGGCGGGCGCGAGCAACTGGACAAAAGCCCAAAGAGCGCGGCAATGACAAGAAACCGTGAGAAACCAAAAGGCATGGTGGCTAACTGTTTATGATGAACAACAGCGCACTTCTAAAGGTCGGACGGGCACAAGTCTACCTGCTTGACTGGTCCGCTGCGCGGCCCCCCCCCCGGGGGGCGCTCCAGATTTGCCTTTTGGCCCGCACCTTTGCTTGACTTGCGTCACGTCGCGGCCCAAAAGACAGGAACATTCAACCCGCAACCGGGCGTTCAGTGGGCGCCAAACCGACGAGGAGCGCCTTTGATGGCTCAAATCTCTCTTACCTTTCCCGATGGCAATGCCCGCACCTATGACGCAGGGGTCACCCCGGCGCAGGTCGCCGCCGATATTTCGAATTCACTGGCCAAAAAGGCCATCAGCGCCACGGTGAACGGCGCGCATTGGGATCTGCAATGGCCGATTGACGCGAATGCGTCCATCGCCCTGCACACCATGAAAGACGAAGAACAGGCCAACGAACTGGTGCGCCATGATCTGGCCCATATCATGGCCCGCGCGGTGCAGGAACTTTGGCCTGATACCCAGGTCACCATCGGGCCGGTGATCGCGCACGGCTGGTATTACGATTTTGACCGCAAGGAACCGTTCACCCCGCAAGACCTTGGCCTCATCGAGAAAAAGATGAAGGAAATCATCAACAAACGTGAACCTGTGCGCACAGAAATCTGGGACCGCGCCCGCGCGATCCAGCATTACCAGGACAGCGAAGAGCCGTATAAGGTCGAACTGATTGATGCCATTCCGGGTGATGAACCCTTGCGGATGTACTGGCACGGC
Organism: Paracoccaceae bacterium; assembly: GCA_021648025.1. Lineage (GTDB taxonomy): Bacteria > Pseudomonadota > Alphaproteobacteria > Rhodobacterales > Rhodobacteraceae > NVQY01. The sequence goes on from JAKITO010000012.1 coordinate 55,169, forward strand.
GACTGGCAGGACCTGTGCCGTGGCCCGCATTTGCAGCACACCGGGCAGGTGCCCGGGGATAGTTTCAAACTGATGTCGATTGCCGGTGCCTATTGGCGCGGCGATTCAGACCGCGCCATGTTGCAGCGGATTTATGGCGTGGCGTTTACCAACAAGGAAAAGCTGAAAAAGCACCTGTTCATGCTGGAAGAGGCCGCCAAGCGCGATCACCGCAAACTTGGCCGCGAGATGAACCTGTTCCACATGCAGGAAGAGGCCCCCGGTCAGGTATTCTGGCACCCTGATGGCTGGACCATCTATACCGAACTCCAGGACTACATGCGCCGCAAACAACGTGCCGATGGTTACCGCGAAGTGAACACGCCTCAGGTGGTGGATCGCAAACTTTGGATCGCCTCGGGGCATTGGGACAAGTACCGCGAACATATGTTCATCGTCGAGGTCGACGAGGAGCACGCACGTGAAAAGGCAGTTAACGCGCTGAAACCGATGAATTGCCCGTGTCATGTGCAGATATTCAACCAGGGTCTGAAATCTTATCGTGACCTGCCCTTGCGGTTGGCTGAATTCGGATCATGCAACCGCTATGAACCGTCGGGCGCTTTGCACGGGATCATGCGGGTGCGTGGGTTTACCCAGGACGACGCGCATATTTTCTGCACCGAAGATCAAATCGAAGCAGAATGCGCCAAGTTCATCGAATTTCTGGCAAGTGTCTACAAAGACCTTGGGTTCGAAAAGTTCGAAATCATGTTCGCCACCCGCCCCGAAAAACGGGTTGGCAGTGATGAAAGCTGGGATCAGGTTGAAAGCGCGCTGGAAAACGCGATTAAAGCGACCGGTTACGCCTATACGCTCGACCCCGGAGAAGGCGCGTTTTACGGGCCGAAACTGGATTTCAAACTGACCGACGCGATTGGCCGGGAATGGCAATGTGGCACCTTTCAGGTCGACCCGAACCTGCCCGAACGCCTTGACGCCACCTATATCGGCGAAGATGGCATCAAACATCGCCCCTTCATGCTGCACCGCGCCTGCCTTGGTTCGTTTGAACGGTTTATCGGCATATTGATCGAAACCCACGCCGGGAAACTGCCATTCTGGCTGGCCCCGCGTCAGGTTGTCGTGGCCTCGATCACCTCGGACGCGGATGATTATGTGGCAGAAGTGGTGGCGCAATTGCAAGGCGCCGGCGTGCGCGCCGAGGCGGACACACGCAACGAAAAGATCAATTACAAAGTGCGTGAACACTCGGTCGGCAAGGTGCCGGTGATCCTGGCCATAGGCGGGCGCGAGGTGGAAGACCGCACCGTGACCTTGCGCCGGTTGGGCGAAAAGCAAACCCGGGTACTTACGCTGGACGACGCAAGTGCCCAGCTTTCCTCAGATGCATGCCCACCTGATCTCAGATAGCGTCATATGAACAACACGAAAGCAAACACATGCAGGCATTGACAAGCATCCTGAGTGGGCCACCAATCTGGGTCTGGCCATTGCTGGCACTGCTGCTGCTCATTGGCCTGCGGGCAACCCGAGACCGGCAAACATCGCTGATCCCGATATTTGCCCTGCCATTTCTCGGCATCGCCGGGCTGGCCAATCTGGGCATACTCCCCGATCCCGCTCTGGTCTGGCCAAGTTGGGGCCTCGCCTATTTATTGATGGTCCGTCCCGCGTTTATCTCGCAGCAAAAGCGCTGGTTGATCAGCCGGGAAGGAATGCGGGTGAATTTGCGCGGCGAATGGATGACGTTCGCCATGGTAATGACGATCTTTTGGGCCAATTTCGCGCTTGGCGCGATCGCGGCCGTCGCCCCTGGCATCTTGGCGCAACCGGGTTTGCAAATTGGCGTTCCAGCCTTGCAAGGCGCCTGCGCCGGGTTCTTTCTTGGCCGCGTTCTTGGTATCCTGAGGGCCTGATCCTTTGGCACCCCGGCAGCTGGGCCGAATTTCTGTCCCTAGCCCGCGCCGAGTGCGGCCTGGATGTCGGATGTCCAGCCCAGCCACATCTGTTCCTGGCCAGCAACCAAGTCGGTGATCAGGGGGCGTTTCATTAGGGCGGGATAGGCCTGTAACAGCTCAAGCTGCGGCAGATCCTGCTGTGCCCGCGACAATTCCCGCCAGGTGGTCGAGCGGGTGTTGACTAATTTCGTCCCAAACTGCGTCAACGCCCTGGCCAAGACATTGCCGGGAACCCCCTGCCCCCTTACATCGACAAATTCCACATCAGGCAAATATTTCAACGCCTTGCGGCAAGTATCGCAGTTTTTCAACCCATAGAGGATCATCACCAATTCCTTGCCCCATCCGTTTCCGGCCACCCGCCCAAACCCGCGAAATCATCCGTAAACCTTGATTTTTCGCCCAATTCTGCGATCTTGACGCCAGGTAAGCTGCGGATCGCTTCCTGGCTTTGCCAAATTTTGTGCGCAGGTCACGATGATTTGCAGCACCGTTAATGGCCCCGTTTTCATTTGGGGTAAAGACAAGAAGGAGACGCGGGACCATGCCAACAGGCACCGTGAAGTGGTTTAATACAACCAAAGGGTTCGGGTTCATCGCACCCGACGATGGCGGCAAGGATGTGTTTGTGCATATCTCGGCTGTCGAAGCCTCGGGGATGACCGGGCTGGCCGACAATCAGAAAGTATCGTTCGAGCTTCAGGACGGGCGAGACGGCCGACAAATGGCAGGCGAATTGACAGCGCTTTAGGCTGGCATCGCTTTAGGGTCTGGCCCCATTGATCCTGCACCTTTGGTTTGGCAGATTTTTCTCTGACAAGGCACATCTGCAAAAGAATAGTTGTTCTATTTCAATCGGATGTAACGCAACTTAGGGGGAATTCAGACAAACCTCAAACCGAAGCACCCAAACGAGCGACCGCTCGTCGGCCGGTCAGGCCGCCCCGTCGGAGGCGCCTCGCGCCGTGAGACAAAGAATGGTGCGGCCGAGAAGACTCGAACTTCCACGGGTATTACCCCACAGCGACCTCAACGCTGCGCGTCTACCAATTCCGCCACGGCCGCACTGCCATAACTTGGTGGCTGGGCTATAGACGAGGGCGCCAGCCTTGTGAAGAGGTAAATGGCGTATTGGTGATACTGCCCGGATCCAATCCGCATGATATTCAACTTACCCTATTCAAATCCGGGCCATTGGTTGGTTTGGCTGAAAATTGTCCTGCACCCCCGAACGGTACATGATATGCACACAATCTGAACCCCATCACATCCCTATCCCGAGGCCCCATGACCCAAATCATCTCCGCTCTTTCCGATGTATCTTCCCGCTACAAGGCCCTGTTCGTTGACCTTTGGGGCTGCGTCCACAACGGCATTGATGCCTTCCCCGAGGCGGTCGCGGCCTTGCAATCCTACCGCACCCAGGGTGGCATTGTTGTTATGCTGACCAACTCGCCCAAACCCCGCGCCGGGGTGGCCGCGCAACTGGCTGAATTCGGCGTGCCAGACGACGCCTGGGATACCATCGCCAGTTCCGGTGATTCCGCGCGGTCAGCGATGTTTCTGGGGGCCGTGGGCGACAAGGTCTGGTTCATGGGTGAAGAAGATCGTGACGCCGAATTCTTTGAACCGCTCAAAGTGATCGACGCGCCCCACACCATCACCCGCGTACCGCTGGAACAGGCGACAGGCATCGTCTGTTGCGGCCCGTTTGATGTGGCGGCAGACCCGGATGTGAACCGGCCTCAGTTCCTATATGCCAAGCAGAAAGGTCTGAAATTGCTCTGCGCCAACCCCGACATTGTGGTTGACCGGGGCGAGACGCGGGTATGGTGTGCCGGGGCACTGGCCCGGCTTTACACCGAAATGGGCGGAGAGAGCCTGTATTTTGGCAAACCACATCCGCCGATCTATGATCTGGCGCGGCGTCGGCTGTCCGCCCTGGGGCACGATATTCCCGATCAGGCGATCCTGGCAATTGGCGACGGGGTGCAGACGGATGTGGCCGGGGCCATGGGCGAAGACATCGATTCGCTGTTTATCACCGGCGGTTTGGCGGCAGGCGAGACAGAAACCACGCACCACCCGGACCCAGAGGCGCTAGCGGCCTATTTGCAAAGGGAAAACATGGCATCCACATTTTCAATTGGTAAGCTGAGATAACAAATAGGGGTTGATTTTCTGCGCGCGCAAAGTAATAAAGTTCCTCAATGCGGCCTGAAAACGAATAATTGTTACCCTGACGACAAGAAGCAACGAGGACACCATGTTGGACAATCTGCCCCGCGGCACCATCTGCATCGAAGACATCGAAATGGGCATGACGCGCTATTTGCGCAAGGTTGTGACCGATGAAGACATTGAAATGTTCGCGCAGATCTCGACCGATCATAACCCGGTGCATCTGGACGATGCCTATGCCCGCGACACCATCTTTGAAGGGCGTATTGCCCATGGCATGTTGACGGCCGGTCTGATCTCGGCCGTTATCGGCGAACAGCTTCCGGGGCACGGAACCGTGTACCTTGGGCAGTCGCTGAAATTCCTTGCACCCGTGCGTCCGGGTGACATGGTTTATGCCGAAGTGAAAGTTACCGATATCGACATGTCCCGCCGACGGGTGAAGATGGATTGCCACTGTGCGGTGGACGGCAAGAAGGTGCTGATCGGCGAGGCCACGGTTCTGGCCCCAAGCCGCAAGTTCGACTGAATGAAAGTGGGTTGAACATGTCACCTTTCACCGCTACGCACCAATCATGCGGATCATCAGAGACTATCAATTTGTAGACTTACCGGATCGCGGCGCAAGTGCTGCAATCGGCAATTTCGACGGCGTGCACCTGGGACATCAATCGGTGATTGATCTGGCCCGAAACGTCGCCCGCAATACCACCCCCTGTGCACCTTTGGGTGTCATGACATTTGAACCGCATCCGCGCGAATACTTTGCCGCCGATACCCCACCCTTTCGGTTGATGAGCCGCGAGGCCCGGACCAGCAGGTTGGCCAAGCTTGGCGTTGAGCGGCTGTATGAATTGAACTTTAACACAGCTTTGGCCGGGCTGACCCCGGAACAGTTTGCCCGCAACGTTGTGTCGGATGGCCTGGGCCTTGCCCATGTGATTGTCGGCGCAGATTTCTGTTTTGGCAAAGGTCGCGCAGGTAAGGCTGCGGATCTGGTGCAGTTTGGCAAGGACATGGGTTTTGGCGTGACAATCGCCCCATTGCTGCAAGGCAGCGGTGCGACCGTTTCTTCCACCGCAATCCGGCAAGCGTTAAGCGATGGCCGCCCCGGTGATGCGGCCGCCATGCTGGGCCATTGGCACCGGATCGAAGGTCAGGTCATCGGCGGTGAACAACGTGGCCGCAAATTGGGCTATCCCACCGCCAACATGTCGATCGACGGTCTGCACCCGCCTGCATTTGGCGTCTATGCCGTATTGGTGGACGTGCTGGACGGGCCGCATAAAGGCAGCTACCACGGTGCCGCCTCGATGGGCGTGCGCCCGATGTTCGGGGAAAACCGACCCAATCTGGAAACCTTCATTTTCGATTTCTCAGGCGATTTGTATGACGCCACCCTGTCGGTTGGCCTGGTCGAACACCTGCGCCCCGAAGCCAAATTTGACGACCTTGACGCATTGATCACCCAGATGGACGCCGATTGCGCCCAAGCCCGGGACATTCTGGCCGGGCTATGAACGATGAGATCGAACGCGGCGACCTGACGGATCGTTTCTGGCAACGCAAACCCTTGCAAAAACTGACCCAACAGGAATGGGAAGCCTTGTGCGATGGCTGCGGCAAATGCTGCCTGAACAAACTGGAAGACGAAGACACCGGCCATGTCGCCCTGACCCGGGTTGCCTGCCGTCTGCTCGACGATCATTCCTGCGCCTGTGCCCATTACCAGAACCGGCATCAGTTCATTCCCGACTGTATCGTCATGCGCCCCGACAATCTGGCAGAACACGCCTATTGGATGCCGGCCACCTGCGCCTATCGTCTGGTCTGGGAGGGCAGGCCGCTTTATCCTTGGCATCCGCTGATCTCGGGCGACCCTGAATCAGTGCACAAGGCGGGTATATCAGTACGCGGCATCACAGTCAGCGAATTTGACACCCCCGAAGAAGACTGGGAAGATTTCATCATCGAGGAGCCTGTCTGAATGTATTTCGCCTCTGACAATTCCGGGCCGGTGCATCCGGCCATCATGCAAGCTTTGAACGAGGCCAATTCGGGCTATGCCATGGGGTACGGTGACGACCCGCAGATGGACCAGGTCCGCGCGCGATTGCGTGAAATCTTCGAAGCACCCGAGGCGGCGATTTATCTGGTAATTTTAGGGACGGCGTCCAATTCACTGGCGCTTGCCACCCTGTGCAACCCGATGCAAACGGTGTTTTGTTCGCCGGTTGCGCATATCCACGAAGACGAATGCAACGCGCCTGAGTTTTTCACCGGCGGGGCCAAGCTGACGCTGGTGCCGGGAGGCGACAAGATGACGGGGGCGGCATTGCGCACAGCGATTGAGGCCGAGGAAACCCGCGGCGTACACGGGCCGCAACGCGGGCCGGTGTCGATCTCTCAGGTGACCGAGCGGGGCGGGGTTTATTCGCTACAGCAATTGCAGGACCTGACCGATGTGGCCCGCGAATTTGGCCTGCCGGTGCATATGGACGGTGCGCGCTTTGCCAATGCTCTGGTGACACTGAACCACAGCCCGGCGGAAATAACCTGGAAAATCGGCGTTGATGCGCTTTCTTTTGGGGGCACCAAAAATGGCTGCATGGGGGTCGAGGCGGTGATCTTTTTCGATCCTTCCAAGGCTTGGGAATTTGAACTTCGGCGCAAACGGGCGGCGCATTTATTGTCCAAACACCGGTATCTGTCGGCCCAGATGCTTGCCTATCTTCAAGATGATCTGTGGCTGAATACGGCGCGCGCGGCCAATGATAACTGCACCCGACTGGCGCAAGGGCTGCGCAAGGCGGGGGCCGAATTCCAACATCAACCAGAGGCGAATATCATCTTTGCCACCCTGCCCCGCCGGGTTCATCAGCGCCTGCACGAGGCCGGCGCAGTCTATCATCTGCTGGACGGGGGGCTGGACGGCGATCCATCGCAAATGCTGCCATTTCGTCTGGTCTGTGACTGGTCCATTTCCGACGACCTGATCGACCAGTTTCTGGGGTTGTTATAAAATCGGGCTGCGCGCGAACAAGGTTTTCAGTGCAACAGCCGCCTCGCCCGGATGCGATACCGGCAGCATATGCCCGGCCCCCTCGATCACCACATTTTCGGCGTCGGGCAAACGGCGCGCCAACCCGTCGTTCACAGCACCAATCACTGCATGGGTTTCACTGCCCCGCAGCAACAGGCATGGGATTTGCAGCCGGTCCAGGACACCGGGCAAAAGCATCCCTGCCAGATCGTCATAAATCGCGTCGCGGCACGCAGGCACCACATGGATGGCCCGTGTCATGGCTGCGCGCAAAACTTCGGGCAGCTCTGGCCAGCGCGGCCCTCCATTGCTCCACATCCGGTTGAACAGGCGCGCGCCAAGGGCGGCGTCGCCCGCCCGAAGTGCCTCGGCAAATGGGCCTGCATCGGCATCATGTTGCGCCAACAGGTCTGGCGCGTCCTGCACCGCCACCGCAAAAAATACCGGCTCGATCAGGGTCAGGCTGCGCACCCTGTCAGGTTGCGCCACCGCCAACCGCAAGGCCACAGTTGCGCCAAATGAATGGCCGATCAGGTCCATTCCCGGCTCCAGCAGATGCGCAACCGCCGCGGTGCTGCGGTCCTGAAAGTCACCCACCCCGTCCCAATCCGGGCTGCGCCCGTGCGACAGCATGTCGGGGGCGATGAAAGCGGTGTCGCTCAGGCGACCCGCAAGGCCGCGCCAGGCGCCTGAATGGGCCAATGTGCAATGCAGCGCCAGAACCCGGCGCGGGCCTTCGCCAATATTGCGAACTGCGACCGCCTGGGGATTGTTGGTCATTTCCCGGCCCATTCCGGTGCCACACCAACAAACTTTCGATCAAAATCAACCACGAGTGAATTCCTTGCCTTTGTGTTCTTTGCGTATTGGTAAGGCCATGCTAAGCGGTGTCAACATCGCGAATCTGCCACATCGTTTATTGCTCTTTTTGCTGCCGGGGGAAAACAGCACATGCCTACACGCACCGAACCCAAGCTTATTTCAGGAAACGCCAACCGACCACTGGCCAAGGCCATCACCCGCAGAATGAGCATGCACCGGGGGGTGCGCATTGATCTGGTAGACGCCCGGGTTGAACGCTTTAACGACGGCGAAATATTTGTCGAAGTCTACGAGAACGTGCGCGGCGAAGACATGTTCATCCTTCAGCCCACCTCGAATCCGGCCAATGACAATCTGATGGAATTGCTGATCATGGCCGACGCCCTGCGGCGGTCTTCGGCGGCACGGATCACTGCCGTTCTGCCCTATTTCGGCTATGCCCGTCAGGACCGGCGTACCAAGGCGCGCACACCCATTTCGGCCAAACTGGTGGCCAACATGATCGTCGAGGCCGGGATTGAACGGGTTCTGACGATGGACCTGCACGCGGCACAGATCCAGGGGTTTTTCGACATTCCGGTTGATAACCTTTATGCTTCGCCGCTGTTCGCTCTGGATATCCGCGCCCAATTCAAAGGCCGGATGGATGAGTTGATTGTGGTCTCGCCCGACGTCGGCGGGGTTGGGCGGGCGCGTGAATTGGCCAAACGGATCAGTTCACCGTTGGCGATTGTCGACAAGCGTCGCGAAAACCCCGGAGAAGTGGCGGAAATGACGGTGATTGGCGATGTGAAGGATAGGACCTGCATCATCATCGACGATATGGTCGATACCGCCGGCACCCTGTGCAAAGCTGCCGAAGTTCTTATGGAAAGCGGCGCCAAAGAGGTACACGCCTATATCACCCACGGTGTGATGAGCGGGCCTGCGGTTGAGCGGGTCAGCAATTCGGTGATGAAGTCCCTGGTGTTGACCGATTCCATCCGCCCGACTGAACCGGTCAAACTGGCCGCCAACATTCGCATCGTGCCGACTGCACCGATGTTTGCCCAGGCCATTCTGAACATCTGGCACGGCACGTCCGTTTCGTCCCTGTTCGATGACGCGACCCTGTCGCCGATTTACGATTCGCTATACGCAGCAGAGTAGTCCAAATCATTGACCTGTCTGCAAAGCGTTTCGACTTAACATCGAAACCCAATTTCCCGGCCAACAACCAAAACGGGAAATACCCTACAGGACGATTCGAGGTAACGTCGAACCCCTGAATGGCCAGATTGCCTGAGGATTGCCTCCTCAACGATCGGGAGGGCGGGATTCACCCCGCCACCCACCCGGCGAGCGGCGGGGTAAACCCCGCCCTACCGATGATGGCACCGATCCATTGTTTTCACACGATGGTACAACAGCCTGTTGCGAAACCGAAACAACGCCATACCCCTCACTGATGACATGTCATATTTGACGCGTCATCAGTGAGGGGTGTCTGGTCATGCCAAAAGTTGGAATGGGCAGCCGCGTGCAGAACGGAAAGGCCAGCTCAATCCAGCTCAGCTTCGACCCTGACGGCAGAATACTTGAACTCGGGGATTTTCCCAAACGGATCCAACGCCGCATTGGTCAGCAAATTGGCCGCCGCTTCCACATAGGCAAATGGCAGGAACACGTTGTCATCCGAGATCGCCCGATCCGCCCGCACCATGATCGAAATGCTGCCACGCCTTGTCCGCAGTCGAATGGTGTCACCCGGTTCGACCCCCAATCGGCGCAGGGTGGCGGGGTGCATCGAACAATTGGCTTCCGGCTCCATCGCGTCCAGCATCCTGGCCCGTCGGGTCATCGACCCGGTGTGCCAATGTTCAAGCTGTCGGCCGGTGATCAGCACAAAAGGATACTCAGCGTCCGGGCTTTCATCCGGGGCAATGACACGCGCCGGGGTGAACCTTGCGCGCCCATCCGCCCTTGGAAACCCATCGCCAAACACAATCGCCTGCCCGGGATCGTCAGGCGATAGCGACGGATAGGTGACCGCCGCGCGTTCCAGCCGTTCCCATGTGATGTTGTCCCATGACCCCATGTTCAGCTTCATTTCGTCAAACACCTGTTTTGGATGGGTATAATCCCACTCCAGCCCCAGTCGTTTGGCCAATTCCGTCTCGATCCACCAATCTTCGCGCGCGTCCCCCGGCGGTGACACCGCGCGCCGCCCCATCTGCACCTGACGGTTGGTATTGGTCACCGTGCCGGTCTTTTCCGCCCAGGCCGAGGCGGGCAGGATCACGTCGGCATAATTGGCGGTTTCCGTCAGGAAAATGTCCTGCACCACCAGATGTTCCAGCTTGGCCAGGGCGGCCCGCGCGTGGCTCACATCCGGGTCCGACATCGCCGGGTTTTCCCCCAGGATATACATGCCCCTGATCTGATCCGCATGGATCGCTTCGATCATTTCAACCACAGTCAGGCCCTTGTCAGCACTGAAATCACCACTGCCCCAGACCGACGTAAAGGCGTCGCGAACCGCCGCATCGGTGACGCTCTGGTAGTCCGGCAGGAACATCGGGACCAGCCCGGCATCCGACGCACCCTGCACGTTGTTCTGCCCCCGCAGCGGATGCAACCCGGTGCCCGGACGGCCAACATTACCAGTCATCAACGCCAGGGAAATCAGGCAACGGGCATTATCGGTGCCATGGATATGCTGGGAAACCCCCATACCCCAAAAGATCATGCCGGCGCGACCGGCGGCAAAGGTCCGGGCCACCGCACGCAGTTGTTCAGGTTCAACGCCACATATCGGTGCCATCTTTTGCGGGCTGTAGTCGGCCAGATGCGCCTGCATCGCCGGCCAGTTTTCGGTGAACCGGTCGATATAGCCCTGATCGTACAAACCTTCTTCGACAATCACGTTCATGATCGCGTTCAGCATCGACACATCGCCGCCCGGCTTGAACTGCACCCGGTGGGTGGCGAACCGCGCCAGCCCGACACCGCGCGGATCCATGACAATCAGCTTGCCGCCGCGTTTGACGAACTGTTTGAAAAACGTCGCGGCAACGGGATGGTTTTCGACCGGGTTACAGCCAATGACAATCGCAACATCGGCATTTTCGATCTGGTTGAAGGTGGCCGTGACCGCACCGGACCCAACGTTCTCCAGCAACGCCGCCACAGACGAGGCATGGCACAACCGGGTGCAATGATCGACGTTGTTATGGCCAAACCCCTGACGGATCAGCTTTTGAAACAAATACGCCTCCTCGTTGGAACATTTGGCCGATCCCAGGCCCGCAACCCGGGTCCCCGCATCATCGCGCAAACGCGCCAACCCACCGGCGGCAGCATCCAGTGCTTCGTCCCAAGTGGCCTCGCGGAAATGCGTCAGCGGGTTGGCCGGATCAACATTCAGCCCCTTGGCGGGCGCGTCATCACGCCGGATCAGCGGTTTGGTCAGGCGGTGCGGGTGGTTGACATAGTCAAACCCAAACCGGCCTTTGACGCACAGGCGGTTTTCGTTTGAAGGGCCGTTCAGACCATCAACCGATTTGATCCGGCCATCCTTGATCTTGAAACTAAGCTGGCAGCCAACGCCGCAAAACGGACAGATACTGGCAACTTCCCGGTCAAAATCCTTGCTGTCGCCGGCTTCGTCCTCGTCCAGAACCGTGGCGGGCATCAACGCGCCCGTTGGGCAGGCCTGCACACATTCGCCGCAGGCGACACAGGTGCTGGTGCCCATGGGGTCGTTGATGTCAAAGGCAATCACGGCACTGCGGCCCCGTGATGACAGGCCGATCACATCGTTGACCTGCACATCGCGACAGGCCCGTACACACAGGTTGCACAAAATGCAGGCATCCAGATTGACCCGCATCGCCACATGGCTGGCGTCCGTCTTTGGCACAAGCGTCTCGTCAAGCCGGGGAAACCGGCTTTCCTCGACGTACACGGCCTGCGCCATATCGGCAAAATGTGAACTGGCGTCATGCGGCGTTTCCGGCTGATCGGTGACCAGCAATTCCATCACCATGGCGCGGGCTTTGGTGGCGCGCTCAGAAGTGGTCAAAACCACCATCCCGTCAGTGGCCGGGCGCACGCAAGATGCCGCCAACACCCGCTCGCCAACAATCTCGACCACGCAGGCGCGGCAATTACCGTCCGGCTGATACCCCGGTGACGGCTTGTGACACAGGTGCGGAATGACCAGCCCGCGACCATTCGCGGCCTCCCATATGGTCAGCCCCTTGGGGATTGTGACATCCTGACCGTTCAGCGAAAAAGTGACGGTCTCTATCTGGTTGCCATCGGGCATGCCTGTCTCCATTGTCTGTCGATGTCCGCAGGGCAGGGTTCACCCCGCCGCCGTCAAATTTAAATCTCATCGCCAAAATGCTGCATCACCAACCGGATCGGGTTTGGCGCCGCCTGCCCCACCCCGCAGATCGACGCGTCACCCATCACGTCGCACAGCTCATTCAGCAATCCCTGGTCCCAGCGATCCGCCATCATCAGCTTGACCGCCTTTTCACAGCCAACCCGACAGGGCGTGCACTGACCGCAACTTTCATCCTCAAAGAACCGCAGCATGTTCAGTGCGGCATCCCGCGCCCGGTCGTGATCCGACAGAACCACGACCGCCGCCGAACCGATGAACGTCCCCAACGGCTGCAACGTGTCGAAATCCAAAGGTACGTCATCAATCGACGCAGGCAGCAGCCCCGATGACGGCCCCCCCGGTTGATAGGCTTTGAACTTATGCCCCTTAGCCATGCCACCAGCCGCCGCGATCACGTCCAAAATAGTTGACCCGGCAGGCAGCAGATAAACACCCGGTTTGGCCACCCGCCCCGACACCGAATAAGACCGCAACCCTTTGCGACCGTTCAGTTCCGTGGCGTTCAGAACCTCCGGCCCTTCGCGGCATATCCGAGCGATCCAGTGCAGCGTCTCGACGTTATGCACCAATGTCGGCTGGCCGAAAATGCCCACCGACGCCACATAAGGTGGCCGGTGACGCGGCAGCCCGCGCTTGCCCTCAATGCTTTCGATCATCGCGCTTTCTTCGCCGCAGATATAGGCGCCAGCACCCCGGCGCAGGTCGATATACCCCGGAGTGACAATGCCCGCCGCTTCCAGTGCGGCAATCTCGGTGGCAAGGATATGCAAAACGGCGGGGTATTCGTCGCGCATATAAACAAATACCTTGTCCGCCTCGACCGCCCATGCCGCAATCAACATACCCTCCAGCATCAGATGGGGGGTTCGTTCCAGATAATAGCGGTCCTTGAACGTGCCCGGCTCGCCTTCATCGCCGTTGACGGCCAAATAACGAGGCCCGGGATTGGCGCGCACAAACTGCCACTTTTTGCCGGAAGGGAACCCGGCCCCGCCAAGTCCACGCAGACCCGACGCCAGGATCATGTCCTGTACCACCAGCCACTCGGCGCTTTCGCGAAGATGCGAAAGCTTCTCGTAGCCTCCGGTGGCGACGTATTGATCTAAGGTTTCGTAACGCGGGATCGTGGTGTGAACTGCCCCGGCTGCAATCGCCTGCTGAACCTTGTCCAGTGTCGCATGGTCGATATGATTGTGGCCCAGTTCCAGCACTGGTGCGCTATCACACCGCCCCATGCACGGCGCACGCAACACCCGAACCCCGGACGCGTCCAGCCCCTGTTCCAAAGCCGCCAGCAACGCCTGCGCCCCGGCCAATTCGCACGACAGGCTATCGCAGACCCGGATGGTCAGCGCCGGTGGCGGGGTCTCATCCTCTTTCACCACGTCGAAATGGGCGTAGAAACTGGCGACTTCGTACACCTCGGCTTGCGACAGGCGCATCTCTTGCGCCAATGCACAAAGATGCGCACCAGACAGGTGGCCAAACCGGTCCTGGATCAGATGCAGAAACTCAATCAGCAGGTCGCGACGACGGGGGCGCGCACCCAACAATTCCTGTACGTGGCTTAGGGCTTCGTCAGTATATTGCCGCCCCTTCGGAGTCCTGCGACCCTTGCCTTTACCCGACTTCCAGACGCCCTTTTCACGGTCCACTTCACTGTCCACTTCACTGTCCAAAGGCGCCATGCGATCCTCTTTCTGATGGATCGCTCCTGCCATCACCTCTGCATATCGTCAAATTCGAAAGACGGATCGAACGATCAGATTTTCTTATCGCGAACTTGCCGTGATATTTCCTTCAAGGCCCGCACCACCGGCATTTCCATCGCCCGTTCCGGGGTCGCCAGACAGATCACCTTGCTAAGGTCCGGCGCACGCAAGGGTAACACAACCGCCCCATCCAGATCACCCAATGCGGCGATCAGAACCTGGGGCACAATTGTTGCCGCCAACCCTTCGCGCGCCATCACCATCGAGGCGATAAAGCCATTGGTCTCGCTGATCACCCGCGGGGTCAACGACAAATCGGCAAACATCCGGTCAAGAATGCGCCGGTTCTGCATACCCGGCTCTAACAGACTTAGCGGCAATTCGGCGGCCTCGGCCCAGGTTATCCCAGTGTTCTCAGTGCCCCCTGTGCCCCCTGTGCCCCCTGCGCCCCTGCCCTGCACCATCGCGCGCGGGGCAAACAAGACATAACTTTCTTCATAAAGCGTCTCTAACGCCACCTGGTCGGTGCCGATACTGTCGCCATAGGTCAGCCCGGCATCAATCGTCCCTTCCTCCAGCCGTTGCTGGATCGACAATGAAGACGCCGACACGATGCGCATGACAATCCGTGGATAGGCGCTGTGAAGATGCACCGCCAGACGCGCGGCAAACGCGGTTGCCGTCGGCACAACCCCCAGTACCAAAGTGCCAACAACCTCGCCCCGCGCGGCTTTGAATTCCTGTTCCAGCGCACGCACTTCGTCCAGGATGATCCGACCCCGGGCCACCAGCAATTCGCCCTCGCCGGTCAATCCCTGAAATCGGTTGCCACGCCGCACGACAGCAACCCCCAGACGGTCTTCGAATTTGCGAATACGCATGGAAAACGCCGGCTGCGAGATGCCGCATTCTTCCGCCGCCTTGGCAAAATGGCGATGCCGGGCCAGCGCGCTGAGCAGTTGCATATCCCGAAGCTCGATCATCTGGCACCCTTCATGGTTTATCCCCAGCATACCATTGCCAGCCCAGAACAAAACACCAAGAGGCACCCGGGGGCCACCAAACACATCTTTACAAACAGCCAAACGGTGGTGCAGGTTAATTCGCAAGACAATTTTGCCTGACTATGGGGGCTGCTTGGGGGCTGCAGGTTTGCGTCGGGTTTCAAGCATCTTATGGCGCACCAGTTATTTGATCCGAACCGCTGACCAATATCCCCAACAATCAGGCACATGGCGCTTACACCAGAACCGATTTCATGGGCGCACAGCGCCTTGGATTACCAAACCGAAAGCATCACCAACCATGCAATTCATCGACCAGTCCGCCACCTACTCGCAAAAATCGATCCCACTTGCCGCGGCAATCGAAACCGGCAGGGCAAAAGTAACGTCAAACCCGGACGCACATAAACTGAACGTCTGTTTTCGACCCGAACTTGAGATTGCCAACGCCTTTGACGCCGCAATAGACGCGCGCCTGCGGTTTTTCGACCTTACCACACCACAAAAGCTGGACCTGTTTATTGACGAGCTGTTGCCCGGATTTTTCCACGCCGACCTGCTGCCCCTGACCGGGCGCGACAGCTGGACCGCGCATTTTGTCGTGGACGGTAACGTGCACCGTACCCTGACCATGGACGCCAAAGGCATCCGTTCGATTGATCCTGATCCGGACCTCACGCCGGATTTTGAAATGGAGACTGATATCATGACCCTTCTTGCGCTTTTGCGCGCAATCATCGCCGATTTTCACCTGAACGCCCCCGATTTTCCACCGGCCGGCATTTCCTCCCTGGGGGCCAGACCCTGACCCGGCGCAGAGCCGGGATTTGGCCCGGCGAAGACTTATTTTGAAAGCTATATGCGAATTTTGAACAATGTGGCCGTGTCAATGCCCGCCGCCAGGGTTTCTTAATTTCAACTGATTTCTGCTCGGACACTGTGTCGATCCAGCCACCATCTGCAATAAATGTCCGGATTTGCACATTTTCACTTCGCCGTGACCGCCAAACGCGCTTTGAGTAAATCCGAGAAATGCGCAAAAGAGGACGCAAAAATGTGCATTTTCAAAAGCATTTGTTAGCGCGTGCTGAATAATAGTAACAAACGTGCTGATAACCGGGGCAATGACAGGCAGTAAATAGGGCGGGATTGCTCCGTTCTGGTCATGAAAATGCCCCATATATGACGGCTAAAGGGTTGAATATACCTTTTTGGCTGATGTGTGTGCGTATTTCCTTACCGCATACCACACCGTGAAACCGGATGCCTGTTTGCGTCCAGATAAATTTCAATCGACCCGGGTATTGAGACCCGGTTCACACCGGGAGACCTTTTTGATGACCTTTCTTGATACCCTTCGCGCCGCCTTTCTTGATCTTGATGACCAAAATTCGGAAATCGGCGATGGCCCGATCCTGACGCTTGACCCGACACAGGCGGCTGACATCCTTGGCGGCATGCCGGTGCCTGACCCGAACCAGGACAATAACGACGGTAACGAAGGCGACGAAGGTGACGAAAGCGACGAAGACGACGAAAGCGACGAAGGCAACGAAGGTGATGAAGGTAGTGAAGGCGACGAAGGCGACGAAGGCGACGAAGGCGATGAAGGCGATGAAAATGACGAAGGCGATGAGCCCAACGGCGACGAGGGCGACGAAGGTGACGAAGAGGTCCCCGTAGCCCAGCGCCGGCGCTTCGGCCTTGGCGAGCTCGATGCGGATCGGCGCAAACGGGCCAGAAACCACGATTTGGAAACCCGGATCACCGGGGAGCATGCCGAGAGAATCGGGAGGCTCGAAGGGCGTCACGGTGAGCTCGTAGATGCTCTCAGAGTGCGCCCATATTGTGCCGGTTGCGGTCGACACGGCGTAGGCTTCGACTCTGGCGATACCCTCCGTGCCCGCCGTAAACACGCCCAGCTGAGGATCAGCAAATTCGCCGCCAATACTGGGATTGTCACCCGCGTCGATCACCCGAAACTCGTACACGACATTCGCCGGCGGGTCAGGGGTCACGGCAAACTCGGCCGTTCCGTTCGCGGCAACGCGATCTCTGCCGTTCACCTCATACACCTCGAAGGCGGGAATATCGCGCACCTCGAAGTCATAGGTATCCCTGCCAATCCGCCCAACCCTGTCGGTAGCCGTGAATGTAACCGAGTGAGGCCCAACGCAGAGTTGGGCAGGAGATAGGGCTACGGGTACCACAAGGGTCTCAGGACCGCCGGTCCACCCGAACTCCATACGCCACTCCCCGACAACAGAAGTCTGCCCGCAACTATAGTCAGTAACATCGATCGAATAGACTGCGACGTCCTCCTCGAGGCGCCCGGTCACCACAAACCATCGGTTGGAAGAGACGAGACCATCTGGACTCGAGCCCTCTAGAGTCCATGTGGGGGGATCGTGATCAAAAACGACAGACAGCGCGGCGCCATCGCTAAACGCTCCTCCTGGAGCTCTCGACCGCGGGAAATACGAAGCCGCGCGCACTGGCGGCAATGGCTTGGGCATGAGCGCCTCGTAGATGCCCGGGGTCCCCGGGGTCCCCGGCACCGCTGGGACCGGGATATCGCAGGCGGGGGCGGCCGAGAAGCCGGGCGCGAAACAGACCTCAACCTCCGCAGAAACCACCGTGCCTGCGGTCATCGTCAGGGCCACTCGAGCGCTCTGGTCGGTGCTCTCGAAGGGCAGGACCACGCCCTGCATGACTGACCCACCCCGGCGAAAGGGCGAGTCTGACAGGATAGCGAAGCTCGGGCCTGCGGTCGGTGCGGTCAAATCGAGGCCTGCGAAAGAGACGATCCGCTGGCTCGCTACCGCATCGTCACGTTCGGCATCATATGTTTCGCCGTCATGGATAGGAACATTCGAGCCGGGCTGGAAGAAGTGGAGCCCGTCGAACTGCACGCCGAGATCTGCGCCGTTGTATTCGCCATAGGTTCCGCCTTGTGCCGAGGGGGCAGATGTAAGAGTGATCCTGACGGCTTCACCAGCGCTCCCCGACAGCGGGCCGATCGAGCGATATCCGCTCGAGGTCGCCACGGCGGTTCCGGCCGAGAAGTACAGACCCTCATAGCCCGTAAGCAGGATGGGAATCAGCTCGTAGCCGAGGCAGAGCGAAAGGGGGTTACTGGCGGCTGGACACGAAAACGGCGGGACGGTGGCGAAGGAGGCGGCCGCCCCTTCGATCAGATCCGGCAACGGCAGGGGGAACAACGCCACAGCGCTCGACACCTCGACGCCGAAGCCGGACAAGCGGCCCCTGATGGCTCCGCCGGTCAGGCTGCCAACGACGGTCGCAGCATCGCCACCGATCTGGACCGCAAGCGCAGCCTCCGCGTCGAGCTCGCCGATGCCACTGAAGAGAATCGGCTTCGCCGCGAAGCCAAACCGGTCGGTCCCCGCGGGGATCACAAACGTGAGGCTTGCATGCGAGGCGTTTGTCGAAGGTATGTTGCGCAGCAACAGTAATGTCGACGTGGGTCCGCGTTGTGCGACTCCGATCTCCATGGCCTGTGTGCCCCCGTCTGCTGCAGTGCCCATCTCGACTGCCGGGTCGAACAGGTCCCTGAATGGTCCGAACTGTGCCACCCACTCGCCGTTCACATACTTGTAGACGATTCTGCGGGTCTCGAACCGCAGGTCCGTGGCCGAGATTTCCTGCACCAGGCCACGACCTGCGACCGACGTTGCAATGGAGAGATCGAGGACGGTCGGGACAGAGCCGCGCACCGAGGTGGCAGTTTCCGGCAACGGGTCGAATACCACGGGGGTCTGGGAGATCGGATCGAACAGCGTGGCCCCGCCGAGATCTCGAGCCGCGATCGTGCCATCCGCTTCGATGCGAAAGAGATCTGTCATCCCGCCGAGCAG
This sequence comes from Paracoccaceae bacterium, assembly GCA_021648025.1. Lineage (GTDB taxonomy): Bacteria > Pseudomonadota > Alphaproteobacteria > Rhodobacterales > Rhodobacteraceae > NVQY01. Next base: position 74,163 of record JAKITO010000012.1, read on the forward strand.
GAGCCGCATGACAGTGCCGGTAGATTCGTCCACGCGGTTGGCCTTTGCGTCGACGAAGATGCCGCCGATCGCCACTGCAACATCGAAGGGGACCAGCCCTTCGATAACGGCCACAGCGCATTGCCGGAGGTCCTCGCCGCATGGTGCGCTGCGCGCAGGTGAAGCGCCCGGGACCAGGTTGGCGTTTCGGGCCTCGGAGTACAAACGGAGCAGGGCTCGAAGAAAGGCGTCCGGCTGGGCTCGCGTGAGGCCGGCCGCTGCAAGATCATCGTAGTAGGCAAGCGTGCTATTCATAAAGCACGCCTGGATGTCGTGAACCTCACCGCAGCCGTTGTAGGCGGGATTGAGCCCAACGTTCCCCGTCACTGGATCGACGTCGGTGGGGTTGATGGTCGCGGCGCGTAAGCTTTCGAGGAGCGAGCGGGTCATCACGCGCTCGAGCATCGCTAGACGCTCGTCGATGAACAACTCGTAGTCGTGATAGAACTGGACTGCTCTGACCTTGAGAAGCGCAGCATCGGCGAGTCGCGGCTGGTCGAGCGAAACGAGGGCTGCCCCGAGCGGAGGTGAGACGGAGGCCTGAAGGTAACGCCGTCCAGCGAGGAGGCGGCTAACCGCCAGGGTGTCTTCGAACATTCGAATCGTCTCGACCATACCGAGACTTGGCGGCGCCGTTGGGTCGAGCTCGGCGAAGCTCTCCAGAACGTCGTACAGAACAGAGCGAGTTCTCCAGGCGGTGGCCGGTATCCCCTGTAGCGTGTTGCCCGCGCGGTCAGCGATCGAGCTTGGCACCACGAAGTACCAGGCGCGGGGAGCCAATTCAGCAGTCGGCGTCAGGGTGGCAACCGAGTGCTCTCGAGTGGTGAGCACCACGTCGACCCAATCAGTGGCAAC
>JAKITO010000053.1 GCA_021648025.1 Paracoccaceae bacterium
CTGCGGGTTTCCGTGTTGGAGACCACGGCCCCTGATGTGGTGCTGGACCGGGCCACATCCCTGATGCAAAGCATGGGTGACGTGGCCAAGGAAGACGGCGTCGATCAGGTGTTGTTGTTTGTGGTCGACATCCTGAAGCAAGAGGCGACGTTGTTGTTGCCAAACGACGCGGTACGCAGTGTGGCCCGCAACAGCTTTGGCGCGGACGCCAGCGGTGACACGGTCGTCCTGCCCGGTATCATGAGCCGGAAAAAGCAGATCATCCCCAACCTGAAACTTTGATCTGCGGCTGAGACAGAGACAGAAGCAGGATGGGTTTTCAACCCATCCTGCGGTATTTGGCAGCTCAGTGTTCAACCTGCGCCTCAGCGCAGGATCGGACCAATCTGGCGTGCCAGATATAGGGTCAGCGGATCTGCCTGCATCACAAACGCGCCACCCTGTTCGACAATCGTTCCGGCCTGCAGGCGCGCCACCCGGTCGTCATAGGTCTGTGGCCCAAGGTTGGCGACCAGAAACGCTTTGAACCCGAAGAACGCCAAAAGAAACAGGATCACAGCTTTGCGCGGCAGGCGCGAAGACTGGCGTTTGGGACGGGCAATGATCAGACCGTCAGGGCGCATGTGCATGACATAGCCACGCGACATTGCATTGTGCTTGCGTGCCAACAGGGTCAGCCGCTTTTCGAACTGGAGTTGATGATTGGTCATGGCAGCCTCTTATTCCTGGCCCCCACCAGCGAATGGAAACTAGATAAGGGCCAATTGTGGCAAAATCTGGGCTGCCGTCTTAATTCGCCTTATTTTCCGCCAATTTTAGGCGAACTTATGTAAAACCAAGGTTGACCAGTCACCAATCCGGGACGATTGCACCAGATTGATGCCGGATCGTGCATAAACTGTGATAATTTCATCAGCCTGTTCGTTCAACAGGCCCGACAGAATCGCAATTCCACCATCGCTCAGGTGGGCAGCCATATCCGGTGCCAGGGAAATCAGCGGACCTTTCAGGATATTGGCGAATATCAGGTCGAAAGGTGCGCCAGCCCGGATGGTTTCATGATCAAACCCGGTGGCTTCGATACAATTTACCCGGCCCGCCATGCCATTGGCCGCAAGGTTGGCGATCGCCACTTCGACCGCCACAAGGTCGATATCGCTGGCAATGATCTGTTTGTTCCAGACCCGCGCCGCCGCCATGGCCAGAACCGCCGTACCACAGCCGATATCGGCGATCCTTTCAGGTGCAAAGCCGTCGGTGACCAATTGGTCCAACGCCTTGAGGCACCCAAGGGTGGTGCCGTGGTGACCGGTGCCAAAGGCCATGGCGGCCTCGATCAACAAAGGGATGGCACCCTCAGGCACCTTGTCGGCGTCGTGGCTGCCATAGACAAAGAACCGACCGGCCTGCACCGGCGGCAAGTTGCGGCGCACATGCGCGACCCAGTCGGTTTCGGGCAGTTCAGAGATCACAAAAGGGGCCGCACCCAGGGCGGTCGACAACAACGTCAACGCGGTATCATCCGGGGCTTGCGTGAAATAACCGCCGACTTCGAACAGGCCCGACCCGTCTTCGATTTCGAACACGCCGATGCCGGTGGGTTCTGGGACCAGTTGCTCCATTGCCAGGCCAAGGCGCTCGGCGGCGGGTTTTCCCGGTAGGGTGGTAAAGGCGGTAAAGGTCGGCATCAGCGTCTCCTGAATCTGTCTGCATGGGCATGGGCGCGGGGCGGGGCAAGGTCAAGCGCGGTCTGGGTCTGGCGCGCCAGACAATTGACGTAATGCCAACCCCAAAGCGCCGCCCCGACGCCGACCAATACGCTGGCCGCCGCCTGGGCATAGACCACCCCTTGTGCCCCGTACCAGCCCGCCAGCCACCAGGCCAGGGGCAGGGTCAACACGCCGTCCCGGAGCCAGTTGACCAAAGAGGATCGAGCCGGGCGGCCCAAAGAATTGAACGCGGCATTTGAGACAAACATCGCCCCGGCAAAGATAAACCCCCCGGCCCCTATCATGGTGAAGGACACCACCACTTCGCGGCCCGGTTGCGTCAGGCCAAACGCCTGTGCCACTTGCCCGCCAAACACCGCCAACAGGCCCCAGGTAACCAATGAATAGAACAGGCCGAACACCAACGCATCGCGGTAGGTCCGCCGGACCCGGTCATAGCGCCCGGCACCGTAGTTCTGGCCGAATATGCCGCCAATCGCCCCGGAAAGCGAGAATATGCCGCCAAAGGCCACCACCGTCAGCCGTCCGACCACGGCCCAGCCGGCCATCGCTTCGTCGCCGTATTGCGCCATTACTCTGGTCAGCAGATAGTTGCCGACAGGTGTGGCCAATTGTGTGGTGATCGCAGGCACTGCAATCGCCAGGTATGGCCGGATACTGACCTGCACACATTCAAACCGGGGTGGTGCCAGCAAATCATGGGTGCCGATGGCAAACCGCAGCGCCATACCCAGCATTACAAACCGCGACAGCACCAGCCCCCATGCGGCTCCGTCCAGCCCCATGCCCAGCCCGAGAATCAGGAACGGGTCAACCACCATCGCCACGCCCCCCGAGGTCATTGTGACCATCATCGAACGTTTTCCGTCGCCTTGCGCCCGCAATGCGCCACTGGCGATCATCGACACGGCCATGATCCCCAAAGACGGCACGGATATGGCCAGATAACGCGCAGCCAGTGCCGCCGTTTCGCCGGTGGCTCCGGCCATTTCAACCAACTCGTGGCGAAACAGGAAGATGAACAAGGCCATTGTGGACTGGATCACAAAGGCGGTGATCAGCGCCCCGGTGGCGGTCAGACGTGCCAGAACCAGATCACCGCTGCCAATGTAGCGCGATATCAAAGCGGTCGAGGCAATCATAAGGCCAATGCCGGACGAGACCGAAAAGAACTGGATGGCAAAGGCAAAACCAATTGCCGCCACCAATCCGGGATCGCCCAGTTTGGCGATCCAGAACAGGTTGACCACATCGACCAGAAACACAAACGTTATGCCCACCGTCCCGGTCATGGTCATGCGGGCCACATGGCCCATGGTGGATCCGGTCAGAAACCTGCCTTGCTGGCTCACTCCGCGGGCTCGCCAGCAAACCGGCTAAGGCGGGTTTCATTACCCGGCTCTGGGTGGCGCGGCACCAACAGGGCCAGCCCCAAAGACACCATCGCCATGCCGGACGCCAACAAGAACACTGCCGCTGGCGAGACCACCCATAACAGGCCCAGAACCACCGGCAGGAATACCGCCGCGATGTGGTTGATGGTAAAGGCCACGGCAGCGGTGGGGGCAATATCGCCGGGATCGGCGATCTTCTGGAAATAGGTTTTCAATGCCAGGGCTAAGCCGAACAGGATATGGTCGATCACATACAACGTTGCCGCCAGTGCCACCCCCCAGCCAAACCAGTAGATGCCGCCATAAGCCAGAAACACCAGACCCAGGCCCGCGTATTCCACAATCAGCGTACGCCGTTCCCCAAAATGCGCCACCGCCTTGCCCAGGAACGGGGCCACAATCATGTTGACCACCAGATTGATCAGATACAGCCCGGTCAGTTCGTGCACCTCAAAGCCGAACTTTTCCACCATCATGAAGCCGGCAAATACCATGAAGATCTGCCGCCGCGCCCCGGACATGAATTGCAATGCGTAATACAGCCAGTATCGTTTGCGCAGGATCATTTTCTTGACCTGCGGATGAGGTGCCTCAAATTGCGGATAGGCGAACATGCAGAACACCGCGATGGCCGCCGTCACCAGCCCCGCCGTCATGAACACCACATTATAGGTCAGGTTCAGCGTTTCCCACATCATCACGATCAGGATGAACACCACCAGTGTTACCGCCGAAGCAGCACCCATGATCCAGCCCAGCATCTGCGGTGCGCGGTCCTTGGGCAGCCACTGCAATTGCAATGACTGATTGACCGTCTCGTAATAGTGAAACCCGATCGAGCTGAGCATGGTCAGCGTCAACAGCCCTCCGAGGCTTGGAAACCAGGCGGTAAACGCCGTCGCCACGCCCAGCAATGCCAGTGATACCAACCCCAGCACCTGTTCGCGTACAAACAGGATGATGGCAATGACGCCAACGGCCAGAAATCCGGGTATCTCGCGCACCGTATGCAGCAGGCCGATGTCGGCCCCGTCAAACGCCGCCACTTCGACGACAAAATTGTTCAGCAGCGCAAACCAGGTGTAAAACGCAATCGGCATCGCCATGGCGGTGACAAACAGATAGGTAATTGGCCTGCGCCAGAACGGCAAAGACTGCGCGTCACCGATGGGAAATGGATTGGCCATGCAATCCGCATACGCCCCCTGCGACATATTGGCGAGGGGAAATGCGCAGAAACCTGATCCCGATCAGTTCACATTCTGGTTCCGCGCCGCAAATACAGGAGCCGCTGATTAACGCCGGGCTTTCAAATCCGTTCAATATCACCCGCTGTCTGCATGAGAGAAAACTCTGCGAACTTTCTTGCAGGTGCGTTGATCAGAGGGTCCTGTTTTAATCTGGGAATGTCTGATTTCCCGACCTTACACGATATCGAAGGTTCCGGCACCAAAATCAATATTCAGATCGTCAAAATCACCGGTGAAATCGCGTATCACAATCTTGTCACGATCCCCTTCCAGCACCAGTACAATTTTGTCCCCCTGATCCCGGACGCTTCGGATCGCTGCGCCCTCTTCGAGGAAAATTGCATCCTCAGCCGCGTTGAAATCCAGAATGATATCCCGGTTACGCATTCCGTCGTTATCTTCTGCGCCGAAGACAAAGACATCGTCGCCCGCACCACCGACCATCCGGTCCCGAGCGCCACCACCCGCGATAATCGCATCATCCCCATCCGTGCCGACAATTCTGTTGCTGTTATCATCGCCGAAAATGAAATTGAGTACAGGCACCGGGTCTGGCACCGGGTCTGGCACCGGGTCTGGCTCTGGCTCTGGGTCCGGACCGGGTTGACCCCCGATATCACCGGGTTCCTGAACAACAAATCCCAGATCAGTGTAGGTCAAATCATGGTCTGTCGCCGCGACCGATATCACCTCAGCCACATCACCAAAGCTGTATCCAGCCACATCCAGCGCCGCAATATCAAACGCATAGGCAGTCGTGTTGTAATACACCAAATTCTGACCCATTTGAACCGCATTAACACCGTCAAGCGTGTTGCCGTCAGAAAACTCAACCGTAACAACGACCTCTCTGCCAAGATCGCCAAGCTCGACCCCTTCGTCATTGTTACGGATATTGTCGGTGTCAAAGATCGTGCGGGTTGGCCCCAGGCCGGGAACATCAGCCGACCCCGGCCCAAACACCTGCCCGACATATTCATCCGCATCCGCGACCCTCAGACCATAAAGAAGCGGCCCGAAATTGACGCCGTTGGCCCGAATTTGCGAATCCTGCATGACGGTGGCCAAACCCTCAGAGGCTTGATCCTCGCGCGGGAGGAAATATGTATCACCACCGGCGCTGAAGGTAATGCCAAACACCAGCCCGACATTGGTCGCCAAATTCACGAATTCATACGTGGGCGATTCAGATGCGATTTGCACGCCGTCGGCGAAAAAAGTTGCGGCTTCAGCCTCAAAGACAAATTCGTTCACTGTGCCTTCGAACAAGACATAGGGGGCAAGAATAACAGTTCCGTTGTCATCGGGATCGACAACCCGCAAGTTGACCTGATTAAGCACAGATCCCGATGAAATCGTATCATTCGGTCCCAGGATGACATTGTCGATGCGATAGGCAGTTCCTTCGAACGGTGTAGGCATTTGATGAATTTCCAAAGTTCAGGGCGCAGATCGCCAGATTGGCTCAATGTGCACGATTTCCAATTGGTGCAGCATATCGCAACCCGGCAATAGCAGGCATCAAATGAGCTGACGGCAGGTCAAATATTTTTGTTGTTGGTTCATTTGACTTCCATTGTTCGCAACACCTTATCCGCATTTTCCCGGAAAGCTGCGACCTCGAAAGCCAACAGGCGACCGGGTGACTACCTTGGTCAGAACTGTTTTATCCTCACGCAAAACTGGCTGTCTAACTTATCCCGGTATCAGCCCCTTTCGCCTAATAAAAACTCTGCGGATCAATATCCTCGCTCAACCGCATATCCCCCTTCAGCCGCACCGGTTTGATCCAGCGCGCCAGAACCCTTCTTCGTCGCCTGACAAAATTGCGCGGATCACCGAATGCTCGGGCTGGAAATTATGCCCTTTGGCGGCCTCGTTCAGAGGAACAGGATTGGACATATATCCGCCATCCGCCCCTGCGACATATTGGCGAGGGAAAATGCGCAGAACCTTGACTTCAATCAATTCACTTTCCCCGTCCAATGCCTATATATCGCATAATCAGAATATGAAGGCACCCCATGAATATCCTCCCGCTTGTAGAATGGCTCGGCGAAGCGCCGACAATTGCCCTTTTTGGCCTGTTGACCGGCGCGGTATTTGGCGTTGCCGCCCAACGCTCGCGGTTTTGCCTGCGTGCGGCAGTGATCGAATTTGGCCGCGGCGTCATGGGTGACCGGATGTCGGTCTGGTTGCTGACTTTTTCGACGGCTTTGGTCTGGGTACAGGGTGCGCAACTGTTTGGCCTGATGGACAGCACAGACGCCCGAATGATGGCCGCTCCCGGCAGTTGGTCGGGCGCAATCATTGGCGGGCTGATCTTTGGCGCGGGCATGGTTTTATCCAAAGGATGCTCGGGTCGGCTTTTGGTTCTGGCGGCTACCGGCAACCTGCGTTCGGTGGTGTCCGGCCTGATCTTTGCGGTGGTGGCACAGATAAGCCTTTCGGGCGTCCTCGCCCCGGCGCGCGACTGGATTGCCGGGTTGTGGATCACTTCGGGTGGGCGCAATGTGGATCTGCTGGTGGCGTTGAACATGCCGGAATTCAGCGGCTTGGCAATTGGCGTGGTGATTGCGATCTATGCAATGTACCTTTCGCGGCGCAATCGGATTGGTGTGGCGCGTCAGGTGTTTGCCTCGGGCGTTGGCTTTGCCGTGGCGATGGGTTGGGTGCTGACCTATGCCATGTCACAGGTCGCGTTCGACCCGGTCCAGATCGAAAGCGCCACCTTTACCGGGCCGTCGGCCAACACATTGATGTTCTTCATCGACCGCAACCCGGTGTTGGAATTCGACGTCGGTCTGGTGCCAGGCGTGTTTCTTGGCGCATTTCTGGCTGCATTGTTCACCAAAGAGTTGAAGTTTCAGGGGTTTGACAGCCCAACACCGATGCGTCGCTCGATGACAGGCGCCGCCCTGATGGGTTTTGGCGGCATGTTGGCCGGCGGCTGTGCAATTGGTGCCGGCGTCACCGGCGGGTCGATCTTTGTCGCCACGGCCCTGACGGCTTTGTTGTTCATGTGGATTGGCGCGATGGTCACGGATTATCTGCTGGAACATCCCGGCAATACCATCGCAGCCTGAGTTTGACAAACTCGCGAGGAAAGCCCGGCACGGGCTTGATGAGCGGCCCGCTCAGTAAAAACTCTGCGGATCAATATCCACGCTCAACCGCATATCCCCTTTCAGCTTCACAGGTTTGATCCAGCGTGCCAGCGCCGCCTGTAAGGCCACGCCTTTGGGGGCCTTGACCAGCAACCGAACCCGGTGCCGCCCGCGAATGCGGGCAATGGGTGCGGGGGCTGGTCCATACACTTCGGCACCGATCTGGCGCAAAGGAAAATCATTGCGCGCCAGTGCATTGCCAAGGTCAAACACCGCGCCCACGTCCCCCCCCGACAGGATGATCCCGGCCATTCGCCCATAGGGCGGCACCCCCGCCGCGCGGCGACCTTCGGCCTCGGCGCGCCAGAACCCTTCTTCGTCGCCAGACAAAATTGCGCGGATCACCGAATGCTCGGGCTGGAAACTCTGCAACAACGCCTCGCCCGGTTTTTCGGCGCGTCCGGCCCGGCCCGCCACCTGGCGCATCAACTGAAACGTGCGCTCTGCCGCGCGCAGGTCTGACCCCTGCAGGCCCAGATCCGCGTCAATCACCCCCACCAGTGTCAGCAACGGGAAATTATGCCCTTTGGCGACCATCTGCGTGCCAATAATGATATCCGCACCACCCCCGGCAATCTTTTCAATCCCCGCCTTCAACGCCCTCGCCGAGCCAAACAGGTCCGAACTCAGTGTGGCAATCCTTGCCTCGGGAAACAGCGCAGCCGCCTCTTCTGCCAGCCGTTCAATCCCCGGTCCCACCGGGGCCAGCCGCCCCTCTGCGCCACACGACGGGCAGGTTTCGGGGATGGGCCGGGTTTCGCCGCATTGGTGGCACATCAATCGTTTGAGAAACCGGTGTTCAACCAGCCGCGCATCGCAGTGATCACAGCCAATCTGTTGCCCGCACGCCCGGCACAGGGTCACCGGCGCATAGCCGCGACGGTTGATGAACAACATTGCCTGCTCGCCGCGCTCCAGCCGGGCCTCGACGGCTTTGCGCAGGGTGGGCGAAACCCAGGTTCCCGCCTTCATTTTTTCGTCACGCATATCAATTGCGCGCATATCCGGCAGCACTGCGGCGCCGAACCGCGAGGTCAGTTCAATCCGTTCGTATTTGCCCGCCTCGGCGTTGGCCCAGCTTTCCAGCGATGGCGTGGCACTGGCCAGAACCACCCGGGCGCTGCACATCGCGGCGCGCAAGACGGCCATGTCGCGGGCGTTGTACAGCACGCCATCCTCTTGTTTGTACGACGTGTCATGTTCCTCATCGACCACGATCAGCCCCAGATCGCGAAACGGCAGGAACAACGCCGAGCGCGCCCCCACCACCAGTTGCGCGTCCCCCTGCCCCAGCATTCGCCAGACCCGGCGACGTTCGGTCAGGGTCACGCCTGAGTGCCATTCAGCCGGTTGCGCCCCGAACCTGACCTGAACCCGGGTCAGGAATTCACCGGTCAGGGCAATCTCGGGCATCAACACCAGCGCCTGGCGACCCATTTTCAGGGCTTCGGCCACGGCCTCGAGATAAACCTCGGTCTTGCCAGACCCAGTCACGCCTTTCAGCAACGTGGTGCCGTATTTGCGGCTTTGCTGAGAGGCTTGCAACTGGTGAACTGCCTCGGTCTGTTCATCCGTCAGCGCCTTGCCTGAACGCGTCCAGTCCAGCGGTGGAAAGGCTGTGTCGCGCGGGCTGTCGTGTTCCACCACCGCGCCGTATTTGACCAGGCCTTTGACGACCGAAGCCGTAACCCCCGCCATTTCTGCCAGTTCTTTCAAGGTAAAGGCCAGCCCGCCATATTCTTGCAACGCGCCCAACACCCGGCGGCGGGCGTCGGTCATCCGTTCGGGTTCGCCCTGGCCCAAGCGGAACACCTTGCGCATCGACGGCGGGTCACTTAGCCCCGGCGCGCGGGTTGCCAGTCGCAGCATCGCCGACATCGGCGTCAGGGTATAATCCGCCGCACGGGTCAGGAATTCGCGCATCTCAAGGCGCATGGGGGCGACGTCCAGCACCCGGATGACTGTGCGTATCTTGGTCAGGTCAAAGTCGCCCCGCCCCGCCCCCCAGACCACACCCAGCACCTTGCGCGGGCCAAGCGGAACCTCGACATAGGCACCCGGAAAACAGCCGCCTTCGGGGGCTTTGTAATCCAGCGTCCGGTCCAGCGGCTGGGTTGTCAGAACCGCAATCAGCGCACCTTGATCAAAGAACCCGGCAGTATCCAATTCCAACCCTCATGAATGTTTCCGCTAACATATCCCCGGTTCAGGGGTTCCCGCAGCCTTTGGTATGAGGTAATGGCATCGTCAAGCAAGGCCAACCCATCCAAAGGACGCACCCATTATGAAATTCTTCGTAGACACTGCCGAAATCGACGCGATTGCTGAACTCAATGATCTTGGCATCGTTGACGGCGTTACCACCAACCCATCTTTGATCATGAAATCCGGGCGCAACATCCTCGAAGTCACCAAGGAAATCTGTGATCTGGTTGACGGGCCGGTATCGGCGGAAGTGGTGGCAACCAAAGCCGAGGACATGATTGCCGAAGGGCGCAAGCTGGCGGGTATTGCCGACAATATCGCGGTCAAGGTGCCGCTGACCTGGGACGGCCTGAAGGCCTGTAAAGTGCTGAGCGGTGAAGGGCAGATGGTCAACGTGACTTTATGTTTCTCGGCCAATCAGGCGTTGCTGGCGGCCAAGGTTGGGGCGACGTTCATTTCGCCCTTTATTGGCCGGTTGGATGACATCAACATTGATGGCATGGACCTGATCGCTGATATCCGCACGATTTATGACAATTACGGGTTTGACACCCAAATCCTTGCCGCCTCGATCAGATCGGTCAATCACATCACCGATGCTGCGCGCATTGGCGCAGACGTGATCACAGCGCCCCCCGGCGTGATCCGCAAGCTGGCTGAGCATCCGTTGACGGACAAGGGGCTGGCCGCGTTTATGGCGGATTGGGAAAAGACCGGGCAGGATATTCTTTAACCGTCGCCCCCAGACAGGCAAGGCTCCCGCGTCCCAATCTGCCCCGGGCAAGCCCGGATGCAATTAGCGACTTGGGCCCGGCAGCCAGCGCGCCTGCGGCGCGTTGGCTGTGGTGACATTCCGACAGGGTGAAAGAAAATTTGCCCACGCAGCCAATTTTCCCGCGCAAATTCAGAAACCCATGTTATAAGCCGAAAAAAAGACCATCAGAGGCACAGATATGAGCAGTAGGCCGAACAAGGAATCCGAACTGCGCGCGGCGATCATTGCCAAGCCGGACGCGGTATTGGACGACCAGGACATAATGCACGCGCTGATCTCGGCCAATGAGAGGTCGATGGGCGGCAATATTGTCGATCTGCGCGGCATCGCAATGGAGCGTCTTGAGGCACGGCTTGACCGGCTGGAAGACACCCATCGCAGCGTGATTGCCGCAGCGTATGAAAACCTCTCTGGGACCAATCAGATACATCGCGCCATTCTGGCTTTGCTGGATCCGATGGAATTCGAAGTGTTCCTGCGCAATCTGGGCGGGGAAGTGGCCGAAGTGCTGAGGCTGGATGCCATATCACTGGTGCTTGAATCCGTGCAGGCCAATGAGGATCCGGCCGTGGCGCGTCTCGGCGGTGTTCTGAGCGTGGTCGAACCCGGGTTCATCGAGGGATATCTAAGCGCCGGACGGAGCAATCCGCCACGCAAGGTAACATTGCGCCAGATTCAGAGCGCGCCTGAAACAGTCTACGGTGAAGCCGCAAGCTGGATCAGGTCCGAGGCCTGTTTGCGGCTGGATTTCGGGCCAGGCCGGTTGCCGGGCATGTTGGTGATGGGCGCCGAGGACCCGCATCAGTTCACGCCACAGCAAGGCACCGACCTGCTTGACTTTTTTGCCGGGGTATTTGAACGGTCGATGCGCCACTGGCTGTCTTGAACCAGGCCTTGCATGGTTTGATTTCGCCGGCCTGCCGCGACGCGTTGATGCACTGGCTGGACACGCGCAAGGCGCTGGCGGGTGCGTCGGACAATACCATTATTGCCTATCAGGGTGATATCGCCGATTTCCTGTCCTTCATGACAACGCATCACGCAGAACCGCAGGGGTTGGGTGCCATTGCGCGGATTTCGGTTGGCGACATGCGATCCTGGATGGCAAAGACGCGCAAATGCGGCGTTGGCGCACGGTCGCTGGCGCGCAAGCTTTCGGCGGTGAAAAGCTTTTATCGCTGGCTGGCCGAGCGGGAAGGATTTGAGCCGACCGCCGTTCTGTCGACCCGAACGCCAAAATTTCAGAACAAATTGCCGCGCCCTTTGGCCAAGGATGCCGCACGGGCAATGATTGAGACGGTCGAACTGCAATCAGACAGCGATTGGCTGGCGGCACGGGATGTGGCCGTTGTCACGCTTTTGTACGGCGTTGGGTTGCGGATATCGGAAGCATTGGGGCTGACCGGGGCTGACACGCCGTTGCCGGCGGTTTTGCGGATCATTGGCAAGGGTGGCAAGGAACGGGTGGTGCCGGTTTTGCCGGTTGCCCGCGAGGCGGTGAATACCTATTTGCGCCTTTGCCCGCATCCGCAGGGCGCGGATCAGGCGGTTTTCAGGGGCGTTCGCGGCAAGCCTCTGGGCGCGAGGGCAATTCAGTATGTCATGGCCAAGGCGCGGATGCAGTTGGGATTGCCAGCAACGGCAACGCCACATGCCATGCGCCACAGCTTTGCCACGCATTTGCTGGAAGCGGGCGGCGATCTGCGCACCATTCAGGAATTGCTGGGGCATGCATCCCTGTCAACGACGCAAGCCTATACGGCGGTTGATACGGCCCGATTGATGGAAGTCTATAATCAGGCCCACCCCCGCGCCTAGACCGACACGCGCCCGGATTGTAATTTTTGTCACACGCTTGTGTGACAATGTGCGCATATTTTCCGTGCCGCGCGGACATTTCTGTGGCACCCATATGACGGAAAGCCAATAATTCAAGTGGGAGCCAACATATGAACCGTTTACTCAAAGCCGCCGCCATCACTGCAACCGCCATTTTAGCCAGTGGCAGCGCATGGGCCGCTGATTGCCCGGTGACCGTCCTTGATCCGTTTGACCTTGAAGCCGGTGACATCAACAGCATCTATGACTGCATGAAGGACGATCTTGCCGCCGGATATGCCAGTCAAGGCAGCAAGGTCGCCGAGAACTATCGCAACTGGACCGCCACCGCGACCCGCATGGCTGTGGCCGGGCCACATGGCAGCCGGTTGTTGCTGACCTTCGCCAATCCGATCGGTGCCGAGACCTATCTGAAATTCGAGGAAGAAGGGGTGAACATGCCCGCCGGGTCGGTGCTGGCCAAGGAAAGCATCAAGATCCACAAGAAGAAGAAAAAGGCCGTCGCCGGGCCTTTGTTTCTGATGACCAAGGTGGCGGCGGGTGAATTGCCTGACACCAATGACTGGCGTTATGACGCGCTGACACCCAGCGGCAAGGTGATGAAGATCAAGCAATCTTTTTGCCACGACTGCCATCTGGGCTTTGAGGACCAGGATTATTTGGGCTATCCAGTGGAAGAAGTCCGCGTCAGCAACTGATTTCGCCCTATCAAACCCACGTAAAAGCCCGGCCATGGCGCCGGGCTTTTGCATGTTTACGACCGTCAGGTAAAGCCGGACCTGTCAATCAACCGCGGGAGGGGTGATTTCAACGGGTCGCTCTCGCGGTAAACAAACCTGCCACAAACAGACAACAAGCACCGCCGCGATTAAGCAGTCGCATTGCATTTGGCTTTTGAAAGTAATCCCGGAGCCCGTTTGCAAAGAATAGCCAAAGCAGAGTGTTCAGTGTAGCGACACCAACAAAGGTGGCCGTAAGAATCGAAAATTGGAAAAGACAGCCCCTGAAACGTCTACGAACTGCGGGACAAACGCTACATAAAAGACCGGCCCCTTTGGGTTCAATGCGCTGATCAAGAAAGACTGCCAAAACAATGACTTCAACGGGTGCGCTTCTATTTCGACATCCATCAGGGTTTCCTGAACAGGAGCGGTCCACAGAGTATAGGCCATCCAGATCAAATATGCCGCGCCAGCAAGTTTAAGCAACGAAAACAGATAAGCTGATGTGGCCAGGACGGCACCCGCACCAGCAAGTGACAATGTCATGGCAATTATCGCGCCAAGCGAAACGCCCGGCACCGTTGCAAGCCCGGAACGCTTTCCATCCCGGATTGCATAGTTGATGGTGAGAATAATATTCGGTCCGGGGATAAGGACCACGATAGAACTCGCTATCGCGAAAGCTACCCAGGTCTCAATACTCATATGCCAATCCCTTCAATTGCTATCTTGTGGCCATTAGACAACAAGCAGATCATCTTTGAAAGTTTGATTTCTGACTGGCTAATTATCGGTATGTTTGGACTCTACAACCTTTTGCCCTTCAGGTCAGTTGCAAACAGCTTGCCGGTTGTCCGGTTGTCCGGTTGTCTCAGGTCGCCGCCCCGCCCACCGTCAGCCCGTCAATCAAAACCGTCGGCTGGCCCACGCCAACCGGCACCCATTGCCCGTCTTTGCCGCAATTGCCCATACCCGGATCAAGCGCCATGTCGTTGCCCAGCGCCCGGATTTGCTTCAGCGATGTGGCCCCGTCGCCAATCAATGTGGCACCCTTCACGGGTGCACCGACGCGGCCGTTGACCACGCGGTAGGCCTCGGTGCAGGAAAACACAAATTTGCCGTTGGTGATGTCAACCTGCCCGCCGCCAAAGCCGACCGCCCAGATGCCATCCTTGATGTCAGCGACAATATCGCCCGGATCGGCGTCGCCACCCAGCATATAGGTATTGGTCATGCGTGGCATCGGCGTGTGGGCATATGATTGCCGCCGCCCGTTGCCCGTGGCCTCGACCCCCATCAGCCGGGCGTTCTGGCGGTCCTGCATCAGGCCCACCAAAATGCCATCCTCGATCAGCACATTGCGCCGCGACGGCGTGCCTTCGTCATCCACCGTGATCGACCCGCGACGATCCGGGATGGTGCCATCATCCAGCACCGTCACGCCGCGTGATGCCACCTGTTTGCCCATCAACCCGGCAAAAGCCGACGTGCCCTTGCGGTTGAAATCGCCTTCAAGCCCGTGGCCCACCGCCTCGTGCAGCAATATTCCCGGCCATCCCGGCCCAAGTGCCACCTCCATCACCCCCGCCGGGGCCGGCACCGCGTCAAGGTTGACCAAGGCAATCCGCAGGGCTTCGCGCGCCTTGGCCTGCCAGTCGACGGGATCAATCAAGCCGTCCAACCCGACGCGCCCGCCCCCGCCCGCAACGCCACTTTCACGTCGCCCACCTGAATCGACGATCACCGAGATATTGACCCGCGTCATTGGCCGGGTGTCGCGCACGATCTGCCCGTCGGCGCGCAGAATTTCCACTTCTTGCAGGCTGGCGGCGATGGTGGCTGAAACCTGCACCACGCGGGTATCAAGATCCCGGGTAAAGGCATCAATTTCGCGCAGGGTTTCAAGTTTGACCGGAAAGCTGACCCCGTCAATCGGATCCGCATCGGTATAAAGCCGGGTGTTGGTGGCAACGGGCGCTTCGGCCATCACCCCGCCGCCATCACCAACCGCCAGACGCGCGGTTTGCGCCGCGCGCTTCAGGGCGGGAATCGAGACGTCGGTGGAATGGGCATAGCCTGCGACCTCACCTTTGACTGCGCGCAGCCCAAAGCCTTCGGACGAATCGTAACTGGCATTGCGCAGCCGACCGTCATCAAACACCAATGCCTCGGATTTGCGCCTTTCAACAAATAATTCACCATCATCTGCGCCTTGTGTGGCCATGCGCAGCACAGACAGGGCCGCGTCCAACGGCAATGATGATTCGAACGGGCGGAAAGGGGTATCAGACATGGGTTTTAGCCTCGCAAAAATGATCTAAATCAAAAAAGCGTCCGTTTGACGCAAGCAATTCGCTTTATTTGCCGCCCAGATTATGGTTTTACCCATCACAAAGACAACAGGTCTTGTGCGATTTTTGTTATTTGCACGTGGCGTCACGAAAAACATGATCAACAGATCAGGAACAGAACATGAAGCATACATTGTCTCTTTCAGCCCTTTTTGCAGGGCTTTCTGCCCTTCCCGCGCTGGCTCAGGATGGGTTGGAAAGCATTGGCAAGCCGACGCCCGGCGGCTGGAGCTTTCAGCCTGCGGCGACTGAACTGGCGCGTGAAACCTTTGCTCTGGACTGGATGATCCTGGTGATCATCACAGTAATTTCGATCTTTGTCGGGCTTTTGATACTTTATATCCTCGTGCGGTTTAACCGCCGGGCCAATCCGACCCCAGCCTCTTTCACCCATCACACGCCGATTGAAATCGCCTGGACCATCGTCCCTATTCTGATCCTGGTATTCATCGGCGCGTTTTCCCTGCCGGTGCTGTTTTTCCAACAGGAAATCCCCAAGGCGGACATCACCATCAAGGCGACAGGGTATCAGTGGTACTGGGGCTATGAATATGTCGACGAAGGCTTTGAGTTCGACAGCTACAAGCTGGCGAAGGAAGATCTGGCCGAATACGGCTATTCGGCGGATGAATACCTTCTGGCAACCGATACGGCCGTTGTTGTGCCGGTTGGCAAGACCATTGTGATGCAGGTAACAGCCGCCGATGTAATCCATTCCTGGACCATCCCGGCCTTTGCCGTAAAGCAGGACGGCATTCCGGGGCGTTTGGCGGAACTGTGGTTCAACGCGGATGTCGAAGGTGTCTATTTTGGTCAGTGTTCCGAACTTTGCGGCAAGGATCACTCTTATATGCCGATCACCGTTAAGGTGGTCAGCCAAGAGGCATATGACGAATGGCTGGTGTCCGCGGTTGAAGAATTTGCCGGCACCCCTCGCGATGTGACTGTGGCGTCAAAATGAAACAACGGCGGGGTGCCCCCCGCCCTACGGCCCATTGGTAGGGCGGGGTTCACCCCGCCGTTTTGGAGAGCAACATGAGCGACATCAGCTATAACACCAACGTCCCGCACGAGGATGAGGCCGGGTTTGGCGATTATTTCGCTTTGCTCAAGCCACGGGTGATGTCGCTGGTGGTGTTCACTGCGTTTGTCGGTCTGATGGCTGCTCCTGCGGCGGTGCATCCGCTGGTCGGCTTCGCCTCGATCCTGTTTATTGCCGTGGGCGGCGGCGCCTCCGGCGCGCTAAATATGTGGTGGGACGCGGATATTGACGCTGTGATGCGCCGGACCCGTAATCGCCCGATCCCGTCGGGAAAGATTGAGGCAGGCGAGGCGCTGGGGCTGGGGCTGGCTTTGGCGGCAATTTCGGTGGTGATGCTGTGGCTGGCAAGCAATGTCTATGCCGGGGCATTCCTGGCCTTTACCATCTTCTTCTACGTGGTCATCTATTCCATGTGGCTCAAACGCTCCACGCCGCACAACATCGTTATCGGCGGTGCTGCGGGTGCCTTCCCGCCGGCCATTGGCTGGGTTGCCGCAACAGGGTCGCTGACGGTTGAACCCTTGCTGATGTTCGCGCTGATCTTTATCTGGACCCCGCCGCATTTCTGGGCTTTGGCGCTGTTCATGCGCTCGGATTATGACGATGCGGGCGTACCGATGCTGACTGTGACGCACGGTCGTCGCACCACAAGGGTGCATATCCTGGCCTATACCGCGTTGCTGGCGATCCTGTCGCTGGGGGCGGCGTTCTCTGGATTGGGCGGACCGGTGTATCTGGCCGTGGCCGTGGTTATGAACCTGTTGTTCCTGCACGGCGCCGTGAAAATCTGGCGCCGCGATGAGGTAGCGTCCGAGGCAGATGATTTCGCCGTGGAACGCAGGTTCTTCAAGCTGTCGCTGCTGTATCTGTTCGCCCATTTCAGCGCCATTCTGATTGAGGCGCTGTTGAAACCATATGGATTAGGAGGCTGGGGATGAGCATCAAAGTAACCCACGATCTGCATCGACGCCGGTTCACCCGCAATGTCGGGGTTGGCCTGTTGTTGGTCGCATTCATCGTCCTGATATTTGGGCTGACCATGGTCAAGGTCACCAGCTCTGGATTCATGATGCCGACAAGCGAGGCAATGGAATAATGGCTATGGACGCACCGCAGAGGACCGCCGCGAAGTTGGTCGGAGTAGTTGTGCTGATGGGCGGTTTGGCCTGGGCATCGGTACCGTTTTACGACTGGTTCTGCCGGGTCACAGGCTTTGGCGGGGTCACGGGTGTGGCCACGGTTGCATCGGATGAAATCCTGGATCAAACCATCACCATCCGCTTTGATGCCTCGCGTACCCGCGACATGCCGTGGGAGTTCAAGCCGATGCAACGGGAAATGACCCTGCGGATTGGCGAGACGGGGTTGGCGTTTTACGAGGCCTATAACCCGACCGACCGCCATGTGGCCGGGCAAGCAACCTATAATGTGACGCCTTACGCCGCCGGCGGCTTCTTCGACAAGCTTGACTGTTTCTGCTTTACCGAGCAGGTGCTGGCCCCGGGCGAGCGGGTACAGATGCCGGTGAGCTTCTTTGTCGACCCTGAAATCGTCGAGGATCGCAACGGAAAGTTCGTGCACACGATCACGCTATCTTATACATTCTATGAAATCGACCTGCCCGAGGGCTACGCCGCCCTGGAACCAGAAGCAGGCACAAAACTCAACTAATCCACGAGGTGAGGGATATTAAATGGCACACGTAAAAGACCACGACTACCACATTCTGAGCCCCTCGGTTTTGCCGCTTTTGGGTGCTGCAAGCGGGTTTACCATGCTGCTGGGTTCGGTCATGTGGATGCACGCCATCACACCATATGTGTTCTGGATCGGCCTGGTCGGCGTGCTTTATACCATGTTCGCCTGGTGGAGCACGATGGTCACCGAAAGCCACGTAGGCGATCACACACCAGTGGTTCGGATCGGCCTGCGCATGGGTTTCATCCTGTTCATCATATCGGAAATCATGTTCTTTTTCGCCTGGTTCTGGGCCTTCTTCAAACCGGCACTCTATCCGATGAACGAATATATCGGCAGCGAATACATCCCGCCGGAAATTTATGCGGTCGATCCGTTCCATATCCCGCTGATCAATACGCTGGTCCTGCTGCTGTCGGGCTGTGCCGTGACCTGGGCGCACCACGCGCTGGTTCATAACAATGACCGCAAGGCATTGATCAACGGACTGGCGATCGGCATCGTACTGGGCATCGCCTTTACTGCGTTGCAGGCCTATGAATATGCCTATCTGCTGGGCAAAGGCTGGGAATTCGGCGGCGACCAGTTCTTTTCCGCCTTTTACATGGCCACAGGGTTTCACGGTTTTCATGTGCTGATCGGCACGATATTTCTGACCGTGTGCCTGGTGCGCGCCATCAAGGGTGACTTTACCCCGGAACAACATGTGGGCTTTGAGGCCGCCGCCTGGTACTGGCACTTTGTCGACGTGGTTTGGCTGTTCCTGTTCTTTGCGGTGTATGTGTGGGGCACCGCAAGCCTGTAAGCCGCAGTTTTCGGTTGAAAATCCGCGAACAGTTCGTATCAAGCAAAGCGTGCGGGTATCCCGCGCGCTTTTGCCATTTGCTAAGGGCTGCCGTCCGTGAGCCGTAATCTGTTTCTGATGATCTTTGGAGTTGCCGGACTTGGCATATTGTTGGGGCTGGGCACCTGGCAGCTGATTCGGTTGAACTGGAAACAACAGGTAATCGCCCAGATTGATGCGCGGGTCGATGCGGTTCCGGTTGCGCTGCCGGCAGAACCGGACGCCGCGCATGACAAATATCTGGCCGTA
>JAKITO010000054.1 GCA_021648025.1 Paracoccaceae bacterium
TTGTATTGGGTTCGCAATAGGCTCCCTTGCGCAAATGAACCAGGGCATTGGGCTCCTCTGATCCAGCCGACAAAATTCCGCGTGGTCGATGATATTTGAACGAACGTCCCACCATATTAATGCCATTGGCGAGCAGTGCCGAGGCCAAGGTGTCTCCCGGATGCCCGCTATAATTTGCGCCATTAAAGCTGAAATTCAGGGTCTTGGACCGGTCGGTCAATCCGCCCTCGATACGATTGACCTGGGCCATCACTTACCCTTCCCGGCAAGTGCCACATCACGGGCCAGTTCAACACTGGATATTTCGTGGGTTGTGGTATCTCGGGTAACGATCAACCAGGAGCGGTCACCCTGTTCGTGATACCACAGTTCACGCTGCCGCCCTGCCGGATTATCGCGCAAATACATATACTGGTAAAATTTCTCTGCAGCATTCTCATCCTGCCAGTCAGGGCGCACCATCAATGAGGCGTCTCCCAAGTAGACAAACTCGGCGGCATCGCGGGGGCCAAGCAGGGGATGGTTGATAATCATTAATTCCGGCCTTTCAAAACGGTATAGTCAATGCAGGTTTGGTTGGGCGCCAACGCCTTTTTCATCAATCATCGCACCGCGTGCCAAACGGTCCAGTCTGAATTCGGCAGCATGGGTGTGTGGTTCATCTTTGGCCAGCAAATGCGCATAGCACCAACCACTGGCGGGCGTTGCCTTGAACCGGCCATAACACCAGCCACCATTCAGATAGAGCCCGTCCACCGAGGTCTTGGTGATAAAGGGCGAACCATCCATCGACATGTCCATCACCCCGGCCCAGTGGCGCAACAGTTTCAGCCGCGACACCGAAGGCATCAGCGCCTTGGCGCTGGCAAGCGTATGTTCCACCATAGGCAATCCGCCGCGCTGTGCGTAGGAATTGTAACCGTCCAAATCCCCGCCCAGCACCAGACCGCCCTTGTCGGATTGGCTTACATAGAAATGCGCAGCACCAAAGCTGATCACCGTATCCACCATCGGTTTCAGCGGTTCGGTCACAAAGGCCTGCAATACATGGGTTTCGATCGGAAGTCGCAGACCGGCCATTGCCGCTAGGTGGCCGGTATGGCCAGCCACCGCCAGCCCGACCTTGCCTGCCCTGATCGGCCCCCGGGTGGTTTCGACACCGGTAATTCTGTCGCCATCGCGAAGGTAGCCGGTGACCTCGCATTGCTGAATGATATCCACGCCCTGCCGGTCCGCCGCGCGGGCATAGCCCCACGCCACGGCATCATGGCGGGCAGTGCCGGCCCGTGACTGGTAAATCGCCCCGTGGATCGGAAATCGCGCATTTGGCGAATAGTCCAGATAAGGCAGACGTCTTTGCACTTCGGCCCGGTCAAATAATTCCGCGTCGATGCCGTTGGCCCGCATGATGTTGCCGCGCCGACGCGCCGTGTCCATTTGGCCGGGAGAATGGCAAAGGTTGTACTGTCCGCGCTGGGAAAACATCACGTTGTAGTTGATGTCCTGACTTAGGTTTTCCCACAGCTTCATTGAACGTTCGTAAAACATCGTATTCCCGGGCATCATGTAGTTTGAACGCACGATCGTAGTGTTTCGCACGGTATTGCCGCCCCCCAGCCACCCCTTTTCAATCACCGCCACATTGTGAATGCCGTGCTCTTTGGCCAGATAATAGGCGGTGGCCAGCCCATGCCCGCCAGCCCCGACAATCACCACATCATAAGACGGCTTGGGGTGTGGATTTCGCCAGACCCGTGGCCAATGCCGGTTGCCCGACAGTGCATTCCTGAAGATCGAAAAAGCCGAGTAGTGTGACATGTGAGGGAGGTTCCCGCCAAGAATCTCTCGATAACTTCTGTAGCATATGAATTTTTTTGTCAAAGTTTATTTCAGGTGCTACAGTTTTCTCTGTTCCATAAGCCGGAAAACAGTGCAAAAAATAGCAAATGCTACAAACTGAACGGGATGCCATGTCGACTATCAACCATAGACTGACGGATGCCCTGCCGGGCCTACCCAAGAAACTTGCCAAAGCCGCGCGATACGCGCTCGACAATCCTGATCGCATTGCCTTTGATTCCATGCGCACAGTTGCATCCGCCTGCGATGTTGCCTCGCCCACAATGCTGCGGCTTGCCCGGGCGCTGGACTTTGAAAGCTACGACGCCTTTCGAACCGAATTCCAGCAACGGTTCGCGGGCCAAGGGTTCGGCAACCGAGCGGACGCATTGCAAAGCAGCGCCGGATCAAACTCAGCGGATCATCTGGCCGCCAGTCTTGCACTGGCTGCGACCCAGAGTATTGCCCAGACGCTCGCGCATCTCGACGTGAAAGCCGTCGAGGAATTTGCCAAAAGTGTGCAAGGGTCAACGCGCACATTCATCCTTGGGTCCGGGTCCATGCACTGGATGGCGGCGCTGATGGAATCCACTGGCCAGATGGCGATACCGGGGTTGCGCACGGACCATTCGGGCAGCGCCACGATGGTTGAAACTATCGCCTCCATCACCGAACACGATACCGCCCTTGTGATGGCGTTTTCCCCCTATGCCCGTGAAACGGTCGAGGCCGCAACCTATGCAAACAAACGCAAGGCCAAGGTATTTGCCCTGACTGACAAACCCAGCTCTCCGCTGGTGGAACATGCCGATCATGTCTTTTTTGCCCCCACGGCAAGTCCGCATTACTATCCGTCCGTCGTATCGACGGTGCTGATGATAGAAGTGCTGCTGTCGGCAACGGTGTCGACGTCAAATGCGCTTGAAAGAATTAAACTGACGGAACGTATCCGCAACAACAGCGGTGCCTATTTGTAAATGATGCCGGAGTGGACCTGTCACGGTTTCGTTTCCGGTTACGCCTGAAAGGGAATTAATTCATCACTTGATGAAAGAGCAATGTGGGTAGAGCGAAAATGCCTGTTCCATTCATGCAGCATAAAGCCACCGGGCTGGACGAAATATCCGGCGGCAGCATCGACGCGAAAGTCGATCGGGAAACTGCTGGCCGGGGATGGGGCGGAAATGGCGATTGTTTCGCCGACCGAGCTGACAATCATATTGTGCACATGGCCACAAATGATCCGGGCATTCGGTTTGGCATTGCCAAGCACGGCTTTTAGCTTTTCCTTGCCCGCAAGGCCGATATTATCCATGAAACGAATGCCGCAATCAAAGGGTGGGTGGTGCATGGAAATCAGGACCGGCTTTCCGGAAATCCGATCCAGGGCACGGGTAAGATAGTCGGCCGTTTCATCATCAAAAACCCCTCCACTGTGACCTTCAACCAGCGTATCAATCCCGATGACGTACATTTTCTTTAGTTCTGTTGTCCAATTCAGGCGCCCGGTTTGTGGAATATACCGCGCGTCGCCAAAGGCTGTGCGCATCTCCTCGCGACTGTCATGGTTGCCCGGAATTACAAAATACGGCAGGCCCAGCCGCTCAATCTCCTTGCGAAAATGCGCATAACATTCGGGATTGCCGCTATGGGAAATGTCGCCAGTGACGACGACGGCCTCTAGTGCCAGTTTTGTTCGCGCCTTCAGTGCCACGTCAATTGCGGCCCTGAAACGCTTTGACGTGTCTACCTGCCCGTCAAGTTTGGTTGGCGGGACTGTCAGGTGCAGATCCGAGATTTGCAGAATTCTGGTCATTTGATCCCTGCGCGCAAAAAGGCCTGCACGAATTGGCGCTGGAAAACCAGGAAGGCGATCAACAATGGGGCGACCGACATAATGGTCGCAGCCGAAATGATCGAAATATCGACCCCGTTTTCAGGGGCGCCAAAGATCGACAGGCCAACGGTCAGCGGACGGGTTTCGGGTGAATTGGTGACAATCAGCGGCCAAAGAAAGTTGTTCCAATGCGTCGATACCGACACCAGCGCATAGGCCAGATAAGTTGGCTTGGCCAGCGGCACATAAACCCTGAGCAAGATGCCAAGGCCCGAACAGCCTTCGATGCGCGCCGCCTCGTCCAACTCGATTGGCACCGATTTGAAGGCTTGGCGCATGAGGAAAATACCAAACGCCGAGGCCATATAGGGCATGCCCACCCCGAGGATTGAATCAAACAGGCCCAGCCTTGAGACCATCGCGTAGTTTTCCAGAATCAGCACTTCGGGCAGGATGAAAAGCTGTAGCAGAACCAGCAGAAAGACGAAATCCTTGCCCGGGAACTGCACCTGCGCAAAGGCATAACCCGCCAGCGTGGTTACAAAAAACTGACCAATCAGCACCACGGTCACCAGAATGAAGGTGTTCAGGAAATACTTGCCCCAGGGCGCGCCTGCCCAGGCGATGCGGAAATTGTCCAGCGTCCAGGGCGAGGTCAGCCGGAAATTCACCGCGTCCGAGGTGGTATGCACTGCGGCCCAGACGGCAAAAACCAGCGGTGCGATCCAGATGATCGCCAGCACGACCGCGCCGATTGTATCAAGGCTGTTGGTCAAACGGTTCATTGGTAATGAGTCCTGCGTTCCATGAGAATGAACTGCACGGCGGCGACGATGCCCAGCACCAGAAGCACCAGTATCGTCAGCGCGGCGGCGTGGGGGGCGTCAAAGAACGCAAACGCCTGTTCCCAAATGTAATAAAGCAGCAGCTTGGAGGCATCCGAAGGCCCGCCTTTGGTCAGAATGAACAGGTGGTCGATCAGTTTGACCGAGTTGATCATGGCGTTGACGGCAATGAACAGGGTCGTCGGCATCAGCATGGGCAGAACGATGCGCCGCGTGTAGGTCCATCGACCGGCCCCCTCAAGGTCCGAGGCTTCGCGCAGGTCAACCGGGATGGTTTGCAGGGCGGCGAGGTAAAAGATCATGAAAAAGCCTGACTCTTTCCAGACGGTCACGATGATAATCGCCCAAAGTGCCGTTTCCGGCTGGCCGAGCCAATTGACCGAGGGCAGGCCAAACAGGGCACCTATCTGGTCCAACACCCCAAGCCCCGGCGTATAAAAGAACAGCCACAGGTTGGCGGCGGCGATCATCGGCAGCACCGTGGGGGTGAAATAGGCCGTGCGCACAAACCCCTTGGCCGAGATTTTGGAATTGGCCCAAAGCGCCATGGAAAGTGCGATAAACATTGATAGCGGCACCGTGACACCGGCGTAAATCAGGTTGTTTTTGACCACAATCCAAAAGGTCGGGTCGGCAAACAGATCAGTGTAGTTTTCCGTGCCGACAAATTCGGTTGGGCGGCGACGGGTTCCGCGGGAAAACAGGCTGGACCAAAGCGTGGCAACGGACGGATAAAACGCAAACAGCGACAACAGGATCGCAGCAGGGGAAAGCAGGAGCCAGCCAAATATGGCGCGCCGACGCCGTTCCAGTTTTGCGAGGTCGCTCATTCGTATACCTTTGCACAGAAATGGCACCCGGAATGCCCGGGTGCCATATGGGATTTTAGCGGTAAGCGCGCAGCAGACGCTCTGCGGCGGCCTGAGCTTCGGTCAGGGCTTCTTCCGGGGTTTTGGCACCGGTCAACGCCGACTGGATGGCGTTGTTCAACCCTTGACGCACCCGCGAAGTCTCAAACGTCGAGAACTCTGCCACTGCGTTTTCAAGCTGATTGCGGGCCACCAGAGCGGGCGGGAACTCTTTCACGTAGGCTTGCAACGCTTCGGTTTCATAGGCGGCCGGCGACACGCCCATATAGCCGGTTGCAATCGACCAGGCCGCTGCCTGCTCGGGTGCGGTCATGAACTTGATCAGCTTCATGGCCGCGGCGCGTTCTTCGTCAGAGGTTTCCTTGAAGATATAGAAGTTACCGCCACCGGTTGGCGACCCAAGGCGCACATTGGCGGGCAATTCAGCCACGCCAAAATCAAAGCTGGCGTTTTCCTTCACTGTGGTCAGGTTACCGGTCGAGTGCCACATGATCGCGGTTTGCCCTTCCAGGAAGGCCTGGCGCAGGGTGCCCCATTCAACGGTGCCCTTGGGCATGATACCATGCTCGCTGCTCAGGGATTTCCAGAACTCAAGCGTTTCAACCACGGTTGGATCGTCAAAGAAGGTGGTCAGACCATCGGCTGACATTACCTCTTTGCCGTTCTGGATCGCCAGGGCCTGGAACATCCAGTAGGGATAGCCGGTAGAGGGGATCATCAGCCCGAAAGTGTCGTCATTGGTCAGGGCTTTGCCCATTTCAATCATTTCGTCCCACGTAGTGGGCGGGCTTTCAGGATCAAGGCCAGCCGCGCGGAACATGTCTTTGTTGTAATAGGCCACGATGGTCGAACGCTGAAACGGGATGCCCCAGGTCTGTCCCTCGATCTGGCTATTGGCCATCAGCGCCGGATAAAAGCTGTTGAGCCAGTCTTGGTCGGCCAACCCGTCGAACGGGATGATCAGTTCTTGCTCGATCAGATCATAGGCATCAATCGAAAACATGACCGCCATCTGCGCCGACTCACCTGCGTTCAGCGCCGAAAGGGCCCGCACGCGGGTGTCGTCGTAATTGCCCGAATAAATCGCATTCACGCTGATATCGGGGTTTTGGGCCTCAAAATCGGCCACGATACCGTCCACCACCTGGGTCAGCGAACCGCCCACGGCAATCGGGTAATACATAGTCAGCTCGGTTTGGGCCGCGCTCATGCCTGCAAATGAAAGCGCCCCTGTCAGTGCCGCCGCAAAGATCCTTGAATGTTTCACATTATTCTCCCTGTTTGTTGGTTTCATCGTGGATCCACGCGTTGACCCGCAGGGTCAAACACATGGAGGTCTTGGTCATCAAAGGTGATTTTTACCTGCATTCCGATTTTCATATCGGCCTTGCCATCAAGTTTGAGTGTCAAGCCATTGGCCTGCTCGTGAGCCAGGCCAATAAAAGTCTCGGCCCCAAGAAATTCACAATCGGTCACGGTGCAGGTCATGCGGTGGTTGTTCGTCGCAACCCGTATTTTTTCCGCGCGCACACCAATGGTTTGCAAATGGGTGAACCCATCCAGCGCCGCGCCTTGAATCAGCGCCATGGGGGGCGCGCCCACAAACTCGGCCACAAAGGTGGTGGTGGGTTCGCTGTAAAGCTGCTCGGGAGAGCCTACCTGCTCAATGCGCCCGTCTTTCATCAGCACCACTTTGTCGGCCATGCTCATGGCCTCGGTTTGGTCATGTGTCACATAGACGATGGTCATTCCCAGGTCGCTTTGCAGCTTTTTGATATCTTTTCGCACCGCATTGCGCAGTTTGGCGTCAAGATTCGAAAGTGGTTCATCCATCAGGCAAAGCTTGCGCCCGGCCACAATCGCCCGCGCCAATGCCACCCGTTGCCGCTGACCGCCCGAAAGCGCGCTGGGCTTGCGGTCTTCCAATCCGTGCAACCCGGTGATGTCCAACGCGTTTTGCATCTTTTCAAGCCGTTCCTTTTTGGGGACCCGGCGGACTTTCATGCCAAACATCACGTTTTCAGCCACCGAAAGATGCGGAAACAGCGCATATGACTGAAACACCATCGACAGGTTACGTTTGGCCGCCGGCATGCTGGTTACATCGGTGCCGTCAATGATAATCCGGCCTTCGTCGGGCACTTCCAGCCCGGCCAGAAGCCGCAGGGTGGTTGATTTTCCACAGCCCGAAGGGCCAAGCAGGGCGACAAATTCCCCCTCCTCGATTTCAAGCGATATATGCTCTACCCCAAGCTGCCCTTTCCAGCGCTTGCCAATGTTGTCCAGCACGACAAAGGCGTTTTTGCTCATGACATCGGTCCCCTTGCAAATTCGAGCCGATCTTCCACAGCCTCGATCAATGGGGAAAATTCACCCGATGGCGGCTTGTCCATTATTATCCGGTCCACATCGCCCAGGTGTCCGCCTACCGCCGGGGCCGCGCGACCGAATTTGGTGCTGTCCACCACCAGGATCGACATGCGGGAATTTGCACAGATCTTTTCGCGAATTCGCACCTCCGAGCTGTGGAAATCCAAAAGCGTCCCGTTTGTTTCCACGCCGCCCACGCCAACAATGCCATATTCGGCGCGGTAGCCGTCAAATAGCGCCAAGGCCTCGTCGCTGATGATATCGCGGTCCGGCAGGCGCATTTCGCCGCCGGGCAGGATGATACGGTTCGTTTCTTCCTGTGCAAGCGCCATTGCGGCGTTCAGGTTGTTGGTCACAACCGTCAACCCCTTTTTGGCAGTTAGCGCGCGCGCCACCATTTCCGGGGTGGTGCCGATTGAAATGAACACAGTCGCGCCGTCGGGCACGATCTTGGCCGCAGCTTCGCCAATTGCCTTTTTTGCATCGGGATTGGTCGTAGAGCGCTGGTCATAGGGTTGGTTGAGTTTCCCTTCAAAAAGCTCGGCTCCGCCGTGTCGCCGTCGCAGTATGTTGGACTGGCAAAGTCCGTTCAGGTCGCGGCGAATGGTCTGCGGCGAAACCTGAAGATGCCGCGCCAAACCGTCTACGGTAACAAGATTCCGCTCGCGGGCCAGCCCGACAATCAGCCTTTTTCTCTTTTCGGTCTTGCCTACCATTCTTGCGCATACCTCCAACTTGAGGTGAATTAGTATTTCGAGTGACCAAAATATTCAACCACTATGTTCAAGTGATCGTTATTTGTAAAAATTTCTAGCACCTGAACGCCTTGATTCCAGCTGCGCCAGTTGGATGAAGGGCGGCGCAATCTGAAAAAGGTATGATAATGCGGCTGTTGAGATGTTCTTCAAGACGATCAAGGCAGAGCTGATCTGGCGCCGATCATGGGAAGCCCGACGGCACAGGTCGAGATGGCGATCTTTGAATACATAAACGGCTTTTATAATCCGCGACGCCGACACTCAGCACTGGGCTGGGAAAGCCCTGTCGCCTTCGAACGAAAGGTGGCTTAAACGAGCACTTGGAGCGGAACGAAACCGTGACAAGACAAGACCCGGTCGCGATGGATAACTTCAGGGGCTGGAACCCGACTCCAGGTGCCAGCGTTTGGCAATCGGTGCTGTGATCTTCAACAGGTCGATCGCCCGTGATGCGATCTGATCAATGATCGCCTGAACGCTGTCCGGCAGCAGATAAAAGGCGGGCACCGGCGGCAGGATGATTGCCCCCATTTGCGTGGCGCCGGTCATGTTTTTCAGATGCGCAAGCGTCAGGGGGGCCTCGCGGGTCAAAAGCACCAGAGGTCGGCGTTCCTTGAGTTGCACGCCGGCGGCGCGGGTCAGCAGATTGTCATCCAGTCCCTGGGCAATGGCCGCAAGGCTGCGCATCGAGCACGGGGCAACGATCATGCCCGCAACAGGCGAGGAACCCGAAGCAATACTGGCGCCGATGTCGGACAAACTATGCACGCGACTGGCCAGTGACCTGAGCACCCCAAGCGCATCCGGTCCGCATTCCAGGGTCAGGGTCCGCTGAGCCGCAACGCTGGTGACAAGGTCGATTTCCACGCCAAGCCCGGCCAATTGGCGCGCAACGGACCCGGCCAGTGCTGCCCCCGATGCGCCGGAAACGCCGAGAATGACCCGCGGCGCGCTCATGCGCCCAGATCCGGCAGATGTCGCGCCACCAGGTCGGCGGCAAAATCCGCGTCATGGGCGGCGGTTTTCATGACGCCGCCCCAGTCACGCCGGGTCTCGGACCCGATTTTGGTGGTGGCATCAATGCCCAGCTTGCCGGCCAGCCCCGGTTCAGGAGAGGCAAAATCAAGGTAATCCATGGGGGTATTTTCCAATATCATCACATCGCGCCCCGGATCCATGCGGGTGGCGATGGCCCAGGCAATGTCATCCCAGTTGGTCGGGTCAATGTCGTCATCCACCACCACGATCATCTTGGTATAGCTGAATTGCGGCAACATTCCCCAAAGCGCCATCATCACCCGGCGCGCCTGTCCGGGGTAATGTTTGTCGATGCTGATGACGGCGATGCGATAGGAACACGCCGCCGGGGGCAGCCACAATCCGCGAATTTCCGGGATTTGCGCCTGAATGACCGGCAGCGCAAGTGTGTTGAAAACCTCGCCGATGATTGCCGGTTCATCCGGCGGCCGCCCGGTATAGGTGGACAGGTACAGCGGATCACGACGGTGGGTGATGGCCGTGACCTGCATCACCGGGAACGGCTCGGCGGCGTTGTAATAACCGGTATGGTCGCCAAACGGCCCCTCGGGCGCGGTGGCGGTGGGCGACACCCAGCCCTCGATGACTATCTCGGCCTCGCCCGGGACCATCATCGGCACCGTTCTGGCGGGCACCAACCTTGGGCGCGCGCCACTGAAAACGCCTGCAAAACTTAGTTCGGACACGGTTTCGGGAAGCGGCAGTGCCGCCGACAACAAGGTGGCCGGATCTGCCCCCAGAACCACCGCGACCGGCATTGGCTGGCCGGTTTTTGCCCAGCTTCGATGATGCGCCGCCCCGCCCCGATGCGCCAGCCAACGCAGGATCAGGCTGTCGCGGCCCAGCACCTGCGCGCGGTAAACGCCAGCGTTGTATTTCGCGATATCTTCGGCGCTGCTGTCAGCGGGGCGGGTCAGCACGACAGGCCAGGTGATCAGCGGCCCTGCATCCCCCGGCCAGTGGGTCTGAACCGGCAAGGCGCCCAGATCGGCGTCGTTGCCCTGCATCACAACCTGCTGCACCGGCGCTTTGGTGATGAATTTGGGCCGGGTCGACAGCGCGGCCTTGAGCATCGGCCAGCGCGACAGCGCATCGCGCATGCCATCGGGTGGCGCGGGCGAGCGCAGCGCGGCAAGAAATGCGCCCAGCTCTCCCAGTCGCGCGACGTGAACCCCCAGACCGGCGGCGACCCTTTCGGGTGTGCCAAACAGGTTGACCACAACCGGCATGTCAACGCGGCTTTTGTCGGCACGCACCGGCGCGTCGAACCGTAAAACCGGCCCGCCTTTTTCCAGCACGTTGCGATGCACCGCCGTCATCTGGTGGCGCAGGCAAACCGGATCTGGCAGGCTGGCAAGCTGACCAGTCCCTGCGCACCAGTCAAGAAAGCTGCGCAGGCTGGGAAAGGGCGGAAGATCGCGGATGAGTTTGCTCCGGTTTGGTTTTTGAGCAGTTAGCAGAAAAGAAGTCCCGCGAAATTGACGGACGTCAATTTGTCTGCGTCCAGACCCGGATAAGACGGCATCAGAGCGACCCATTCAGATTTGATGACATAAAAAAGGGAATGACGCGTGTTTCAGGTGCCGGTCGCGATCCCGACCTTTCCAAAGCTGCCCGCGCGGGCGCTTGGTGTTGTTCCGCTTGGCCCGATTTCGATGGCTCTGAGCGCTTTTGCAAAGCAGGTGGCCCGGCGTCATCCGGCCCTGTTTCGCCGGTTGGGCGATCATGCCCATGCCCGTTTCATCCTTGACCCGACCGACCTGCCTCTGGTCATGCGCCTTGAACCCAACGGCGGGGCACCGCGCGTGACGCTGTTGCGCCATCCCGATGGGGGGCCCGATGGGGGGCCCGATGGGGGGCCCGATGGGAGGGATGCGCGTATCGCCGGGCCGCTGGCGGCACTTCTGGGGCTGGTTCACGGGGCCTTTGATGGCGACGCGCTGTTTTTCTCCCGCGATTTGCTGATCGAGGGGGACACAGGTGCGGTTCTGGCCCTGAGAAACGCGATTGACGATGCCGAACTGGATCTCGCGGCCGAACTTGGGGCAATCTCAGGGCCGCTCAGGCAGCCCCTTGAACGGCTCATCGCCCTTGCCGAAGGCGCGACCGGGGTGGCGTTGTCACGGCACGAAGAGGAGTTCGCCTGAGAATGGAAATTGTCTGCCCTGCCGGCACGCCTGCGGCCCTGCGGGCTGCGGTCAAGGCCGGTGCTCATACGGTGTATTGCGGGTTCAACGATGAAACCAATGCAAGGAATTTTCCGGGGCTGAATTTTGACCGTGCGGAAATGCGCGAAGGCATCCGGTTCGCACATGATCACGGGTCCAAGGTGTTGATCGCGATTAACACCTTTCCCCGCGCGGGGGCCGAAGGGATCTGGCATGATGCCGTGTCCGACGCCGCCAGTGCGGGCGCGGATGCCGTCATTCTGGCCGATCCGGGGCTGTTGGCCTTTGCGATGCAAAACCACCCTGACCTGCGTCGTCATCTGTCGGTACAGGCCGCCGCCGCCAATAGCGATGTGATCAATTTTTACGCCAGATGCTTTGACGTGAAACGGGTGGTTCTGCCACGGGTTCTGTCGGTCGCCGAGATTGCGGCGATAAACGACCAGACCAAGGTCGAAACCGAGGTTTTTGTCTTTGGCGGCCTGTGTGTGATGGCCGAAGGGCGCTGTTCGCTGTCTTCTTATGCCACGGGGCTGTCGCCCAACATGAACGGCGTGTGTTCCCCCGCCAGCCATGTGGATTACCATGACGAAGGCGACACGCTGGCGGTAAGGTTGGGGGGCTACACCATCCACCGGGCCAAACCGGGTGAACCTGCCCCCTACCCCACCCTGTGCAAGGGCTGTTTTGCCACCCAGGACCAAAAGGGCTACCTGTTCGAGGATCCTGTCAGCCTGAATGCCGAGCAGCTTATCCCGCAGTTGAAAAAGGCCGGTGTCACCGCGCTCAAGATCGAGGGGCGCCAGCGGTCGCGCTCTTATGTGGCGCAGGTGGTGCGTAATTTCCGGGATGCGGTCGACGCACTTGAAGAGGGCCGGGAATTGCCCGCAGGCATGCTTGCGCGGCTGTCCGAGGGTCAGGCGGAAACAACCGGTGCCTATCGCAAGATCTGGAGGTAGGGACATGCATCTTACTGTCGGTCCCAATCAGTTCTTCTGGAAACCCGATCCCTGGAGCGCCCTATACGACGAATTGGCGCGCATTGCGGTGGACCGCGTGGTGATCGGCGAACTGATCTGCTCCAAACGCCTGCCGTTCTATCAAGACAGGATACCGGACGCGATCGAAACCCTGCTGGCTGCGGGCAAGAAAGTTGCCGTAACCAGCCTGGCGCTTGTCACCCTCAAGCGCGAGCGCAAGATGACCGCAGAACTGGCCGGGTTGGGGGCCGAACTGGGGGTCGAGGTTGAGGTGAACGACCTGACCGCGCTGGCAATGCTGCCCGAAGGCACGGCATTTTCGGTCGGGCCAATGGTGAATGTCTATAACGAAGGCACGCTGGCTTGGCTGGCCTCCAGGGGGGCCACGCGGGTCTGCCTGCCGCCGGAACTGCCTTTGGCGTCAGTGGCTGCTCTGTGCCAGCACGCCAGGGGGCTGGGCGTGGCCATCGAGGTCTGGGGGCACGGGCGCCTGCCGCTGGCGATTTCGGGGCGCTGCTATCACGCGCGCCTGCACGGGCGAACCAAGGACAACTGCCAGTTCGCCTGCGAGGATGACCCGGACGGGTTGACGGTGGACACGCTTGACCGGCAGCCGTTTCTGGCGATCAATGGCGTACAGACCCTGTCGGACACCTATGCAAACGCGGCCAATCAGATCGAAGCCTTGCGTGAGGTCGGTGTCTCGGGGTTGCGCCTGTCACCGCAATCGACCGGCTTTGCCCGCCTGTGCCACCTGTTTCGTCAAAGGATAGACGGCAAGACGGACGCGGCGGCGCTTGTGTCCGGGCTGGACGAAATTGCAAGGGGAATGCGCCTTTCCGACGGGTTCCTGTCCGGGGTGGCGGGGGCCGACTGGACCGGCAAACCGTTGCAACCCCTATAGGTCATCCGGCCCCTTTTGGCCCCGGATTGGCCCAGGTCTTGTACGGGGTCCAGTCCTTGATTTCAGGATAGAACTGACGCCGCCAGGCGCGTACCTTGGGGTTGAATACCCGCCGCCAAAGAGGCGGGATCATCGCCATCGCCGTCATCGGCGGATACCCGGTGGGAAGTTGGGGAACCTGCGCTTCGTCATAGATCTGCAACAGCGGATAGCGGCGCATCGGGTGTGCATGGTGGTCGGCGTGGCGTTGCAGATTGATCAGCAACAGCCCCGAAACGCGATGCGCCGAATCCCAGGAATGATGCGGTTTCACCGGCTCGTACTTGCCGTCCCCCAGGTATTCCCGGGTCAGCCCGTAATGTTCCACGTAATTGGTCAGCTCAAGCTGCCAGATGGCGACAAAGGCCTGAAAGGCGAACAACCCAACCCCGGCCCAGCCACCTATTGCATAGGCCAGCCCCAGAAACGCCGCCTGCAGCACCAGGTATTTCCAGATCGGGTTGGAGAGGTGCCAGGGGCTGCGCCCGGCCCGCGCCAGCATCGCCTTTTCCGCCCGCCACGCCGATCCCGGGCCCTGCCACAGAACCCGTGGAAAGGCGCGCAGGAAACCTTCGTTGTAGCGCGCCGTCACGGTGTCGCGCGGGGTGCCCACATGGGGGTGATGCACCAGCAGGTGTTCAGTGCGAAAATGCCCGTACAGCACCAGCGCCAGCAGCAGATCGCCCAGGTTGCGCTCAAACCGGTTGGGTTTGTGCATCAGCTCGTGCGAATAGACGATGCCGACGATCCCGGTGGTGACGCCGATACCAAACATGATGCCAAGGGTTTCAGCCGTCGAATAGCTGGCCACGCGGGTCAGATACCAGAGCGAGCCGAACACCATGACAATCTGGATCGGCAACCAGATCCAGGTCAGCAGGCGGAACCAGAACAGCGCCTCATCCGGCGTGTCCGGGTCGGGGTTTTTCAGGTTGCGCCCCAGCACGATATCCAGCAGCGGCATCACCACCCAGCCGTAAAACGGGATCAGCCATATGGTCCAGCCGCCCTGCAGCACCGCCAGCGCCACCAGCGGCACAAAAGTCAGGGTCATCCAGTAGGGCCAGGCGCTCAGGCGCTCATGGGGCGGGTCAGCTTGGGGCGGAGTGGCGGTCATCGTTCAACCTTTTTGCTACTTTGGGGTGGATTGCGCGGGGTCAGGCGCAGATGGATGCCGTCGCGCGCGCGCACCGTCAGATGCGCCACCGGCACCGGGTCGCGCCCCTCGACGCGTTCGAACCGAAAGGCGCGCACCAGCATCGACAGCAACAGCGGCCCCTCGGCCATGGCAAAGGCGGACCCCGGGCAGACCCTTGGCCCGGCGGAAAACGGGATATAGGCTTTGCGCAGACATTCCTTGCCGTTGGGCGTGTCGAACCGGTCCGGGTCGAATTCATCAGGGCGTTCCCACAGGAGTTCGTGGCGGTGCAGATGCCAGGGGCTGATGATCACCTGCGCCCCGCGTTTCACATCGCGGTCGCGGAACCTCTCGGGGCAGGCCGCTTCGCGTACATACATCGGCACGGGCGGGTAAAGGCGCATGGTTTCGCGGAACACCGCGCGCGACTGACGCAGCTTGGACAGGGTTGAGAAATAGATCTTGTCCGGGTCGAACGCGCTGACCGCCTCTTGCGCCAACTTGTCCTGCCATTCCGGGTAGAGCGCCAGAAGGTAGAGCGCCCAGGCCAGCACCGCAGCCGAGGTTTCGTGGCCCGCAAGAAAGAAGATCGCCACCTGATCGACCATTTCCTCCTGATCGAACACCTGCCCGGTCTGCGGGTCGGGCGTGGTCATGATCTTGGTGGCCAGATCATCCGGCGCGCGGCCTTCGGCGATCTCTTTGGCGCGCGCACTGGTCAGTTGCCTGACCAGATCGCGGATGGTGCGGGCGGTCTGGCGGGTCTTGCGCGAATGGAACCGGGGGAACCAGCGCGGCAGGGGCAGAACGGCCATTATATTCGCCACCGGCTGGGCCTGCTGATGTTCGCGAAATGCGTTAAAGGCGGCAGCGGCGATTTCATTTTCGATCGGCAGGGAAAACAGGGTGCGGAAGATCACGTCCATGGCCACATGGCTGGTCTGGCTTTCGATCTCGACCGGCTTGCCGTCGGCAAGCGACTGCAGGCGTTCCACCGCCGCCACACCGCTGTCCCACATGGACGGGAAGATGCTGCGCAGGCGCCCGCCCTCAAAGGCCGGGTCGATGATGCGGCGCTGGCGTTCCCACAATTCACCGTTGGAGATGAACACCGATTCGCCCAGCAACGGCTTTAACCCCACGCGGATGCGTTCGGATTTGGGAAAGTCGCGCGGACGTTTCTTGAGCACCAGATCCACCAGTTCGGGGTCATTGCACATGTAGGAATGAAAGAACGGCGTGCGCATCTCGGCCATCCAGGCGCGGTAAAGACGGGCGGGTTGGGCGGACAATATATCCTGTTTGAACAGGCGAAAGTACTTCCAGATCGAAACGTTGCCCTGACGCGCGGGCGGCTTGGGTGGCAGCTTGGGCGCTGCACCGGCTCTTTCATCAAACACTCGATCACCTCGGCTTGTTTTGCGGTGACTCTCGTGTCCGGGACCGGTCGTGTCATTGACGATCGTCAATTTATCCGGGTGAAAACCGCCCGTGTTCCTGTTTCGCCGGTTTGCCAAGCCCCCGGCCAAGGTGGACATGCCTTTGCGCAACAGGGTAGATAACCCCTGTAAACTTTTTTTGATCACCCGGACCGGCCCCGATGCAAGTTATGGAAAATTTTAACCACCCCTGCGGGAAATGCGCATTTTACGGCGAAAGCGTCTGGCAACCGGTCGCGGATGGCGCAGTTTCGGTCTTGACGCGCAGTTTTGTGCGCAAGGATCTGGAGGTGGGGCAGGTATTGTTCGATCAAGGCAGCACCAACCGTGGGGTATTCTGCGTGTCCAGAGGCCTGATCGCTTTGCGGACCCATCATGCGGATGGGTCTTCGACCCTGATGCGTCTGGCCTATCCCGGTGAAATCATCGGCTTGCGTGCCTTTCTGCGCGACGGTGCGCACCAGACCGAAGCGCGCGCGCTGCTTGGCTCGCGGGTTTGCACCGTGGCACGGCGCGACGCCAACCACATCGTTCAGGGCAACCCGGCGGTGCTGACCCGGCTTGCCCTGCGCTGCGTTGAGGAAGTCGACACAAACCACGAGCGAATTATCGGTGCGGCGACAACATCGAACAAACAAAGGCTGACCGGCCTGCTGCTCCGTCTGATGGAGAACCACGGTGAACGGATTGGTGGTCAGCTTCGAATGCAACTGCCGCTTTCCCGTCGGGATCTGGCCGATCTGCTGGGCGTTCAGCCTGAAACCTTGTCAAGGTTGGTGGGGCGTCTCAAAAAGGAGGGCTTCTTTTCCTTTGCCGGTCGCGAAGTTGGTATACCTGCGCAGAGTTTGTCTGCCGGTGTTCGGAGCTGACTTCCGATCATCTGCCGGTTTCCCCCGGGCGGTTTTTTGAGGTATGTGGATTCTCCGAAACCAGTGGCGCTGGTTTTTTCAGGGCGGTTTGTCTCGGTGGTGTCTCGAAAGTGGTGGAAATTATTATTTTTGCACTTCCGGGCTGGGTAAGTTTTGCGCCGATCAGGCGACCTGGTCAAGGGTTGGGAATCTGATCGACCGCTACATCGAAGAACACCTGCCGCATCTGTCGCCCACCAATAGCCGCGGGCCAGAAATCCATGCTGCGCAAGCTGGTGGAACCGGACTGGGGCAACCGACTGGTTGCAACCATCGGCGCGGCGGGTGTCGAGGTCGTGCAGCAAGTAGTGGCTGACACGCAATCCGCTCTGCAACCGCTGATCTCCTATCTCGATACCTTGCACTGGCTGTTTATTGCTGTGGCGCTGATTGGCGTCAGCATCACGGTCTAGGCGCGCTGGGACGACTGGAAAAAAGGGCGACGCTAAGCTTGCCGCAAGTGCAATATCGTAATTCATATCATCAAAATAAAAAACCCAAGATATGTGAAATACAAATAGGAACCGACAAAGCCCATTTGCGAAGTAAAGCCCATTTGCGAAGTATTGATGAGAAAGAGGCAGGCCACAGCCTGCCTCAATGGTGTGGATATTTCACCTTATCACGGGAAAGACCACGCCGCTTCTTCTGCTAGAAGAAGTGTACAGAGTCACATATACACCTATAAAGAGTCAAGGGGGCAAGGGTTTGGAACGGTATAGGTTTGCATTTGATCTTGGTACGACCTCTGTCGGCTGGGCGGTTTTTGAATTGGATCATGGAGCGGGCAAGCCTATTGCCTTAGGTCGCCTTGGCGTTCGTATTTTCGAAGATGGGCGCGACCCGAAGAGCAAGGAATCGAATGCTGCGGGGCGACAGTTACCGCGGTCGCAGCGCAGAGGTCAGGATCGGCGATTGGCGCGTCGCAATCGGCTGCTGAGTGAATTGGAGGGTGCAGGAATGCTGCCCGCCGAGGGGAAAGAACGAGATGATATATTTGCCCTGAACCCCTATGAAATCCGCGCCCACGCATCATCACAACAGGTGACACTGCATGAGATGGGACGCGCTTTTTGGCATATATCCAAGCACCGTGGATTCAAAAGCAACCGCAAAGCAGATAAACCCGAAGACGACACTGGCCTGATCAAATCCGCGAGCCTGGCGCTGCGCGAAAAACTGCGGGCAGAGGGACATCTGACATATGGCGCTTTTCTTTGGGCGCGATTGCAAGAGGGGCAAGGCGTGCGGGTGCGTGCCAAAGGAGAAAATGCTGACAAGCATTATGACTTTTACCCAACCCGCGACATGCTGGAGGATGAGTTCGATACGATCTGGGCCCAACAAGCCAAACATCATACGCTTAGCGATGAATTGCGGGACCGGCTGCGCGATACAACCATATTCTTCCAGCGCAACCTGAAACCTGTCCTGCCTGGGCGCTGCACGTTCTTTCCGGAAAAAGACCGCCTGCCGCGCTGGCATCCTGCTGCACAAGAGTTTCTGATTTTGCAGGAACTGGCAAATCTGCGCGTGATCCGCGAGTCCGTTGAACGCCCGATAGATCTGGATCGGCGCGCTGTGTTGTTCAACACACTCAATGGCGGGGAAAAACTGACGTGGACCAAGGTGCGCAAACTGCTTGGCCTGACGTCGCAGGATGTAATTAACCTGCAAGAGGGCGGGCTGAAAGAACTGCATTTCAATCAGGTCGCCGCGAGTCTTGTCGGCACGAAAAAGAAGCCGGGACCGTTGGCGGCAGAATGGACCGACTATGGCGCGCCGCTACGCGAAAAGGTCCTGCACCACCTGACCCAAAGCGAAAGCCCGGCAGAGTTGATCGAATGGCTGATGCAAACTCTTGACCTTGATGCCACCACCGCCGAGGCAATTGAACAGGTTCGGCTGCCTGACCGACATTTGCGGTTTTGCAAAGAGGTTGTCGAGGAACTGGTAACTGAGATGCGCAGTGATGCGATTGACTACACCGAGGCCGTCCTGCGCGTGCCGATCCTGTCGAATGCTGATATCAACCACAGCGATTTTCGCCCGGATGATGGCGTGCCGAGGTTACCGCGCTATAATGAGCTGCCAGTTTTA
>JAKITO010000013.1 GCA_021648025.1 Paracoccaceae bacterium
CGCGCAATCAGTGAAAGCGTGCGGGCAAGGTCGGGATTGGCCACGTGATCGCCGATTTTCTTTAGTGACCCATCGTTGCGGAAATACGCCGCACGCCCGGTTTTGGAAAACCCGATCCGCTCGGCCACATCGGCCCGGCCCATGTCCGCGCCGTGGGTCCACCAGTGATGCACATGCGGGCGGACAAAAAACCCCTGCTCTGCCTGCTGCACCGCAGGGGCACAGATATCGGACCAGTCCCAGCTGCCAAAATCCTGCACCGCTTCGTGATAGGCCATCACCGACCCCGGCGTGGTAATGGCGCGATAACCCATGTCGTTGATATTGTCCTTCAACACAAAGCCAAACCCGTCACGCGCCTCGCCCTCCAACAAATGTTCCCACATGCCCGGCGTCGCCGACAACGGCGTGCGCCCGTGAAAGTCGATACAGGTATGCCCGCCCTTGGGGTCATATATCTGCATCGCCCCAAATCCGGCGATACCGCACATCTGCGGGTCCACCACGCCCTGCACCAGGGCGGCGGCCATGGCTGCATCCACCGCATTGCCGCCGCGCATCAACACGCGCGCGCCTGCCTCAGAGGCTTCGGGTTGGGCGGTGACGATCATGGCGTTATCGGGTAAAGGCATAGTTTCAGATCCTGTTAAGGCCGCACCAGTCGGCGATGAAAAGGGCAATTGTGTGGGTGACACGCCGAAGCGACGTCAGGCTGACACGTTCGTCAAACCCGTGGATATTCTGTGACACCGGCCCGTAAACCAGCGCCGGACAATCATCGTAAAGCATGAACACCCTGCCATCGAGATAGGCGGTCCCGGGGCCCGAGGTCAGCCCTTCGTCAAAAACCGCGCGATGGGCCGCAATCAGGGTTTCTTCGGCCTCGGTGCCTTCGGGCAACTCATAGCCTTTGGCGAAAAATCCGTTATAAGTTACTTCTGCCGGGTTATTGCTCAGAAACGGATGATCGCGACAGGCCTCACCCACGGCGGCCTCGATCCTGACCGCAATATCCGCCGGTTCAGTCCCCGGAAACAGCGACAGACGCAGGTCCAGATCGCACCAGGCAGGCACCGATGAGGCCCAGTCGCCGCCGGCAATCTTGCCGACATTCAGGTTGATCGGGTGTGGATGGTCGGCGAAAAACCTTGTCTCGCCTTTCTCGGCGTTCATTTCCGCCTCAAGCTGGCGCAGCCGGATGATGATCTGATAGGCCGCTTCGATCGCATTGGCGCCCTCGCCTGCATCGGCCACATGCACCGGATGGCCGCGGACCCGCACGCGAAACCAGATCACCCCGACGTTGGTCCGCACCAGTTCGTGGTTGCTTGGCTCGGGAATGATCGCCGCCTCGG
Organism: Paracoccaceae bacterium; assembly: GCA_021648025.1. Taxonomy (GTDB): domain Bacteria; phylum Pseudomonadota; class Alphaproteobacteria; order Rhodobacterales; family Rhodobacteraceae; genus NVQY01. The sequence continues at coordinate 1,356 of JAKITO010000013.1, forward strand.
CGCGATAACCGCGCATCAGGCAGGACAACGCACCGTTGCCAGTGCATTCCTCTTCGGTAACCGATTGCAAATAAACGCTTGCTCCGGGTTCAAAGCCGATCCGACGCAAGGCGTCCAGCGCAAAGATGTTGGCCGAAAGCCCGGCCTTCATGTCACCGGCCCCACGCCCGTACATCCAGTCGCCATCAATCTGGGGATCATAGGGATCGCGCGCCCACATATCGCGCGGCCCGACCGGCACCACGTCAATATGACCGTTCAGGATCAATGAACGGCCAATGGTCCGGGTTGGCGTATGGGTGGCGACCACATTGATCGCATTGGTGTAATCGACGGTGACTGGCGAAAACCCGGGATGATCCTTGATGTCGTCGATATCAATTGCCCAGCGGTCCATGCCATATCCGCGCGCCGTAAGGCTGTTGAACACCATCTCTTGCGCGGTATGTTCCTGGCCGCGTTGTGATGGGTGGCGCACAAGATCCTGAAGCCATCCGGTCTGGTCGTCAAACCCCTGATCGACGGCGGCGATGATGTCGCGGACAAGGCTGGGTTCAAGTGTCATGCTGATCCTCTAAAGCTGGGTTGAATTCGGGGCCATTCGGACCCAAGCGTACACCGGGACGCAAGTTTGTGTAAGGAATGGCCTCGATCCGGCAAGGATTGGCACCAGGGCTTTCGGCCAGGATCACCTCTTCGGCGATTGGTTCATAATCGGCCAGAAAATGAATGGCGCTTTTCACGGCAACTATTTTATAGGCTTCCGGGTCTGCCCCAATGTGGCGCAATATCGCCTGATCAGCGTTTTGCGCCCGGTTTGAGCCGACCACGATTGTCACCTCTGTGCCCTGCACAAGCAGCCGCGCACAAGGCCCAAGATGCGCCTTCAACCCACCAAACATCGGCCCGGTGCAGGTGAATATTCCGTCGGACAACTGCTCAACCCGCGCACGCACCGCAATCGCCGGTCCGCCAATTTCGGGAAACATACCGCCAATCTGCGCGTCTATCATTGCCCCAACTCCGGCGGCGTGGGCCTGTTTTGCGGTCTTGGCGTCCCAAATCATGCCAATCACCCCGCTGGCATTCCCCGCCAGCATCGCCGCCAGCAGGCCGGTCGCATCGCCGGGCGCGCCTGCACCTGGATTGTCCTGGGGGTCAGCCAGAATAACCGGCTTTGGTCCGTTGTTCATCATCGCCCGACGCACGGCCACGTCCGCTGAAACCAGCGACGTGATGAAATCGTCCTCGGCATCCTGCAATGCCTCCAGCATCGTGTCAGCCGCTGCATCGACAGCACCCTGATCATCGCCGCAGGCGTAGACGCTGGCGCCGCAATCATGAATATCCGCAGGCGGAAACCCAAAGGCAAAATCAACCGAGGAAACGCCGTCAACCGTCAACCCGTCCAGCATGCCATAAAGCCGCCCACCCGGTTGCCGCCGGGTCGATTGCGCGGTGATCGGAATGATGAAATCAAGCTGGCGGAATGCGGTGGCAAATGGCGCGCCCCGTTCCAACAATTGCGCCAACAATCGTGCCGCGCGTTCGCCGGTGGCCCCCATGTCGATATGAGGATAAGTCCGGTAAATGCTCAGGCAAGAGGCCGCCTGCACAAAGCCCGGCGACAGGTTGCCATGCAAATCAAGGCTGACTGCAATGGGCAGGTCTGGCCCAACCACCGAACGCACCCGCGCCAGTATTTCGCCCTCACCGTCTTCATGGTCATCCGTCACCATCGCCCCGTGCAGATCCAGATAAACCGCGTCAATATCCTTGGCGGCAGCCAGCCGTTCGCACAGCTCTCCGGTAATTCGGTCAAACGCCTCAGACGTCACATAACCGCCCGGTTCAGCCGCGGCATATAGCAGTGGCACCAATTCAAAACCCGCATCCTCGTCTACGAATCCACCCAACGGCACGTTCAGCCCATGCACCTGTTCAACGGCCTTGTCACCGGTCGCAAAGGACGGCCATGCACCGGGTTGCTGAAATTGTTGCCAATCCGTGGGGAAGGGCGCAAACGTATTGGTCTCATGCTGAAACCCTGCAACGGCGACGCGCGGCTTAATCATTTGCTTGCTAACGAGTTGCTTAACAACGGTATTATTTTTATTGCGGTCATAATCCCCACCTTGTTGAGTTGTATTTGCCAGGGTGATCACGCATGCGCACACCATCAAGCATCGACAATTACACCGAATTTACGTTGACTCAAGCAAGTTCATTGGGGTTAACTTTGCCCAACGGCGCGCCCGAGCCAACGAGACGCCCGAAGCAATTTTCAACAATAGGGAGAAATCAGCTATGTTAAAATGGACCAGACGAAATATGCTGGCGGCAATTGCCTTGGCGATTCCGCTAGGTTTTGGTGGAATGGCGGCAACTGACGCCACCGCCGAATCCGTGCTGCGGGTCATTCCGCATGCCGACCTCAAGAACCTCGATCCGATCTGGACGACAGCCTATATCAGCCGCAACCACGGCTATCTGATTTATGACACGCTGTTTGCCATGGACGAGAACCTGGCACCTCAGCCGCAGATGGTCGAAAGCTGGACCACCTCTGATGACGGGCTGGTCTGGACCTTCAAACTGCGCGAGGGGCTGAACTGGCATGATGGCACGCCGGTGACGGCCGCCGATTGTGTCGCCTCGCTGGAACGTTGGGGCAAGCGCGATGGCATGGGCCAGCAATTGTTTGCGGTGATGGACAGCCTGACGGCGACAGATGACGATACCATCGTCATGAAGCTGAACGCACCTTATGGTCTTGTGCTTGAATCAATTGGCAAAATTTCGTCCAACGTGCCATTCATGATGCCCGCGCGGGTTGCCGCGACAGATGCCTTTGAACAGATCGACGATTATACCGGCTCTGGCCCGTTTGTGTTCCAAAAGGATCTGTGGGTGCCGGGATCAAAGGTGGTTTATACCAAGAACGAGGCCTATGTGCCCCGCTCTGAGCCAGTTTCGGCAGCGTCCGGTGGCAAGATTGCCAAGGTGGACAAGGTGATCTGGACCTATTTCCCGGATCAGACCACAGCCGTGAATGCGCTGATGGCCGGCGAGATCGACTATTTCGAATCGCCCTCGAACGACCTGGCACCGATCATGGAGGCCAACCCCGACATCGTGGTCGAGGTCAACGACCCTCTGGGCAATATCGGTTTTGCCCGGTTCAACCACCTGTTGCCGCCGTTTGACAATGTCGAAGTCCGGCGCGCCGCGATCATGGCGATGAAGCAAGAGGACTACATGGCTGGCGCCGTGGGTGATCCGAAATTCTGGAGCACCTGCTATTCGGTCTACCCGTGCGGTACACCTCTGGCCAACGAAGTCGGATCAGATGTGATCAAGACCGGCGATATCGAAATTGCCAAGGCTGCCCTTGCGGCGTCGGGCTATGACGGAACACCGGTGGTGATCATGCAGCCTACGGATGTGCCTATCCTGTCGGCCTTCTCGCTTATCTCGGCGGAAAAGCTGCGGGCAATTGGCATGGAAGTGGACGTGCAGGCGATGGACTGGTCCACCCTGACATCGCGTCGGGCCTTGCGTGATCCGGTGGCCGACGGCGGCTGGAACATCTTTCACACATGGTGGATTGGTGCGGACCTGATCGACCCGATGGCCATCGGCTTTTCCGGTAACCCGGACAAGGGCTGGTTCGGCTGGGCCGAAGATGCAGCCCTGGAAGAGGCCCGTTCGGCCTTTGCCATGGCGACCACGCTGGAAGAAAAGCAGGCCTTTGGCCGCACGGTTCAGGAACGTCTGTGGGCGATTGGTGCCTCCGGTCAACTGGGTCAGTTCTTTACCCCGGTTGCCTATCGCAAGAACGTCACCGGCCTGATCAAGTCGCCGGTTCAGTTCTTCTGGAACCTGTCGGTCGACTAACCAGACGACGCTAAAAACACTGGTCGCGCCTTGCTGCGCGGCCAGTCCCCTCATTCTGGGTGAATCCATGTTCTTCTACATTATCAAACGCATCCTTGCGACCATCCCGGTGATGGTCATCGTCGCCCTGTTTGTGTTTCTCATGTTGCGCCTGTCACCCGGGGATCCGGCGGCGGTGATTGCCGGCGATTATGCCACGACGGAAGATGTCGAACGTATCCGCGAACAGCTTGGCCTGAACGAACCCATTCCGGTGCAGATGTACAAATGGATCGCGCAACTGGCCAGAGGCGATCTTGGCACCGCGATATTCTCGAAACTGCCGGTGACCACGCTGATCGGTCAGCGGCTGGAACCGACGCTGTTGCTGGCCCTTTGCACAATCATTTTCACGGTGTTGGTGGCCGTGCCCCTTGGCACCATTGCCGCCTATAAGGCGGGCAGTTGGATAGACAGGTTTGTCATGCTGTTCTCGGTGGCCGGGTTCTCGGTGCCGATCTTTGTGCTGGGCTATATGCTGATTTACGTGCTGTCGATGCAACTGAAAATCCTACCCGTGCAAGGTTATAAAAGTCCGTTTGAATACGGGTTATGGGAATTCCTTCGACACATGATCCTGCCGGTGATCACCCTTAGTGTGATCTATATCGCCCTGATCGCCCGCATGACCCGCGCCACAGTGCAGGAGGTGCTGCAAGAGGATTACGTGCGCACCGCCCGTGCCAAAGGCCAAAGCGAATTCAAGGTGCTGATGTTTCACGCCCTGCGCAACGCCGCCGTACCAATTGTCACCGTCATCGGCCTGGGCATCGCCCTGATGATCGGCGGCGTGGTGGTAACGGAAAGTGTGTACAACATCCCCGGTCTGGGGCGTCTGGTTCTTGATGCGGTGCTGGCGCGTGACTATCCGGTGATTCAGGGGCTGATCCTGTTCTTCAGCTTTATCTATATCCTGATCAACCTGTTGATCGACCTCAGTTATACCCTGCTTGATCCAAGGATACGCTACTGATGGCCAATGTTGATCAGGACGACCTGATGGCTGACGCCATCCTGTCGCGAAAGGAAAACCCCGGCGTTGTGTCGCTGATGCTGAACAACCGGGCGATATTCTGGGGCAGCTCGTTGCTTTTCGTGTTTGTGATGGTGGCGATCCTTGCGCCGTTGTTCACGGCTGATCCGGTGTCCATTAACCCGATAAACCGGCTGAAACCACCTTCGGCTGCGACCCTTTTCGGCACGGACTTCCTGGGCCGCGACATCTTTGCCCGAACACTTTACGGCGCGCGTATCTCATTGGTGGTTGGCATTGCCGTGGCGATAATTGCCATCAGCATCGGTCTGGTTCTCGGGTTGGTGGCAGGTTACGTGCGGGTGCTGGACGCGGTGATCATGCGTACCATGGACGGGTTGATGTCGATCCCGGCGATCCTGCTGGCCATTGCTCTGATCTCGCTTTCCGGGGCCACGCTTGGCACAGTGATTGTTGCCATTGTCATCCCCGAAGTCCCCCGCGTCGTGCGCCTTGTGCGCGCCGTGGTCCTGACGGTGCGCGAAGAACCTTACGTCGAGGCGGCGATTGCTGCTGGCACCAAACTGCCGCTGATCCTAAGCCGCCACATCCTGCCCAACACCATCGCCCCGCTTATCGTACAGGCGACGTATGTCTGCGCCTCGGCAATGTTGACCGAAAGCATTCTGGGCTTCCTTGGCGCGGGTATCCCACCGGAAATTCCAAGCTGGGGCAACATAATGTCCGAAGGCCGGACCTACTTTCAAATCTCCCCCTGGATCATCTTTTTCCCGGGCATTGCACTGGCCCTGACCGTGCTGGCGGTCAATATCGTCGGCGACGGCTTGCGTGACACCCTTGATCCACGAATTGCGAGAAAAATGTGAGCGATACAGTTCTTGAAATCAAAGGCCTGACGGTCCGCCTGCCCGAAGGTGCTGACCGTGAATTTGCCATCGAAGACGTCAGCCTGACAGTTGGCAAAGGCGAAATCGTCTGTATCGTCGGCGAATCCGGGTCCGGCAAATCGGTGACGGCATTCACCGTGATGGGCCTGATCCCCAAGAAAGACCTGGTGCCGGTCGCCGGTCAGATTCTGTTGCAGGGCGATGACCTGTTGAAAAAGTCCGACCGCCAGATGCGCAAATTGCGCGGCGAAAAGATGGCCATGGTGTTTCAGGAACCGATGACGGCCCTGAACCCGGTGGTCAAGGTCGGCGACCAGATTGGCGAACTTCTGGAAATCCACACCAACATGTCCCGTGCCGCCCGTAAGACACGGGTGATCGAGGTCATGAAGGACGTCAGCCTGCCGGACCCGGAAAAGATGTACAATTCCTTTCCGCATCAATTGTCCGGCGGTCAGCGTCAGCGGATCATGATCGCCATGGCGCTGGCTTTGGAACCCGGCCTGCTGATCGCGGACGAACCGACCACGGCGCTGGATGTAACGACCCAGGCCGAAGTTCTGGAGCTGATCAAAGACATCCAAAGACGCCACGGCATGGGGGTGATGTTCATCACCCATGATTTTGGCGTGGTCGCCGACATTGCCACCCGCGTCATAGTCATGCAGCACGGCAAGGTGGTCGAACAGGGCACGCGCGACCAGATTCTGACTGACCCGCAACACCCCTATACCAAGATGCTGATCGGGTCCGTCCCCAGCCTGACACCACCTGATCGCCCCGAACCAAAGGCCGCCGAGGTGGCGCTTGAGGCGCATAAGCTCAACAAGGTTTACGGCACCAGCGGGTTCTTTTCCAAAGGTCGCGTGGTGCATGCGGCGCAGGACGTTGAACTGGTGGTACACCGGGGCGAAACCCTTGGAGTGGTGGGCGAAAGCGGGTCGGGTAAATCCACGGTGGCGCGCTGTATCGTACGGCTGATTGATCCGACCGGCGGCGACATCACCATCAACGGCGCCAATATCGCCACCATGACCGAACGCGAAATGCGCCCCTATCGGCAACAGATTCAGATCGTGTTTCAAGACCCCTATCGTTCGCTCAATCCGCGCCGGACCGTGGGCCAGTCGATTGTCGAAGGACCGATGAACTTTGGCCTTGGTGCCGCCGAGGCGCAGGTCCGCGCCGAAGACCTGATGCGCATCGTCGGCCTCGCGCCAGAAGCTCTCGACCGGTTCCCGCATCAGTTTTCGGGCGGGCAACGCCAACGTGTCTGCATTGCCCGCGCCCTGGCGATGGAACCCAAGGTGCTGATCGCGGATGAAGCCGTTTCAGCGCTGGATGTATCGGTTCAGGCCCAGGTTTTACGGCTGCTGCACGATGTGCGCGAACGGTATGATCTGGCGATGCTGTTCATCACTCACGACCTGCGGGTGGCCGCACAGATATGTGATCGGATCATGGTCATGCAGCACGGTGTTGTGGTTGAACAGGGTCGCACTGCGGATGTTTATGCCAACCCGAACCACCCTTATACCAAAAGCCTTCTGGCCGCAGCACCCGGGCGTGACATGGATTTTGCGCGCCTCGCCTAAGGTTTGGGATTACCCGGGATCAGAAACGGTCACACCTGCCCCGGCACGTTCAATATCAGCGCCCGCGGCAAGCAGAATATCCTCGCGGTATCGCCCGCTGATCAGTTGCACGCCAACAGGAATTGTGCCGACCTGCCCGGTGGCCACGCTCAGCGCAGGCAGGCCAAGCGTCGGCAGGGCGCGTTGGGTCAGCTGTGCTTCGAATATGTCCGCAAAGGCGGTTTCAGATTGCACATCCGATTGTTGGGCAAAGGGCAACATGCCAGAGACCGGGCATAGCAGCACCGGAAATTTAACCAGGAATTCCTGCCATTCCCGTATCAGCCCGGCGCGTTCCTGCAAGATGCCCATCAGATCGTCCAGCGTAACCGGGCCTGCATCCAGCGCCATTTGCTCATAGACAAACATGGCATCCTTATTGCCCTCTTTCGCAACCATCCCAGGCGCGCCATAGGTCATCTCAAGCATCCAAAGCTTGGCATTGATCGCTGCTGCCGCCCGCATCGGCGGACAGGCCACCTGTTCCACCTGCCAGCCCGCATCCGTCAGGGTTTGCGAGGCCTGCCGCAAGGCCGCCCGCACGTCCTCAACCACCGGCATCCCCTCCGGGGCTTCGCAATAACCCACCCGTTTGGGAAATTCGCCCTGATCCAGCGGGGCAGGGGTATACCACGGGTCCCTCGGGTCGGGGCCTGACATGGCATGCAGCCCCAGGCGGATATCGGCGATGGATCGTGTGATTGGCCCGGAAACGGCCATGATTTGCCCGCCGATAAAGCGGTCTGGCGCCGACGCATTATAGACCGGGACGCGCCCGACACTGGGGCGCAACCCGTGCAACCCGCAGGCATAGGCCGGATAGCGGACCGACCCGGCGATATCGGTGCCGTGGCCAATGGCACATATTCCGCTGGCAACCGCGGCTGCGGCCCCGCCTGAAGAGCCGCCCGGGGTGATCAAGGCGTTGCGCGGGTTCAAGGTACGGCCATGCAGGTCATTATCGGTAAACCAACGCAGCGAAAATGCCGGCGTATTGGTGCGCCCAACGATGATGCCGCCGGATTTGCGGATATTTGCAACAACCGGGCTGTCGACATGCGCGATATTATCCTTGAGGAGGGTCAGCCCGTTGGTTGTGGCCTGACCTTTCTGGTCGATATTCACCTTGGTGGTAACCGGCACGCCGCATAACACGCCGGGGTCTTCCCCCTTGGCGATCCTGGCATCAACCGCGCGGGCCGCGTCCATCGCCTGATCCGGGAATTCCTGCACTACGGCGTTGATCGCGGGATTGATATCGCTCAGACGTTGCAGATGCGCCTCCGTCACCTCGACCGCCGAAAGCCGTTTGGCGCGAACTGCGTCGGCAATCTCAAAACCTGACATTTTCCAGAGGTCTGACACTCAACAATCTCCTTGACGGTTAAATACCGGCCCTTCACCTCCCAGGTTCAGGCCTTGAACGCCTCGTCCACCGGTGTTTGCAATCCAGTTACCAGCACGTTGGTCTGCGCCGCCATGCCAACCACCGCCAACAGTTCTCCGTGCATTTCAGGCGTCATGCCTTTGGCCTTGGCCGCCGCCGTATGCGAATGCACGCAATATTCACAGCCATTGACCGTGGACACGGCGATATACAGCATTTCCTTGACCAACGGATCCAATGCGCCGGGGGCCATCACCACCTTTAAACGGTCCCAGGTGGCACGTAAAAGCCCCGGATCATGCGCCAGCGAGCGCCAGAAATTGTTGACATAATCCGTGCCCCGCAAGGCACGGATTTCGTTGAAGACAGCCAGCGCCTCGGCGCTGACGTCGTCATCCTGCAAAAGCGGAACGGTCGCCATCAGACCATCGCAAAGATGCGCGCAGGCCCACCGGATCCGCCCCTGTGGGTCGGAGCACCAACCACAAGCGTCGCCCCACTGGCCGGAACCTGATCAAGGTTGGCAAGGTTTTCGATGCCATAGCGGTTGGTCGGCAACCACGCATAATGCGAAACAAAGTCGGCCGATGGCCCATGGTCAAGCGACAAGGTATCAACCGCCAACGACGCCGCCTTGCTCTCTTCCAGCAGCATCTGGGTGGCTTCGATATGGAAACCGGGGAAATGCATCACGCCGTCGCCATCCACATTGCGGAACCCTTTGCCGCCGGTCTTACCCGCCCAACCTGAATGCATTGCCACACAGGCACCATCCGGGATCGGGCCATGTGCCGCGATCCAGGCCTTGATGTCGTCCGGGGTCACTTGCGTATCCGCGTCATCTGCGGCGCGCGCGGCAATGTCGATGACTGCCAGCGGGCAGACCAGGCTTTCAACCGGAATTTCATCAACCGAATTGCCATCGGCCGAGAAATGCAAAGGCGCGTCGATATGCGTGCCGGTATGTTCGTTAAGCGATAGTTGCAGCAGGTTAAAGCCGCTTTCCTTGAAGTTGAACGTCTGTTCCATGGTTATCCCCGGCGCCCCGAAATAGGTCGGAAAGGTTTCGTCATAGACATGGGTCATATCAACAACCGAGGCATGCCCACCGGCCATCGCCGGGCTGGTGGTGCCCGCCCCCAAAGCCGCCGCCGCCGTGGCCGCAGCACCGGCCACAAAGAACGACCGTCGCGACAGCATCTTGTCCTTTACCGCGTTCATTACGCAAATATCACACATGGTTCATCTCCCGGTTAAGTGGGCCGTTGTTGGCCAATCTACTTCAGCCCGCGCCCTATACCCCAGCATCTTAGACACGCGATACAGCATTCGTCCAGCCTTGTTTCGCTTACACATATTTGTTTGTATGCATATGATCGCCCGTGGTGGTCCGTCAGGCGGCACAACACCTAGGAGGGTTACCCGGTCGCCGCCGCCAACCCCACGTCCAGCGCCTCTAGAATGCTGTCCACATCCACCGCTGTCAGCACCAAAGGCGGCGACAGGATGATGTTGGGACCGGAAATCCGGATCATCGCCCCGGCGTGGTAGGTGTGTTGCTGAATGGCAGCCGCCGTGCGTTTGTCCACCGGCGCTTTGCTGGCCCGGTCACTGACCAGTTCCAGCGCGTGCATCAACCCGTGCCCGCCCCGCACGTCGCCAATCAACGGGTACTTGCCCTGCAACGCCAACAACCCACGGTGCATCTGCGCCCCCCTTGCGGCTGCGTTTGTCACCACATCCAGCCGTTTGGTCTCGGTCAGACAGGCCAATGCCGCCGCCGCCCCCACCGGATGCCCGGAATAGGTATAGCCATGGCCAATCACCGCGCGACCGGTTTCGTCACGCTCAAACACCTCGGCCACACCGTCGGCGATCATCACCGCGCCAAACGGGAAAAAACCATTGGTGATCGCCTTGGCGGTGCATGACATGTCCGGTTTGACCCCCCAATGGCGCGACCCGGTCCAACTGCCGGTGCGGCCAAACGCGGTTATCACCTCATCGGCAATCAGCAGGATACCGTTGCGGGTACAGATTTCGCGCACGCCGGGCATGAAACTTTCATGTGGCGGGATTACCCCGCCGGCACCCAGAATCGGCTCCATGATAAAGGCCGCAATGGTGCCCGCACCCTGAAAGGCAATCTCGTCCTCAAGGGCCGCCAGGCAAAGCTGCGCCAGCTTTGCGGGGTCGCTTTCATCAAACGGATTGCGATAGGTATAAGGCGCCGGCAGGTGGCTGCACCCCGCCAGCAACGGCTCATACATGGTGCGGAAATTGGCGTTACCGTTGACCGACGCGCCGCCCATGTGGGTGCCGTGATAGCCCTTTTTCAGGCTCAGAAACTTGGTTCGCGCCGCTTCACCACGGATCTTGTGGTATTGCCGCGACAACCGCAGCGCCGTCTCAACAGAATCTGACCCGCCTGAGGTAAAGAAGGCGCGGGAAAGCCCGTCAGGTTCAAAAAAGCTGCGCAACTCTTCGGCCAGTTGGATCACCGCATCATTGCTGGTGCCCCGAAAGGTCGAATAATACGGCAATTGGTCCAGTTGCGCGGCAATGGCATCTTTCACCGGCTGGCAGGAATAGCCAAGATTGACGTTCCAAAGCCCGCCAACCCCGTCAACCACCTCGTGGCCGTCCACATCGGTGATCCGAACCCCCTGACCGCCGGTAATGATGGTGGGCGGATTGGCCAGGCTGTCGCCAGGGCTGGTCATCGGATGCCATAGCGACCGGGCATTCATTTCCTTCAGGAAATTGGAATCTTTCATGCGACGTGCTCCTATCTCATTCAACATCTGTTAATGGAAAATGCGGTGGAGTAAAGACGCCTGTTGATCATTGCCCCGCATATCCGCACGATGGTCCGCGAACACCGCGTCCAACTGGGCAGGAATGTGATTGACCACGATAATCACGATCGACAACAAAGGTAAGACCGAATGACAGACCAGGTTGAAATCGACGGGCTGAGGCGGGCGGCACTGGTGCCGCAACGATTGTTCATTGATGGCGATTGGGCCGACGGGTCCGGCGCCCGGCTTGAGGTGACTTCGCCGATTGACGGCACCTTCCTGACCTCGCTGGCCGGTGCAACCGGCGCGGATGTGGAACGGGCGGTGGCCTCTGCCCGCGCGGCGTTTGAGGATGGGCGCTGGTCGGGGCTGGCCCCGGGCGCACGCAAGAAAGTGCTGTATGCCATCGCCGACCGGATCAACGCCGAGGCGCTTGAACTGACGGTATTGGGTGTGCGCGACAACGGCACAGAATTCAACATGGCCTTCAAAGCCGAGGCCGGATCGGCGGCGGACACCTTTCGTTATTACGCCGAAGCCATAGACAAAGTGGCCGGTGAGGTGGCCCCGACTGCGCCGGATGTATTGGGGTTGGTGCACCGGGTTCCGGTTGGGGTCGTCGGGGCAATCGTGCCGTGGAACTTCCCGCTGATGATTGCCGCATGGAAACTGGCCCCGGCCTTGGCGGCGGGCAACTCTGTGGTGCTGAAACCGTCCGAATCAGCGTCACTGGCCCTGTTGCGGCTGGCCGAAATATGCGTCGAATGCGGATTGCCCGACGGGGTTCTGAACGTGGTGACAGGCGCCGGAGCCGAAACCGGGGCGGCATTGGCGCACTCCATGGGCGTGAATGTTCTGGCCTTTACCGGATCGGGCGGCACCGGTCGGCGGTTGCTTGAGGCCTCGGCGGCCTCGAACCTCAAACGGGTCTGGCTGGAGTTGGGCGGCAAATCGCCCAATGTGGTATTTGCCGACGCGCCGGACCTTTTGAAGGCGGCCAAAACCTCGGCGATGGGCATATTCCGCAATTCCGGCCAGGTGTGCGTGGCCGGGTCACGCCTGTTGGTCGAGGCGTCGATCCATGACCGGTTTGTGGCCATGGTGCAGGACGAGGCCGAAAAGCTGCGGGTGGGCGATCCGCTCAATCTTGACACACAAATCGGCGCGGTCAATTCTGCGGCACAGTTGCAACAGAACCTGTCGTTCATCGACATGGCCCGCGCCGAAGGCGGGCGGGTGATCACCGGCGGCACCCGGATTTTACAGGACACCGGCGGGACATACATGGCCCCGACCATCGTAACCGGCGTCACCCGCGATGCCACCCTGTTTAGGCGAGAGGTGTTCGGGCCGGTTCTGGCGGTCACCAAATTCGAAAGCGAAGCCGAGGCGATAAGCCTTGCCAACGGCACGGACTTTGGTCTGGCAGCAGCAGTCTGGACCGCTGATTTAAGCCGCGCGCACCGGATGGTGGCCGGTATTCGCGCCGGGGTGGTGCATGTAAATACCTATGGCGGCGCGGATATGACGGTGCCACTGGGGGGCGTCGGGCAATCAGGCAACGGGCATGACAAATCACTGCATGCGCTGGATAAATATATCGACCTTAAAACAGCGTGGATCGCGTTATGAACAAGACAATACTGGTGTGCGGCACCTATGACACCAAAGATGATGAACTGGGCTATCTGGCACAGGTGATCCGGGGACAAGGGGGTGCTGTTCTGACCATGGATGTCAGCGTGTTGGGCGACCCGGCGCAGCCCGTGGACGTGTCCAAGCATGACGTGGCCAAAGCGGGTGGCAGTTCGATCAGGGCGGCGATTGCATCGGGCAACGAAAACCACGCGATGCAGATCATGGCCAAAGGTGCGGCGACCAAAGCGTTGGAATTGCACCGGGCAGGACGGATCGACGGGGTGATCGTGCTGGGCGGGTCCATGGGCACCGATCTGGCGCTGGACCTGTGCGCCGCCTTGCCGGTCGGAGTGCCAAAATACATCGTTTCCACAGTGGCATTTTCGCCGCTTTTGCCACCCGAACGCATCGCCGCTGACGTCCAGATGATCCTTTGGGCCGGCGGCCTTTACGGGTTGAATTCAATCTGCAAGGCGGCGTTGTCTCAGGCGGCAGGCGCGGTATTGGGCGCAGCGCGGGCGGTCGAACCGCCAAGGCGCATGCGGCCATTGATCGGCATGACATCGTTTGGCAAAACCGTGCTGCGCTATATGGTAACCCTGAAACCGGCGCTTGAACAACGCGGCTATGAGGTGGCGGTGTTCCATGCCACCGGCATGGGCGGACGGGCGTTTGAATCACTGGCCAGCGAAGGCGCGTTTGCCGCCGTGTTTGATTTTGCCCCGCAAGAGGTGTCAAACCACCTGTTTGGCGGCCTGTCGGCAGGCAGTGACCGGATGACAAATGCCGGGCGTGTAGGCATCCCGCAACTGGTGGCGCCGGGATGTTATGATCTGGTGGACATCGTTGGTTGGCAAGAGGTGCCCAAGGCGCTGAAAGGCAGGCCATTGCAGGCGCATAACCGGCTGTTGACCTCGGCAGTATTGAACGCTGACGAAAGGCGGCAAGTGGCCAAGGCGCTTTGTGACAAGCTAAGTACGGCGAAGGGCCCTGTGGCCATGCTGCTGCCAACAGGGGGCTGCAACGAATGGGACCGGCCGGGGGCGGATTTGCATGACCCACAAGGGTTAGACGCGTTTTTCCAGGCGGTCCGCAAGAATTGCCCTGAAAATGTAACATTGCATGAACTGGACGCGCACATCAACGACGCCGCGTTTTGTGCCGGGGCATTGGAAATCTTCGACACCTGGGTTGCTGAAGGGGTGATCACCAAAGGCGCCTGAAAGGAACTTTGGAAGAAGGAATCAGGTGGTGGGTTTTGATCCTGTGCTTGCGATGCACACCTTCTGCCGCCGCTGTTTCATTGATTGGAAACAGTTCGGTTTGACCTTGACGCGGCGCAATCCTCCACGCACACAATTGGAAATGTCAAAAGCCGATTGCCATATTCTTTCTAAATTGCCAGCCAAACTGAAATTGGCCCGACAGCAAAAGGGGCTTTCGCTGGATGTTGTTGCAAAGCTGTCCGGCGTCAGCAAATCCATGCTCAGCCAGATTGAGCGGGGGACAAGTAACCCGACAATTTCCACCCTGTGGAACCTGACCCAGGCCCTTCAGGTTGATTTTGCCGGACTTCTTGAAGGTGACTCGGCGCAATCAAAGATTTCTGTCCTGCGAAGTGATGATGTTCCAACGATCACTGTGCAAGGGGTAGGGTGTCAGATACGTATCCTTTCGCCCCCCGAAGATGCAGGTTCTCTTGAGGTTTATGAACTGATGTTCAAGCCGGGCGACACTTTGAGCAGTCAGCCCCACTCTATCGGTGCGCGTGAGCATCTGACCGTGACAGAGGGGCGGTTGACAGTGAAAAGTGGCGACAGCACAGAAACCTTGGCTGCGGGCGATACAGCACGATATCCGGCTGACGTTCCTCATTCAATAGTCGGTGAAAGCAATGCCAAAGCGATACTGATCGTAAAAAACAGTTAAAGTACGTTATTGCGGAATCTTAGTGCGTTATGGTATACATCCCTTAACGGAGGGTGCCATGACACATGCTTTTACACGCCATATCGCAAATACGCTGACCCAGATTGAAACAGATGGTTTACGTAAGGTTGAGCGTGAAATCACATCTCCGCAATCGGCCGAGATCAAAGTTGATGGGCGCAAGATCATCAATTTATGTGCCAACAATTACCTTGGTCTTGCGGATCACCCGAACCTTATCAAAGCGGCAAAACAAGCCTTGGATACCAACGGTTTTGGCATGGCTTCTGTTCGGTTCATCTGTGGCACACAAGATCTCCACCGCAAACTGGAACGCCGGTTGGCAAAGTTCCTTGGCAAGGACGACACCATTTTGTTTGCCGCTTGTTTTGATGCAAACGGCGGGCTTTTCGAGGCATTGTTGGGTGCGGAAGATGCAATCATTTCAGACGCGCTCAATCACGCATCTATCATTGACGGTATCCGGCTTTGCAAAGCAAAAAGATATCGGTTTGCGAATTCCGATATGGCCGACCTGGAGGGTCAATTGAAACGCGCCCGCGATGATGGCGCGCGGTTTATCATGATCGCCACCGATGGGGTTTTCAGCATGGATGGGTATCTGGCGAACCTGCCCGGGATCACCCAATTGGCCCAACAATACGATGCGCTGGTGATGGTCGATGATTGCCATGCCACGGGTTTCATGGGGCCAAAAGGGGCCGGAACCCCCGCACATTTTGATGTTGATGTCGACATTTTGACCGGAACCCTGGGCAAGGCGCTTGGCGGGGCGATGGGCGGTTACATCGCCGGCAATCAAGAGATCATTGATCTCTTACGCCAACGTGCGCGCCCGTATCTGTTCTCTAACGCGCTGCCACCGTCAATTGTCGCCGCCGGGCTTGAGGCAATAGAGATTGTCGAGAATGGCGATGACCTGCGCAAACGGTTATTTGAAAATACGACCTATTGGCGGGCGGGTCTACAGCGGCTTGGCTTTACCTTGCTTGACGGGGCACATCCAATTGTACCGGTCATGTTGGGGGATGCGCAATTGGCCCAGGATATGTCGGCGCAATTGTTCAGGCACGGGGTCCTAGCCAGCGGCTTTTTCTTTCCGGTGGTTCCAAAAGGACAGGCCCGCATTCGCACTCAGATGTCTGCGGCTCATAGCCGCGAAGATCTGGATTTTTCATTGGCCGCGTTTGCGACAGCAGGAAAAGAAGTTGGGGCCTTGTGATGACAAATGAAATGAAAGCTCTGGCAAAACTGAAACCCTGCGAAGGCTTGTGGATGCAAACGGCACCTGTGCCTGAAATCGGGCCAGATGATGTTTTGATCCGCATTCACAAAACCGGCATTTGCGGCACGGATATTCACATTTGGAATTGGGATGAATGGGCGCAAAAAACCGTGCCGATCCCGCTTATCACCGGCCATGAATTTTCCGGTGAAATTGTTGAAATTGGCCGTAATGTGACTGGTCTTGAACTGGGGCAACGATGCTCGGGCGAGGGCCACCTGATCGGCTCGCAATCGCGCCAATCAAGATCCGGGCGCTTTCATCTTGATCCTGCCACACGCGGAATTGGTGTCAATGAACAAGGCGCATTTGCCGAATATCTGCGCCTGCCAGCATTCAATGTGGTGCTTTTGCCTGATGATATTTCCGACGAAATCGGGGCAATTCTTGACCCGCTTGGAAACGCCGTTCACACGGCTCTTAGTTTTGATCTGATCGGCGAAGATGTCCTGATCACCGGGGCCGGGCCGATTGGGATAATGTCAGCCGCGATTGCGCGTCATGTTGGCGCGCGCCATGTTGTGATCACTGATGTGAACGCGGATCGTCTGGCGCTGGCGACCCAGGTCGCCGATGTTATTGCGGTGAATGTCGCCACCACGGATCTTATGGATATTCGGGCATCGCTGAAACTTGCCGAAGGGTTTGATGTTGGCCTTGAGATGAGCGGAACCCAGGCAGGTTTTGATCAGATGGTTGATGCCATGGTTATGGGTGGCCGAATTGCGATGCTTGGCATTCCGCCGGGGAAATCGCTGGTTGATTGGTCCAGCATTGTCTTTAAGGCGCTGACCATCAAAGGTGTCTATGGTCGCGAAATATTCGAGACCTGGTATAAGATGATAGCGATGCTTCAAAACGGGCTGGACGTATCAAAGGTTATTACCCACAGGTTTCCGGCCGAGAATTTCATAGAAGGATTTGCCGCAATGAGGTCCGGTTCCAGCGGCAAAGTGATATTGGATTGGCACACACACTGATACAGACACTGATACAGACACAAGACGGGCGCCAAATTGACCTATGCAACAATGCCGGGACTACAAAATTTGGTGCGCCCCAAGCAGACCCCGTTTGAAATGGGTGGATCACCAACATGGCGCAGCAAAGGCGGCGGGGTGAACCCCGCCCTACCGCTTGATCCTTGGGGCATTTTTTGTCATTGGCTGACCCAGGCCATTTTACGCAAGGGTAAGCCCATGAAATTCACGCTGTCCTGGTTGAAAGACCATCTCGAGACCGAAGCCTCGCTGGACGAGATTGCCGAGACGTTGACTGATCTGGGTCTGGAGGTCGAAGATATTTCCAACCCCGCCGAGCGACTGGCGGATTTCACCCTTGGATATGTCACTCATGCCGAACAGCATCCGGATGCGGACCGCTTGCGGGTCTGCAAGGTGGCCACGGATGAGGGTGAATTGCAGATCATCTGCGGCGCGCCAAATGCACGCCAAGGGATCACCGTGGTGGTGGCCAAACCCGGCGTTTATGTGCCCGGCATTGATACCACCATCGGTGTTGGCAAGATCCGCGGCGTTGAAAGCTTTGGCATGATGGCGTCCGAGAAAGAGCTGGAGTTGAGCGAGGAGCATGACGGGATCATCGAGCTTGCCAGCGGTGAAGTTGGCGACAAGTTCGTCGATTGGCTGGCCAGGAACGATCCGGCCAAGATTGATCCGGTGATTGAGATTGCGATTACCCCGAACCGCCCCGATGCGTTGGGGGTTCAGGGCATTGCCCGTGATCTGGCGGCACGAGGGCTGGGGCGGCTGCGCACCCCGGAACATACGCCCGTCGAAGGGGTCTTTTCCTGCCCGATTTCCGTGAGCATTGACGATGACACCAGGGACGGTTGCCCTTTGTTTGCAGGTCGGGTTATCCGGGGGGTCAAGAACGGGCCATCGCCAGAATGGCTCCAGGATTTGCTGCGGGCGATCGGGCTTCGGCCCATTTCAACTTTGGTGGATATCACCAACTATTTTACCTTCGACCACAACCGCCCATTACATGTGTTTGATGCCGGGTTGGTCAAAGGCGGCCTCCGGGTGCATCGCGCGCAGGGTGGCGAACGGTTGATGGCGCTGGACGACAAGGAATATCAATTTACCCCCGGCATGATGGTCATTTCCGACGATGCCGGTCCCGAAAGCATTGGTGGCATCATGGGCGGGGCGGCCACTGGCGTGACCGCTGACACGGTGGATGTATTTCTGGAATCGGCATTCTGGGATCATATCGAGATTGCCCTGACCGGGCGCGCCCTTAAGATCAATTCGGACGCGCGATACCGGTTTGAACGCGGCGTAGACCCTGAATTCACCCTTACCGGACTGGAACAGGCAACGCGGATGGTGCTTGACCTGTGCGGTGGCGAGGCATCCGATGTGGTGATCGCGGGCGCGGTTCCCGACCACGCACGCGCCTATAAACTGGACGCAGCACGGGTGCGGTCGCTGGTTGGCATGGATATCCCGGAATCGGAACAACGCCAGACGTTGACCCGATTGGGGTTCCGTCTTGAAGGCAACATGGCGCATGTACCAAGTTGGCGACCAGATGTACAAGGCGAGGCCGATCTGGTTGAGGAAGTGGCGCGGATTGCCTCGCTCACCAAACTGGTGGGACGGCCCTTGAAGCGGCTGACGCCGGGCGTGCCCAAACCGGTGATGACACCGGGCCAGCGGCGTATGCAGATTGCGCGGCGCACTTGTGCGGCTTTGGGGTACAATGAATGCGTAACCTATAGTTTCATTGATCAGCCAAGCGCGGCTTTGTTTGGTGGTGGTGACGCGGCAACGATGCTGGAAAACCCGATTTCGTCTGAGATGAGCCATTTGCGGCCCGCGCTGTTGCCCGGCTTGTTGCAGGCCGCGGCCCGCAATCAGGCACGTGGGTTCATGGACATGGCCTTGTTCGAGGTTGGCCCGGCATTTCACGGTGGTGAGCCGGGCGAGCAGCATGATCTGATCACCGGGCTGTTGGTCGGGCGGACCGGGGCGAAGGATGTGCATGGCGCCACGCGCGCGGTGGATCTGTTCGACGCCAAGGCGGATATCGAGGCGGTTCTGGCGGCAATTGGCGCACCTTCAAAGGTGCAGATCCTGCGCGGGGCGCAAGGCTGGTGGCATCCGGGGCGGCACGGGCGGGTATGTCTGGGGCCCAAGAAAATGCTGGGCGTATTTGGCGAATTGCACCCCAGGGTGCTGGCGATGATGGAGGTCAAAGGGCCGGTCATGGGGTTCACCATCTGGCCCGGTGAAGTTCCGTTGCCGCGCAAATCCGGGGCCAATCGTGGCGCGCTGGAGACGAGTGATTTGCAAGCGGTCGAGCGGGATTTTGCCTTTGTGGTCGACGCTGATGTTTTGGCCTTGAAATTGGTCAATGCGGCGGCGGGGGCTGACAAGGGGTTGATCAAGGATGTGCGGGTGTTTGATGAATTCATCGGCGGTTCTTTGGGCGAGGGCAAAAAGTCACTGGCGATTACCGTCCGGTTGCAACCCAGGGACAAAACGCTGAAAGAGGCCGAAATCGAAGCCGTAGCGGCACGGATTGTTGACAAGGTCAACAAGGCAACCGGCGGCGTATTGCGAAGCTAAGGGAGGGTTGTCATGACCATGAAAGTATATCTGTCAGGTGAAATTCACACCGATTGGCGCGAGCAGATCATTAAAGGCTCTGCCGGTTTGGATGTGGCATTCAACAGTGCGGTAACCGACCACGCGGCCTCGGATGATTGCGGCGTGGCGATTTTGGGCAAAGAGCCGGATAAATACTGGCACGACCGCAAAGGCGCTTTGGTCAATGCGATCCGTACCCGCAAGGGAATCGAGGACGCGGATGTGGTGGTGGTGCGGTTTGGCGACCAGTACAAACAGTGGAATGCAGCGTTTGATGCAGGGTATGCGGCGGCGTTGGGCAAGTCGTTGATCATCCTGCATGCGTCAGCCCATGATCACCCCTTGAAAGAGGTGGACGCGGCAGCGATGGCCGTGGCCAAAGAACCGGATCAGGTGGTGGAAATTCTGCGTTATGTGTTGACCGGGGCCTTGCCGGAATAACCCCCGCGGTTCCGGGGTGTGGGATTCCAATGACTTGCAGAGAAATGTTTCGCGCGCGAAACATTCGCTAAAATTGTAACCATTTGTTAATAATAGATTAAGACTTATTGCTGGGCCGTTTCATGCGCCAAACGCTGAAGGGCGACACGTTCGTTTTTCTCGGCTTTTTTCTGGTCGGTAAGGGCTGATTCGACAAAGTTCAGATGCGCCTCGATGGCTTTACGGGCGGCATCGGCATCGCGGGCCTGAAGGGCCGCGTTTATCGCTCCATGCTGTGCCAACAAGGCGGCTTTGGTGGTGCGTTGTTTGAACATCACCTGCCGGTTGTAAAACACACCGGTTTGCAACAATTCTGACATCGAGCGCATCATGTGCAGCATGACCACATTATGACTTGCCTCAATAATTGCCGAATGGAATTGCGCGTCAAGTTGGGCGTCTTGTTCAGGTGTCCGGGCTGATGCCATTCTGTCGAATATCGTTTGTATGACCAGCAAGTCGCTGTCCGACCCAAGCCTTGCCGCCCGTTCGGCGGCCAAAGCTTCGATGTCGCGACGAAATGACAGATAGTCAAACACGGCCTCGTCATGGGTGGCAAACAGGCTTATCAGCGCCGGAGAAAAGGCCGATCCAAGCACCTCGGCCACATAGATGCCAGACCCGGCACGACTGGTCAAAAGACCTTTTTGTTGCAAGGCGGCAATGGCCTCGCGAAGCGATGGGCGCGAGACGCCAAGGCGCTCAGCCAACTCGCGCTCAGAGGGAAGCCGTTCACCAGGGCGCAGGATACCCCGCAGGATCAGCAGTTCGATCTGGCGAACCACAGAGGTAGAGAGCTTTTCCGGCTGGACTTTGTGAAATGGCATCGCAGGCTTTCAGTTTTGGTCAAATCATATGACCAAAAGGGGCGCACGACAACTGGCAATAGAATCGGCCAGCGGACCGCTGACGAGGTGGTTTTATCGGGTGCGACTGCCAATGTCGGCCAAGCGGTTGGGGCCTTGAAGTACTGGCGGTTCAGGCGCAACACCAGAGCGGGTTGGTTGGTTGGGCTGATCATGGCAATGATTTTGCGGATTTTCCTTTGTATTCACTACCCGCAAATATGCCTATGCTGCGGGTTAACCTTTCCCGAGTAAACGACTGCACTTGATCAAATGTTCAAACGATCACACTATTCCCTCAAGTCCAACGCCGCCCACACAAGCCCTGCGCAAAAGGGGTTGCCCGGCGGAGTTGGGTGCAAGGGCAAAAATAATACTTGGGGAAAAACAGGTGAACATGACAAACTCGGGAAATGCCGCTCAGTATTTTGTAGATCGCCATGTGGTCGAGGGACGATCGGACAAACCAGCCTTTCGAGAGGCGTTCGGTGAAAAGCGAATTCTGCGCTTTGGCGCATTGGCGCAGCAATCGGCCTGTGTTGCCACAGCGTTGGAACGGGCCGGGATACCGCGTGAAGCCCGTGCATTGATGTTGGTTCTGGACCAGATTGAGTTTCCGACGGTCTTTTGGGGATGCCTTAAGGCTGGGGTAATTCCTGTGCCTTTGAACACGATGTTGCCTGCGTCGATCTATGACGCAATCCTGATCGACAGCCGCGCCACCTGTTTGTTTGTCTCAGAAGAGCTTTGGCCGATGGTTCAGGTGGCTGCCCTGGCGTCGCCATACCTCACCCGGATTATCGTGATTGGCAAAGACACGCCGGACACTACCCAGAACTATCGCGACTTTCTGGCTGGGTGCGGGCCAACAGAGATGGTCGCCGCCTCGCCTGATGACGTGGCATTCTGGCTGTATTCCTCTGGCTCGACCGGCGCGCCCAAGGGGGTACGCCATGTTCACAGCGCGCTTAAGGCCACATGCGATACTTACGGCGACCAAGTGTTGGGCATTCAGGAAGATGATGTGATTTATTCCGTCGCCAAACTGTTCTTTGCGTATGGGCTGGGCAACGGCATGAGCTTTCCCATGTCAGTCGGGGCCACGGCGGTTCTGTTCAACGGGCGGCCAACGCCCAAGGGGGTGATGGATATTCTGGCGGCAGAGCGGCCGACGATCTTTTGCGGGGTTCCGACACTGTATGCCGCTTTGACCGCCCATCTTGAAGATGTCGGCAAGCCCGACATCACCCTGCGCCGTTGCATTTCCGCAGGCGAAGCATTGCCAGGAGAGATTGGCCGCAAATGGCGCGACCTTTGGGGGGTCGATATTATTGATGGGGTCGGGTCAACTGAAATGCTACATATTTTCCTGTCCAATGCCCCCGGTGATGTGGTTCCCGGCACCTCTGGCGTTGCGGTTCCCGGCTATGACCTGCGACTGGTGGACGAGGCGGGCGATGATGTGGCCCAGGGTGAGATTGGCGAATTGCTGGTGCGGGGCGCGTCCGGGGCGGATGGATATTGGAATCAACGCACCAAAAGCCGGGCAACGTTTGAAGGTGAATGGACCCGGACCGGGGACAAATACGAAACTGCCGGTGATGGGCGGTTTATTTACTGCGGGCGAACAGATGATATGTTCAAAGTCTCGGGCATCTGGGTATCACCGTTTGAGGTGGAACAGGCGTTGGTCAGCCATCCATCGGTTCTTGAGGCCGCGATTGTGGCGGCACAGGACGACGCAGGGTTGGAAAAACCCAAAGCGTTTATCGTGTTGCAAAACGGTGCCGATACGAATGGGCTGGCGGTGGCTTTGCAGGCGTTCGTCAAACAACAGGTCGGCAAGTGGAAATACCCCCGCTGGATCGAATTTGTCGATGATCTGCCAAAAACCGCGACAGGGAAAATTCAACGGTTTAAGTTGCGAGATGATGAGGCTTAATGCATTATAGTGCAAGTTATGAGATAGATAACCAAACAATTGCCCAATTTTCAGCATTATCTTGCACGATTTATATTTACCCACTGTCGCAAAGGCTTTAAAGTCGACCCTGAAATGATCCTTTTGGGGAGCCCACGGATGAGCATTAAAATAGATTTTCAAACCAGCCCGTCGCAATACAAACACTGGCGGGTGGAGTATGATGGCGAGATTGCCAATCTGTTCATGGACGTGGACGAAGATGGCGGGTTATTTGAGGGCTATAAGCTCAAGCTGAATTCATACGATCTGGGCGTTGATATCGAACTGGCCGATGTGGTGCAGCGGATGCGGTTTGAACATCCCGAGGTCAAGGTTATCGTCATGCAGTCGGCCAAGGACCGCGTGTTCTGCGCCGGGGCCAATATTCGCATGCTGGGCGGGGCAAGCCATGCGCACAAGGTGAATTTCTGCAAGTTCACCAATGAAACCCGCAATACGTTTGAGGCGGCCGAGGTTGATTCTGGTCAGAAATATATCTGTGCGGTGCAGGGGGCCTGTGCCGGGGGTGGCTATGAACTGGCGCTGGCGTGCAATTACATCATGCTGACCAATGACAGCAACTCATCCGTGTCCTTGCCCGAGGTGCCTTTGCTGGCGGTGCTGCCGGGGACTGGCGGATTGACCCGGGTGACGGACAAACGCAAGGTACGGCGCGATCTGGCGGATGTATTTTGTTCGACCGAGGAAGGCGTGAAAGGTCAGCGCGCGGTCGACTGGCGGTTGGTGGACGAGGTGGTGGCCAATTCGAAATTCAACGAGACCGTGCAGGAACGGGCGCAGGAATTTGCCGGGGCATCGACCCGGCCGACAGGTTTGACAGGGATCGAACTGACGCCGCTAAATCGGGTGATTGACCCTGATAGTGTCACATATTCGCTGGTTGAAGTGTCGATTGACCGGGATGCCGGTCAGGTGACGATCACTCTGAACGGCCCGGACGCACCGGCGGCCGCGTCGATGGACGAGGTGGTCGCCCTTGGGGCGGATGCGTATCTGCTGCGCCTCGCACGCGAATTGGATGATGCGATTTTGCACCTGCGCCTGAATGAACGGGACTGCGGAATAATCCTGTTTCGCACCCAAGGCGACGCTGAATTGCTTTTGGCGCATGAGGCCCTGTTGCTGGACAATGCCGATCATTGGCTGGCCAATGAGATCCTGAAATACTGGGGTCGGGTGTTGAAGCGGGTTGATATGACCTCGCGAAGTCTGGTGGCTTTGGTCGAACACGGGTCGTGTTATGCGGGCGTTCTGGCCGAACTGCTTTGGGCGGTTGATCGCAGCTATATGATGTTGGATGAATTTGACGGCGATAATCGGCCAGTGGCGGCGATAACCCTTAGTCAGAGCAACTTTGGCCGGTACAAGATGGGCAATGATCTGACCCGGCTGGAGACCCGGTTTCTTGGCGAGCCTGCGGCGGTTGAGACCCTAAAAGGCCGTATCGGCGAGGCTTTGGAGGCGGAAGAAGCGGACCTGTTGGGGCTGGTGACCTATGCCTTTGACGATATTGACTGGGAGGATGAAATTCGCGTCTTTCTGGAAGAACGCGCCAGTTTTTCGCCCGATGCGATGACCGGAATGGAGGCGAACCTGCGGTTTGCCGGGCCGGAAACCATGGAAACGCGGATATTTGGCCGACTGACCGCCTGGCAGAACTGGATTTTCCAACGGCCCAATGCCGTCGGCCCGGAAGGTGCGTTGCAACGGTATGGCACCGGGGTGCGCGGAAAATATGATACCGAACGTGTTTGACAACAAAGGTGGGTTGAAAACCCACCCACGGAATGACGGTAGGGCGGGGTTTAGCCCGCCGACCCCAAAGAAAAAATGGAGAGACAAATGACCGATACCTTAGACGTCAACTATGACACCCTAATCCCAAATAATGTGGGCCTTGGCCAAGATAAACGCGTGTTGAAGGCGCTGGAAAAGTGGCATCCGGGCTATATCAACTGGTGGAACGACCTGATCCCGCAAAAGTTTCAGGAAAGCCTGATTTACCTGCGCACCGCCGTGAGCGTTGACCCCAAAGGCTGGGCCAAGTTCGATTACGTCAAGATGCCGGATTATCGCTGGGGCGTCCTTTTGGCGCCGCAGGTCGAAGACCGGCGCATCCCCTGTGGTGAGCATTTTGGCGAACCGGCCTGGCAGGAAGTTCCCGGCGAATACCGGTCAATGCTGCGCCGGATGATCGTCATTCAGGGCGATACAGAGCCTGCGAGCGTGGAACAGCAACGGTTTCTGGGCCTGACCGCGCCGTCGTTGTATGATCTTCGCAACCTGTTTCAGGTCAACGTCGAAGAAGGGCGGCATTTGTGGGCGATGGTGTATCTTTTGCACAAATACTTTGGCCGCGACGGGCGGGAAGAGGCGGACGATATGCTGCGCCGCCAATCAGGCAGCGAAGAGGCGCCAAGAATGCTGGGTGCGTTCAACGAAGAAACGCCGGATTGGCTGTCGTTCTTCATGTTCACCTATTTCACCGACCGCGACGGCAAGATGCAACTGGAGTCGCTGGCGCAATCGGGGTTTGACCCGTTGTCGCGCACCTGCCGGTTCATGCTGACCGAAGAGGCGCACCATATGTTTGTCGGGGAAACCGGCGTCGGACGCACCATTCAGCGGACCTGTGAGGCGATGAATGAGGCGGGCATTACGGACCCTTATGACATCGACAAGATCCGCGACCTGGGGGTGATTGACCTGCCGTTGATCCAGAAAAAGATGAACATGCACTATACCTTGTCGCTTGACCTGTTTGGGCAAGAGGTTTCGACCAATGCCGCCAACGCCTTTAATTCCGGCATCAAGGGGCGGTATCTGGAGCAGCGGATTGACGATGATCACCAGCTGGCCAATGATACCTACAAAGTCTGGGATATTGTTGACGGCAAGATGGTGCAACACGAAGTACCGGCGTTGACGGCCATCAACATGCGTCTGCGCGACGATTATACCAAAGATGCGGCCGGCGGCGTGGGTCGTTGGAACAAGGGCATCGCCAAATTGGGGGTCGAGTTTGAGATGGTGCTGCCGCATGAGGCATTCAACCGCAAAATCGGGATTTTTGCCGGTAAACCGTTTGACCCAAGCGGCACCATGCTGAGCCAGGCCGATTATGACGCAGGGCTGTCGCAATGGCTGCCGTCCAAGGCAGACGGAGATTTCATTCAATCATTGATGAAGCCGGTAAGTGAGCCGGGGCAATATGCCGATTGGATCGCGCCGCCCAAGGTTGGGATCGACAATAAACCGGGTGACTTTGAATACGTCAAACTGCATATGGCCTGACCGTGGGAACGCCGTTAAAACAGCACCTGATTGATCCTGAGATTTGCATTCGTTGCTACACCTGCGAAATGACCTGTAGCATCGGTGCGATCAGTCATGATGACAATAATGTCGTGGTCGATGCCTCGATCTGTCAGAGCTGTATGGATTGCATTCCGGTCTGCCCGACCGGGTCGATCGACGAATGGCGTGTGGTAACAGAACCTTATTCCCTGGAGGATCAGTTCGGGTGGGAAGATTTGCCCGAACAACAAGAGATGGCAGAGGAAGCCGACGAGGCGCTTGATGACACCATCGCCGCCTTGTTGGCCAAGGCGCACAAAGGGGCGGGCGGCAAGGCGCATGCCCCGGCCAGTGCGGCCAAACCGACCATCAACATGTACACCCTTGGCAGACCGGCCCAGGCGCGGGTTCAAGGCAACTATCGCCTGACGGACGGCGCCAGCGACAGCGATGTGCGTCATATCATTCTGGATATGGGCGGTCTGCCGTTTCCGGTTCTAGAAGGGCAATCGGTTGGGGTGATCCCGCCGGGAAAAGACGCCAACGGCAAGCCGCATCTCCCGCGGCTTTATTCCGTTTCCAGCCCGAGGGATGGCGAAAGGCCAAATTTTCACAACCTGTCCTTGACTGTTAAACGGGAACCTTCGGGTGTTTGTTCGAATTACCTGTGCGACCTGAAGGCGGGCGACACGGTGCAATTGACCGGACCGTTTGGTGCGACATTCCTTCTGCCATCAGACCCGGAGGCGCATCTTTTGATGATCTGCACCGGCACCGGTTCGGCGCCATTCCGGGGATTTACCATGCGGCGGCAACGGGAGAATCCATCGCTCAAACAGTCTCTTACACTGGCATTTGGTGCAAGGCGGCAAGAAGAACTGCCATATTTTGGGCCACTGAACAAGGTGCCGGATAGCTTTTTAAAAAAGCTGTTTGCATTCAGTCGGCAGAATGACGGGCCAAAGCAATATGTGCAGGATCGCCTGCGCGAGGAACCGGAGTTGGTGGGTGGTATCCTGCAACACCCCAAAGGCCATATCTATATTTGCGGGCTAAAGGCGATGGAGCATGGCGTTGAAGAAGCATTGTCAGACATTGCCCGGGGGGTTGGCCTTAATTGGGCTGAATTGCGCGATACAATGCGCGAGGATGGGCGTTATCATGTGGAAACCTACTAAATGAATAAACCTGATTTTGAGCATGATATTCGCGTGACCTGGGGTGATTGCGACCCGGCGCAGGTTGCATATACCGCGCGTATCCCGTGGTTTGCGCTGGATGCGATCAATGCCTGGTGGGAGCATTATTTCAATGGCGATGGGTGGTTTCAGATGGAATTAGATCTGAATATTGGCACACCTTTTGTGCATATGTCACTGGATTTCAGATCACCGATAACGCCGCGCCATCGATTGATGTGCGAGGTTTATCCGTTGCGGCTGGGTGGGTCATCAATCCGGTTTGCTGTAAACGGTCGGCAAGATGGGGTATTGTGTTTTGAGGGACAATTTGTCTGTGTTTTCACCATCGCCGATGAATTCAAACCTCAACCCGCGCCAGAGCGGATTCGCCAGGTGGTAGAGCCATTGTTAAGGCCCTAACAAAGGGAATATGCGTGAGCAATGTCATTAACACTCAGGAAAGTTCGGCAACAAAAGAGGCTGAAGTCAGCGCCCTGATTGCCCGCGTCGGCGAGCGAGTGCGCAAGGCGCGCGAGGGCAAGGGTATTCCGCGTCGGGTATTGTCAGAAATATCCGGCGTGTCGCCTCGTTATCTGGCGCAATTAGAGTCAGGCGAGGGGAATATTTCCATTGGCCTGCTGCAACGGGTGGCGGCGGCACTTGGCCTTCGGATTGATATGCTGGTGAGCGAGGATGACCCGCTGACATCGCAAGCCTTGCAGGTCGTTGATTTATTTCGCAAGGCCGATGGAGACGTGCAACAGGCAGTGATGCGCAAGCTGGGTATGGGGCGGAAAAAGCGGGCGCGCCGTATCTGTCTTATCGGGTTACGCGGTGCGGGAAAATCGACACTTGGGGCGCTGGCGGCCAATGCGCTGGGCCTGCCGTTTATAGAATTGAACAGCGAGATCGAGGCCCAAAGCGGTATGCCGGTCAACGAGGTAATCGCACTTTATGGGCCGGAAGGGTATCGGCGCTTAGAGGCAGAGGCGATTGCCCGGGTGATCGCCAGTCATGACGATTTGATTTTGGCCGTGGCTGGCGGGATTGTTGGTGAGGCTGAGACCTATGCGCAATTGCTGCGGCATTTCCATTCTGTATGGCTACGGGCGACGCCCGAAGAACATATGGCGCGGGTCCGCGATCAGGGGGATGAGCGGCCAATGGCAGGTAATCCCGAAGCAATGGACCAATTGCGCTCGATCCTGACCAGCCGCGAGGTGCCTTATGGTCAGGCACAAGCACAGCTGGATACGTCCGGGCGGGATGTGGATGTGTCACTTGGACAATTGTTGGAGGTGATACAGAAGGGCGGGTTTTTGAACAAAGATGGGTTGAAAACCCATCCTACAATTGAATGACAGGGCGGTTGTTATCGCACCCAAACCTCGACACGGCGGTTAACCTGCCGGCCCCAATTGCTGTCATCGCAGGCCATTGGCATCGCTTCGCCAAAGGCGTCAACGGCGATGCGTACCTGCTCTAAATCTGCCGAGTCAGCCAGTTTCAGCACCGCATCGCGAACCGATTTGGCCCGCTTCAGGGCGATGCGTTGGTTGCCGGATGCGGGCCCCTGACCGTCACTGAACCCGACAAACATCAACTGTTTGCCGTCATAACGACCGGCCCCCAATGCCAAAGCCAACTGGGTCACATTGGCACGCGACTGGGCATCTGGCCGGGTCGACCCGGTTTCAAACCGGAACGACGTTGTCAGGCGTTGCATCGGCTCTAACACGTCGATCATGCGCTGCAATTCTTCCAGCGGTATTTCTTCGCCCGCAGTGCGGATGGCGTTTGCCAGGCGGTCGCCTTGGGTATCCAGGCCAATATGCTCGGGTGTTTGGTCAACAAAACCCGAACGGCGGATTTCCAACTGGGCTTGCGGGCCACTGGTAAACACCAGAAATTCACGCGCCAGTTTGGGCAGGCGCCGCACCGGCAGATACAGGAACATGGGCGAGTTCAGCGGATAGTCTTCGGTCTTTATGCTGCGCCGGTCGGCCTGCAATGAAAACCCGCAATCGCCGGTCAGGGTAAGCGCACGGACCTTACCGGCCTCAGCAAAGCGTGCAATGCCAATGGCAAACGGATCATCCGCTACGCCCTGAACCATGATGCTGCTGCGTGCATGGCGGGTGATGTCCTTGGTCAGGGTCAGCTTTCCCGGACCCAATAGACGATCCTCGACGGCCTGCGCCAGACCAGACCCAACCGCCGACAGGTGCAGTGCAATCGGTGCATCGGCGCCGCCGATATCCGCCCAATTGGTAATTTTTCCCGCAAAGACCTGCGCCAGTTCAGGCGTTGAAATCCGGTCCAGGGGATTGTCCAGCGCCACCACCGGCACCATTGCATCCAGCGCCAGAACCCGGGCACGGTTGCGGCCTGTCATGTCTCCCATGCCAGCCTCATAGGCGCGATTGCGTTCCTCGGGGCGGATTTCACGCGAGGCCAGCACCATATCGGCCTGGTTGCTTAGAAGGTCGGCAAATCCCTGATCGGTGTTGCTGGCCAGGAATATGAACCGACCGACCACCAATCCGGTGCCACTGTCCGACAGCTCGTATTGATATCTGGCTTCGGCCTGTTCGGTTCGGTCGGCGTTCAGCCCGTTTTCCCTGGCAAAGCCTTCGACCAGGGCCGGGAGCAAGGTTTCGGCCATGACCGATGAGCCGGAAAAGATCACTTCGGCGACATAGTTGGTCAGGCTGGGGCAGCCGGGGCCATCACACAACACGCCCGACCCGTCGATCGTCAGTTCTCCGAATTTGGTTTCAACACGGTAAAATTCGCCGTCGAACCCCAATAGGGTGCCGATGATTTCAACCTTGCCATCGCGCGAGGTCAGGGCGACATCCTGCGCTGATACTACTGACACGGCAAACAAAGAGAAAAGTGCGGCGAAAATCGCCGCACGGGACGGATTCATGTGATGATCCTGTTGGGTTGCGGTTTATCTGGATGCGATAGTCAGGTCTTCGACCAGATTATTCAACACCAGAAAGTCGCCTATTGCATCACAATTTGGCATTGCCAGCACCAAATCACGTATCCGCAACGAAGAACGGTCGCGAAGCTCTAACGATTGGGCGGAAATGTCACGACCACAATTTTCTGTGGTCACTTCGGCCTCGACACTTAGGGCGACAATGCCGGACATCAAAGTGGTGCCGGACGGGAAGGTATAAACCTCGGCCATCCGCGGCAAATGGGTATCGCTGACACCCAGACGGGTGACAAAACCGGATTCTGATTGGGTCTTGGCCCCGGCCCAGACATGGCCTGATTCGCCATAGGATGCGCCAAATTCACGGGCGTGGACCTGAAATCCAAGATCGCCGGTCCATTGCACGGCGACCCGGTCATATTTGTGCACGTCGGGCGCATTGGCAATGGCGACGGTGCCCTTGCCGTTACCAAAGGCCACGATGAATACGGCGCGGTCATTCAGGGCTGGTACGGTGACTGATATGTCGCCGGCCTGATCGGTCACTTGCGTGAACATCATGCCTGAGTGATGAACCGTAAGGCGTTCATTGGGAAAACACGGCGCCGAAACTTTTAGCGCGATCATCGCAAATTCGCCCGGGGTTGCGGTAGCCGTCACATTACAGCCCAATTGCGGAGCTTGCGGAGCTTGCGGATCAGCAGGAGGAGCCGACCCTTGCGCCGAAGCCTGTACCTGGTTTTGCGCCCGGTTCGGATTTTCCGGTAGGGAGGGTGAAATCATTACAGGCGCCCTGGACGAGGCCAGAACAAGGTTTTGCATGTCGGCCTGAGTTGCAACATCCGCGGTCATCAATGGCGCAGGGGCCAAAGAACCTTCAAAGGATACAGCAGGTTTCAGAACCACTTGTTGAATTTTGGCGGGCAGTTCAGGCACCAGATTTCGTGGCGCTGCGGTTTCACCGCGCTGCATGAAAAACCCGATTGCAAGGGCACAGGTAAGTGTACCACCAACCATTACACTCATATTTTTCTTAGACATCATGACCTCCGACACCTGTTGCGTCAAAGGGTGGTGTGACAGGCAAAGACGGCCAACATGTGGCCGTCTTGCGGAGTCATTTAGGCGGTTTCAGGGCAGAAGCCTTACGTCAGACGACCATGGCAATGCTTGAATTTTTTGCCGCTGCCACAGGGGCATTTTTCGTTTCGTCCCGGATTGCCCCAGGTAGATGGGTCATCCTCGACAAACCCAGTTGCAGTATTTGCAGAAGCATCAGCCCCGGGTTCGCCAATTGCATCAGGCTCGCCAGCCGGGGCCTGCCCCAACCCTTGCTGCACCGCCGCCTGCGCCATCATCTGGCGCTGTTCATCTTCGGTCAGCGGACGGATGCGGGCCAGGTTTTCGGTCACGGTTTCGCGCAACCCATCCAGCAGGTTCTCAAACAGCTGAAAACCTTCGTTCTTGTATTCATTCAAAGGATCACGCTGGGCATAACCCCGGAAACCCACAACCGAACGCAAATGCTCTAACGTCAAAAGATGTTCGCGCCATTTGGTGTCGATGGATTGCAGCAATATCTGTTTTTCAATGTTGCGCATGGTTTCCGGCCCAAAGGCCACGGCCTTTTTCGCCATCATTTCATCCGTCGCCTTGATCAGACGTTCGCGAATTTCATCATCATCCACGCCTTCTTCGGCGGCCCATTCCATCACCGGTACATCGACACCCAGCTTTTCGATCACCTGGGCGTAAAGTCCTTCGGTGTCCCACTGGTCGGCGTACGTATTGGCGGGCATATGCGCATCCACCAGATCGTCGATCACCTGATGGCGCATGTCGGTGGTGACATCCGAAAGGTCATCCCCTGCCATAATCTCGTGCCGCTGGCCAAAGATCACCTTGCGCTGATCGTTCA
This sequence comes from Paracoccaceae bacterium, assembly GCA_021648025.1. Taxonomy (GTDB): domain Bacteria; phylum Pseudomonadota; class Alphaproteobacteria; order Rhodobacterales; family Rhodobacteraceae; genus NVQY01. The sequence continues at coordinate 34,140 of JAKITO010000013.1, forward strand.
TCACATCGTCAAACTTGAGGATGTTCTTGCGCATATCAAAATTGCGCCCCTCAACCTTGGCCTGCGCGCGTTCCAGCGATTTGTTGACCCATGGGTGGATGATCGCCTCGCCCTCTTTCAGGCCCAGGGTGGTCAGCACCTTTTCCAACCGCTCCGAGCCGAAAATGCGCATAAGATCGTCTTCGAGGCTAAGGAAGAACACAGTTTTTCCCGGGTCGCCCTGACGACCAGAACGGCCGCGCAACTGGTTGTCAATCCGTCGGCTTTCGTGGCGTTCCGAGGCCATGACATACAAGCCACCCGCCTCGATCACCTTTTTCTTTTCTTCGGTATGCAGCAATTCTTCGGCTTTGCGCAGCTCTTCCGGATCAGCCTCAGGGTCTTTTTCCAGCGCCGCAAGCACATTCATATCAACATTGCCGCCCAGTTGAATGTCGGTGCCGCGTCCGGCCATGTTGGTGGCAATCGTGACCGCGCCAAACCGGCCTGCGTCGGCGATTATCTGCGCTTCTTTGTCGTGCTGGCGGGCGTTCAGAACGTTATGCTTTATCCCCGCCTCAGTCAGCATCGCGCTGAGCATTTCGGACTTTTCAATCGAGGTTGTCCCGGCCAGAACCGGTTGCCCCTTGGCATTGGCCCTTTTGATTGCCTCGATCATGCCTTGGTACTTTTCCCGCGCAGTGCGGAATACCTTGTCGTCCTTGTCGACCCTTGCGATGGGCATGTTGGTTGGTACTTCGATCACGCCAAGGCCGTAAATCTCGGCAAATTCCTCGGCTTCGGTCAGGGCGGTACCGGTCATACCGGCCAATTTGTCATACAGGCGGAAATAGTTCTGGAACGTGACCGAGGCCAGGGTTACATTCTCTGGCTGAATTTCAACCTGTTCTTTTGCCTCGATCGCCTGATGCAGCCCGTCCGACAAACGCCGTCCCGGCATCATCCGGCCAGTGAATTCGTCAATCAGCACGACCTCTCCGTTGCTGACGATATAGTCCTTGTCCTTGGTGAACAGCTTATGCGCGCGCAGGCCCTGATTGACGTGGTGCACGATTGTGGTGCTTTCCGGGTCGTAAAGCGATTGACCTTCGGGCAGCAAATCACGCGCCAGCAATTGCTGTTCAAGAAAATCATTACCTTCGTCGGTGAACGTCACACCGCGGGTTTTCTCATCCAGTTCAAAATGTTCATCACTCAGGGACGGGATTACGGCGTCGATGGTGTGATAAAGTTCGGACCGGTCTTCGGAGGGGCCGGAAATGATCAGGGGCGTGCGGGCCTCGTCGATCAGGATACTGTCGACCTCGTCGACGATGGCAAAGTTGTGATGCTTCTGGAACACTTCTTTAAGCTCGGACTTCATGTTATCGCGCAGATAATCAAACCCAAATTCGTTGTTGGTGCCATAGGTGACGTCGCAACCGTAACCCGCCAGCTTGTCCTCTTGCGTCATGCCGGACCAGATCGCAGCACTGGTCAGGCCAAGGGCATCAAACACCTTGCCCATCCATTCGGAATCGCGTTTGACCAGATAATCATTGACCGTGACCACATGCACGCCTTTGCCGGACAGTGCATTCAGATAGGCCGGAAAGGTGGCGACCAGGGTCTTGCCTTCGCCGGTCTTCATTTCGGAAATGTTGCCCTGATGCAGGAATATCCCGCCCATCAGTTGTACATCAAACGCCCTCAGGCCCAGCGCCCGCTTTGCTGCCTCGCGGCAATTGGCAAAGGCTTCGACCAAAAGATCGTCCAGTTCGGCGCCATCCATGACCTGTTTGACCAGGGCTTGTGTCTTGGCCTTGATCTCATCATCGCTCAGCTTTTCGTACTCGGGCTCAAGCGCGTTGATCTGGTCGACCAACGGTTTGGTCGCTTTGATCTTACGGTCATTTGGGCTGCCAAAGATCTTTTTGGTTATTGTTCCGATACCCAGCATGTTTGCTCCAAACGCCTCTGACACAATCGTGGCAATCGCCGCCTTGCCCGTCCTGTCCACAACCCATAGTAACGGGGGCAAGCGACGGCTTTTACGGTGTGCCACAAGGCGATGTAAGGGCCGGGTCAAACAGTGTCAACGCCGCGCCCGGTCGTGGCCCCCGAATAGGATGAATTCATGCGTAAACATCTCACATTTCTGCCATCTCTGGCGTTCATGGTGCTTATGGCCTTGCCTGCCGGTGCTGAACCGGATGCAAATACCGTCGTTGCACGGGTCAACGGACAGGACATCACGCTTGGTCATATGATCATTTCCCGCGCGACATTGCCCGAAAAATACCGCAGTTTACCCGTCGATGTTTTGTACAATGCGATTCTGGATCAGTTGATCCAGCAGGAAACCTTGCGACAATCATTGGGCGGGCACATGCCCGGCTCCATCGCCTTACAATTGGAAAACGAGAAACGTTCGTTGCTGGCAGCAGAGGCGATCGAAAGTGTTCTGGCCGGGGTCGACGACGAAGACAGTGTCCTTGAAGCATATAACGCCAAATATTCCACCGGGTTTGGCGAAGATGAATACCACGCCGCACATATTCTGGTCGAAACCGAGGAAGAGGCGAAGCAGATCAAGGTTGATCTGGATGCAGGCACAGATTTCGCCGATATGGCGCGCGAAAAATCAACCGGGCCTTCCGGCCCGAATGGCGGCGATCTTGGATGGTTTTCTGCCGGCGCCATGGTGCCGGAATTCGAAGAAGCGGTGGTCGGCATGGACGTAGGTGGCATTTCCGATCCGGTGCAGACGCAATTTGGCTGGCATCTGATCATCCTGAACGAAAAACGGCAAAAGGCGGCACCGACACTGGAAGCTGTGCGCGCCGACCTGATCGGCCAATTGCAAGAGGACGCAGTTGAGGCCAGAATCGAGGAACTGACCGTCGCGGCGACGATTGAACGGCCTGAAGTAGAAGGGCTTTTGCCCAACCTTATCCTTGACCTGGAACTGATCGAGGACTGAACCAATGGCCACCTCAATGCCCCGTTCGCCATTGGCCCCCGCTGGCTTTCCTAACCTGCCGGTCATTGCCGGGGTAAGGTTTGCCACAGTTGCCGCCGGGATCAAGTATCAGGACCGCACCGATGTAATGCTGGCCGTAATGGACCCGGGCACAGCAGTAGCCGGAGTTTTCACCCAATCCTCGACCCGTGCGGCACCGGTTTTGGACTGCCAGACAAAACTGGGCGGGGCGACGGATGCAGGGGCGGCCATACTGGTCAATTCCGGTAATGCCAACGCCTTTACCGGCAAATATGGTCAGGATTCAGTGGCCGAGATTACCAGGATTCTGGGTGATGTAACCGACATCCCGGTATCACGCATATTCACCGCTTCGACCGGAGTCATTGGCGAACCCTTGCCGCATGCGCGCATCACCGACAGGTTGAAAGCCCTGTCCGGGCAATTGGACGATGGTGCCATCAAGGATGCAGCCCACGCAATCATGACAACCGACACCTATGCCAAAGGTGCCGGATGTCAGGTGCAGATTGCCGGTAAAACAGTGTCTATTGCAGGGTTTGCCAAAGGATCAGGCATGATCGCGCCTGATATGGCGACGATGTTGGTTTACATCTTTACCGATGCAAAGATCGAACAATCCGCCCTACAGACCCTTTTGGGGGCGCAGGCCGATACCACATTCAATTGCATCACAGTAGACAGCGATACATCAACCTCTGACAGCCTGATGGTTTGCGCCACAGGTGCGTCCGGCGTTAACGTCACCAATGAAAGCACATTTTGCGAAGCACTTCACAGCGTGATGCTGGACCTTGCGCACCTGGTGGTGCGCGACGGTGAAGGGGCCACCAAGTTTGTGGAAGTTCGTGTAACCGGTGCCGTGTCAAACGCCGAAGCCAAGATCCACGGCCTGTCGATTGCCAATTCCCCGCTGGTCAAAACCGCCATCGCCGGAGAAGACCCGAACTGGGGCCGCGTCGTCATGGCCATTGGAAAATCCGGGGCGGCCGCGGATCGCGATTTGCTTTGCATCTGGTTTGGCGATGTTCTGGTCGCCGACAAAGGCTGGATCAGCCCGGATTACCGCGAAGAAGACGCAGCGGCACACATGCAAGGACAGGATCTGGTGATTTCGGTTGATTTGGGGCTTGGAACCGGCAAGGCGACCGTCTGGACCTGCGATCTGACCCACGGATATATCGACATCAACGCCGATTACCGATCGTGAAGACCCTTTTGGTGTCCGCCGTCGCCCTGATCGACGTTGATGGCCGGGTTTTGCTGGCGCAACGACCGGAAGGCAAATCCATGGCCGGCTTGTGGGAGTTCCCAGGCGGCAAGATCGAACCGGGTGAGACACCAGAAGCCGCGTTGATACGGGAATTACAGGAAGAACTCGGCATAAATACCTGGTCTTCGTGCCTTGCCCCGTTGTGTTTTGCCAGCCACAGCTATGACGATTTTCACCTGTTGATGCCCTTGTTCGCCTGCCGCAAGTGGGAGGGGACGCCGGTGCCAAAAGAAGGTCAGAGGCTGAAATGGGTGCGTGCGCAGGCGTTACGTGACTACCCGATGCCACCTGCCGATATCCCGCTTATTCCGGTGCTGCGTGACTGGTTGTAAGGCCAGGCCTAAAGTAATGCCAAATATTGTGGTTCTTTTAACGAATTTTATGTATTTTTCAGGTGTCTGGTTCTTTTGGGAAGGTTTAGGCATGCTTCGAACAATCATCATGGGCAGTTGCGTTTCCGTACAGGGAACATTTGTGCGGGCATTTCCAGATGGGCGAATTGCGGTTCAGGTTGGTAAGCTGGTTTATTCCGGCCAACCGGTTTCAGCAGCAGCCTGACGGATTTTATCCTGTCTTAAAACGACTTGGGGGCACAGCCTTGCGGTTGTGCCCCTTTGAATTTCGTCATGACCCTTTCGGCTATTCCAAAGTGCGAATCACTTCTTCGCGCTCAAAAATCTCGATCACGTCACCGGGGCGAATGTCGTCATAATTTTCAAACGCCATACCGCATTCCTGGCCTGACTGAACCTCGGGCACTTCGTCCTTAAAGCGTTTCAGGGTTTTCAGCGTACCTTCGTGGATCACCACGTTGTCACGCAAAAGACGCACCCCCGCCGAACGACGCGCAATGCCTTCGGTGACCAGACAACCAGCAACTTTGCCGATGCCCGTGACCTTGAACACCTCTTTGATATTGGCGTAACCGATGAAATTCTCGCGAATTTCCGCGCTCAACAGACCACTGGCCGCCGCTTTGACATCATCCACAAGGTCATAGATCACCGAGTAATAGCGGATTTCGACACCCTTTTGGTTGGCTGTCGTTCGCGCACTGGCGTTGGCCCGCACATTAAAGCCCATGATCGGCGCCTTGGATGCCTCGGCCAGACCAACATCGGTTTCAGTGATCGCGCCAACACCCGAATGCAGCACACGAACGCGCACCTCATCGTTGCCGATCTTTGCCATCGCCTGAACGATTGCTTCGGCTGAACCCTGCACATCGGCCTTGACCAATATCGGCAATTCGCTGACGTCTTCGTCCGCCTTGGCATTTGCCATCAACTGTTCCAGCGTCGTCGCCGCACCGGCAGCGGCACGTTTGTCCTTGGCCGCCTGCGCGCGGTATTCGGCGATTTCACGCGCCTGCGCTTCGGTATCGGTGACGTTCAGAACATCGCCCGCCTCGGGCGTGCCGTTCAGGCCCAGAACTTCGACCGGAACCGACGGACCAGCCTCTTTGATGCGCTCGCCCTTGTCGTTTTCCATGGCGCGCACCTTGCCCCATTGCTCGCCGACCACAAAGATATCGCCTTGTCTCAGCGTGCCGTTGTGCACCAGAACCGTGGCAACAGGCCCGCGACCGATGTCCAGCTTGGCCTCGATCACCGCACCTACGGCGGCGCGATTCGGGTTGGCCTTAAGTTCCAGGATCTCGGATTGCAGCGCGATGGCGTCCAGCAATTCGTCCAGACCCTGGCCGGTAATGGCGCTTACCTCGACATCCTGCACTTCACCGGACATCTTTTCGACGACCACCTCATGTTGCAGCAAATCAGTCCGCACCTTATCGGGGTTGGCCTCTTCGCGGTCGATCTTGTTGATCGCCACAATCATCGGCACATTCGCCGCCTTGGCGTGGTGGATCGCCTCGATGGTCTGCGGCATCACCGCGTCATCGGCGGCAACAACCAGAACCACAATATCGGTCACCTGCGCACCACGCGACCGCATCGAGGTAAACGCCGCGTGGCCGGGGGTATCAAGGAAACTAAGCACCGAACCATTGTCGGTGGTTACCTGGTACGCGCCAATATGTTGGGTAATGCCGCCCGCTTCGCCCGCCACAACCTTGGTTTTGCGAATCGCATCCAAAAGCGAGGTTTTGCCGTGGTCGACATGGCCCATGATGGTAATAACCGGCGGACGAGGTTGCAGATCTTCATCTTTGTCCTCCTCCAGTTTGATCACATCTTCGACATCTGCATCGGAAACGCGCACCATCTTGTGGCCAAATTCTTCGATGATCAACTCGGCGGTGTCGGCATCAATGGTTTCGTTCTGCGTGACCATCATCCCCATGTTCATCAGCGATTTGACAACCGCACCAACCCGTTCGGCCATGCGGTTGGCCAGCTCGGACACAACAATCGCCTCGGGCAATTGCACGTCGCGCACAACCTTTTCATGCTCGATCGTGCCACCCATGGCCTTGGCCCGGGCGCGTTCCTGTTTACGCTTCATCGCCGCCATGGACCGGTGACGACCATCACCGCCACGCAGCGCCTGGTTCAATGTCAGCTTGCCCGACCGGCGACCATCATCGCGGCCTTTGTTCTTTGACGGACGCTGTTCGCGGTCCGTCTTGCGCGGGGTTGCCGCCGGCATCGGTTTGTTGGCGTTTGGACGCGGCGCGCTTGGGGTTGTCGCCACCGGCTCGGCCGGAGTTGCCGCTGCCTGCGCGGCGGCCTCGGCTTCGCGTTTTTCGCGCTCGGCCTCTTCGGCCTTGGCTTTGGCCCGTTCTTCACGCTCTTTCTCATCGCGCTCTTTGGCTTCGATCTCGGCACGACGAAGCTCGCGGTCTTCTGCGCGGGCCTTTTCCTCGGCATCGCGTCTGGCGGCGTCTTCGACCTCGCGGGCTTTGGCGGCCTGAACCGCCTTCAACCGGCGATCCATTTCCGTGTCGGATATTCCCGCCGGGCGGCGCGAAGGGTTGGTGCTCACGGAACCGGGCGCACCCGATGGCTTTTGGCCACCCGGCTTGGGAACCATCACGCGCTTACGCTTGGTTTCCACCACGACATTTTTGGTCCGCCCATGGCTGAAGCTTTGTTTCACGTTCCCCGGACGGGAACCCCCGCTCAGACCCAATGTCTTTTTGCCGTCACTATCGCTCATCTAGCTTTTATTCCTTCTGTGCGGCCCTTGCCGCCATCTGTTTCGCGCATGCCTTGCAGGCGCTGCGCCTCCTCTACAACACGTTTGGTGAGTCCACCAGTACCCAGCGCCGCATGAATCACAGTTTGGCGTCCAAATGCCATTCCAAGCTCATCCGCCGTCAACCAACCGATATAACTGCCAAAATGTGGCGTGCTGAGTTTTGATTTGCCACGGCCCGAACCATCAACCGCCTGGATCAGCACCTGTGCCTCTTCCATCATCAGCCAGCTTTTGACCTTTTCGTAACCTGTCACCGCCTTGCCCGATTTCCGGGCCAGCGAAATCAACGTCACCACACGGGCAACCAACTGCTTTTCAATCTCGTCCACCAGGCCGTCAGGCACCAGAACCGGCTGTTTCAATCCACGCGCAAACAATTTTTTGTCCACCGCGCGCTGCAATGGTGCGCGCTGCGAGGCCACATAGACGCCCCGCCCGGGTAATTTGCCCAGAATATCCGGCACAACCTGACCATCCGGGCCAACCACAAAGCGGATTAGCCCATATTTCGGCTGCACCTCGCCCGTGGCAATGCACTTGCGGTTGGGACCATCATCGTGATCCTTTGAAACGCCACCGCGACCCATGTTCAAACCCACCGGGGCCTGAGATCAGGCCCCGGCCTCCTGTGGGTCGGTTTCAGGGTTTTCTTCCTCATCAGGTTCCAAATCGGCCGGATCAACCCAGCCCAGCATGATACGCGCATTCATTACCAAATTTTGCGCCTCTTCCAGTGACATATCAAAAGGTTCAAGAATGCCATCGTCCTTGACCCGCTCACCTTTATCGGTGGTCCAGCCGCCGGCCAGCTCCCAATCGGCGCAAGTGGCAAAGTCTTCCAGCGTTTTCACACCGTCTTTGGCCAATGCTTCGATCATTTGCGGGGTCAGACCTTCATAATTGATCAAACTGTCCTCGACGCCCAGTTTACGGGCATTTTCCAAGGCCGCTTTGGCCTGCGCTTCAAGGTAGTCGCGCGCACGGGCTTGCAATTCCTTACCGGTGTCATCGTCGACGCCTTCAATCACCAGAAGCTCGTCAATCTCGACATAAGCGACCTCTTCAAGGTTGGAAAACCCTTCGGCGACCAGAAGCTGCGCAAAGAATTCGTCCAGATCAAGCGTATCCATGAACAACTTGGTGCGGGTTTCAAACTCTGCCTGACGCCGCGAACTTTCTTCTTCCTCGGTTATGATATCGATATCAAGCCCGGTCAGTTGCGACGCCAGCCGCACGTTCTGACCACGCCGGCCAATCGCCAGGCTAAGCTGTTCTTCGGGCACTACAACTTCGATCCGCTCGGCCTCTTCGTCCAGAACAACCTTGGAAACTTCGGCCGGCTGCAACGCGTTCACCAGGAATGTCGGCTGATCTTCGTTCCATGGAATAATGTCGATCTTTTCGCCCTGCAATTCGTTGACCACGGCCTGCACACGCGATCCGCGCATACCCACACAAGCGCCAACCGGATCAATCGAGCCGTCGTAAGAAATCACTGCGATCTTGGCGCGGCTTCCGGGGTCCCGGGCCACGGCCTTGATCTCGATGATATTGTCGTAAATCTCTGGCACTTCCATCTTGAACAGTTCGGCCATGAATTCCGGCGCTGTCCGGCTCAGGAAAATCTGCGGGCCGCGCGGCTCGCGGCGCACATCCTTGATGTAACACCTGATCCGATCATTGGGGCGATAGGATTCGCGGCCAATCTTTTCGTTGCGGCGCAAAATCGCCTCGCCGGCACCCACATCGACGATGACGTTGCCATATTCCTCGCGCTTGACCAGACCGTTGATGATGGTCCCGGCGCGGTCCTTGAATTCTTCGAACTGACGATCCCGCTCGGCCTCGCGAATTTTCTGAAGGATCACCTGCTTGGCAGATTGCGCCGCGATACGGCCCATTTCAACCGGCGGCACCTCTTCTATGAACTGATCGCCCACCTTGGGGTCGTCCAGATACAGCTTGGCATCCTCAACCGTGAACTCGGCCTGATAATTCTCAAGTTCTTCGGCCTCGACCACGGTGCGAACCCTTGTAAACGTCGCGCGCCCGGTCTTGCGGTCAATCGCCACGTGAATATCCATCTCAGCGCCGTACCTGCTCTTGGCGGCACGGGCGAGGCTCTCTTCCATCGCTTCGATGACCAAACCGGGTTCGATCATCTTTTCGCGGGCCACGGCCTCGGCGGTTTGCAACAGCTCAAGCTGGTTTGCAGAGGTGATTGCCATTTATTCGTTCTCCCCTTGAGACACTTCCGTCTCGATCTCGTCAAAATTATCTTCGTTCAAGGTGCCGGCCGCTTTTCGCTGACGCAGCATTTCCTTGATCAACTCGTCCGTCAACAGCAGCTTGGCCTCGCTTAGCCAGTCAAAGTTAAGACCAATGGTGCCTTCGTCGACATTGATCAGCACATCTTCGCCCTCGACACCGGCCAAAACGCCCTTGAACCGTCGCCGCCCGCCGTGCAACTCTTCGGTTTCCAGCTTGGCCTCGTAGCCTTCGTAAGTCGCGAAATCCTTGAGCCTTGTCAAAGGCCGGTCAATTCCCGGGCTGGACACCTCAAGCGTATAGGTGTCCAAAATCGGGTCTTCCACGTCAAGCGTCGCACTGATGGCTGTCGAAATCTTGGCGCAATCATCGACCTCGATGCCACCACCGGGTTTGTCGGCCATGACTTGCAGAATCGTCGCCTTGCCGGACATCAGACGCACCCGCACCAACTCATAACCCATGTCTTCCAGCACGGGGGTAATGATCCCGGCCATCCGTTGGTCAATCGCAGCTTTGGCAATCAGGTCGTTGGTCATTTTATCCATCTGGCATTCAGGCACAAAAAAACGGGCGCGCGGCCCGTTGTCTAATCCGGTGGGCATTGGGTGTGGACCCCAGCGCGCCGCTGTTGAAAAGGGATATAGACCGGGCTGGGTGAGTCTGCAAGGGGTGAATTAAGTACGCTTGCGGGACTTTGGCAATCCTTTGGCTTCCTTTGCCAGTTCCTGAATCGACTGATCCGCCTCGCTGTGGCGCAATTTTTTCTGGAAGTCCTTGAAATTGGCGTAATGAGCAAATGCTCTATTATCGGCATCCTTCTTGTTCACGTGACCACCATCATGCAAAATTACCCGCCCAAGATTGGCAAGCTGTTTGTCCAAAAGTCTCTCTGCATCCTGTATCAACACAAGTCGGCCAATTTCCAACTGATCTTCGAAAATATCTAACAGTATCGTTGTCAGACGATTCAGTTCCTTGATTTCCGCCTTGGCCAGAAAGTTCTTAGAAACCGTAACATCATTCTTGCGGATATTGTCATGCGGCCATGTTTGCAAACCCATATTCGGAGCTTCGAAATCTGCCCGCGTATTGATCACTTCGGCTGGCGTTTGGGGACGTCACCGCATAAACCAGTTTTGCTTGAGTGTGCTTGTAAAACGTAAGAGCTGCGTTTGAACCAGACTCATAGTCACGACACATCGCGCAGATGCGGCGCAACTCCCGAAACACGTTGGCTTCATCCGAACGGATATCGCGGATAATTTCGCGTAACTCTCTGACGTGGTCAACCTGACCTGGGTCCTTCAGGCGAACCGTATCGACAACGAAACCCTTCTTCGCGTATTGGACCAAAACACCGGTGGCCCATCGCCTAAAAACAGTCGCCTGGATTGAGGACACGCGGTAGCCTACGGAGATAATCAAGTCGAGATTGTAGACACTCGACGGCCGTCCAAGACTTTTATGCGTTTTCCGCATAGAAGTCGCTTCATCCAGCTCTTTGTCCTTGAATACACCGGAAATATGGCGCGAAATAATTGACTGGTCACGTCCAAACAGTTCAGAAATCTGCGCTTGCGTCATCCACAAAGTGTCACCTTCAAACCGAATATCCAGCCGCATGCCTTTGTCATACCCATAGACCAGAAATCTGTCGCCAGTGGCTTCGTCCTCCACAAGTTGGATCGGGTCGCTTGCGTCTTTATTCATTGGGGTTCAGCCTCGCTACTAATTCGGAACATAATAGCAACATTTAACGGAATGAAAAGCAGGCTATGCTCGCAACATCCACCACCGTTCCGCAATCCGCCCGTCATCCAGTGCGCTTAACTCACCAATCCGCTCCGGCACCCCAACCCCATGACGCGCCGCCAAAGCCATGTCCTGCACCGATGGAAAATAGTGAAACTCTCCCCGCCCCAACAACCCATCCGGCAACGGCAAGGCGGCCACATCCACATGCCCGTCGCGCAATGCCTCGGCGCGGATATCGGCGCGGGGGATGACGATGATTTCGATCGATTCGGCCCAACCGGCCAGCCCGTCCTTATAGTGACGCGCAACCCGGTGTCCGAGAAAATGCCGGCCTTCCTGCACCCGTCCAACACGGTACAGCCCGGTTCCGACCCAATCACCCATGCCGTTCGTCCGGCCATCCAGTGAAATGGTTAAATCCGGGTCCGCCAGCAGATATGGCAGGTCAGGATTGCCACGCGCCAACTCCAACCGGACCTGCAAACGCCCGACCGCTTCGGGCTTGAACCCCTTTGCCGCAAGCGACGCCACCACATGCCCCGCCTCAAACGCCGTGCCATCGTGAAAAATCACTCCGTCGCGCAGATCGAACAGCCATTCGCGGGCCTCTGCATCCCCTTGCCAGCCCGTCGCCAACTCGCCCCGCAACGCCCCGTCCGGGGCAATTTCAGTCAGAGTATCAAACACCGCACCACGTGCCACCCGCATCAACCCGTCATCCTCGCGCGCAACAGCCAGACGCAAACGCCCACCCGACACCGGAGCCGCCGACAGTGACACCCCCGTCGCCATCAGCAACGCCGCCGCCGCACCGGATGTAAACAATGCGCGCCGGTCAATCCGCGTCATGTCACCACCTCGGCAATCTCATCCATCACCCTGACAAGTTCTGCGCTGATCCCCGGTTCCGACTGCGCGTGTCCGGCGTTACGGATCATCCGAAGTTCGCCCGCCGCCCATAATTCATTGATCTTCCACGCAGAAGCCGGCGGGCAGATCATGTCATAACGCCCCTGTACAATCGCGCCCGGAATATGCGAAATCCGGCCCATATTTGCCAATATCTGCCCATCAACCTTCAAAAACCCCTTGTTCATGAAATAATGGTTCTCAAGCCGGGCAAACGCCCGCGCATATTCCCCGGGACTTTCCCCCGACCGGCCACTGGACTGGATCGACGCCAGCGCATTCTCCCACGCCGACCACGCCCGGCCATACTTGATCTCTTGCGCCATATCCCCGGAAAACAACCGTTGGTGATAGGCGGCGATCATATCCCCCCGCTCGCCTTCCGGTATCAACGACACAAACCTTGCCCAGGTCTCGGGCCAGAATTTTCCGGCCCCGCCACCGTAAAACCAATCCAACTCGCCCTGTGTCATCAGGAACACACCGCGCAGGATCAAATGCCGCACCCGGTCTGGATGGGCCTGCGCATAGATCAACGCCAGCGCCGCACCCCAGCTGCCGCCAAAGGCCATCCAGCTTTTGATTCCCAATAAGGCCCGGATTTTCTCAATGTCTTCAACAAGATGCCAGGTGGTATTATCCACGACCGAGGCATGTGGCCTTGAACGCCCACAGCCCCGCTGATCAAAAAGAATCACCCGGTAAACGCTTGGATCGAAATACCGCCGCATCGCCGGGCTGCATCCGCCCCCGGGACCGCCATGCAGCACCACAACCGGCACACCTTTGGGGTTACCACATTGTTCTACATATATTTTATGCCCCTGCCCAACCTCGATCACCCGCTGATCGAACGGCTCGACCGGTGGATAAAGAAACTGAACTGCGCGCTTTTGATCCGGGTATTTGTCCATTACAGACCTATATATATGGTAGTACGCATAAGAGTACATGGAGACTGAAATGCAAGCCTCTCACACAACAGTTGATCCCGCAGAAGTCGCCAAATTCGAGGCAATGGCAACTGAATGGTGGGATCCCAATGGCAAATTCAAGCCGTTGCATATGCTGAACCCCTGCCGTCTGGATTACATCACCACCCAAATCGCCGGAGAATTCGGCCGCGACCTGACCACACCCTTGCCGTTCAAGGGCCTGCGCATCCTCGATATCGGCTGCGGCGGCGGGTTGTTGTCCGAACCGATGGCGCGTCTTGGCGCGGATGTGGTCGGGGCTGACGCCGCCGAGGGCAACCTGCCCGTCGCGCGCATCCACGCGGAACAATCCGGGCTGACCATCGACTATCGCTTTGACACCGCCGAGGCACTGGCGACGTCAGGCGAACAATTCGACGTGGTGCTGAACATGGAAGTGGTCGAACATGTGGCCGACCCGTTGGCGTTCCTGACCGCCTGCCATGATTTGCTGAGACCGGGTGGGTTGATGCTGTGTTCGACCATCAACCGCAATGCCAAGTCCTTTGCCATGGCGATCATCGGCGCCGAAGTGATCATGCGCTGGCTGCCGCGTGGCACCCATGACTGGAACAAATTCATCACTCCGGATGAATTGTGTGACCTGCTGTCCAAGGCCGGGTTAGAGGTGGCTGACCGCAAGGGGTTTGTGTTCAATCCGGTAAGCTGGGCGTGGCGGATATCGGATCGGGATTTGAGTGTGAATTATGTGACGGCCGGTTTGAAATCTGCTTTGATCAGGGTTCGCCAAAAACCGGCTATATTCAACGGCGGCTCTGCGGACGGAACTGCCGTTGGCGATCGATCCTGAAGGCCAGGTATTCTTAGACATCCCTGTCATTTTCCGGGTTATCCGACATCAGCCAAATTCGAAAGAACAACACACTTGTGACCGTCTCGATCATGATGGCCATCCAAATTCCAATACCAGCATAGCCGCGCAGGAATTCGTAAGCTCCGATTAACGCCATCCCTCCCATGCTGACCCAGACAGCCGCAGAAACTATGCGCCGAACATCGGTACTTTGCGTATTGCGTGAAAGAAAGCAAAGCACTGAAAAACCTAAGAAAAGCATTGCCGCGCGCTTTGCAAGAAAATCACCCAGCTCATTTTGAGGTAACCCAAATAGCCAATAAACCATCTCTGGGAGGAAAACGAGCGTGGCGCCAAGGAGTAGAAAAAGGCCTGCGCAGAAAGAGCTGATTTTGTAGAACATTACTATACCTAGCGTTTTGGATGACAAACGCTCGTATTTTGGCGCTGGCGGCACAATGTGTTAAATTGCCCTTGGCAACCTCGCAATTGGGCATTCCAGGCTCAAACCTGCCATTACGGAAAAACCAACATTCAAGCCCGAAACCTAACTCTCCAGCCGCCCCCGCAAATCCCGCAACACCGGCAACACCGCCCTCACCCGATCCGCCCCCAACTCCTCGACCACGCGGTTGATCATCGGCGCGATGGCGTCTATCGCCAGCGCCCTCGCCTGTCGCCCTGCCGGGCTGATCGCCACCATCTTGCGGCGCGCGTCGTCCCAGTCGGGGCGAATGTGGACATAACCCGCCGTCTCCAGCTTGTTCAACGTGTTGGTCATCGCCCCGCGCGTGACGTGAAAGGTTTGCGCCAGTTGGGCCGGGCTGCGTTCGCCGGTGACAACCACCAGATGGTTCAACACCGAAAAATGCGAGATTTCCATGCCTTTGGGCAAAACCCGGCTTAGCCGGTTGCGCAGCAGCAAATCGGCGGTCAGGATTTCGCTGAACAGGGATATTGCCAGGGTGTTGGTGCTATCACTCATTTAGGGACCTTCGAACGGGCGGATATGGGTCAGCGACGGGATTTTCTGCCGCGCCGCCGTCACCTCTTTATCATCCATGTCGAATATGTGCACGCCGGGCGTTTCACCGCCATCCACCAAAACTTCGCCCCATGGCGATACGGCAAGGCTGTGACCGTGGGTTTTGCGGGGCTTGCCGGTGGTGGTCGCATGGATGCCGCATTGGGCCGGGGCCAGAACGTATGCGCCGTTTTCGATGGCGCGGGCGCGCAAAAGAGATTCCCAATGCGCCGCACCGGTAACGGGGGAAAAGGCAGCGGGGGCGGTCAGGATGCTTGCCCCGGCCAGGGCGAGCGTTTGGTAGAGGTGGGCAAAGCGCATGTCATAGCAGATCGTCAGGCCGATTTTGCCGAACGGGGTGTCGACGGTCACGGCCCGTGTTCCGGGACGATACCCGGCCGATTCGCGAAAGGTTTCGGTGGGCGTTACCTGCACGTCGAACATGTGAATTTTATCGTAACGGGCGTGGATTTTGCCCTTGGGGTCGATCAGGAATGAACGGTTGGCGAACCGCCCATCCGCGTCGTTGGTTTTCAGACCCAGAGAACCAATCAGCAGCCAGATATTCAAATCCTTTGCCTGAGCGCACAAGGCGGCAAGGGTTGGGTCATCTGCTTCGTGGCACAGGACGCCACGTTGATGCGTTTGGCTGAGTGAGACGCAGTTGGTCACTTCTGGCGTCAGAACGAACCTCGCGCCCAAGGCGGCGGCTTCGGCGACAAACCCCTGGGTGGCGACCAGATTGACCGCCGGGTCGTCGCCTGAGCAGAGTTGAACCAATGCGGTTTTCATCAGGCGGCCAGCAGCGGGTCCAGCTTGCCGGCACTCTCAAGCGCATAAAGCTCGTCACAGCCACCGACATGGGTTTCACCGATGAATATCTGCGGCACAGTGCGCCCGCCGCCTGCACGCTGGATCATTTCAGGCTTGCGCGACGGATGCAAAAAGACGTTAATTTCCGAGAAATTCACACCTTTCTGTTTCAGAAGGCGTTTGGCGGCATGGCAGAAGCCACACAAAGGCGAGGTATAGATTTCGACAGGTTGCAATACATAATTCCTTGGACAGTCGCGTTGTTGCCGTGAATTTAGCGCATATCGTGTTCGAATGGAATCGGATTTCCGCCCGAACACGATACGCGCTAGTCGTCCTTTGCAACGCGCGCCAGTGTCACTATGTAAATTTCCTGTGCCCCGCCTGCGCGACACGCTTCGGCGCAGGCGGTCAATGTTGCCCCTGATGTCATCACGTCATCCACCAACAGCACCGCCCGCCCCGCCATTTGGTGGCGCCGTTTCGGGTGTGGTTTGATAACCCCGGCCATATCGGCAAACCGCGTGGCTGCCGATTTGCCATCCTGGGATGTGGTCCGCTTAAAACGCACCAAAAGATCCGGGCACATCGTCAACCCGGACTTTTGCGCCAATGTTTTCGCTAACAAGGCCGATTGGTTGTACTTGCGCTTAAGCATTCGGGTCCAATGCAGTGGCACTGGCGCTATCACCATCCCATCCTTCAGAAATGGCCGTGCCGCCCGCGCCATCCAAAGCCCGGCAGGCTGGGCGATTTCCTGTCGGTCGCCGTGTTTCAGCGCCAGAACCATTTGACGGCCCCGGTCCTTGTAAGTCAAAGCCGCCCGTCCCTGTTTCCATGGACGGGGCGTTTTCATGCAATCGTCGCATTCAATCCGAAACCCGTCCGCTTCGCCCGGCAAAGGCACGCCGCAAGCATCACAGACCGTGCCGCCGATGAATGGCGTTTCGGCCCAGCACGGCCCACACAGACCAAAATCACTGTCAACAATCACCCCGCAACCCAAACAGCGCGGCGGATACAACAATTCAACAGCTGTTTGTAACCCTGCCCACATACCCCTAGTTAACACCCATGAAAGCCGCACCATCCCTGTTTGACCGACCCGCCCTGCGCGCCCACCGCAAACGAGCATCCCCGGACGCCATGTTTCTGCACGAATTGGCCCGTGACGAAATACAGGATCGTCTGGCAATGGTTAACAAGAGGTTTACAAAACCCGCCATCATCACACCTTTTGGCGATATCTGGGCTGCTGATTTCCCGGATGCGGTGGTTGTCGAAGATCAAGGCACCCTGTCGCTGTCCGAAGGTCGGTTTGATCTGGTCATTCACGCCATGTGCCTGCATTGGGCCGAAGACCCGGTTGGTCAGTTAATCCAGTGCCGCCGCGCGTTGACAGAAGATGGGTTATGCCTGGTTATCCTGCTTGGTGGGCAGACTTTGAACGAACTTCGTTCCGTGTTGGCGCAGGCCGAATCCACTGTCACCGGCGGGTTGTCGCCGCGCATTGCACCGATGGCCGAGATTCGCGATATGGGCGGCTTGCTGCAACGTGCCGGGTTGACCCTTCCGGTGGCTGATTCGGTCCCCCACACGGTTACTTACCGCGACATGACGCATCTGATGCACGATCTGCGGGCAATGGGCGAGGCCAACGCCCTGGCGGGCCGTTTGCGCCACCCCACCCGGCGAAAGGTGTTTGAAGTGGCCTCGGAGCTGTATCAAAAGCTGTTTGGCGCGGATGGCGGGCGCATTAACGCCAGCTTTGAACTGATCTGCCTGACCGGCTGGTCACCGTCCGAAAGCCAGCCCAAACCCAAACGGCCCGGGTCGGCCCAAACCCGGCTGGCGGACGCGTTGAACGTTACTGAACACCGCTTGCCAGATTGACCCCCCCGCAAAAGCGTTTATCTGCATGCCCAGCGCCTTATTCAGGAAAACAACGTGTCCGACAGCCTGCCCCAAACGACACCCGACAAAATCGGCATCTTGCTGGCCAATCTGGGCACCCCGGATGGCTATGACTATTGGTCGATGCGCCGATATCTGGGCGAATTCCTAAGCGACAAGCGGGTGATCGACTATCCCGCCTGGAAATGGCAGCCGCTGTTGCAACTGGTGATCCTTAGCAAACGGCCTTTTACCTCGGGTGCGGATTATAAATCCATCTGGAACCACGAAGCGGATGAAAGCCCGTTGATGACCATCACCAAAGCGCAGACATCAGCCATCGCCAACCGGATGCAGGCCACCCATGGAGATGGAATCATGGTTGATTTCTGCATGCGCTATGGCACCCCGTCGACCCGGTCCAAACTGCGCCGGATGGTCAATGCCGGATGCCGTAAGATCCTGTTCTTTCCGCTTTATCCGCAATACGCCGGGGCCACGACCGCCAGCGCCAATGATGCGTTCTTTGCCGCCTTGGGACAGGAAAAATGGCAACCTGAGACCCGGACAATTGATGCCTATTGCACCCGGAAATCATATATCGACGCCCTCGCTCAGTCTATCGAGACACATTACCAGGGGCTGGGCTGGCAACCTGATATCCTTGTTTGTTCGTACCACGGCATGCCAAAGCGATATATCGCCGAGGGTGATCCATATTATGACCAATGCCTTGAAACCACGCGATTGTTGCAGAACCGGCTGGGCTGGGGCGACACGGTAATCACCTCGACCTTCCAATCCCAGTTCGGGCCTGAGGAATGGCTGCAACCATATACCATCGAAAAAGTGGCGCGACTGGCCAAAAGTGGCAAGAAAAACCTTGCCATCTGTTCACCGGCCTTTTCAGCCGATTGCATCGAAACCCTGTTCGAGATCGAAGAAGAAATCAAGGAGGGTTTCGAGGCCGCAGGTGGGAGGAATTTCACCTATATCCCCTGCCTGAACGATGGCCCGGCCCACATCAATGCACTGTGCGACGTGATTGACCAGAATCTGCAAGGCTGGCTGGCTTAAGGCAGCCTGACCCGGGTGTGATTCAAGAATCCAGCCCCAGAACGCAATAAAGGCGGCAAGTAAACCGCCGCCTTTATTGTATCTTGTCGTGCGTCGCTTAGTTGGAAGCGACAGCCGCGCCAACCAGAACCAGCAGGAGCAGCGGCAGCAAAATGCCACTGGACGAGCTAGATGCCTGCTCAACAACAACAGCCGGTGCGATGACTGGCTCAGCGTAGCTACCGGCAGATGCGGTAGTTGCGGCAGCGGCCAGAGCGGCAGCGAGAACGAGTTTCTTCATGTTAACCTCCAGAAATTTCGTGCGAATCAAATTATATGATCCACGTACCTTTGATATACTTCGTGGCTTTTTCTAACCAGTAAAGGTGATGGATTGCAAACGCTTGTTGAACAAATCCACATTTGTTTGCAGATATTGTAGTCAAATCAGCAACACTTGCGTGCCAATCTTGGTCAAATCGAACAGATTAGAGATATGTTCATTGTACAGGCCGATGCAGCCACTGGACGACTGACGCCCGATTTTGCGTGTATCGTGGGTACCATGGATGCGGTAATATTGCCAAGTCAGGTACAGCGCGTGACTGCCCAAAGGGTTGTCCGGGCCGGGGGGAACATAGGCCGGCCATTCCGGATTACGTTTACGCATATTGGGCGTCGGACTCCAACTTGGGCCAACGACCTTGCGGATAATCTTGGTGCGGCCCCTCCGGGTAAGTTCATCCGTTAGCGGCACACTGGACGGGAACAATTTGTAGATGGTTTCGTCCGCTGACCAGTAATGCACGGCGCGCGACCGGATATCGACCAGAATCGCGCCATTTTTCAGGTTGTCGAAATACGGCTCCCAGCGAAGTGAGCGGAAACTGGAAATGTTGCGCCGTACGGCCGGTTCCGGCTCTGGCGGAGGACGCAGCGGATCATAGGGTGCAGGTTCGGTTGCCGTCTGGGCAAGGGCCGGAGCACCAAGCATGGCCGCCCCTCCGGCAAGAAACCCACGACGCGTGGGTATAACAAAAGATTTTTTTGACATTTGAACGGTTACCTGTGCTGTTAAACCTGTACTGAGCGCATCATATGACTATTTGGCCGGTGTCGCAAATCAAACAGATGTTATCATCCCGATCACGTTTTTGTGGGTTTGCGCTGGAACGAATTGTTGGGTATTGGAATGAAACAAATCACTGCGGGCGGATCTATGACACGAATAATTTCCTTGTTGCTGGTGGCGCTGATCGCCCTGTCAGCCTGTGCTACACCATCAAGCAATCCTCCGACCCTGGCGGCAGACGGTTTACCGGCCCCAAAAGTGTACAAAATCCGCAATGCCGACAAGGTGCAGTTCCGCATGCTGGATTCGATCAATTCGCTGCGCTCTGCCGCCAGCGCCCCCCCGGTTGCGCTGAATGCCAAACTGACCGCCGCCGCCGCCACCCATTCCCTTGATATGTCCAAGCAGAACCGGCCCTGGCATTTCGGCTCGGATGGGTCATCGCCAATCGACCGGGTTCAGCGGGCGGGATATACTGGTACCATGTTGGGCGAAGCCATTTCCGAAACCTATGAAACCGAGCTGGAAACCCTGAGCGCCTGGATGCAAGAGCCCGGCACCCGAGAAGTTCTGTTGGATCCGACAGCTGTAAACATGGGGTTTTCATGGCATCAGGAAAAGAATGGCAAAATCTGGTGGACGTTGCTTTTGGGCAGTTGAACCCAGCCTGAAATCCTGATCCTAGGCAAGCAGTGATATCACAGTGCCATTGTCGACCATCGCGTACATCTCTTCAATCTCACGATTTTTTATGGCGATACAGCCTGCCGTCCAATCCGACCCCTTGGCCCGCAAAAGATTTGGCTGGCCGTGAATGAAAATCTCGCCTCCGGGATCTTCGCCCAATGCCTTGGCTTCGGCCAGATCATTGGCATCGGGATACGAAATGCCAAGCGACAGGTGATAGCTGCTGTTGGGATTACGCCGGTCTATGGTATAAGTTCCCTCGGGTGTTTTACCGTCGCCTTCGATCTGTTTGTCACCGACCGGGGCAAACCCCAGATCAAAACGATATTGCTTTAAAACCTGCTCATTGTGCAACAGATACAGGCGGCGTTCGCCTTTGTTGACAATCACTGATGTGACTTTTGGGCCACTATACCTTTGAAATTTGCTGGTGGCGCACCCGGATACTGCCAAGGTTGCGACCATACCTACTCCGAAAACACGACGTTTCATGGGGATACTCTGCCTGGTTGCCTCATTGATCTGCCTACCTTACTCAAGTTCGATTGCGAAATCACTTTTTCGCGTTACTACGCGCAAATGACGCCACCAATTCGGTATGCACCGACCACCGGAACTGATCAACCACCTGCACCCAGCCCAGTTCATACCCCGCATCCGTCAGGGTTTTGGCGTCGCGGGCAAAGGTCACCGGGTTGCAGGACACATAGGCAATGCGCGCCACATTGGCCCTGGCCAATTCCGCCACCTGCGCCGCGGCCCCGGCGCGGGGCGGGTCCAGAACAACCGTGTCGAATTTTTGCAATTCGTCCACCAACAACGGGCGGCGAAACAAATCGCGCGCCACAGATGTGACGTGCTTCAAACCAGTGGCCCCGCGCCAACCCTGATCAAGGGCGCGAACCATATCGCCATCACCCTCAACCGCCAGAACCTCGGCGCCGCGCGCCAACGGCAGGGAAAACGTGCCACAGCCGGCAAACAGATCAGCAACACAGGTAGCACCTTTGGCAATCTCGCAAACGGCCGCCACCAACGCCGCCTCGCCTGCATCCGTCGCCTGTAAAAACCCGCCCGGAGGCGGCACCACCTTTGTCGCGCCAAACATCTGCGTCGGCGGGGCGGCCATGGCGATCACATCGCCGTCCCATGCAAGCCTTGCAACATGATGCGCCTGTGCGACCTGCGCCAAGGTTTGCAGCAACGGTCCGGTCAGCGGTTTGCCGCCCGCCACCGACACATCAAGCCCCTCGCGACTTTGCGTCAAAGTGACGGCCAGTGCCGCCTTGCGACTTGCGCCTTGTGTCGCCAAAGCCTCGGCCACTGGTATCCCCGCGATAACACCCGGTTGCAAAAGCTGGCAATCGGGAATCGGCGTAATCACCCCGGACGCACGGCCATAAAACCCCGACATCGCGCCCTTTTTGGTCCGCTTTACCGCCAATGTCGCCCGGCGACGCGACCGGGCCGGAGACGTCAGCAAAGGGCGAAATTCAGGCTCTAACCCATGTGATTCCAACGCTGAACGTACCAGTCCGACCTTCCAATCTGCCACAAACTCGTCCGAGGCATGTTGCAGCTGGCACCCACCGCAGGCTTTGTAATGGCGGCACGGCGGCGACACCCGCGAATCGGATGGGGAAACTATTTTGACATCGCTCAACTGAGTACCTGTCAGCACCCCGCTGACCACCTCACCCGGCAGGGTGCGCGGCGCGTAAACCGGCCCGTCGGCAATGCCATCGCCCTGATGACCCAGCCGGTTGATTTTGAATTCAAACGCCATCGCTATTGCGCCGCCCTGGTGCCGATAAACCCGCCCGACTGGCGATTCCAGAACCTGGCATACAGGCCATCCAGCGCCAACAACCCGTCATGCGATCCACTTTCAACAATCTGTCCTCCGTCCATCACAATAATCCGATCCATTTCCGAAAGGGTCGACAGCCGATGCGCAATCGCCAGAACCGTCTTGCCCTGCATCACCCGGTGCAGCGCCACCTGTATCGACGCCTCTACCTCGCTGTCCAGCGCGCTTGTTGCTTCGTCCAGCACCAATATCGGCGCATCCTTCAAAATGGCGCGCGCCAGGGCGATCCTTTGCCGCTGGCCACCCGACAATTTCACGCCGCGCTCGCCTAAATGCGCCTCGTAACCGCGCCGCCCCTTGTGATCCTCAAGCGTCAGAATAAAGTCATGCGCCTCGGCCTTTTCCGCGGCCTCGATCATCTCGGCCTCGGACGCATCCGGGCGACCATAAAGGATGTTTTCGCGTGCGGATCGGTTGAACATCGCCGTTTCCTGCGTCACCATGCCAATCGACCGGCGCAAGCTGTGCTGAGTTACTTTCGCAATATCCTGACCATCAATGCGGATCTCACCGGCCTCAGTATCGTAAAGCCTTAAAAGCAAGGTAACCAACGTCGATTTACCGGCCCCCGAGGCGCCTACAATGCCGATCTTTTCACCCGGCCCCACGTTCAAGGTCAGTTCCTGTATCCCGCCGATTTCGCGGCCATAGGCAAACCCAACCTTGTCAAATTCGATACGGCCCCTGGGTACTTCCAGCTTAACCGCATCAGACGCATCCACCAGACCATGCGCCGGGCTAAGTGTGCGCATCCCGTCTTCGACTTCGCCCAGATCGGCATAGATCGTCATCAGCGTCCAACTGACCCAGCCGGTCATTTGCGACAGCCGGATCGCCATCGCGCCGGTGGCCGCAAGATCGCCACTGGTCACAGCGCCCGCACTCCACCGCATCAGCCCATAGCCCAGCAGCATCACCGGCAGGCTGCCTGCCAGCAACATAAGCAAGAAACGAAACCACACCGCCAGCGACGCCCAATGCACCGCACTGGCACGAAATCCCGCCACACTTTCAAGCGCTGCGCGGTCTTCGTGTGCGTCGTGGGAGAAAAGTTTTACCGTGCGGATATTGGTGATCGTATCGACAATCTGTCCTGTCACCCCAGCCCGTGCCGCCGCCCGCGCGGCCGAACGCAACCGAATGCGCGGCAAGAAATGGCGCAGCAACATCGCATAGACCACCAGCCAGACCAGCACCACCAGAACCATACCGGAATCGACACTGGCACTAAGCGCGAGCATCCCCAGAACGGCGGCCAGCGCAAAGGTGATCGCATTCACAGACTCTTGCACCACCGATACAATGCCATTGGCGGTTTGCATCTGTTTTTGCGAAATCCGCCCGGCGAAATCATCATCAAAAAAGGTAACTGATTGACCCAGCGTATAACGGTTTAACCGCGCCATAACCTGGCTGAAAAGGTTCGGCGCCAGCGCGATGGACTGGAAAGCAGTCGCAAGGCCAAATGACACCGGGCGCAACACCAGAACCACCACCACCGCGCCAACCAGCACAGATGCGTTCATGCTCCAGAATTCTGTGCCGCCTGTCACCGTGGCGTCGACAATCCGGCCCAGCAAAGACATCACCACCGCCTCGAACATCCCACCCATGGCAAACAATACCGCGGCCACGCTGATCACCGGCCAGCACCCGGCCACCGCCCAGCGCATGAACGCCGCCAGTTGATCCGGTGGTGGCCCGCTGGCCGGGCATTCCGGGTCGACCCGCGAGGCGAACCAGGTTGTCAGACGGTTTACCTTCATTCTTCTGCCTTGTCTTTGCCCGCTCCATCGCCCAGGAATCCACCCGACTGACGCGCCCAGAACAGTGCATAAAGCCCGTTTTCCTTTAGCAGGTCAGCGTGGCTGCCCTGTTCGACAATCCGCCCCTGGTCCATCACCAGAATACGGTCCATCTGGGCAATGGTCGACAGGCGGTGGGCGATGGCAATCACTGTTTTACCCTTCATCATCCCATAAAGCGTGTCTTGAATCGCCGCCTCAACCTCGCTGTCCAAAGCGCTTGTCGCCTCGTCCAGCAACAGGATCGGCGCATCCTTCAGGATCACCCTTGCAAGCGTCACCCTTTGCCTTTGGCCGCCAGACAGCTTTACCCCCCGTTCGCCAACCTGCGCATCATAGCCCAGCCGCCCTTGCGGATCGGCCAGGTCGTGAATGAATTCATCCGCCTCGGCCTGCTTGGCAGCAGCGCGCATCTGATCCTCTGAGGCATCGGGGCGGCCATACAAAATGTTGTCGCGAACCGAGCGGTGCAACAGCGAACTGTCCTGCTGCACCATGCCAATCTGACGGCGCAAACTGTCCTGAGTCACCTGGGAAATATCCTGCCCGTCGATCAGGATCTGACCGGATTCGATATCATATAACCGCAATAACAGCTTTACCAGTGTCGATTTTCCCGCCCCTGACCGGCCAATCAGCCCAATTTTCTGCCCCGGTTCTATGACCAGATCAACCCGGTCCAACCCGCCCGTCGCACGCCCGTAATGATGCGACAATGCGCGCAGTTCGATCCGCCCCTTGTCCAGTTCCAACGCCTTGGCACCGGGCGCATCCACCAGATCAATCGGCTGGGCAATTGTCTCCATTCCCTCGGCCACCACGCCCAACTGGCGAAAGAATGACGTCAGCGCCCACATAATCCAGCCGGTCATCGCATTTAACCGTAAGGTCAACGCCGTCGCTGCCGCAACCACGCCGGCACTCGCCTGTCCTTGCATCCACAAAAACATGGCCCAGCCAACCACCCCGACAATCAGGAAACCGTTCAACGTCACCAGCACCATATCCATCTTGGAGAAAATCCGCATTTCGATCTGGAACGTCTTGCGGGTGCTTTCAATCGCATCCTTGGCATAGGAGAGTTCGCTTTCATGATGCGCGAACATCTTGACCGAATGGATGTTGGTATAGGCATCAACCACCCGCCCCGTGACGGCCGACCGCGCATCCGATGCCGCCTTGGACGCCGGGCCAACCCGGGCAATCGTCCAGCGGATCAGCAACGCATAAAAGCCGAACCAGATCAGCAGTGGCAATAACAATCGCACGTCTGCCAACATCAACAACACCGCCGCACCAATCAGATAGGCCAGCGAAAACGATATTGCATCGAACACCTGGAAAATCACCTCGCCTGCGGCGGGGGGTGTCTGCATTATCCGGTTGGCGATGCGCCCGGCGAAATCGTTTTCGAACCAGCCAACCGATTGACGCAAAACGTGTTTATGCGCCCTCCAGCGAATAAGAGTGCCAAAATTCGGCATGATCGCATTGTTCAAAAGCACCACATCCAGAATATGGATCAACGGGCGGATCAGGATGATAAACAGGGCCACTAAGATAAGTTCGGTGCCATGGGTTTCCCAAACCGAAGCCGGATCACCACCCATCAAATCAACCACGCGACCCATATAATAAATCAGCCCGACCTCGACCGCCGCGACAATCACAGAAATCAACGCGGTCCAGGCAAACACCTTGTAAAACGGCTCAGAATAGGCGCGCATGAACGGCCAGAGCCGGGTCGGTGGACGGTCTTCTTCTGGGTAGTCGACGTAAGGGTCTACAAGGTTTTCAAAGAAACGAAACATGTCGGATGCTCCTGTAAAACGAGCGGTATTGAGAGAATGCAATTTGGGTGATGCGGTGACATCCACCCTTACGGAATTGGATATCAGCTTGGGCTGAACCAGATCCCGCAATACATTGCATATCCTCCGACAATTAACACCGCCACGAATATCGCGGGGTTCCCGGTTTGTACAGCCCTTGCGGTCAATTTTCCCGGTACGCCAACAGGTCTGCTTTGGTTTTGGTAAACCCGGACTCGATCCAAATCGTCTCTAATAAAGCCAAACGCACCCCAAGTTCCGGCCCCTCAAGTCCTGGTGCCAAATCTTTGGCGCGGACCGGAAATTTCGCTTTTGTACCATCCAAAACCGCCTTAAGTGCCGTTTTGCACCAAAGCTCTTCCAACAATGCGCATCGCAGTATCAACACATTTTGCGCCTCATCCTGTTTCAGACGATAGCCAAGTTCCGCGCCAGACATGCCCCCAACTGCTGCGCCTCGCAACCGGGTCAGTCGTTTGGCCTGGGCGCGGCTTAACCGTAAATACCCGGCCATCTCATCGCCACCCAGTACGGCCAGTCGGCGAATAACATCAACGCCAACACCCACCTGTGATTCGATGTGGATCAGCGGCGCCAGGGCGCGATCATCCGCGCCCGGTAATATCCGGCCCAGAACGCCGGTGCTGCGCATGGCGGCCAGCGACGGCGCCGGGTCAGGCGCAGATAACAGTTTCAACATCTCAGCGCCGATGCGTTCACGCGACAGGTTTTTCAGGCCATCAAGGTTACCCGCTATTGCCGCCAGCGCATCGGAATCAAACCCGGCATCGACGTCACCATACCAGGCGTGAAACCGGAAATACCGCAACGAACGCAAATAATCCTCTTTGATCCGGTCCTGCGCCTTGCCGATGAACCGAACACGCCGCGCCTTTAGGTCTTCCATCCCACCCAGGGGGTCAATCACAGTTCCATCCGCACTTGCATACAGCGCGTTCATGGTGAAATCACGCCGGGCGGCATCGTCGTTTATGTCCCGGGAAAAGGCGACTACCGCGCGGCGGCCATCTGTGGCGATGTCTTTGCGAAATGTCGTGACCTCATGCGCCAGACCCGCGCTGACCAACGTGACGGTCCCGTGTTCAACCCCGGTAGGCACCACTTTGATCCCGGCTTTGCGCGCGCGTTGCATGACCAATTCAGGCTCTAAATCGCAGGAAAGATCAATATCTGACACCGCCACCCCCATCAACGCATTGCGCACGCATCCACCGACAAACAGCACTTGCGCGTCTTCACTTTGTAACGCCGCAAACACAGCTTGGGTTGCAGGGCTGCAAAGCCAGTCAGCAGTGATCCGCGTCATATCTGCCCCATTCGTTCCGCCAGCCCACGCAGCATCCGCGCCGTGGCCCCCCAGATATAATATGGACCATACGGCACCACAAAATAATACCGCCTCTTTCCCCGCCAGATGCGCGATTCGATCAGATAGGCATCCCTGTCCAGCACATGAGCCAGCGGTACCTGAAACACATCGTCGACTTCGCCCGGTTCGGCCACCACATCAAAATCATGCTCTATTATGGCGACAACCGGCGTTACACGAAACCCGGTGATGGTTTCATGCACTGGCAACGTGCCGACCACCCGCGCCATCCCGTCCGGCAGGCCAATTTCTTCGCGCGCCTCGCGCAGGGCGGCAGCGATGACATCCTGGTCGGCCTTGTCCTGCTTACCGCCAGCAAAGGCGATTTGCCCCGGATGGTGTTTCAACCCGGATGCGCGTTTTGTCAGGATCACCATCGGTTCTTCGCTTGCCAATGATACGGCAATCAACACCCCTGCCGGGCGCAGTTTGCGGTCCTTGGGCAATATTACGCCGGGATTAAGATCAAAGTCAGATGATTCCGGGCCGGGGCCCACCAAAGACAACCGTAGGCTTTCTGTTAGATCAACCACTTGACGGGGTTTCTGCCTCGAATCCGACCAAGGCCGGGTCAAGCACGTAATGCGCCCCACAAAACTGGCAATCTGCCGTAACCTTGCCATCATCAGTGGTCATCGTGGCAATATCACGGGCCGAATAGATCGACAGGCTTTGACGCACCCGCTCTTTTGAACAGGTACAGCCGAACTTTACACCCTGGGCGTCGAATACCCGCGGCTGTTCTTCGTGAAACAACCGGATCAACAGGTCACTGGGCGGTACTTTTGGCCCGATCAATTCTAACTCTTCGACCGTATCAAGCAGGATGTTGACCCGGTTCCAATTCTCACGTGCGTCCCCGTCGATCAGATCATCCGCCGTCAGAACCTCTCTGGTGCCTTCCTCGCGCGCCATCAATGGCGAGGCTTTCGGCATATGCTGCAACATGACACCACCGCCGCGCCAATGCTCAACACCGCCAACCTCGGTCGAGCGCCCGAAACGTAACAAAAACCGCGTTGGCAATTGTTCGGACTGGGCAAAATACGCCTCGGCGCTATCGCTTAATGATCCGGCCAGCGGCGTAATCCCCTGATAGGGTTTCATGTCCGCGCCCTGATCAATCAACACTGCGAAATATCCCTCGCCCAACTGATCAAATGGCGTGCCATCATCCACCCGGTCCGCGTCATAGCTTGCGTAGGCTCTGATTTTTGCTGGTTCGCCGTCTTGCTGCGGGGCATAGTAATCCGTGGCGATCATCCTCACCGGCCCATCTGTTTGCACCTGCAACGACAGCTTCCACCGCAGTTTGATCGTTTGACCGATCAGCGCGGTCAGCAATGCCATTTCAGCCACCAGCGCCTCGACGCTGGCAGGGTAATTGTGCTGTTTCAGGATGCCGTCCAACACACCGTCAAGCCGCGCAACACGGCCCCGGATATTGCATCCATCAAGTTGAAAGGGCAGGACACTGTCGTCCCACGTTGGTTTTTGATCGTTGGTCATGGGGTTTCCTTACACGCCGCAAATGGGCATACCGCAGCTATATAGGGGCGGCAACCGTTGGGAAAAAGGGCAAGGTCATGATCAGACGTTTCGGAGAGGTGCCTGAACCGGGGCGAACCTATCAAATCCGGGTTGGCGTCTATGCGCTGCTGCCCCAGGGCCGCGACCTTTTGCTGACCTGCCAGTTTGACCCGGACCCGGATCTGCAACTTCCCGGGGGTGGCATTGACCCTGGGGAATCACCGATTGCCGCATTGCACCGTGAAGTTTTCGAAGAAACCGGTTGGCATATCGCCGCGCCGCGCCGCATCGGCACGTTTCGGCGGTTTGCCTATATGCCCGAGTATGACTTGTGGGCGGAAAAGATCTGTCTGATTTACCGGGCGCGCCCAGTGCGTCAGATCGGCCCGCCCACCGAGACCAATCACCTGCCTTTGTGGATGGACGCAGACCATGCGTCCACCGTTCTGGGCAATCCCGGTGACCGTCACTTTGCCGCGCTATTTGCAAAATCGGGCTAAGAGCAGCCGTATTCAAACAGTGTGGCCGATACGTCGTCTTCCATCCCGAATTTTTTGGACATCACTTGGGACAAGTTCCAGTACAGATCATCCAAAAACTCTTGTCCGCCCTGATTAGGATCACATTTTGTGATCAATTCCAGCAGGCCTTCAGGCTCTAGCATATCGCCATCTTCGATCCGGCATTCGGTAAACCCGTCCGAATACAGCAACAATCGGTCACCAACTTCCAGCTTGGCCTCAAACTGTTGATATGACGCACCCGGCATCAACCCAACCGGCATACCCCCGTCGCCGATATATTCGGTACTGCCGTTTTTGCGGAGGATCAGCGGATGGGGATGACCGGCCTGCACCATCTTCAGGGCGCCATTGTAAAGGTTGATCACCGCATAAACCATGGTGAAATATACTTCGACGCCCGCGTCAGCGGCCAGTCGGTTGTTAAGTGCCGTCGCCACATCCTCGGGTTGGTTCAATTGGTAATGATAGGTATGCGGCTTCATCGCCAGGTTCTGTTCAAAATGCGTACTGCTCAGATAACCGCCAAGCCGCGCGGTCATCATTGCCGAAGTTATCCCGTGGCCCGACACATCAATATTATAAAACCCAACCGTTCCCAGCCCCGGGGAAAACATCCCCACAAGATCACCGCCGATATGCCCGCAAGGTTTCAACAGCAGGCTGACCCGCGATGCGCCGAATTTGCGAGTGTGTTCGGGCACCAAAGATTGCTGAATATTGCGCGCCTGCATCAGATCGCGGTCGATGCTGTCATGTACCTCTTGCAGCTTATCCAGCGTATCGGTGGCCACCCGGTTTGCATCGGATAATTCCCGCTGCATTCCGACAATCCGCGCGCCTGCCGAAATCCGCGCCCGTAATTCACCCGGGTTAACCGGCTTGGTCAGAAAGTCATCCGCGCCGGCATCCAACCCCTGCGCCACATCATTTTTGTCACTGTTTGACGTCAGCAGGATGAAATAGGCATAGTTATCCCCCGACATCTGCCGAAAAGTCCGGCAAAACTCCAACCCGCTCATCCCCGGCATCATCCAATCGCTTAGAATCAGATCCAGAGGCTCTCTGGAGCATACTTCAAGGCCTTCCTCGGCGCTTGCGGCCTCAGTAATCTGGAAACCCAACCGTTTTAGCGAACTGCACAGAATACGGCGTTGCAACCGACTGTCATCAACCACCAATACCCGACGAATCGGCCCGGTTTCGTAGATAATTTCAACCTTTTCAGTCCTGTTTCGTTGCACGACAAACCCCACATTAAGTCGCAATAACCCCTGCGATGCAGGTACTATCACATCCGCCCCTTAACACCCGGTGAAGCCTAAAATTGTCAGGATTCAGCCGCTATAATTAGTTGCCGGTTTACCTGAGCGCTCTAAAGTGGACGCACTTATCGCAAGAGGCACAAAGGCAGGTCATGATACATTGGGGGCGCGTGAACGAACTTCGCGAAGAGGTTGGCGCAGAGGATTTTGACGAAGTGGTCGAGTTGTTCCTGGAAGAGGTGGAAGAAGTGATTGACCGCCTTCGTCAGGAGGTGGATCTTTCCCAATTGGAACAAGACCTGCATTTCCTCAAAGGCAGCGCGCTAAGCCTTGGGTTCGCCGATTTCTCGGACCTGTGCCATCATGGTGAGAAAAAGTCGGCGGATGGTCATGCGGACACGGTCGACCTGTCGGCCATCATCACCGGTTTTTCAAAATCAAAGACTCAGTTTATTGCGGAGTTACCGATAAAATTGACCGATTAAATCACAAACTGCGCCAGCGTTTCGTCGTTGGTAATGTCGGTAAAGCTGAACCCGACCGCCCCTAACCTTGCAAATAGGCGGTCGAAATTTTCGGGCTTGCTGGTCTCGATCCCAATCAGAACCGAACCAAAGTTGCGTGCCGATTTCTTCATATACTCAAACCGGGTAATATCATCATCTGGCCCCAGAATGCCCAGAAAATCCTTAAGCGCCCCGGGCCGTTGCGGCAGACGTAGCAGGAAATACTTTTTCACGCCCAGATATCGCTGTGCCCGCTCTTTGACCTCTGGCAGTCTCTCAAAATCAAAATTGCCGCCCGAGGTCACACATACCACCGAACTCCCCTTAATCAGAGCCTGAACATCTGCCAACGCCTCAACCGCCAACGCCCCGGCTGGCTCCAGAACAATACCCTCGACGTTCAGCATTTCGATTATGGTGGCGCTGATGCGATCCTCGGACAGAGTCAGCACATCAGACAGCGGCACGTGTTTCAACAATTCAAACGGCAACGCCCCGATCCGGCCAACTGCCGCGCCGTCGACAAACGTGTCCACGTGCTCCAGGTTCACCGGATGCCCCGCCGCAAGTGCCGCAGTCAGACACGCCCCGCCCTTTGGCTCAACAAACAAACACCGGGTACGATCACCGTACCATGTTGCCACACTTGACGACATGCCACCGCCACCAACCGGAAGCAGGATAAAATCTGGTGCGGCACCCATTTGCGCCTCTAGCTCGACCGCGATGGACGCCTGACCTTCGATCACGTGGGCATCATCAAACGGTGACAGGAAATGCCCGCCATGTGCGGCGCACCAATCTTGCGCTGCGGTCAACGTATCATCGAAATAGTCGCCGATCAGATGGATTTCGACGTCATCACCCCCAAATATCCGGGTTTTCTGAATCTTCTGCTGCGGCGTTGTCACCGGCATGAATATCACGCCTTTGACGCCCATATGCCTGCACATGAACGCAACCCCCTGGGCATGATTGCCCGCACTGGCGCAAACAAACAATTCCTGCCCCGGTTGCTGGCGCATGGCATTATACGCCCCGCGCAGTTTATAGGACCTGACCGGTCCCAAATCCTCGCGTTTCAGCCAGATATCGGCACCAAACCGTTCGGACAGATGCACATTGCGCTGCAAGGGGGTGACCGGGAATACATCGCGCATGGCGGCCTCGGCGGCGCGGGCTTTATCATGAAATTCACTCATACCGCTTTCTTGGCGCAGCTTGATCCAGGACGCAAGCCTGTGCGCAACCCCGACCAGCCTTGCCCCTTGTCAGAAAACCCGCTACGTCGCTGGCGATCTGAGTAGAAGGAAGCCCCACATGTCGACCCACAAATCTGGCCCGAAAAAAGTTGTCCTGGCCTATTCCGGCGGCCTTGATACGTCGATCATCCTGAAATGGTTGCAGACCGAATATGACTGTGAAGTGGTAACCTTTACCGCCGATCTGGGCCAGGGCGAAGAGCTGGAACCGGCCCGCAAAAAGGCGGAATTGCTGGGGATCAACCCTGATAACATCTATATCGAAGACGTCCGCGAGGAATTTGTCCGCGATTTTGTCTTTCCGATGTTCCGCGCCAATGCGGTTTATGAGGGTCTGTATCTGCTGGGAACCGCCATCGCCCGGCCTTTGATTTCCAAACGTCTGGTCGAGATTGCCGCCGAAGTTGGCGCCGATGCCGTCGCCCATGGGGCCACCGGAAAAGGCAACGATCAGGTGCGGTTCGAGCTGGCGGCTTATGCGCTGAACCCGGACATCAGGGTGATTGCGCCCTGGCGTATCTGGGACTTGTCCAGCCGCACCAAGCTAATTGATTTCGCTGAGAAAAACCAGATACCCATCGCCACCGACAAACGCGGAGAAGCGCCGTTTTCAGTTGATGCCAACCTGTTGCATACCTCGTCCGAGGGCAAGGTTCTGGAAGACCCCGCCGTGGAAGCACCCGATTATGTCTATCAACGCACTGTGCATCCCGAAGACGCGCCCGACACGCCCGAACTGATCGAGGTCACGTTTGAACGGGGCGACGCCGTGGCGATCAACGGTCAGGCCATGAGCCCGGCCACCATCCTGACCCGCCTGAACGAATTGGGCGGCAAGCATGGCATCGGCCGGCTTGATCTGGTCGAGGGGCGGTTTGTCGGCATGAAATCCCGCGGTATTTATGAAACACCAGGCGGAACCCTGTTGTTAGAGGCACATCGCGGTATTGAATCAATCACTCTGGACCGGGGGGCGGCGCATCTGAAAGATGAGTTGATGCCGAAATATGCCGAGATGATCTATAACGGTTTCTGGTTCAGCCCCGAACGCGAAATGTTGCAGGCGGCGATTGATGCCAGCCAGACCCATGTGACGGGCACCGTTCGGTTGAAGCTTTACAAAGGCCTGGCCTCCTGCATCGGGCGTTGGTCAGATCATTCGCTGTATTCCGAAGAACATGTGACATTTGAAGACGATGCCGGCGCTTATGACCAAAAGGACGCCGCCGGATTTATTCAGCTTCAGGCGCTGCGCCTTAAGTTGCTGGCGGCACGGGATCGTCGTTTGAAATAACGCGGCCCAGTTTCACCTTGGCCAGGCTCTCGTAATAGGGCAGCGCAAGTTGCTCTAATTTGGCGTAATCGCCGGTTAATTCAGGCAGCGGGTTTTCGGCACCCGCAAACCCCGTGCTTTGATGCACAGCCCCGTACCAATGCGCGCCCCAGACCCCGTCATCCGCGTGCCCCCCGGCAGGCCAGTGCAGCATGTCTGGCGTCCACTCCAGACCGATTTCCGTGCAAAGCAATTGCAACATGGCACTTGGGTTGGCACGAATGTCGTGACTGTCAATCACCACACCGCCCAATTGGCCGAACAGAGCCTGTTGCTGGGCAAATCCAATGTCCTCCAACGTTGGGTTTTCCCGTTTGGCGGCATAACTGGTAATTACCCGCGCCGGATGTCGGATCAAAAACACATTGATACAGTCGTTTGCCCAGCCCAAAGGCACACCCGAGATCATGTGATGCGCCATATGTTTCATGTAGAAATGCGGCTTTTTGGCTTTATCAGAGCCTAAACATCGCGCCGCAACACGCTCTGCATCGCTTTCATGGGATGATATGATCAGATCAGCCATCGGATGCGCCAGACCTGTCATGTTAAGATAGCTCGCGTAAAATGGCTCATCCCATATGGCGCAATCGCCCCGCGCTGCAAAGCTGTACATCATTGCCGTCGAAAGATTCCGAGGCCCGGACCACATTGCAATTCGCATCAAACGCAAACCTGCTTTATTAGAGCCTTGTATAGCCCCCTGATCCGTTTGGTCACCGGTCCCATTTCGCCGCTGCCAATCTGACGCCCATCAATCAAATTCACCGGGGTTTGCGCGCCAAATGTGCCGGTCAAAAATGCTTCATCCGCACCATAGGTGTCTACCAGGCTGAAATTGCGTTCAAAAACCGGAATTTCGTTGGCGCGGCACAGGTCAATCACCTTTTGCCGGGTAATACCGTTCATGCAATAATCCCCGGTCGAGGTCCAAACCGCACCTTTACGGACGATGAAAAAGTTACAGGCATTGGTGGTGTTCACAAAGCCATGGGTGTCCAGCATCAGGGCCTCATCCGCCCCCGCCTTTTCTGCCGCGATACAGGCCAGAATGCAGTTCAGTTTGGAGTGCGAATTCAGCTTGGGGTCCTGCGTCATCGGCAGACCCCGCATATGCGGAACGGTGGCCAGCCGGATGGGCCGCCCCAACCCCGGGGTGGAATGCTCCATGATGATCACCATGGTCGGGCCGGACTGGCTTAGGGAAGGGTGCTGGAACGGGCGGGATTTGACACCGCGGGTGAACATCATTCGCGCATGGGCGTCTGAGGTCATGTTGTTGGCATTTTGTGTCTCTAATAGGGCCGAAATCACATCATCCCGGTCAAGAACGATGTCCAGATCAATTGCCTTTGCGGCCTCAAACAGCCGGTCCATGTGCCGGTCCAGAAACACCCATGTCCCGTCGTAAAGTCGCAGCCCCTCCCAAACCCCATCACCCAACATGAAGCCGCTGTCAAACACGCTGACCACCGCCTTGCTGCGCGGCACAAGGCGACCGTTCACATAGATCAGTATTTCTTCATTGCGCACATCTTCTTCCGCCTGATGGGTGGTGATTTTCTCAGTCATCCGCTTCTCCACTTTCTGCTCAGGCTAGTGGCCTCTATACCTTTCGCCAAGCGGTAAACCACCTTCACCTGTGCGTGAATTTGTATTTCGCCGCCTTGCCGTGCGGCCCCGAGACGGGCAGCATGGCGACAACAGGAGGCAAGACAATGACGTATGCACAAAACTTCAAACCTATGGCGCTGGTCCTGCTGATCGGGCTGGCTGCCTTCTTTCGCGCCTGCCCGGCAACCGCTGCCGGACAGGAAACACTGACCGTTGCGGGTGGGTGTTTCTGGTGTGTAGAGGCGGATTTTGAAAGTGTACCGGGCGTGATCAAGGCCGTATCCGGCTTTATTGGTGGCAAGGTCAAGAACCCGACTTATAAGCAGGTCACCGGCGGCGGGACCGGGCACTATGAAGCCGTGCAGATCATCTTTGATTCGGCAAAAGTATCGCGCGACCAGCTTTTGGCGATGTTCCTTCGTTCGGTTGACCCTACGGACGCCGGCGGACAGTTCTGTGATCGCGGTGACAGTTATCGAACAGCTATTTTTGTTTCGGGCGCGGATGAAAAGACGCTGGCCAAGCGGGCGATTTCTAGGGCGCAATCGGATCTGGGGCAGGCAATTGTCACCCCGATTCTGAACGCCACCACGTTTTACCCGGCCGATGACTTTCACCAGGATTACTACAAAGGCAGCAAACTGGTGATCACCCGATTTGGCCCAAGACGCCAATCTGTTGCCTATAAGAAATATCGCGATGCCTGTGGCCGCGATGCAGGTGTTCGCCAACTATGGGGCAGCGCCGCACCGTTTACTGGTAGTTAGGGTCTATTTCTGGCCAATCTCGCAAGACGCAACAATCGCCATATTCAGGATGTCATTGGCGGTTG
Organism: Paracoccaceae bacterium; assembly: GCA_021648025.1. Taxonomy (GTDB): domain Bacteria; phylum Pseudomonadota; class Alphaproteobacteria; order Rhodobacterales; family Rhodobacteraceae; genus NVQY01. Next base: position 70,586 of record JAKITO010000013.1, read on the forward strand.
AGGTGGTCGAGCAGATCTGAATCGGCTTGTCCACGCCGGACAATATCGGTCCTAAAACCGTCGCCCCGCCCATTTCCTGCATCAGCTTGACCGAAATGCTTGCCGAATGGCGCGCCGGGACCACCAGAATATTCGCAGGCCCGGTCAGACGTGAAAACGGGTAAGCCGCCTGCGCCTGCGCGTTCAAGGCCACATCAACCGTCATCTCACCTTCGTATTCAAAATCCACCCCGCGCCGGTCAAGCACATTTGGCGCCAGATGCATCTTTTCCGCCCGCTCAGACACCGGATGGCCAAAGGTCGAAAAGCTGACAAAAGCCACGCGCGGCTCTAGCCCCAGATGCCGGGCCACCCCGGCGGCACCCTCGGCGATATCGGCCAGATCTTCTTCGTCGGGCCATTCGTGCACCAGGGTGTCGGCGATTATCACAATCCGCCCTTTGTGCAAAATTGCCGTCACGCCAACCGCACCATGGGCGGCATCAGCATCAAAAACATGGTTGATCCGGTCCAGAACATGCGCCGATTTACGGGTCACACCAGTGACCATTCCATCGCCGTGCCCATGCGCCAACATCAAGGCCGAAAAAACATGCCGGTCCCGTGCGGCCAACCGGTGGATATCCTTGGCGTCAAAACCGCGACGCTGTAAGCGGTGATAAAGATAGTCTTTGTAGATATCCAAGTGATCGGTGTTGGCGGCATTCACCACCTCAAGCTCGGCCACCGCATCGCCCAGACCGGCCTCTTCCAACTTGGATTTCACCTCATCCTCGCGGCCGACAACCAACGCATTACCGTAGCCGGATCGCTGATACATCACCGCCGCCCTTAAAACGCGGGGGTCATCGCCTTCGGCAAATATCATCCGTGATTGCGCCGTCCGGGCCCGTGCATTCAGACCGCGCAAAATGCTTGCCGTCGGGTCCATCCGTGATTTCAATGCCAGCTCATAGGCGTCCATATCAATGATCGGACGCCGCGCGGCCCCGGTATCCATGCCCGCGCCACGGCCACGGGGATACGGTGGATCAGACGCGGATCAAACGGCGTCGGGATGATGTAGTCCCGGCCAAAACTAAGCGTGCGACCATAAGCCAGCGCCACCTCGTCCGGCACATCTTCGCGCGCCAGTTCAGCCAGCGCCTGGGCCGCTGCAACCTTCATTTCCTCATTGATCCCACGCGCCCGCACGTCCAGCGCACCGCGAAAAATGTATGGGAAACCAAGCACGTTATTGACCTGATTGGGATAGTCCGAGCGCCCGGTCGCAATAATCGCGTCGCCGCGTACCTGTTTGATATCCTCAGGCGTAATCTCCGGATCAGGATTGGCCATCACGAAGATGATCGGGTCCTTGGCCATCGACTTGACCATATCTTTGGTCACTGCACCCTTGATCGACAGGCCGAGCAGGCAATCGGCACCGTCAATCGCTTCGGCCAGTGTGCGTTTCTCAGTCTTGACCATGAAAGCGGATTTGAACTGATCCATCTTCTCGGTACGGCCCTGATAGATCACGCCCGTACTGTCGCACATGATGATATTCTCGGCCTTCACACCAAGATTACGAATGAGGCCAGCCACGGATAACCCCGCTGCGCCAGCGCCCGATACAGCGACTTTCAAATCAGACATCTTGCGCCCAGTTATATGGCAGGCATTGATGATCCCCGCCGCCGCAATAATCGCCGTGCCATGCTGGTCATCATGGAAAACCGGAATATCCAGCTCGTCACGCAATCGCTGCTCAATGATAAAACATTCCGGCGAGCCAATATCTTCGAGATTGATCCCACCCCAAGTCGCTCCGATATTTCTCACAACCGTACAGAATTCGTCGATTTCCTTGCTTTCAACTTCGATATCGACGCTATCAATATCGGCAAAGCGTTTGAACAAAACCGCCTTGCCTTCCATCACCGGCTTTGACGCCATCGTGCCCAGATCACCCAACCCAAGTATCGCCGTGCCATTGGTAATCACCGCAACATAATTGCCCTTGGCGGTGTATTCATAGGCGAGATCCTCGTCCTCGGCGATCGCCAGAACCGGCACAGCCACACCTGGGCTATAGGCCAGTGACAGGTCGCGCTGCGTTGCCATTGGCTTGGTCGGCATCATCGAAACTTTGCCGGGCGTCGATCCGCTATGGAAAGCAAGCGCTTCCTTGTCTGTAAAGCTTGGTCTTTTGCTGGTCATTGGGTCGGCCTTCTAACGGCTTTTATAGGTTCCTGAGCCAATCTCACTAAGCTTGTCCGCAGGGGGGGACAACCCGCCAGCGATGGCTTATCTCATCATAGTGAATGAGAATCGGATATGAGATGCCTGACAGCGCTGGACATCAAAAACCTGCTGTGACGAAA
>JAKITO010000004.1 GCA_021648025.1 Paracoccaceae bacterium
GGGCTGTAGTGGCCGTCGTCAACCCGGCCACGCATGAGTTCCCGGCTGATCGTAGAGGCATGCCGACCCAGAAGCGACCCGATCGCCCGCAGGCTGGCCCCCCGTCGATGCTCGGCAAAGATCACGCAACGTTCCTCGCTGTTGAGGTGTTTGTATCGTCTGTCCATCGCAACATCCTATGCCCTCTGGGCGGTGGGTGTTGCACTTGGAACTTGAGTCTAAGTTGTGCGATACCGGCTTGTTTGTTGTAACATTCATTCAGGGTTTCCTCCGCTTTCTGACAGGACCGGATCAGACCACTGGCCTTATCCACCCGCCTGCTACCGTCCACCAGATCTGCATCCTCCCCGGCTCTAAGCTGTTTTCGCAGGTCTTCCGCCTGCCGCCGCAACTCACCAAGCTCATTTTCCAGCGACCGTAAAAGATCGGCCGATCTGGAAATTCGTCCATCCGGGGTTATCAAAGTCATATGTATTCGTGACCTCATGCGTTTACGTGGTTCCCGCACGACAGACATGAACAAACGACCAACAGGATACCTCCCACAGGTCGCCCTCTCACACCTTCTAGCCTGCTACAACCTATACGCGAACTGATCACAAAAGTCAAGAAAGTCCGCCCATCCCTCACCCGCTAACCGCCCGCTATATTTACGAAAAATTTACTCCTGTCCCCAGTACTCCAACCTCACTCAGGACCAATCCGGTGGGCGTCGCCGGATGCTGTAGATTTTTTCTCCGGGCCGGGGGCGCGGGGCGCGCGGCACATGCGTTTCACCAGATTACCGGCACAGTCTTGAAAAGTCCCATCAAGGCAAAGTGAAGCGGTTCAGATGTTCCCAGATGGGTTTTCCGCCAGAATGCCGGTTTTGCCAGGGCGCTGACCAAATGAATGCGGGAATTGCAGCAAGTCGATGCTAACGCCCTTTTTATGATGCATCAGATATCGTAACCTGATTGCGAACGTCACTTCGGATAGGCACCTATGGACGAAATTCTTCACGGCACCTATGAGGCCGCGCGTTTGATTGTGACGCTGGACCGCGATCTGCTGGAAATCATCGTGTTGTCGCTAAAGGTCACTTTGACGGCGGTGGCGATTGCGTCGCTGATCGGGCTGCCAATGGGGGCCTGGCTGGCGGTAAACCGGTTTCGGTTTCGCCGGATTGTGATTGCGGTTCTGAACGCGCTGATGGGGTTGCCGCCAGTGGTGGTCGGGCTGTTTGTCTACATGATGTTGTCGCGCTCCGGGCCGTTTGGGGCAATGGGTCTTTTGTTCACGCCCTCGGCGATGATTATCGCCCAGGTATTGATCATCACGCCGCTGATCGCATCAATTTCACATCAGACAATCCGTGACCTTTGGGCACAGTATCATGACCTGCTGATCTCGCTTAACGCGACGCGGGGCCAGCGCATCATGTCGCTGCTCTGGGACGGGCGGCGCGCCTTGTTGACGGCGATGCTGGCCGGGTTTGGCCGCGCCGTGGGCGAAGTCGGCGCGATCATGATCGTTGGCGGCAATATCGAACATGCGACACGGGTGCTGACCACCGCCATTGCGCTGGAAACCGGGCGGGGTAATTTTGCCTTTGCCATGGGGTTGGGCATGGTGCTGATTGCCATCGCGGTGCTGGTCAATCTGGCGATTCACGGGCTGGGACGAACCGAACGGTCCAGTGTCTGGTAGATGATTGCACGACCCTATCGGGACAAAATGTCAGGATTTGCCGGGTCAGCCGGGTGGATCAGGCCAGAATGACGCTCTGATTTGGCGCGGGCAAGATTATTAACACCATTTCCCGGCCCACCCCTTGGCAGGCTGATCTATTGGCCCCATGCTGACAAAAACCACGCACCAATCAGGAACCCGCATGCCGACCAGCCAGGGAATATCACTGCCAGCCGGGCCAGCCGGGCCAGCCGCACTTGGCGAACGGGCCGAAAGTGGTCGCGCGGCGTCGATCCTGCCGTTGCGCCTGCGCGGGGCAATGGCGCGGGCGCGGGGCAAGGTGCTGATCGGACCGATTGATCTGGATATCACCCGGCGCGGGCTGACCATTGTCATGGGACCAAACGGGGCGGGCAAGACCACATTGTTGCGTCTGATGCACGGGCTTCAGCGGCTATCGGCTGGTGAAATAATCTGGAGTGCGCCGCAATCTCAGGTGCGCGACCGACAGGCGTTTGTGTTTCAATCACCCGTAATGATGCGCCGTTCTGTGTTGGACAATATCGCCTATCCGCTGGTTCTGCATGGGGTTGCGCGGGCGGATGCGCGCGCCCAAGCCGCTGAGATGGCCACCGAAATGGGGCTTGGCGGGTTGTTGGATCAACCTGCCCCGGTGCTGTCGGGGGGCGAACAGCAAAAGCTGTCACTGGCCCGCGCCCTGATCCGCGCACCCGAGATCCTGTTTCTGGATGAACCTTGCGCCAATCTTGACGGGCGCGCCACCCGCGAAATCGAGGCAATATTGCAAAAGGCGCAGGGCGATGGCACACGAATTGTCATGTCGACGCATAATATGGGTCAGGCGCGCCGTATGGCGCAGGATGTGGTGTTCATGTACGACGGGAAAGTGCACGAATGCGCCGAGGCGACGGGGTTCTTTGAAGATCGGCCCAAAACGCCCGAAGCGACGGGATTTATCAACGGGGATATCGTCGAATGATGCTGATCAGGGCGTGGGCCGTTGTCAGTTTGCTGGCGCTGGCTGGGGTTGCGCACGCCGATGAAATGCGTCTGGCGGTGACCACATCGTTCGACAATTCCGGGTTGGCGGCGGTTTTACTGCCCCGTATCAAGGCCGATCTTGATCTGGATATCCAGATGATTGTGGTCGGCACCGGGCAGGCCCTGCGCCTGGGCGAGGCCGGCGATGTGGACGCAATTCTGGTGCATTCGCGCGCTGCCGAAGACGCATTTGTGGCGGCCGGCCACGCCACCCACCGGCGCGAAATCATGTACAATGATTTTGTCCTGATCGGCCCGGGGCATGATCCGGCGGGCATTGCCAGGGCTGGATCGGCGGCCCAGGCATTTGGCCTTTTGGCGCAGGCCCGCGCGCCTTTTGTCAGCCGGGGCGACGACAGCGGCACCCATAACAAGGAACTGGCGTTGTGGCAGAAGGCCGGTGTTGATCCGGGGGCGCAAGGGGCTTGGTATCGCGCCGCAGGTGCTTCGATGGGGGCGACGCTGAATACCGCATCGGGGATGAATGCCTATGTGATGGCGGACCGGGCAAGTTGGCTGAATTTTGGCAACAAGGGTGACCTGAGGCTGCTGTTTTCGGGCGACCCGGTGTTGTTCAACCAATATGCGTATCTTCCGGTCAACCCGGCACGTCACACCCATGTAAAGGCAGCGCTGGCCGCAAAACTGGAAGGCTGGCTGGTGTCGGACATGGCGGCCGGGTTGATCAACGCCTATAAGGTCAACGGCGAGCAGTTGTTCACTTTTAACGCAAGACCTTAGGCCATTTTTTCCATTTGGTGGCGCAGTATGCAAGCCGGGTCTGTCAAGTCCAGCACTACATCCGTCTGGCGCAGAACCGCGCCCTTTTTCACGTCCCGCACCATCGCAACCCCGCCCGCAAGGCCGATCGGCAAGGCGTTGATTTCCAGCGACCGGCTGGCCGGCATCAGTCGCCCCCAGACGGTAAAGCCACCTTCGCCGTCAAGCATTTCACCTGCACGTAAATCGCGTTTGGCCACCGCCACCGCATCGGCATTAAAGGCACGCGACTGGCCGGTTGGTTCACCGCGCAAGGCGGCAGACAGCACCGAAATGCCCAGTTCCAGACCGATCAGATGAAACGGTTTATACATCGCCGCGTATTGCCCGGTGTCGTCCGTCGGCAGGCCGTATTGGCGAAAACACCCGGCGGCGTAATCATTTGGCGCCTTCAGGATCACGTAAACGCCCCAGCGCAGATCATTGGCCACCTCGGTGCCATCGCGGTTCAGTGACGATACCACCTCGACCATGCCTTCACGCTCTAACACCCCGCCAATGGCGCTTGGGCGTAAGATGTTGTGCAAATCGCCTGTGCCGCAGGGGGGAAACAACAGGCCATCCACCGGGGCCGCCAGATCACAGCCATTGGCAATCGCCGCCATTTCTATCGCCGATTTGGTGCCGTCCAGGAAGGAATTGAACATCTGGCTGTTCATGCCCGCCTTTGCCGCCTCGTCCGCCGTAAGCCCATAGTGGTGCCAGACGTCATCGGGGGTAACATCATGATATTGTCGCAGGTATTTGGTGCCTTTGCCCGCCGCCGTCACCGTGAACCCGGCGGCGCGGGCCCAATCCACCAGTTCGGACGTCAGGGCCGGCTGGTCGCCGTAAGCCATGGAATAAACCAGACCGGCGGCGCGAAATTGTTGCGCCAGCAATGGCCCGGCCAGCACGTCGGCCTCGACGTTGACCATGATGATGTGTTTGCCGTGGTGCAGGGCCTGTTGCGCGTGCGCCAGACCGGCCGCAGGGTTGCCGGTTGCCTCGATCACCACATCAATACCGGGGTCAGCAATCAGATCATTGCCACTGTCGCAAAATCTTGTGGCCGCGATGCGGGCATCGTCCCAACCAACCGTGACACAGGCGGCGCGCGCATGGTCTGGCGCGAGATCGGCAATCACCGGCACTTCAAGACCATCGGTAAAGCCAACCTGCGACAGGAACATCGAGCCGAATTTACCTGCCCCGATCAACCCGGCGCGCACCGGGTTGCCTGCGTCCGCACGAGCCGCAAGGAGATGGGACAGGTTCATGTCGGTTCAGGTAGCATCAGCCAACCAGTTCAAGCCCGGAAAAGAAGTAGGCGATTTCGACCGCTGCGGTTTCCGGCGCGTCCGAGCCGTGAACCGAGTTTTCGCCAACACTTTCAGCGAAATCTGCACGCACGGTGCCGGGGGCGGCGTCTGCCGGGTTGGTGGCGCCCATGATTTCACGGTTGCGGGTGATGGCATTTTCGCCTTCCAGAACCTGAACGATCACTGGCTCGGACGACATGAATTCGCACAGTTCGTCGTAAAACGGGCGTTCGGAATGGACGGCATAAAACACGCCGGCCTGTTCTTTGGTCATTTGAATGCGCTTTTGGGCGACAATGCGCAGGCCTGCGTCTTCGAATTTGGCGTTGATTTTGCCGGTCAGGTTGCGACGGGTGGCATCGGGTTTGATGATCGAAAATGTGCGTTCCAAAGTCATTGGAAATCTCCTTGATTGTGGCACATCAGGCCCCATGCCCGTGCGCTTGTATATCGCGCGCCGCCTAACACGGGGTGCGGCGCATGAAAAGGTATTTTGGTGCGTAATGACCACCAGGCCGATTGACAGCCGCGCCCACCTGCGCCAAACCGCGCCCATGCTACGAATTGATGATATAAACTACTCCGTCGAAGGCCGCCCTCTGTTTGAAGGGGCCAGCGCCACCATTCCCTATGGCCATAAGGTTGGCCTGATTGGCCGCAATGGCACAGGGAAAACCACTCTGTTCCGCCTGATCTATGGCGAACTCGCCCTGGATTCGGGCGACATTTCGCTGCCCAGCAGGTCCCGAATCGGCGGCATATCACAAGAGGCCCCCTCCTCCGGCGTATCGCTGATTGATACCGTGCTGGCGGCCGACATCGAACGCGCAGAACTACTGGCCGAGGCCGAAACCGCCACCGAGCCGCACCGCATCGCCGATATTCAGAACCGTCTGACCGATATTGACGCCTGGTCTGCCGAGGCCCGCGCCGCCTCGATCCTTAAGGGGTTGGGGTTTGACACCGAAGATCAGTTGCGCCCCTGCTCGGATTTCTCGGGGGGGTGGCGCATGCGTGTGGCCCTGGCGGCTGTGCTGTTTGCCGAACCTGACCTGCTGCTGCTGGACGAACCGACCAACTATCTTGACCTCGAAGGCGCGCTCTGGCTTGAGGCATACCTGGTGAAATACCCACATACGGTAATCATCATCAGCCACGACCGCGAACTGCTGAACCGGTCGGTCGGCGCCATTTTGCACCTGGAAGAGCGCGGGCTGACCTATTATTCCGGCAATTACGACCAGTTTGCCCGCCAGCGCGCCGCCAATCGTGCCGTCCAGGCCGCCGCCGCCAAGAAACAGGATCTGCGCCGCGCCCATCTGCAAAGCTTTGTTGACCGTTTCAAAGCCAAGGCCAGCAAGGCCAAACAGGCGCAAAGCCGGGTTAAGATGCTGGAAAAAATGGAGACAATTCGCGCGCCCGAAGACGCCGCGCGCACCGTGTTCACCTTTCCCGAGCCAGAAGAAATGTCACCGCCAATCATCGCCACCGAAGGCGCGTCCGTCGGCTATGGCGACAAGGTGGTCCTTAGCCGGATGGACCTGCGCATTGATCAGGACGACCGCATTGCCCTGCTGGGCAAGAACGGCGAGGGCAAATCCACGCTGGCCAAGATGCTGTCAAACCGCCTTGCGGTGATGGCGGGCAAGATGACCCAGTCAAACAAGCTGCGGGTTGGCTTTTTCGCCCAGCATCAGGTTGACGAGTTGTTTATCGACGAAACCCCGCTGATGCACCTGTACCGCGAGCGCCCCGGCGAGGGGCAGGCAAAACTGCGCGCCCGGCTGGCCGGCTTTGGCCTGGGGGCCAATCAGGCCGATACCGAGGTCGGGCGTCTGTCGGGCGGTCAAAAATCCCGGCTTTCCCTGCTGCTGGCCACCATCGACGCGCCACATATGCTGATTCTGGACGAACCAACAAACCACCTGGATATCGAAAGCCGCGAGGCCCTGGTCGAGGCGCTGACGGCCTATAGTGGCGCGGTCATTCTGGTCAGCCATGACATGCATCTGCTTAGTCTTGTGGCGGACCGGCTTTGGTTGGTGTCGGATGGAACGGTAAAGCCGTATGAGGGCGATCTGCAATCGTATCGGACGCTGTTGCTGACGCGCGATAAGCCTTCGAAAAAGCAGGATAAGCCCAAGATCAGGCGCCCATCGCGGGATGCCATCCAAACCTTGCGGGCAGAGGTGCGCAAAGGCGAAGAGCGGGTAAAGAAACTGAACGGGATGCGCGATAAGCTGTCGGTGAAACTGGCTGACCCGGCGCTTTACGAAGATGCCCGCAAAGGCGAAGTCACTGTTTGGCAAGCCAAATACGCCGAGGTCATGAACGGGCTGGACCGGGCCGAAGCCTTATGGCTGGCCGCCCTGGAAAAGCTGGAGGCGGCAGAGGTGCTGTGATGATGTTATGATAGACACCGCGTTCCTGATCACCTCGTTTGTAACGCTATTGGTGATCATCGACCCGTTTGGCCTGGCGCCGATGTTTGTCGCGCTGACCAAAGGCATGACACCGCGGGCAAGACGCATCATCGCCTTTCGCGCCTGCGCCGTGGCGACCGGCATCCTGATGCTGTTTGCCTGGCTGGGCGAGACGTTGCTGGACACGATCGGCATTTCAATGCCGGCGTTTCGGGTGGCGGGCGGGGCTTTGTTGTTTCTGACCGCCTTGGAAATGCTGTTTGAACGGCGCTCAAAACGACGCGAGGATAAAGTCGAGGAAGATATGCCCGACCCATCGGTGTTCCCACTGGCCATTCCGTTGATTTCCGGGCCGGGGGCGATCACGTCGATCATCCTGCTAAGCGAGCAACAATCAGGGGCTGAGGGGCTGGCCCAGGTGATTCAGGTGATTGGAGTGATGATCGCGGTGATGGCTGTGGTACTGGCAATGTTCCTGATGTCGGGCTTTCTGGAACGGCTGCTGGGCAAGACCGGGATCGAGGTGGTGACACGTCTTTTGGGTATGTTGCTGGCGGCACTGGCGGTTGAATTCATCCTTGACGGCTTGCGTGATTTCAACTTTGCCAGCTAACAGGAGGGACGGCGCATGAACGAACCCGACCTTGGCAGACTGGTATATCTGGGCATTCTTGGCGCGGTTCTGGTGGTCTGGTTTCTGGTGCACAATCGCCAGTCGCTGGGCAAACTGGCACAGGCGGCGATTGCCTGGGCGCTGATTTTTGTTGGTGTTATCGCAGCTTACGGGCTGTGGGACGATATCCGCCAGACGGTTTTGCCGCGTCAGACCTTTGTCAGTGTCGATCAGGTCGAAGTGCCGCGCGCAGCGGACGGGCATTTTTACCTGACGCTGATGGTCAATGATGTGTCGGTTGATTTTCTGGTCGATACCGGTGCCACGCATCTGGTGTTGACGCAAGCGGATGCGGCGCGGATTGGCCTGAACCCGGACGATCTGCGCTTTACCGGGCGGGCGATGACGGCCAACGGCGAGGTGCGCACAGCGCCGGTGCGTCTGGCGCGGGTTGATCTGGGCGAGATTTCCGACCGTAATATCCGGGCATGGGTCAATCAGGGCGCGTTGGAGCAATCGTTGTTGGGGATGAGTTATTTGCAACGGTGGAGCAAGATTGAGATTACATCGAAGGGGTTGTTGCTGACGCGGTGAGGCGGCTGTTGTTACGCATCCGAGAAAGTTGGATGTCTGCTTTGGAGCTCTTTGCGACCAGTTATATCTGCGCAGGCGGTTTAAACTGGATGATCTGTACAATGCTTGTGAGTTGGATGTCAGGATAATGCTCGCGCATCCCTTCAAGCATGATTTGGTCAGGCCATTCGTCTGCCTTCCCGACAAATGATGCAGCCTCAGATAACGGCATGTCTGTGCAACGAAAGACTTCTACTTCAACGGTCTGGCTAGGATTTTCATCACAGACAAACGTCATCGGCCCCGCTAGAATATGTCGTTCCTGCCAACGAATTGTGGAAGTTTTTTTCCGCTCAGTATTTGAGGAAAAAGGCGGTTTACGACGCCAAGAAATTGGGTGTTATCTGTCATGTTCGTTAGTGTAGAGTATTTCACAATGGTAGCAAAGTCCGCACACCGGACGTTGGCAACTGAAAACTCAAAAAAAGATGTTTCCCCTATTTCTCCGCCTTCTTCTCCCACCGCCCGGACTCTTCTGACCAGTATTGCGCCGAACACCCGGCATCCGTCAGGCGTTTCCACTGTTCGCGCGCGCCCTGCACCGCGCCCTCATCATTGCCGTCAAACAACAGGCACACCCGCTCTAACGCCTCAACTTCTGCGGCTTCAATTCGCGCACCGTCCACGCTCATTACACAGGCCGGGTCATTTGCGGCCTCGGCAGAACATGTCAGCAAAATTGGCTGATCCGCGTCATGCGCACCACCCGCCAACCCATGCGCCAGAAACCCTTCGTCCGGCCCGGTCCACAGCTTTTGGTCCAGCCACGCCATCCGGGCCGCATCAACCCCGCGCACCGCAACCCGCCAGCCGGCCGCGCGGGCCTTGGTCAGCAACACCGGCAATGTCGCCTCTAATGGCGCGCGCGTCAGGTGATAGAAATATGCCGCCCCCATGGAATCAGCCCCTCTCGAACATATCTGCCACCAACCGGTTGAGCGCCATCACACCCCAGCCGGTCGCCCCCTTGGGGGCCAAAGGTGTTTCACCTTTGACCGAGGCGACCCCGGCGATGTCCAGGTGTATCCATGGCATGCCGTCCTGCACGAACCGCAACAGGAACTGGGCGGCGGTGATTGATCCGGCCGCACGACCACCGAGGTTTTTCATGTCGGCAATGCGCGACTTCAGCAGGTCGTCATAGGCCGACCCCCCCGATCCCAACGGCATGCGCCACGCGCCTTCGCCTTCGGCATCTGCCGCCTTGAGGAACGCCTTGCACAGGGTATCGTCGTTAGAGAACACGCCGGCATTTTCATGCCCCAGCCCGACGATGATCGCGCCGGTCAGGGTGGCCAGATCAATCATCCCCGCCGGTTTGAACCGTTCTTGCGCATACCACATCACATCGCACAGCACCAAACGACCTTCGGCGTCGGTATTGACCACCTCGACCGTGTCGCCCTTCATTGATCGCACCACATCGCCGGGGCGCACCGCGTTGCTGGAAGGCATGTTTTCCACCAGACCAACCAGACCGACGACGTTGGCCTTGGCGCCGCGCATTGCCAGCGTGCGCATGGTCCCGGCCACCACGCCGGCGCCGCCCATGTCCATGGTCATGTCTTCCATGCCAGCCGGGGGTTTCAGGGATATGCCACCAGTGTCGAACACCACGCCTTTGCCGATCAGTGCCAGGGGCGCGTCGCCATCCGCCCCGCCGTTCCACATCATCACCACCACTTTCGATGGGCTGTCGGACCCCTGCCCGACACAAAGCAAGGTGCGCATGCCCAGTTCTTCCAGCCTGGCCTCGTCCAGCACTTCGACCGTGAGGCCCAGGGTTTGCATTTCGACCAATCGGTCGGCGAATTCGGTGGTGGTCAGCACGTTGGCCGGTTCATTGACCAGATCGCGGGTCATCACCACGCCGTCAGCAATCGCGCGCACCGTGTCGAGTGAAAGTTCATCCGCCTTGGTGTGGTGGATGGTAACGCCGCCCACTTCGGTATCGGGCGCGGTTTTATGGGCCTCAAAGCGATAGTCGCGCAAGATCAGCCCCAAGGCCAGATCTTCGGCCCGGGACATCCCACCCGCCATCACCAACAACGCCTTGTCGCCCTTGACCTTGGCCAATGCGGCCCCGGCGCGGCGCGCCTCGATCACCGATGTGCGCCGTTCCAGCACCAGCACATCCAACGCCTCGGCCGCCATGCCGGCAGGCCAGGCCATGGTGATCACTCTGGTCTGGCCGGCCGGTTCTCCTGTGGCAAATCCGTCGCTTGCCAACAGCCGCGCCACCGCACCCTTGGTCAGCCGGTTGGCGCGGCGCGCCGCCTTGTCCATCTTACCGTCGGGCGTGACAATTATCGCCACCCGCCCGGGCGCGCTGGCGATGGCGTCGATGTCGCTGGAGGCAAAGGAAATCGGGGTTAGACGGCTCATATTTCGGTTCCTCAAAATGGCTTTCCACCACGTGGTAGCGTCACCCCGCCACATTGACCAGATATCAGTTTTATCCACAGGCTTTTTACCCTATTATGGGCGCAAATATAACGAGGCAGTCACATCGGGGGTATCGCAGTGTCACGCTACGACAGATATGTCCTGTCGCAATACCTGCTGTTCTTTGGCTTTTTCTCGCTGATTCTGGTGGCGGTGTTCTGGATCAACCGGGCGGTTGTGCTGTTTGACCGGCTGATCGGCGACGGCCAATCGGCGCTGGTGTTCCTTGAATTCACCGCCCTGACCCTGCCCAATCTGATCCGCATGGTGCTGCCGATGGCGGCCTTTGCCTCGGCGCTGTGGGTGACCAACCGGTTGAACAGCGAAAGTGAGCTGACGGTGATTCAGGCCACCGGGTCAAGCCCCTGGCAAATGGCCCGCCCGGCGCTGGTGTTCGGGCTGATCACAGCGGCAATGATGAGCATCCTGACCCATGTGCTGCTGCCTGCCTCGATTACCCAACTGGCGGTGCGCGAGGCCGAAGTGAAACGCAATATCACCGCCCGCCTGCTGACCGAAGGGCAATTCCTGCACCCGGCCCCCGGTGTCACGTTCTATATCCGCGATATCGACCCCGATGGCACCCTGAACGATGTGTTCCTGTCGGACCGGCGCGACCCCAATCAGACGGTGATCTATACCGGGCGCCGCGCGTTTCTGGTGCGCAATGAAGCCCAGGCCAATCTGATCATGGTGGATGGTATGGCGCAAAGACTGGATACCCAGAACCGCAGCCTGTCGACCACGGTTTTTGCCGATTTTTCTTATGATATCAGTAAGCTGGTCAAGACAAATTATGACAGTATCCGCAATATCCGCGCCATTGGCACGTTGGAACTGATAACGGACCTGGATGCGATATCCGCCTCTGATGGCTATTCCAAGGGGCAACTGGTTGAGGAATTGCACCTGCGGTTTTCGCGTGCAACCATCTGCCTTGCGGTCACATTGATCGGCTTTGCCACGCTGATGTTGGGGGGCTATTCACGGTTTGGCGTCTGGCGTCAGGCGCTGTTCGCCTTTGTTCTGTTGATCCTGCTGGAGGTGATGCGCGGCGTGGTCTCGCAACCGGTACTGAACAACCCCGGTTTGTGGCCGCTGCTTTACCTGCCCACACTGGTGGGCATCTCACTGGCCACATTGTTCCTGAAAATCGCCTCGCGACCCCTGAAATTACTATTAAGACGCCCTCAAAGCCGGGTGATCGGCGGCAGCACATGACCCTGGATTTCTATTTCGCCCGCCGCTTTACCGCCAGTTTCCTACTGATTGGCGGCGTTTTCCTGACCCTGATCATGCTGATCGACCTGATCGAGCAATTGCGCCGCTTTAAAGGCGTCGATATCAGTTTTGCTCAGCTGTTTGGCCTGACCTTGTTGAATGCCCCCGAAGCGATCAGTGAAATACTGCCGTTGTTGATGATCCTGGCCACCATCGTTTTGTTTGTCGGGTTGGCGCGGTCTTCGGAAATGGTGGTGACACGGGCGACGGGCCGGTCTGGCATCCGCGCATTGGCCGCCCCTTTGGCGGTGGCGGCCCTTGTTGGCGGGCTGGCGGTCAGCACCCTGAACCCGATTGTTGCCGCCACCTCGAACCGCTATCAACAGCTTTCGGATACCTATCGCACCGGCGGAGCGGCGGCCCTGTCACTTAGTGGCGAAGGCCTTTGGCTGCGCCAGGGCAGCCCGGACGGGCAATCGGTGATCCATGCCACCGGGTACAGCGCTGAGCCGCTGATCCTGTATGGCGTGACCATCCTGTCATATGCGCCCGACGGCGGGCCGACCCGGCGGATTGTGTCACGCAATGCGCGACTGGTGGGGGGGCACTGGTTGTTGGGCAATGCCAAGGTCTGGCCGCTGGAAAGTGGTGTGAACCCGGAAACCAATGCGCAAGATCATAAAATTCTGCGCCTTGCGACCACCCTGACCCAGGAACGCATTCGTGAATCACTGGGCAGCCCGTCAGGCATTTCGATCTATGATCTGCCCGCCACCATCCGCGATCTGGCACAGGCCGGGTTTTCCACCAAACGTCATGAGGTCTGGTTGCAGGTCGAACTGGCCCGACCGCTGTTTTTGATGGCGATGGTGCTGGTCGGGGCGGCGTTCACCATGCGTCATACGCGGTTCGGCGGCACCGGGGTGTCGGTGCTGGCCGCCGTATTGTTGGGGTTCTCGATGTATTTCATTCGCAATTTTGCGCAGATACTGGGCGAAAACGGCCAGATATCGGTGGTACTTGCCGCCTGGGCCCCGCCGGTGGCGACAATCCTGTTGACCTGGGGCCTGTTGCTCCACTCTGAGGACGGATGATGCGCGCGCGGCTGATAACCTTGATACTGGCGCTGGTTTTATCCGGGCCACTTATGGCCCAGTCAAATTCCCTGTCCACGCCCCCGCCAGGTGACGAGCCATCCGCATTGCTGGTGGCGGACCGGGTGTTTCTGACCAGTGACCGGACATTGATCGCCGAAGGCAACGTAGAAGCATTTCAGGGCGATATTCGCCTGCGCGCAGCCCGCATCACCTTTGACCGGTCCAGTGGCAAGCTGACGGTCGAAGGGCCGATACGGATTGATCAGGGCGACAATGTCACCGTGCTGGCGGAATTTGCCGAACTGGACAAGGGGCTGCAAAACGGGTTGTTGAAATCTGCGAGACTGGTGTTCAATCAACAATTGCAACTGGCCAGCTTGCAAATGACCCGGATCGACGGGCGATATTCGCAACTTTATAAAACCACTGTAACCTCTTGCCGGATATGTGAAAATGGCCGCCCTCCCCTGTGGCAGATCCGGGCGCGCAAGGTGATTCATGACCAGTTGGAACGCCAGCTTTACTTTGAAGATGCCCAGTTCCGGGTTTGGGACGTGCCGGTGTTTTATCTGCCCGCCCTGCGCCTGCCGGACCCGACGCTGAAACGCGCGGCCGGTATTCTGGTGCCGTCGTTACGCACCACCACGCAATTGGGCACCGGGTTGCGCCTGCCGTATTTCATCCCGCTGGGGCCGCATAAGGATCTGACGCTTGCGCCGTTTATCTCGCCCAAGACCAGAACCTTGAATCTGCGGTATCGTCAGGCATTTCGGGCCGGCAAGATCGAATTCAACGGCGCATATACGCGCGACGACCTAGAGCCAGGCGAAGGGCGCGGTTATACCTTTGGCACCGGGTCATTCGACGCGGTACACGATTTCAAACTGACGTTCGACCTGAAAGCCGTGTCCGACAACGCCTATCTGGTCGATTATGGCCTGCCCGATCTGGACCGGCTACAAAGCGAAGTTTCGCTCATCCGGGTTAAACGTGACAGCCTGGTGCGCCTTGATCTGAACCATTTCAAATCCCTGCGCGACAGCGAAGATGACGCGCTTATTCCTTCTCTGGTTGGCGATCTGTCATTCCAACGGCGGTTCTTTCCGGCCCGTCTGGGGGGCGAAGTGCGCCTGGGGCTGGAGCTGCATAGACACAGCCGCACCTCGGACCTGGATATTGTCGGGCGCGACATCGACAGTATTACCGTTGATCTGGATTGGCGCCGGTCCTGGATATCAACCAGGCTTTTTGGCGGCGGCCTGCGGACAGATTGGCAGATGGGAATATCGTCTGATATCTTTGACATCCGCCAGGACAGCAGTTTCAACCCCCACGTAACCCGCAACACCCCCCGCGCCGGGCTGAGTTTTCGTTTGCCAATGACCCGCACCACCGCCAGCGGGGCAACACATTTTCTGGAACCGATCGCCCAAATAAGCTGGAGTAACGTCGGTGGTGCACCAGTGCCCAACGATCAAAGCGGCTTTGTTGAGTTTGATCAGGGCAACCTGTTGTCACTGTCACGGTTTCCGGCCAATGACCGGCGCGAAGACGGGCTGGCGTTTGTCTATGGCCTGAACTGGGCCCGGTTTGCACCGGGTGGCTGGCAGGCCTCGGCCACCATCGGTCAGGTGTTGCGCCAGACAGGGCATACGGATTTCACCGTCACGTCCGGTCTTTCGGGCACGTCATCGGACATCCTGCTGGCCGGGCAGTTGAAACTGAACAAAGGCGTGGCATTGACGGCGCGCGGATTGCTGGACAATTCCTTCGGCCTGTCGAAAATGGAACTGCGCGGTGACTGGGATTACAAACAGGTCGACCTTTCAGGCAGCTACCTTTGGCTAAGGGCCGACGCCGCCGAAGGTCGCGCCAATGCGTTGTCCGAGATTTCGCTGGACACCACCTATGACGTCAATCCGTACTGGCAGGCCAGTGCCAACCTGCGCTATGATATTTCCGACGCCCGCGCCACCACGGTCGGCATCGGTTTTTTGTACCGTAATGAATGTGTAACGGTCGATATTTCGCTTAACCGGCGCTATACTTCGTCAACAAGTGTTGAGCCTTCGACCGATTTCGGCTTTACCATCTCGTTAAACGGCTTTGCGGTCAAAAGTGGATCAAAAGAATACAGGCGAACATGCAATTCAAATTCATAACACAGCGGCTTTCCAATCTGGTCGGTATCTTTCTCAGTGCCCGTTACATGACGAAAAAGGCAATTTCCGGGTTTGGCGTGATGGTTTCCCTTACATTGATTGCCGGTTTCGGCCCCAGCCCAAGCCAGGCCCAAAGCCTGTTCTCGCCCGCCATTCTGGTGAATGATCAGGCGGTCACCTGGTACGAGCTTGATCAACGCACCAAGTTTCTGAAACTTCTCGGCGCACCTGGTGATCTGGAAAAACTGGCCCGCGAGGTGTTGATCGAAGAGAAACTGAAAATCCAGGTTATTGCCGAAACCGAGATCGAAGTCAGCCCGGAACAGATCGAGGCCGGAATCGCTGAGTTTTCTGCGCGCACCGAATTGACTCCATCGCAGTTCATCCAGGCATTGGCTGAAGGCGGGGTGGCGCAGGAAACCATTCGTGACTTTGTCAAAATGGGCCTGCTGTGGCGGGAATATGCCGGGGCCAGGTTTCTTGAAGATGCCCGCCCCACCGACGCCGAGATTGACCGGGCAATTGCCAAAGACAAAGAGCCGGAGGTTCAGGTTCTACTGTCCGAGATCATCATTCCAGTCACTCCGCAGACCGAGGATCAGGCCAAAGATCTGGCCCGTCAGATATCGAATCTTCAGCGGGGTGATGAATTTGCTGATGCCGCAAGGCGGTTTTCCGCCGCGCAGACCCGTGAAAACGGTGGAGAAATGAATTGGCTGACGCTGGGCAAGCTGCCCGGCGGATTACGGCCAATGTTCCTGGCAATGGTCCCGGGCGAGATTTCCAAGCCGGTCGAGCTGCCAAATGCCATCGCCGTGTTTCGCCTGCGCGCGATCCGCGAGGGATCAACCCCGCGACCGCGCTATGCCCAGATCGACTATGCCAGTTATTTCATTGCCGGTGGGCGCAGCCCCGAAGCCCTGGCTGTCGCTGCGGCCCTGCGCGACCGGATTGATGTCTGCAACGATCTTTATGGGGTGGCCAAAGGTCAGCCCCCCGAGGTGCTGCAACGCCAGTCGGTCACGCCCGGGTCCATCCCGCGTGATGTGGCGCTTGAACTGGCCAAACTGGACCCTGGCGAGGCCTCATGGGTGCTGACCACCAACAACGGTCAAACCTTGCGCTTTTTGATGTTATGCGAACGGACAACGGCGCGAACCGACGGGTCGTCGCGCGAAGAGGTTGCCCGCGCCCTGACCGAGCAGAATTTCGAACTCCTGGCAAATGCGTTTCTGGCGCGGCTTGAAGCGGACGCAATGATTATTGATAGATGAACGCGCCTGTTGCCCTTTGTTGTGGTGAGCCGGCTGGAATCGGACCAGAGATTGCCGTGCAGGCCTGGGACAAATTACGCGATGACTGCCCGTTTGTCTGGATCGGTGACCCGCGCCATTTGCCCGCTGGCACGCCGGTTGAACTGATTGATGATCTGGGCCGGGTGGCATCCGCAAGTGCCCGCGCCCTGCCGGTAATGGTGCATGAATTTGCCGGGACCGCAGTTCCGGGCAGGCCCGATCCAGCCAATGCGCGCGGGGTGATCGAGGTGATCAGGCGCGGCGTCGATCTGGTGCAATCGGGGGCTGCGCGGGCCTTGTGCACCGCACCGATCAACAAGCTGGCGCTGATCGAGGGGGCCGGGTTTGCCTATCCGGGTCATACCGAATATCTTGGCGCGCTGGTTGGTGCGCCACGCGCGGTTATGATGCTGGTCAGCCCAGAGTTGCGGCCGCAATTGCGGGTGGTACCAGCGACGATCCATATCCCTTTGTCCGAAGTGCCGGGCGCGTTGACGCCCGCGTTGCTGCGCCAGACCATTGCCATTACGGTGACAGGGTTGCGCAACTACTTTGGCATATCGCACCCCCGGATTGCGGTGGCCGGGTTGAACCCGCACGCCGGTGAAGGCGGGGCAATGGGCCAGGAAGAGCTGGACTGGATCGCGCCTTTGCTAAGCTCGCTTAACGAAGATTTCACTATTGAAGGGCCGCTGCCGGCAGACACGATGTTTCACGCGGCGGCGCGGCAACGATACGATGTGGCGATTGCCATGTACCACGATCAGGCGCTGATCCCGATCAAGACACTGGATTTTGACCGCGGGGTGAATGTGACGTTGGGGTTGCCGTTTTTACGGACTTCGCCAGATCACGGGACGGCGTTTGATATTGCTGGATTGGGGCGGGCCAATCCATCCAGTTTGATAGAAGCCTTGAAGTTGGCACATGAGGCCGGAGCAATCCGGACGAGATTTTGATGCCTCCCCTCACGGGCAACGGGACAGGAATGTTTAGGAACCAAAAATGAGTGGGATTGATGATCTTCCACCGCTGCGACAGGTGATTGGTGATTTTGGCCTGTCAGCGCGCAAATCACTGGGCCAGAATTTCTTGCTGGATCTGAACCTGACGGCGCGGATTGCGCGGGTGCCAGGAGATTTGAGCGGTTGTGATGTGTTAGAGGTCGGGCCGGGGCCCGGTGGGTTGACCCGTGGGTTACTGGCCTCGGGGGCGCGGCGGGTTTTGGCGGTGGAAAAGGATGCACGCTGTATTCCGGCATTGCAGCAGATTGCCAAAGCATACCCCGGACGGCTAAAAGTGCTTCACGGCGATGCTCTGGAAATTGATGTTGGCGCACATCTGAGCGGCGAGGTTCGGGTGGTGGCCAATTTGCCGTATAATATCGGCACTGAACTTTTGGTGCGCTGGCTGACACCGCCCGAATGGCCGCCGTTCTGGCGCAGTTTGACACTGATGTTTCAGCGCGAGGTGGCTCAGCGGATTGTCGCAGAGCCTGGCAGCAAAGCCTATGGGCGCCTGGCGATCCTGGCGCAGTGGCGCAGCGATGTGCGAATTGCCCTGAGTTTACCCCCCGAAGCCTTTACCCCACCGCCAAAGGTTTCAAGTGCGGTGGTGCATCTGACCGCCCTGCCCGCCCCCAGGTTTGCCGCCGATGCGGCGATGTTATCAAGGGTGGTGGCGATGGCGTTCAACCAACGCCGCAAAATGTTACGCGCGGCGTTGAAAGGGATGGGACCGGATATCGAAGACCATCTGACAGCCGCAGGCATATCACCGACAGAGCGGGCCGAACAGGTGCCTCTGGAAGGGTTCTGTGCTCTGGCCCGGTCGCTGCACAATCGGTGAAGTCGCTGAAAGCTATGCGGGCTATTCGGCCGCCTCAGGTGTGCCACTGTCATCCCTGGATTGATCCATCTTAGGTTGCGCAGGGGCTTGGTCGGGGGCTTGGTCGGGGACTTGAGCCGGCTTGGCGGCCGGTTTACGGCTGCGCGACCGGCTTCTGGGTTTGCGCGGCGTACCTTCGGGGGTTTCGACCAATCCGCTGTCGCCGTCCGATCCGCCATTGCCCAAGTCAAGCACGTCCGGCTGGGGTGCATCACCTGGATCACCGTCCAAATTGCCGACCGGTTCACTGGCCGAACCACTGGCCGAACCACTGGGTTCAGGGGATGGGACCGGCGCATTGGCCTCGCGCTCTTGCCGCTCGGACCGCTCGCGGTCACGGTCGGCCTGGCGTTCGCGGTTCTGCCGGTCGTGTTCTTCGCGTTTGGCATCCTGCTCGCGCTGCGCCTCGCTTAGCAGGCGCATGTAATGTTCCGCGTGTTGCTGGAAATTCTCGGCCGCGACCCGGTCGTTGCCAAGATGGGCGTCGCGCGCCAGCTGGTTGTATTTGTCGATGATTTGCTGCGGGGTGCCGCGCACCTTGCCCGAGGGGCCGGAACTGTCAAACACCCGGTTGACGACATTGGTGCCGGCCGATTGGTGGCGGTTGCGGTTTGGCTTGTTGCCCCGCGAACGTGATTTGGACGATCTCATATTATTTACGTCAGCCTTGTTTGAATCTGCCGGTTGATCCGTGTCACGCCTCTTGCGCTTCTTTAGGTATCCGGATGACTGGCTTTTTGGGCTTGGATGTTATGCGTGAGCTAATCAAAGCTCTCCCTTGCGTAACAAGGTTGAGTAAACATGTCCTGAGCGTCCAGACAAGGGGTTTGCGCATATTTTCGCGGGTTTTTTGTGGCGCTATGGCGCAATTACTGCATTTCGCGTTCAATTTCGACCAGGGCATCACTTTGACCGGCGAGGCAGGGTTTGTTTTAACAAACGCGTTCGCCGGGCAAAGTGATTCAATTCCAACGCGAAACGCTTTGACCCGGAATCACGGCTGATTCAGCCCGCCACGCCAATAACCACCCGGTCACGGCGGTCCAGATCCGGTACGATCCGCACATCCCTCAGGCCCGCGTCACCCAGCAATTGTTTCACCTGAGCGCCCTGAGACGGGCCAATTTCCAGCAATATCCGCCCCCCCGGTTTTAGATGTCTGGCCACCCCGGCGGCAATTTTCCGGTAGGCGCCCAGACCGTCGCCACCGTCGCTTAGGGCGATGACCGGTTCGTGATTGCGCACCTCTTCGGCAAGGCCCGGCATTTCGGCGCGCGCAATGTAAGGCGGGTTTGAAACGATCAGATCAAAGCGACCAGTGACGCCCTTGAACCAATCCGAGCAGGTGATCCTGGCCCGGTCCTGAACCTGGTGCAGAACGGCGTTGGCACTGGCCTGCAAACAGGCCGCTTCTGAAATGTCGATGGCATGGCCCCGGGATGTTTCACGTTCAGCCAGAAGAGTAACCAGAATACAGCCCGACCCGGTGCCAAGATCCAGAAAATGCGCATAGGGTTCGGCCAGGGCCGCCTCGATCAGAATTTCGGTTTCTGGTCTGGGATCAAGCACTTCCCGGCTGATCTTAAAGCGGCGACCGTAAAATTCCCGCTCGCCCAGCAGGTGCGATACCGGCACGCGAATGGCGCGCAGGGCGATCAGTTGTTCATACCGCTCGGCGATTTCGGGCGCCAGGTACTCAGGCGCAATCAGGGTCACGCGGGCGGCTTCGATCCGGGCCGCATGGGCCAGCAGAATACGCGCGTCCCGCCCCGGATCGTCAACCCCGGCGGCGCGCAACCTGGCGGCGGCGCTGGCCATGGCCTGCGCGGCTGTCAGGGGGGTCATATCTGGCCCATCTCGGCCAGCTTGCGGGCCTGATCATCCGCCGCCAGCGCATCAATCACCTCGTCCAGATCGCCGGCCATGACAGCGTCCAGCTTGTACAGGGTCAGGTTGATGCGATGATCGGTCATGCGCCCTTGCGGGAAATTATAGGTGCGGATGCGTTCTGAGCGATCACCAGAACCAACCTGCGACGCCCGGTCTGCCGAACGTTCACTGTCAACCCGCTGGCGTTCTTGATCATACAGCCTTGTTTTCAGCACATTCATGGCAATTTCACGATTGCGGTGCTGGGATTTCTCGCTTGAGGTGACAACAATGCCGCTGGGAATATGGGTGATCCGCACCGCCGAATCGGTTTTGTTCACATGCTGCCCACCTGCCCCCGAGGCCCGCATGGTGTCGATCCGCAGATCGCCCGGATCAATGTGAATATCCACATCCTCGGCCTCGGGCAACACCGCCACCGTTGCCGCCGACGTGTGAATACGCCCACCGCTTTCGGTGGTTGGCACCCGCTGCACCCGATGCACGCCGCTCTCGTATTTCATCCGGGCAAACACGTTTTCACCCTTGATGTGGGCGACCACCTCTTTGACGCCGCCCAACTCGCTTAGTTGTTGTTCGACAATTTCGACCTTCCAGCCGCGATTTTCGGCGTACCGTAAGTACATCCGCAGCAGGTCGGCGGCAAACAACGCCGCCTCGTCGCCGCCGGTGCCGGGGCGAATCTCCAGCATGGCGGGTTTGGTGTCGGCCTCGTCGCGTGGCAATAGTGACAATTGCAGGGCATGTTCAACCTGCGGAATCCGGGTTTTCAGCGTCGGGATCTCTTCTTCGGCCAGTTCTTTCATGTCGGGATCCTCCAACATGGCCTCGGCCTCGGCCAGATCATCCAGCAATCTGCGCCAAACCCCGATCTGTTCGACCACCGGGCGCAGATCGGAATACTCCTTGGCCAGTTTGGCGATCTCGCTGCCGCTGGCGCCGTCCGCCATCGCAGCCTCAAGAAACTGAAACCGTAAAGTGATTTGTTCAAGGCGCGCGGCTGGGATCATGGAGATGGGGTGTGTGACATCACGGACCGTTGGTCAAGAGGCGAGATAATGCTAATGTGCCCATATGAAACTAATCCTTACTCTTGTGCTGCTGATCTCCGCGCTGCCAACATTTGCCGATGTCAAAACCCGCGATGGCAAGGTAATCGACTGTTATTGCACCGATCGCACCGGATCACGGGTTGAATTGGGTCAGACCATTTGTTTGCAGGTCGACGGGCGGATGTTCATGGCGCAATGCCAGATGTCGCTGAACGTGCCGATGTGGCGAGAAGTGCAAAAGGGCTGCGTTTCCTCACGGTTGCAAAGCGTTGATCCAACCTTCGACACGGGCGCGATTGACGCCGATATCAGCGCGGCCAAATCGTAATCTGGCATAGATTTTCAAACTGTCGCCGTCCTGCTGCACCGTGGTGTAATCGGGAAATCCAAAAACGGCGGATCTTGTGATATAAGTCACCATGCCCTCATCAACCGATCCGGCCAAAACCTGGGTACGCTTTGTGCCAAGAATGATCGCATGAAGCCGTGCCAACCCGCCCGGTTCACCTTTTATCAATCGTTTAACACCTGCCTTGAAGTCTTTGTTTTCACTGACTTCAGGCGGCTTATGCACCTGGGTTACATCACTTGGGGCCAGCCTGATGAACGCCAGTCCAACCACAGCGATCCCTATCAAAATCCAAAGCACCATTTTCTTACGTCCCATCCCTAACGTGCCTTCACGCCCGGCAGGATACACAACATTTCATACAGGATATTTGCCCCGGTAAGGGCTGTATTGCCCGAGGTGTCATAGGGCGGCGACACTTCTACCAGATCACAGCCAACAACATTGACCCCCTGCAACGCCCGGATCAGTTGCAATGCTTGCGGCGTGGTCAGCCCGCCAATTTCCGGCGTACCGGTGCCGGGGGCATAGGCGGGGTCCAGGCTGTCGATATCAAAGCTGATATAGGTTGGTAAGTCACCGATATCACGGCGAATTTCCTGACCCAGCTCGCTTAGTACCCGGCCCCATAATTCATGCGCCGGAAATTGCTGAAAGCCCCATCCTTGCGCCTCGGCAAAGTCCGACGCCGCATAACCCGTGCCCCTAAGGCCAATCTGATAGGTTTTGTCGGGCAGGATCAAACCTTCTTCCCAGGCGCGTCTGAATACGGTGCCATGGGTTTCACGCACACCAAACATTTCGTCATTCACATCCGCGTGGGCATCCACATGCACCAACGCGACAGGACCATATCGGCGCGCCACGCTTCGCAAGATCGGCAAGGTGATCGAATGGTCGCCACCCATCGCCATCGGCATCACTTTTCGCTTTAGGATTGCATCATAACTCTCGGAAATAATACGATAACTTTCCGGCAAGGAAAATGTATTTATCGCCAGATCACCAATGTCGGCCACTTGCAAACAATCAAACGGTGCCGCCCCGGTTGCCATATTATAAGGCCGGATCATCGCACTTTCGGCACGGATTTGTTTCGGCCCAAACCGCGTACCCGACCGCCAGGACGTGCCGATATCCATCGGAATGCCCAAAACCGCCACATCCAGCCCATTCAGCCGGGTTTCTGATGGCAGGCGCATGAACGTCCCCGGACCAGAGAAACGTGCCAGATCATTGCCGCTTATGGGTTGGTTAAAGCCGCTCATGTCCGCATCCCCCAACCCAGCAGGCAGAGGATTTCGGTCGCCACATGTGCCCCCGCAATCGCCGTCGCCCCGGTGGTGTCGAACGGTGGCGATACTTCGACCACATCGCCGCCTTTGATGTTGATACCGCCCAGATCGCGCAGCATGATTGCCGCCTGCGCCGAGGTCAGACCACCCCAGACCGGCGTACCCGTGCCCGGCGCATAAGCCGGGTCCAACGCGTCGATGTCAAAGGTGAGGTATGTCGGGTAATCACCTAATATTCCACGTATTTTTGCCACTGTCGCCACTGGCCCTGCCTCGTGAACCTCGCGTGCGTCGATGATATTGACGCCAAGGGTGTCACCACTGACGGTGCGAATCCCCACCTGCACCGAGCGCGTCGGATCAATCAGCCCCATCTTTACCGCCTTGTAAAACATCGTGCCATGATCGACCCGGTCCATGTCATCATCGGCCCAGGTATCGGTGTGGGCATCAAATTGCAGCAGCGACATTGGCCCATATTTCTCGGCGTATGCCTGCAAAATCGGAAAGCTGATATAATGATCACCACCCAGCACCAATGTCGCCACATCCGCCTGCAAAACCCCGGCGATATGCGCCTTCAAAGCCACCGGAAAGGCCGGGATATTGGCATAATCAAACGCCAGATCACCGTAGTCAATGATCGCCAATTCGCTTAACGGATCATAAGGCCAGCCATACGGCGGATCCGGCGCTTGTAAACAACTTGCCTCGCGAATCGCCCGCGGTCCAAGCCGGGTGCCGGGGCGGTTGGTGACGGCCTGATCAAACGGCACGCCCGTCACCGCGATATCAACCCCGTTCAGATCCTTGGTATAGCGACGGCGCAGAAATGATGTGGCACCACCAAAGGTATTTTCGGCTGTCAATCCACGCAAACTTTCGCGGGTAAAGGCATGATCTACCTGTGTTTTGGCATCTTCCAGAACCATCACTCAGCCACCCTGTTCATAGGCTGGGCGCGCTCGACCAACCGGGCAAGAAACGAGGCACCCACCGGGGCCACTTCATCGTTGAAATTGTATTCCGGGTGATGCAGACCAGCGCCTTCGCCTTGACCCAGAAACAGATATGCGCCCGGGCGGGCCTCAAGCAGATAGGCAAAATCTTCGGCCCCCATGACGGGTGAAATGTTGTCATCAACCAAAGGCGCACCGACCACCTCGCGCGCAACCTCGGCGGCAAATTCGGCGCGGGTCGCGTCGTTTATTGTCGGCGGATAGCCATATTCAAATTCCAACTCGGCGGTGACACCATAGCTGGCCGCCTGTCCGGCAACAATTTCATGCAGACGTTTCACCACCATCTGTTGCACCGTTTTGTCAAAGGTGCGCACTGTGCCGTTGATATAGGCCGTGTCCGGAATCACATTATCAACCGTGCCCGTGTGGATCTGCGTCACTGAAATGACCAATTGTTCGCCGCTTTCCAGGTTGCGGCTGGAAATGGTCTGGATCGCCTGCACGATACCACAGGCCGCCACCACCGGATCGGCGCAATCGGACGGGCGCGCGCCATGCCCGCCTTTGCCCTGAATACGGATGTGCATGGTATCCGCCGCCGCCATCATCGCGCCTGAATTGCAATGAAACGTCCCGAATTCAAACCCCGGTGCGTTGTGAATGGCAAAAACCTGGTCGATATCAAACCGGTCCATGATGCCCTCTTGCACCATCACCTCACCGCCACCGCCGGCCTCTTCCGCCGGCTGAAAGATCAGGGCGACGCGACCCCGGAAATTGCGGGTCTCGGCCAGATACCGCGCCGCCCCCAGCAACATGGTGGTATGCCCGTCATGGCCGCAGGCGTGCATTTTGCCCGGGTTTTGGCTGGCATATTCCAGCCCGGTCG
Source organism: Paracoccaceae bacterium (assembly GCA_021648025.1). Taxonomy (GTDB): domain Bacteria; phylum Pseudomonadota; class Alphaproteobacteria; order Rhodobacterales; family Rhodobacteraceae; genus NVQY01. The sequence goes on from JAKITO010000004.1 coordinate 25,028, forward strand.
CTTCGGTGATCGGTAAGGCGTCCATGTCGGCGCGCAAGCCAATGGTCGGGCCATTGCCCTGGCTGGCACCCTGCCCGTTTATGATCGCCACCATACCGGTCCGGGCAATCCCGGGGTGAATTTCATCCACCCCGAATTCACGCAGACGGGCGGCAACAAACGCCGCCGTCTCTGGGCATTCAAACCCCAATTCCGGGATCGTATGCAGATGCTGGCGCCATGTGGTCATGTCTTGGGCATAGTCGGCGATACGGTTAACAATCGGCATGGGCTGGACTCCTGACGCGGGCTTGGCGATTGATACACATGACACCGGGTAGAAAGCCATAGCAATGCCAGATAATCCAATTATCCACGATACAGACGCCGGGATCGAACGGTTGTTGGCAATCATGCGCGCGCTGCGTGATCCTGAAACCGGCTGCCCCTGGGATATTGAACAGGATTTCAACACGATCGCGCCGTATACCATTGAAGAGGCTTACGAAGTTGCCGATGCAATCGCGCGCGGGGCCTGGGGTGAATTGCAGGGAGAGTTGGGCGATCTGTTGTTGCAGACGGTCTATCACACGCAAATGGGTGAAGAGGCGGGGCATTTCGACTTTCAATCGGTGGTCTGCGAGATCAGCAACAAGATGGTGGCCCGCCATCCGCATGTGTTCGGGGCTGCGTCCAACAAGAAATCGGCTGAGCAGCAAACCAGAGATTGGGAGGCAATCAAGGCTTCTGAACGGTCCGAAAAGGCGCAAGTTGGCGCGTTGGACGGGGTGGCCAGCAACCTCCCGGCCTTGTTACGCGCATCGAAATTGCAGAAACGCGCGGCACGGGTTGGGTTTGACTGGCCGGATGCATCCCACGTTCTGGACAAGATCGTCGAGGAAGCGGGCGAATTGGTCGAGGCGCGCGAATTGCATGACGCCGACAATATGGAAGAAGAATTTGGCGATCTGCTGTTTGTCATGACCAATCTTGCGCGCCATTTGGGGATTGAACCCGAGGCCGCCTTGCGCCGGGCCAACGCCAAGTTCATTCGCCGTTTTGAAGCAGTCGAGGCGCGTCTGGCTGCATTGGGCAAGACACCGCAGGAAAGCGATCTGGAAGAAATGGATGCGTTGTGGGATGCTGTGAAAATGGATGAACGCAAGAGGCCGACATGAGTACACGCAAGATAATCATCGACACCGACCCGGGCCAGGACGACGCAGTGGCGATTCTATTGGCGCTGGCCAGTCCCGAGCTTGAAGTATTGGGGATCACCGCGGTTGCAGGCAATGTGCCGCTGGCATTGACCCAAAAGAACGCCCGGATCATTTGCGAATTGGCCGGGCGGGTGGATATTCCGGTCTATGCCGGATGCGCTGCGCCTTTGACACGGGCCTTGGTGACAGCCGAACATGTGCACGGCAAGACCGGTCTGGACGGGCCTCAGTTGCCTGATCCGGTGATGTCGTTGCAGGATGGTCATGCGGTGGACTTCCTGATCCGTACCTTGCGTGCGCAAGAGACCGGAACGGTGACGCTCTGCCCATTGGGGCCACTGACCAATATTGCGATGGCGTTTCAAAAGGCCCCGGACATCGTTGAACGGGTGCAGGAAATTGTATTGATGGGGGGGGCCTATTTTGCGGTTGGGAACATCACACCAACGGCAGAATTCAACATTTATGTCGATCCGCAAGCCGCTGATATTGTGTTTAAATCAGGCGTTCCCATTACGGTTGTCCCGCTTGACGTGACCCATAAAGCTCTGGTGACAAAGCCGCGCAACGATGCGTTTCGCGCCCTTGGCACTCCGGTTGGGCAAGCGGTCGCGATGATGACCGATTTCTTTGAACGCTTTGACCGCGAGAAATATGGCAGCCTTGGCGCCCCCCTGCATGACCCTTGCGTCACCGCCTATCTGATCCGGCCGGGTCTGTTTACCGGTCGCCATATCAATGTCGAGATCGAAACCACTTCAGAACTGACCCTTGGCATGACCGTGGCCGATTGGTGGGGGGTCACGGACCGCACCCCCAATGCAACCTTTCTGGGGGATGTCGACGCTGATGGCTTCTTTACCCTGCTCACCGAACGGCTGGCCCGGTTATGAGTGCAGCCCTGCATCTGGCCAAAGTGGATGACCTGGACCGTCTGCTTGCACTGGTCACCGCCTTTCACACCGAAGAGGGGCTGCAAAGCTCCGATGAGGTGCGCCGCAAAGGCATTGTCCCCCTGCTGGAAGGCATCCCGCACGGTGCCGCCTATCTGATTGGACCTGCCCGTGCGCCGATGGGATATGTGATCGTCACCTTTGGCTGGTCGGTCGAACACGGCGGCATGGATGGGTTCATCGACGAGATTTATCTGCGCCCCGCCGTGCGTGGGCGCGGCATTGCAGGCGAAGTTCTGATCGCTTTGCCCAAGGCGCTGTCCGAGGCCGGAGTGACAGCGTTGCATCTGGTTGTTGACCAATCCAACAAAACCGCCAACCGCCTTTATACCCGCGCCGGGTTTGTATTGCGCGAACGGCACAGGCTGATGACGCGGCGGTTATAGCGTCAGAGATTGCCCCGTTTAGCGCAACACCGAGCGCCCGGCATATTCCGCCACTTCGCCCAACGCCTCTTCTATCCTGATCAACTGGTTGTATTTGGCCAGCCGGTCCGAGCGCGACAGCGACCCGGTTTTGATCTGGCCGCAATTGGTCGCCACCGCCAGGTCGGCTATGGTGGAATCCTCGGTTTCACCTGACCGGTGACTCATCACATTGGTGAACCCGGCCAGATGCGCCATGTGAACTGCATTAAGTGTTTCTGTCAACGTACCGATTTGGTTGACTTTTACCAACATCGAGTTGGCGCACCCCTGTTCAATCCCGCGCGCCAGACGTTTGGGGTTGGTGACAAACAGATCATCACCCACCAGCTGGATTTTGTCGCCAAGTGCATCGGTCAAAGCCTTCCAGCCATCCCAGTCGTCCTCGGCCATGCCGTCTTCGATCGAAATGATCGGATAGTCCGCCGCCAATGCCGCGAGATAGGCAACATTTTCATCGGAACTCAGCGTTTTGCCTTCGCCCGACATGATATATTTGCCATCGCGATAATATTCGGTCGCCGCGCAATCCAGCGCAAGATAGACATCTTCACCCGGTTTATATCCAGCCTTTTCCACAGATTTCAGAATGAAATCAAGGGCATCACGAGAGGAGCTGATGTTGGGCGCAAAGCCGCCTTCGTCGCCGATCCCGGTTGAAAACCCGGCGGCTGACAATTCACTCTTCAGGGTATGGAAAATTTCCGCGCCCACGCGGATCGCCTCGCGGATGTTGTCCGCAGCCACCGGCATGATCATGAATTCCTGGATATCAATTGGATTATCAGCATGTTCGCCACCGTTGATGATGTTCATCATCGGCACCGGCAATACCCGCGCAGATGTCCCGCCCACATAACGATGCAAAGGTTGCGTGGTGAAATCCGCCGCCGCCTTGGCCACCGCCAACGATACGCCAAGGATGGCGTTGGCGCCCAGACGGGATTTATTTTCGGTGTCGTCCAATTCGATCATCACCTGGTCGATTGCCACCTGTTCGGTGGCGTCAATACCGACCAAAGCATCGGCAATTTCACCGTTGACTGCCGCCACTGCCCCCAAGACACCTTTGCCCAGATAACGCGCAGAATCGCCGTCACGCAGTTCATGCGCTTCGTGCACCCCGGTCGAGGCCCCCGATGGCACCGCCGCCCGGCCCATGGTGCCGTCTTCAAGAATGATGTCGACTTCGACCGTCGGGTTGCCCCGGCTGTCAAGGATTTCGCGGGCGTGGATGTCGATTATGGTGCTCATTTTGGGGCGTGTCCTGAAAGTATTGGGGTGTGTGCCTGCCTCATACCCGGTGAATGCCATAAGGAAAAGGGTCGCTTAGGTCACAGGTCAGGCACAGAGGTAGCCAAGGCAAGTTTTCGTTCGCGCCAGACAGTAAAGATACCTGAGGCGACGATAATGCCTGATCCCAGCAACATCAGCCCGTCCAGTGTTTCGTCAAACACCAGAACGCCGATGATCAGCGCAAAGATCAGCCGGGTGTAGCGGAAGGGTGTGACGTATGAAACATCCCCCATGCGCATGGCCTGAACGATGGCATAATACGAAAGTGTTCCCAGCACTATCATGGTGATCATTTGCACCCCCAACACCGGCGTCAGCGCAACAAAGTCACGCAGGCTGAACAGGGACAGGACGCCGCCCGACGGTATCAGCATCACAAAGCCAAGAAAGCTGAGTTGGAGCGACGATATTTCAGGCGGGGCGATCCGGGTCATCAGGTCTCGCAAGGACAGGCCGATCACCCCCATGACCGCGAACAACGACAGGGCATTGAACCCGTCAAATCCGGGGCGGATCACCAGCAGGACGCCAAAAAAGCCGACCCAGATGGCGCTCCAACGGCGCCAGCCGACGGGTTCGCGCAAAAACAGCGCCGCCCCAAGGGTGACCGCCAGCGGAGTGGCCTGGAGGATGGCAGAAGCTGACGAAATGGGGGTGAGGGCAAGGGCGGTTATGAAACCGACGGTGCCGATCAACTCTCCCAATGAGCGCAGATAAATTGCCGGTGTCAGCCAGCGGCGTGAAAACAGCGGCTGGCCTTGCCACAAGATCATCGTGGCGAAAACCACAGCCCCCCCAACCCCAAGCGTGGAGACGATTTGCCAGGTGGGCAACTGGCCTGCCACCAGTTTGATGATCATGTCCTCGATGGCAAAGCCAAGCATCGCCAGCACCATCAGAATGGCACCATTGATATTGGCACGCGTTGGGTTCATTTGGTTTTTCCTGAAATCCGGGTTGTCATTGGCGGCATGGCGCAGATTGTGCCGGGTCGCAAGGTATGGCAGTCATTGGTCAATGCAAAAACACCCACCCAACCCAGGAAATGTTACCTTGCTGACGCTGTTGACCCTGTGCGTTGGGCTTGGCGGCGCAGGGATTGGCTGGTTCATGTCGATGCCTGCTGCGTTCCTGATCGGTCCGGCACTGGCGGTGTCATTGGCCGGCCTTGCAGGCCTGTCCATGGGCATCACCGGAGGGCTGCGCAATCTGGTGATGGTGGCGCTGGGGCTTGGCATCGGAGCGGGGTTTGATGCCAGCGCAAGTGCGGCAATCCTGCGCTGGCCGCTGGCCTTTGTGGTGCAGGGTCTGACGCTGGTTCTGGCGCTGTACCTCGGGCGGTGGATGCTGAACCGGTGGTTCGGGTTTGACCGTAAAAGCGCGGTGCTGGCGGTGGTTCCGGGACATCTTAGCCTGGTGATCGCAATGGCGAGCGAGGCGGGGATGGACACCCAACGGGTCATTCTGGTTCAGAGCCTGCGGTTGTTGTCGCTTATCGTGCTGGTGCCGTTTGCCGCGCTGATGCTGGGCTATGAAATGCAGGCCGGGGTATTGCCGGGCGGGGTGCCAATGTTGTGGGGTCATCTGGCCGGGCTGGCTTTGGTCGGGGTTGGCGCCGCCTGGGGGTTTGCGCGGGCTGGCATCCCGGCCCCATTGTTGCTGGGGCCAATGGTGGTGTCTGCGGTCGGGCATATATCCGGGCTGACCCCTGGCACGGTCCCTGACTGGATCATGTCCCTGGCGTTTGTCGGCATGGGCGCGATGCTGGGCACGCGGTTTTCCGGTCTGAGTGTCGCCACCCTGCGCAGCGGATTGCTGGCCGGGCTGGCATCGGCCGGGCTGGCGGTGATCCTGACGGTGCTGTCCGCCTTGCCGGTGGCCATGATGCTGAACATGCCCGCCGCCCACGTTCTGGCGGCGTTTTCACCGGGCGGGCTTGAGACCATGATCGCGCTTGGGGTGGCGATGGGGGCCAGTCCGGGGTTTGTTGCCGCCTGCCACATTATGCGGCTTCTGGTGCTGGGTGCGCTGTTGCCGTTGTTTCTGAGGTCTGCGTCCGGGAAAACCCGCTCCTCAAGCCCTTGAAAGGGCTTTCCTCGCAGGTTCTATTTGGGTTTACGGATCGGAACACCATAAAGTTCCAACCGGTGACCCCGCAGTTCATAGCCCAGTTTGGCAGCGATCTTTTCCTGTAGTGCTTCGATTTCCGGATCGACAAATTCGATCACCTCGCCCGAGTTCATGTCGATCAGGTGGTCGTGGTGGTCGCGCTCGGCGTCTTCGTAGCGCGCGCGTCCGTCACCAAATTCCAGCCGCTCCAGAATGTCGGCCTCTTCGAACAGCTTGACGGTGCGATAGACGGTGGCGATGGAAATGCCCTTGTCAATCGCCACGGCCCTTGCATAGAGCGCTTCTACATCCGGGTGGTCATTGCTGTCTTGCAGCACCTTGCCAATGACCCGGCGCTGGCCGGTCATCCGCAGGCCCTTGGCCTCGCATCTGGAAATGATGGTATCGGACATGATTGCCTCCGTTCGCGTCTCAGCCACCTTTTTATCCGGCATTCCCGCTTTGCGCCACCAATATGTGGCCTTGAAAAGGGTTGACATTGCCGCATCATGGGTTCATTTGCCTCGCTAGGCATCGTCCTCTGCCGCGTGAGCAGAATAAAGAGCAGGTTGATAAACCTGCCAGTCCAACAGGGCCAAATGGACGATTGCCAAACGATCCCAAAATCACGCGTGGGGCAAAAGCGCCGGACCGGCCTTTGGCATGAGCCATTGGGTCTGAGGCTCCGCGCGCCCAGCGAAAGGCCTTGTATAGGCCAAAACAAAGGTTCGCATTTTGCCGGACCGTAAAGGATATGAAGTGAACGAATTTGAAATGATGGGCCTGCCCGAGCAGCTGATCAAACGACTGAAAGCCATGGGGCTAAGCCAGCCGACACCAATCCAGAGCCATGCCATCCCATACGGGCTGAATGGCCGTGATGTGATGGGGCTGGCGCAGACCGGCACTGGCAAGACGCTGGCGTTTGGGTTGCCCCTGGTGACGCAGATGCTGGAATTTGACAAAAAGCCCGCCAGATATGCGGTGCGCGGGCTGGTTCTGGCACCGACGCGCGAATTGGCCAACCAGATTTGCGAGCATCTGCGCGCATTGGTCGAAGGCACGCCGCTGAAAGTCGGTTTTGTGGTTGGCGGCCAGTCGATCAGGGCGCAGATGCAGCGGCTTGAAAAGGGCACCGACCTGTTGGTGGCAACCCCCGGGCGGTTGATTGATCTGATGGACCGGCGCGCGCTGACCCTGGATGAATGCGTGTTTCTGGTGCTGGACGAGGCCGATCAGATGCTGGACATGGGGTTCATCCATGCCCTGCGCAAGATCGCGGCGATGCTGCCTGAAGAACGCCAGACCATGCTGTTTTCGGCCACCATGCCCAAGCAGATGAACGAGATTGCCAATTCATACCTAAGGAACCCCAAGCGGGTTGAGGTGTCGCCGCCGGGCAAGGTGGCGGACAAGATCACCCAAGAAGTGCATTTCATTGCCAAGGCCGAGAAGACGGCGTTGTTGAAAGAGCTGCTGGATAAGCACCGCGATGAACGGGCGTTGGTGTTTGGGCGTACCAAACATGGCTGTGAAAAGCTGATGAAGCATCTGGTCAATGCGGGTTTTTCCGCCATTTCGATCCATGGCAACAAAAGCCAGGGTCAGCGCGATCGCGCCTTGGCGGCGTTCAAGGCGGGCACGGTCAAGGTGCTGGTGGCCACGGATGTGGCGGCACGGGGGTTGGACATTCCGGATGTGAAACACGTCTATAACTACGATCTGCCGAATGTGCCGGATGCCTATGTGCACCGGATCGGGCGCACGGCCCGGGCTGGCAAGGACGGCGCTGCGGTGGCGTTTTGCGCACCCGACGAGATGGGCGAATTGAAGGCCATCCAGAAGGTGATGAAGATGGAAATCCCTGTCGCCTCGGGGCGCCCGTGGGAGTTGAGCGAAGTGCCGGCCAAGCCCAAAGGGCGTGGTGGCGGTGGCGGACGCCGGGGTGGCGGTCAGGGCCGAGGTGGTCAGGGCCAGCCGCAGGGTGGCAAGCCTCAGGGTGGCGCGCGTCGGCGCAAGCCTTCGCGCGGTCGGGGTGGTCAGCAGGCGGCTTGATACCAGATGCGGACACAGCCCCGGAGGTTAAGACCGGGGCTGTGGCGCGTTCAGCCGATCGTATTGCGCAACCAATTGGCAACCTGTCGTAATGCTTGATCCCCTTGCGGGATGACCCGGGTGATTGACACAAAAGCATGGACCTGACCGGGGAATTCTACCAACTCAACCGCAACACCGACTTGGCGCAGCGCGGTGGCATAGTTCTGCCCGTCATCCCAAAGCGGGTCGTGACCGGCGACGATGATTAACGCGGCCGGCTGGCCAGCTAAGCGATCCGAGAATAGCGGCGCAACACGCGGGTCAAGACGGTCCTGCCCGTCCGGCAGATACAGGTCCAGATACCAGTTGATCCGCTCAACCGGCAGCACATAGGCGTCCTTCAACGCGCGCATCGAGTCAGAGTCCATACCCGTATCCACCGCCGGATAGATCAACACCTGCCCGGCGGGCATCTGCGCCCCCTGCCCCTCCTGCCCCTGCAAGTCATGGATCATTGCCGCCGCCAGATTGGCCCCGGCACTGTCACCGCCAACAACAATACGGCCCGCATCCACGCCCCACTCTGACGGTGTTGCAACCATTGCCCGATAGCAGGCCAGACAATCATCCAGACCGGCCGGAAACTTGTGTTCCGGCGCCAGACGGTAATCATAAGATATCACCCGGATGCCCGCCCAGGCCGCCAGCTTGGCACACAGCCCATCGTGGGTGTCCAGCCCGCCCTGAACCCAGCCGCCTCCGTGCAGGTACAACAAGGTCGCACGGGGTGTTTCATCACCGACGCTGACAGCATCGTATAATCTCGCGGGCCGTGGCCCGTTGGCACCCGGCATGAGGATATCGGATTTGCGCAACATCTGCGGCCCGGGCAAATCAAACTTGGCCGCAAGGGCCGCCAGCCCCGCCCGGCTTTCTTCCAGGGTGGGCGGGCCGCCGGTCTCGCGCACCAGGTTCAGCAATTCGCCAACCGCCTGCGCCTTGGCGTCTATCACCCGACCAGACACCCGTTTGCGCCGACCTGTCAGGATCAACCCGACCAGCCATTCGGGCGATTTGACCAGCAACAACGCCAATATCAATTTCAGTTTTCGCATTTCTGCCCCCTGCTCGCGCATCCCCATCATAAGCCCGCACCAAAAGAGTTCAATCGACATGCGACATATGCGGTATGCACCAGTATACCGCCTTTCACCCAACGCCGATCTGCGTTAGACCGCCCCAACAGACGTTGCGCGCATCAAAGGAGTCGCCCCCATGACCAAGATCAAAGTGGATAACCCGGTTGTCGAACTTGACGGCGATGAAATGACCCGGATCATCTGGGACTTCATCAAGAAAAAGCTGATCCTGCCGTATCTGGATATTGACCTGAAATATTACGACCTTGGCATTCAGGCACGCGATGACACCAACGACCAGATCACCATCGACAGTGCCCATGCGATCCTGAAATACGGCGTCGGCGTCAAATGCGCGACCATCACCCCGGACGAGGCACGGGTCGAGGAATTTGGCCTGAAAGAGATGTGGCGCAGCCCCAACGGCACCATCCGCAACATCATCGGCGGGGTAATCTTTCGCCAGCCGATCATCTGCCAGAACGTGCCGCGTCTGGTGCCCGGCTGGACCAAGCCGATTGTCATTGGCCGTCATGCGTTTGGCGACCAATACCGCGCGACGGACTTTAAATTCCCCGGCAAGGGCAAGCTGACGATCAAGTTTATCGGCGACGATGGCACGGTTATTGAACGCGAAGTGTTCGATGCGCCGGATTCCGGTGTGGTGATGGCGATGTACAACCTTGACAAGTCGATCATCGATTTTGCCCGGGCGTCGATGAACTATGGTCTGAACAAAGGCTGGCCGGTGTACCTGTCGACCAAAAACACCATTCTCAAGCAATATGATGGCCGGTTTCTGGAACTGTTCCAACAGGTGTTCGAAGAAGAATTCGCCGACAAATTCAAAGCCGCCGGCATCACCTATGAGCATCGTCTGATCGACGACATGGTGGCCTGTGCGATGAAATGGAACGGCGGTTATGTCTGGGCCTGCAAGAACTATGACGGCGATGTGCAGTCCGATACGGTGGCGCAGGGGTTCGGCTCGCTTGGTCTGATGACCAGCGTTCTGATGACGCCCGATGGCAAAACCGTCGAGGCCGAGGCGGCGCATGGCACCGTGACGCGCCATTACCGGCAGCATCAAAAGGGCGAGGCGACGTCGACCAATTCGATCGCATCAATCTATGCCTGGACCGGCGGGTTGAAGCACCGTGCCAAACTGGATGACAACGCCGTGCTGATGAATTTTGCCGAGACGATGGAAAAGGTCGTGGTTGATACGGTGGAATCCGGTGACATGACCAAGGATCTGGCATTGCTGGTGGGACCGGATCAGAAATGGCTGACCACAATGGGGTTCCTTGAGAAGGTCGATGAGAACCTGAACAAGGCACTAAAGGGATAGAAATTCACCGAGCTTAAACCTGATCAGAGGTTCCTCGACATCTGGAGCGACTGAAAATTGTTGATTTAGTGAACCGGAAAGCCTAGCATTTGGATTGCGACATCCACTTTTTGGAGGTCAGCGGATTTAATTCATTTTGTTATCAGCGCTTTTCAAAGTTCCAGAGGGCACAATATGGTCAATTTTATTTCAACAGATCCCAATCAAATTCAGCAATCTAAAGCTTTGCTAGGCTTTTCGTCTTTCTATTTTCAATCGGATGCCAGAGTTTATGACGCAAGTTCTGGTGGCTTTGAGGTGCAGATAGATTCCTTTGTGGGAATTCCTGACCTGCCAGGGCTGCCTGATATACCGGGTCTTCCGACACTGGACGCCCTGCCCCCCAATCAATGGTTCGGAACCGGCCTTACCTACCAGACAATTACAATTGATGACCACTCAATGCTGACTCCGATCAGTGGGACCATCACCCGCTTTCTCGAAGTCGGCAGCGACTATCGCACTGAAGTTACAGGTCTGGAAATTGACGCCCTCTCATTTTTTCAGGTAAGTGAAACACTGTCCGACTCTGACAATTTGGACCTGACCAAGACAGTTTTTAGTGGTGATGATTTCTTCCAGACCGGGTCGGCCAGGGATAATCTGAATGGGTTTGACGGCAACGATGAGGTGCGCGGAGGGGCCGGAAACGACAAGGTCCGAGGTGGCAAAGGGGATGATACGGTTGTTGGCGAGGCCGGTAATGATGTCGTTTTAGGCGACGCGGGCAATGACGCTCTGTTGGGTGGTGCCGGTAATGACAAGCTTGACGGGGGCAAAAACAACGACAGGCTTCTTGGCGGCGCGGGCAAGGACAAGCTTGAAGGCGGCGGCGGAAGCGACACACTGTTTGGCGGCGCGGGCAAGGACAAACTTTTTGGCGACGGTGGCCAAGACGTTCTGAATGGCGGCAAAGGCGCGGATGTTCTGAGCGGAGGTTCTGGTGCTGACACGTTCGTGTTCAAAGACGGCTATGGCAAAGACACGATCAGGGATTTTGCCGATAATGTCGACACCATCCAGCTGGACGATGCCCTTTGGGCCGGCACTTTGACCAAGCAGCAGGTCATCAACCAGTTTGCCACGGTTGCGGGCGGTGATATTGTGTTTGACTTTGGCACCGATGAGTTGACGATCAAAGGCTTTACCGATTTGTCTGCACTAAAGGACGATATGGATATTATCTGACCCAACAGTCGGGCAAGCATGGGCGGGTTCTTCCCCCTCTTGGCGTCATTGGGCCTTATAGGTTTGATAAGCCGCTTGAAATCGCATCAAATTCTCGGCCGTATAGGCCGCAAAATCAATATCCAGCGGCGAGGTGATTTCACTCACCATGCTCCACATGGTTTCGCGTAGCAGTGACGCGCATTTCATCGCGCCATAGCGATGCAACAGGTCGTCAGTGACCGGTGCTTCAAAATACAGCTCCAGCAATTGGGTTTCCTGCGTTTGCGTTAACCCGTTGTTCGATGCCAGCCCACCCAGATCAAACAACGGCGTGTTGAACCCGGCATAATCCCAGTCAATCAGCCAAAGCCGCGTGCCATCATCCAGAATATTCGCCGCCAGCAGGTCGTTATGGCCAAACACCATGTCAAACGGTCCCGCCGCCTGTTCCAGTTCTTCGCCGATCTTCAGCAGGTCCGGCAACAGCCCCACATGGGCGCTGTCTCCGGCCCGCAAAGTCGCTGCATAATCGCGGATCACATGGAACACCCAGAATATCAACGCCGGTCCGCGCAGATGTTTGGGCACCTCGTGGTGACATGATCGGATCAGCGGCACAATTCGTTCCAAAGCGCCGGGCGCGCGCACGTCAGTTTCGCCAAACGTCGTGGCCTCGATGAATTCGATCACCGTGATACCGTCACCGGCATAGACCACCCCCGGGGACAACCCCGCCGCATGCGCCGCACGCGAGGCGGCCAGTTCATTGAACCGCATCACATGATGTTCCGGGATATCCTGCCCCAGACGGGCCACGTATTTTCCCGTGCCGTCCTGCACAACAAAATTGAGGTTGGTCAGACCGCCGCCCAGCGGCGCAATCTCGACCTTGCCTTGCCAACACGGCAGCGCCCTGATTATTGCTTCAGTCATGTGTTCCCCTGGATTTGGCGGCGATGAACTTTGCTTCATTCAGCCGCTTGTTTTACTCCGTCACCACCGGAATTGATCACACTCAGCAGTTCTTCACGGCGTTTGGCGGCCTTGGCCTCATTGGCCAGTTTGACCGGGCCAAAGCCACGGATATCCAGCGGCAAGGCGGCCAGGGCTTTGACGGCATCGATCGTGTCAGGGGTCACTTTGGCCAGAACAGATTTCAGATCCTTTTGATATTGCCGGATCAACCCGCGTTCCAATTTGCGTTCGGATGAATAGCCAAAAATATCCAACGGCGTTGCGCGCAAGGATTTCAACCCGGCCAAAAGACGCAAAGGCGTTGCCATCCACGCCCCAAAGGCGCGTTTCCTGGGGCGCCCGTCAGCCCCTTTGCCGCCAAAGATCGGCGGGGCAAGGTGATAGGTTAGCTTCAAATCACCGTCAAATTCGGCCCCGGCCTGATCCCGAGAGGTCAAAAGCAACCGGGCGACTTCGTATTCGTCCTTATAGGTCAACAGCTTGTGATAACCTTTGGCCACGGCCTCTTTCACGCCTGCATCTTCGATTGCATCCAGGAATTTGACATATCGCTTGGCCAGGTGATTGCCCTGATAAAGTTTGATATGCGCCACCCGGAAGGCGATTTTTTCGTCCAGGGTTTTGGGCAGGTCGACCACATTAGGGGCCAAAAGACCGGTCGCCTCAGCCGGGAAAAGCACCGCCCAACGGCCAATGTCAAAGGCGCGCAGGTTGCGTTTCACCGCAGTGCCGTTCAATTCGATTGCCGCTGTGATGGCTTCGAACGACAGGGGAATAAGCCCGCGTTGCCACGCGCCGCCAAACACCAACATGTTGGAAAAAATCGAATCGCCCAACGTGACCCGGGCCAGCTCAGAGGCATCAAACAGCGAAAGCCGCTCTTTCAGGCGGGCCTCAAGTGCCAGCTCAAGCCGGTCGGTCGGCAGGAGGAATTCGGTATCGCGGGTGAAATCGCCGGTGATGATTTCGTGGTTGTTGACCACGGCACCGGTGATGCCCGTCTGCATCAGGCCAATGGTCTTGGCCCCGGCAGAGACCACCAGATCACCGCCGATCAGTGCATGTGCCTCGCCGGTTGCCACGCGTATGGCACTGATATCATCCGGTTTTTCGGCGATGCGACAATGAATGTGGACCGCCCCGCCCTTTTGCGCCAGACCGGCCATTTCCATCATGCCGGCCCCTTTGCCATCGAACTGAGCCGCCTGCGCCAGCAGCGCGCCGATGGTGACAACGCCGGTGCCGCCAACGCCGGTGACGACGATGTTATGGGTGCCATTGATCACCGGCAGGTCCGGCAACGGCAGGTCCGGCAGGATCAGTTCGGTGGTGGCCTCTTTGCGGATTTTTGCGCCCTCTAAGGTGATGAACGACGGGCAAAAGCCGTTGACGCAGGAAAAATCCTTGTTGCAGGACGACTGGTCAATGGCGCGTTTTCGGCCCAGCTCGGTTTCAACCGGCACAATTGACACGCAGTTGGATACCACCCCGCAATCGCCGCAGCCTTCACAGATGTCGGTATTGATAAACACCCGTTTGTCCGGGTCCGGGAACAGCCCGCGCTTGCGACGGCGTCGTTTTTCGGCGGCACAGGTCTGGATATAAACGATTGCGGACACGCCAGAGTGCAAGCGAAACGCCTTTTGTACATTGTCCATCTCGGCCCGTTCATGGGTCTCGATGCCGGAAGGAAATGCCTTGAAATCAACGTCTTCCTTTTCGTCGTAAACCACGGCGACATGTTCGATGCCCATCGCCTTAAGTTCACGCACGATGCGGGCAGCATCCAGACCCCCGTCATGTTCCTGCCCGCCGGTCATTGCCACGGCATCGTTATACAGGATTTTGTAGGTGATCGAGGTGCCGGCCGCCACCGCCGCCCGGATCGCCAGAACGCCGGAATGGTTATAGGTGCCGTCGCCAAGGTTCTGGAACACATGTGGCGTCTTGGAAAACGGCGCTTCGCCGATCCAGTTGGCGCCTTCGCCGCCCATATGGGTGAACCCGTCGGTGGCGCGATCCATCCACAGCGCCATGGTGTGACAGCCGATACCGGCATAGGCGCGGCTGCCCGCCGGTACTTTGGTGGATGTGTTATGCGGGCAACCCGAACAGAAATACGGCAGCCGCGACGCGATTTCCTGCGCGTTGTCATTGCGCCGTGCGTCCTGAAGCGCACGCAAGCCAGCGGTGATACCGTCCGCGTTTCGGCCTTCGTCAAGCAGGATTTCGCCCAGCTTTTCAGCAATCATGAAGGGGTCCAGCGCGCCGCGGGTCGGGAACAGTTCCGGCCCATGCATCGACCCGGCCCCGCCGCCCATATGCCAGCCGTAAACCCGCCGACCCCGACGGTCATCAAATATCGCCTCTTTGATCTGCACTTCGATCAGCTTGCGCTTTTCCTCGACCACGACGATCAGGTCCAGCCCTTCGGCCCAATCGTGAAAGCCGCGCATATCAAGCGGAAAGGTCTGGCCGATTTTATAGGTGGTGATGCCAAGGCGTTCGGCCTCGTTTGCGTCGATGTTCAGCAGGGACATGGCATGCAACAGATCAAGCCAGTTCTTACCCGCCGCGACAAAGCCGATTTTGGCGCCGGGCTTGCCCCACATACGTTTGTCAATCTTGTTGGCATGGGCGAACGCCTCGGCGGCAAAGCGTTTTTGGTCGATGATGCGGGCCTCCTGAGAGAACCGGTCATCAATCAGCCGGATATTCAGACCGCCCGGGGGCATGTCATAGTCGGGCGTGACCAGTTTCATCCGCAGGGGGTCGCCATCGACCACAGAAGTTACCTCGATCGTGTCTTTCATCGTTTTAAGACCGACCCACAGGCCGGAAAACCGGCTAAGGGCGATGCCGTAGGCCCCGTAATCAAGGATTTCCTGCACCCCTGCCGGGCTGACAATCGGCATATAGGCATCCATCAGCGCCCATTCAGATTGGTGCAGAACCGTTGAACTTTCGCCGGTGTGGTCGTCGCCCATGGCCATCAGCACCCCGCCCAGCGGGCTGGTGCCGGCCATGTTGGCGTGTTTGATGACGTCGCCCGACCGGTCAACCCCCGGCCCCTTGCCGTACCAAAGGCCAAACACCCCGTCGAACTTGCCATCGCCGCGCAATTCGGCCTGCTGACTGCCCCAAAGGGCGGTTGCCGCCAGATCTTCGTTCAGGCCCGACTGAAACACCACATCATGTTCGGCCAGGGGTTTGGCCGCGCGCTGCATATGCAAATCAACCGCCCCAAGGGGCGAGCCGCGATAGCCTGTCACCAATCCGGCGGTATTGAACCCTGCCGCACGGTCGCGCATCTTTTGCGCCAGCATCAGACGCACCAAAGCCTGGGTGCCGTTCAGCATCACCGGGCTTTTGTCCAGATCGAACCGATCATTGAGAGAAATATTTTGCAGAACCATCCTGAAACTCCCCTTAGCTGACACATCGTGCTTGACTGTAGCCATATTAGGTCACATATTCTGACCTGTATAGTAAAATATTCCTGCCATTTGCGTGCCAACCCTATTGTAACCGGGAATGCCAATCGTTTCATATAGACCATGTAGATTGATGCGAAAGTTACCGATATGGATTGGGACAAACTCAGAATATTTCACGCGGTTGCCGATGCAGGCAGCCTGACCCATGCGGGTGACAAGCTTAACCTGTCGCAATCGGCGGTTTCGCGTCAGATCAGGGCACTTGAGGAAACGCTGAAGGCGACGTTGTTTCATCGTCATGCGCGTGGCCTTATCCTGACTGAACAGGGCGAGTTGCTGTTTGATGCCAGCACCGCCATGTCAAAACGGCTTGAGGCGGCAGCGGCGCGTATCAGGGACAGCGACGATGAGGTATTTGGTGAACTGAGGGTGACCACGACGTTTGGCTTTGGCACCTTGTGGCTGGCCCCGCGCCTGCCAAAACTGTACGAGAAATTTCCCGACCTCAAGATTGATCTGATGCTGGAAGAACGGGTTCTGGACCTGCCGATGCGCGAGGCCGATGTGGCGATCCGGATGAAAGAACCCAGCCAGGCCGATCTGATCCGCAAGCGGCTGATGACGGTACGGATGCAACTTTATGCGTCAAGGCAATATCTGAAGGCGGAAGGGACGCCCAAAACGCTTGCTGAAATCGCCAGGCATCGCCTGATCTGTCAGAACTCCAGCGCTGTGCAGGTGGCGGCGGGGGCGACGATGGTGAAAAACCTGATGACCTATAGCCCGCAATCCCTGTTGACGATCAACAATTACTTTGGCGTGCTGCAAGGCGTGCTTAACAATCTTGGGATCGGTGTGCTTCCTGACTATATCACCGAGGATTTTCCCGATCTGGTGCATGTGTTGCCCGAGACAGAATCAGGGGATGTTCCGGTATTTCTGGCTTACCCAGAAGAATTACGGCATTCAAAAAGGATTTCTGCGTTCCGGGATTTTGTCCAGGATGAAATTATCGCCCATCGTAAGCATCTGAGAGTGTTGGGTAAAATTTAACCCCCCTCCCGAGCCATGCGGTAAATGCATAGCGGCAATGACCCAGGCGTGACATTGATGTTCTTGAATACGTTCTGCGCATACCCTATCTTTATTCATGAAGGCGATGATGCTTCAACGCTTATCACCTTCACCTCCCTGTTGGACTAAAGGCCGAGCATTGCGCTCGGCCTCTTTTTTTGTTGCACGCGAACGCTGGCGGGCCATGACTTAGGGAAGTAACTTTGGGCCAAACGATTTATCGTGCATATCGCCGCCTTGTTTTGTAACCGTGCTCACCAGAGTGTTACAAAAGGATACCCGCCGGTGATTGCCAGAATCCTGACCAGCTTCGCGATTGTATTGACCTTCGCCGTTAGCCCTGCCCCGGCAGAAGCGCAGATATCCCTGGGCGTATCTTCCTCTGCCCCGGAAACCATCACCCTGCCCGACCCGCTGACCCCGCAATCCGTGCGTGAACTGGTGGCACGCCTGTCGGACGATCAAGTGCGCGGGCTTTTGCTGGATCGGCTGGACGCGGTGGCAGAGGCCGAAAGTGCCACCCGCGAACAGGTTTCGCTGGGGGCGACGATAAATACCCTCTGGACGGCATTTCACACGCCACTGGTCGGGGCGGTCAAGGCGATTCCGGTAACGTTGTCGAAACAGGCCGAGGCAATTGCCAATTTTGTCGCAACCTTTGGCAGTGCGGGCGTGTGGAGCATGCTGGGCTTTACCGCACTGGCGCTGGCGGCAGGTTTTGCGGCTGAATATGGCTTGGGTTTCTTTACCCGGCGCTGGCAAACGGCCGAAGTGGCGCAGGACGATACAACCCTGTGGACCTCACTCAGCCACCTGTTTCGCCGCTTTATCCGCGAGATTGCCGGATTGGTCGCTTTTTTCATCGTGCTGCGCACGGTTGGGCAGGCCTTGCTGGACCCGCAGCAAATGGTGTTCATGGCCCCGTTTGTTCTGTATCTGGTCTGGGTGCCGCGCCTTACGGCCGCACTTTTGCGGTTTATTCTGGCCCCGACCCGCGCCGATCTGCGGCTGGTGAATGTCTCTGACCGCTGGGCCAAATACCTGTACTTCCATTTGGTCGGGCTGGTATTCGCAAGCGGGGTCATCCGGTTTGTGGTCGAATTCAACCTTGCAAACGGCATCCCCCTGGCCGAGTTGCGGATTGGCTTCTGGCTTACCGTGGGTCTGCATATTTATATGGTGGTGATCGCCTGGACCGCCCGCGAGGGCCTGGCCGAAATCATTCGGGGAACCGACCCGGACCGCACCCGCTTTGACGAGACAGTTGCCCGGTATTACCCGTTTTACGTGGCGGCCATATCCGCCTTCATGCTGATACTGTTGATTGTAATCACCGGGCTGGGAAAGGTCGCCATATTGGTGGGCGCGCCGCAATACACCACCATGTTCTGGCTGTTTCTGCTACCGGCCTTTGACTCGCTGATCCGCGGGCTGGTGCGCCATCTGCTGGCGCCGATGATCGGCGAAGGCGCTGTGGCCGAGACCGCCTATAAATCAACCAAGCGCAGCTTTATCCGCATTGGCCGGGTGGTGGCCGGTATATTTGTGTTGCTGATGATCATCGGTGTCTGGAACATCGACCTGCACAACCTGGCGGCAGCCGGGGTTGGGTCAAACCTGGCCGGTAACCTGATCGAATTCCTGATGATTTCGGCCATCGGTTACATCATCTTTGAGCTGGTCTCGCTGTCGTTCAACCGCCGTCTGGCCAGGGAAATGACCTCGGGTGACGGCGATGTTGCAGAGGCCGGCGGCGAGGGCGGAGGTGCGGGCGGGTCGCGTCTGGCCACGGTGCTGCCGCTGATGCGGATGACCGCGCAGGTGGCGATTGCGACGATCTTTGGATTGGTCGCCCTGGCGGCCCTTGGCGTCGATACCACGCCGCTTTTGGCCGGTGCCGGTATTCTTGGGCTGGCAATTGGTTTTGGCGCGCAAAAGCTGGTGACGGATATTGTGTCGGGCATCTTCTTTTTGATTGATGATGCGTTCCGGGTTGGCGAATACGTCGATATCGGTGGTACCATGGGGGTGGTCGAGAAAATCTCGATCCGCTCGATGCAATTGCGCCATCACCGCGGGCTGGTGCATACGGTGCCTTACGGCGAGATCCCCAAGCTGACCAATTTCAGCCGCGACTGGGTGATCATGAAGCTGAAATTCACTGTGCCGTTTGATGCCGACCCCAACAAGATCAAGAAGGTATTCAAAAAGATCGGCGCCGAGATGATGCAAGACCCGATCCACAAGGATGGTTTCCTTGAGCCGTTCAAAAGCCAGGGGGTGTTTGAATTCAACGATGTGGGCATGGTGATGCGTGGTAAATTCATGGCCAAACCGGGCGCACAATTCACCATCCGCAAAGAGGTTTACAACCGGGTCAAGACCGAGCTGGAAGCGATTGGCATTCCGTTTGCACGGCGCGAAGTGCGGGTGGCGATACAAGGAATGGACCACGGGCAAAATGTCAGCGACGAGGGGAAAGTTAAAATTGCCGCGACGGCAGCAGCGGCAGAAGTGGCAGAAGTGGCACGGCTTGAGCAGGTGGATGGCACCAAGAAATAGCCCGTTGAAAGGTACGCAGAAGCGCTCTCAACGGCGGGATTGGTGGGTTCAGGTGACGGTGCTTGGGACATAAAGTTATGGTGCAAGGGGCGACAACACTAAGCAAGGCGGACTTTGTTCTTTACAGCTTTTCGGTTTTTCCCTGAGACATGGCAACAGAACTGCCGTCGAGACAGCGTTTGGTTTTGAAACGCGTTCGACGGGAATTCGGATTCAATGTTAAGTCAAAAGGTTACAAGCCCCGGGCCGGTTTGATGGTCCAGCCGTTAGTTTGCCGGCGCTTTGCCCAAGGTCACATTGTACTTTTTGCAAAACAGCAGGATTTCATCATTATCACCAAGGCTCAGGTTGTTGGGCAGCGAATAAGACTGCGCGCCGGAATTGTCGCGCAGCTTGGCCAAAAGGTGAACTTTGCCATCTTTGCGCACGGCGACATAAACATCCGGGCCACCATCAAAGAGAAAATCAGTGCCCAGTTCAACCTTGGCATTGTTGATTGTGGCGCTGCCCGAGGCCGTGTGGCCGTTGAGACCCTTCAGGGCCCCCGCAAATACCGGCAAGGTGGCCAGGGGTATCACTGTGGCAGCAATACAGAGAATTCTTAAGGATTTCAAAGCACGCATGGGTCATGTCTCCTGCTGTCTGACGGGTATCAAGGACGATACCCGTAAGACAGCAGGTTTGATTGCCCAAAACCAGACGCCCTAACGCAGCTGTGTTGTGGCGGGATCAAATGTTTCAGGACTTCTTAACAGAAGATATCGTTGCTAAGCGCAAACACCATCAGCGACAGGATCAACACCAGACCGGTGGTCATCAACACCCTTAGGGCCTTGTCACTGGGCGGCTTTCCGGTCACCGCCTCATAGGCGTGAAACACCAGATGACCGCCATCCAGAATCGGGATCGGGAACAGGTTTAACAGCCCCACAGCCGTCGACAGGAAGGCGATGAACATAATAAAGCTGGTCAGCCCCTGACTGGCCGTGGCCCCGCTGGCTTTGGCGATGCCCAATGGCCCTGACATATTACACGAGCTGATCGCCCCGGTGATCATATGTTTCAGCCCCGACAACGACGATACCACGATGCCATAGGTCCGCGCGACCCCGCCGATCAACGCATCCCCAAGGTTTGCCGCCTCGGTTGCGGAACTGAACGCCAGCCCGCCACCAATGCCGATGCGCCAGTTGGTGGCAAACCCGCCATCGGCCAATGGTTCATCGGTGCGCCGCGGTACCAAGGTAACTTCGAGCGTCTCTCCGGCGCGCCAGATGGTCAGTTGCAATGGCGCGCCGTTTGAGGCTTCTACAATTGTTTTCAGCTGGTTAAAGGCAAAAATCTCAGTGCCATTGACGCCGGTGATGACATCGCCCTGTTGCAGTTCAATTTCCATCGCCGCCGAGTTGAGGGCAACAAAGGAAATGTAAGGCGGGAAGTAATTTGGCCCTTTGACGGTCATTTCCTGCCCGTCCCGGCGCACATCATAGGTCATTGCCGGGTCGTTGGGGATAGCATCGGTCAGCGCCGCCCAGCCAGCCCCGTCATCTTTTCCGGGGATCTCTATGTCGTTGATTGCCAGCACTTCATCGCCTGACGCCAGCCCATAAGATCCGCCTGGCAATACGTGCAATTGGTCCACAGTCAGCGGATCGCGCGCCACGCCGGTGGCCATCAGCACCCCGGTGAATATCAGGATCGACATGATAAAATTGAATATCGGCCCTGCCGCCACGGTGGCCGACCGTGCCCAAAGGGGCGCGCCATGCATGGTGCGGCGCAACTCAGCCGGGTCTTGTTCGGCCATTTCGTCCATGGCATCCGCGTCTTTGCCCGACGCCGCATTGGCATCGCCAAGAAATTTGACGTATCCGCCAAATGGCAAGGCCGCGATCTGCCAGACCGTGCCATGTTTGTCCGGCCTGCTCCACAACACCGGACCAAATCCGATTGAGAACACTTCGGCATGGATGCCCGTCCAGCGCCCAACGATGTAATGGCCGTATTCGTGAACCGCGACGATCACCGACAAGGCCACGACAAACGTCACCAGCGTATAAAAGAACCCGCCAACCTGCGGAATAATCGTAAAAATATCCAATTTCTATCCTGCTCTTTTTGCCATCACTTGATCGGCCCACATACGGGCGAGATGGTCAGTCTTTGTCACATTATCAAGGGTCATTGCGGCATCAATATGGTCTGGGTCGGTCTCAAATCGGGTCAATACGTCCTCAACCACTTCCGCCATGTCAGTAAACCGTATCCGGCGATTGATAAAGGCATCCAAAGCCCGCTCTTTTGCGGCGTTGAATGCCGCCCCCATCTGCCCACCACGGTCCATCACGGCACGGGCCAGTTTCAAAGCCGGATAGCGGGCGATATCGGGGTTCTTGAAGTTCAACTGACCAATCTGCGCCAAATCCAGTCGCGCCACTGGCAGACCGCGCCGTTTGGGCCAGTTCAACGCATAGCCAATGGCGTGGCGCATGTCCGGCGGGCCCAGGTGGGCCATCAGCGCGCCGTCGTTAAAACCAACCAGCGCGTGAATCAAGGATTCCGGATGAATGATGACCTCAATCTGGTCTGGCTGAACACGGAAAAACTCTCGCACCTCAATGACTTCCATGGCTTTGTTAAACATGGATGCGGAATCGATGGTGATCCGTTGCCCCATATCCCAATTTGGATGGCTTGAAGCCTCGGCCAAGGTCGCAGACCCCAGTGCCGCCAGCGGCCAGTCGCGAAAGGCGCCACCGCTTGCGGTCAGGATGATGCGCTCTACCGCGTTGATGTCTTCGCCTGTCAGCGCCTGAAAAATCGCCGAATGTTCGCTGTCGACCGGCAGGATTGTGGCGTCGTTTTCCTTGGCGGTCTGCAACATCAGGGCCCCCGCGCAAACCAGCGATTCCTTGTTGGCCAGCGCCAGGGTCGCCCCTTGCTGCAAAGCCGCCAATCCCGGCGCCAACCCGGCCACGCCGACAATGGCCGACATCACCCAATCGCAAGGCCGCGTCGCGGCCTCGGTTATCGCGTTTGGACCGGCGGCGGCCAAAACATCGCTGCCGGCCAGTGCGGCCTGTAACTCGGCCAGTTTTCCGGGCTTGGCAGTTACCGCAACTTTGGCTCCTAGTGCTTTGGCATCTTTGGATAATTGCGCGATATTGTCAGCCCCGGTCAGGGCGATTACGTCATAGTCCTGCGGCGCACGCGATATCAGATCAACGGTGTTCTGACCAACCGACCCGGTTGCGCCAAAAATGGAAACCCGCCGCATCAGATCAACCCGGCCGGAAACCCGAACAAGGCTGCCACCAGCAGCACAAACAATGCCGCCCCCAACATGCCGTCAAACCGGTCCATCACCCCGCCGTGGCCGGGGATGAGCGCACTGGAATCCTTGACCCCGGTGCGGCGTTTCAAGGCGCTTTCGGCAATGTCGCCGGCCTGCGAGGCCATCGACATCAGCACCGAAATCAGGATCAACACAGTGCCCGCCCCGGCCAAGGTGGTGCTGAACAAGGCGCCGACAACACCGGCACCGACCCATCCGGCCAGGGTGCCAGACCAGGTTTTCTTGGGGCTGACCCGTGGCCAGAGCTTTGGTCCGCCAAGCGCCTTGCCCGCGAAATACCCGGCCACATCCGTCACCACCACGACGCAGATCAGCCACAATATCCAATCGAACCCAAGGTTTCCGCGTACTGAAATCAGCGAAATCCCAGCCAAAGCAATGACAAAGGCAAACCCCAGATAGACGCCGTGCATCCGCGGCATTCGTGCGGCCCCCGTCAACCCGGGCGCCAGCAGGAATGGCAGGATGTAAAACGGGGAAATATAGGCGCATATCAATATCATAGCGGACGTCATTGATCCCATTTGCAGCGCTTTGCTGGCGCCTTTTGGGTCGATCATTCGCGACAGTTCCCACACCATTGCGCCGCATGCCAGCGCCACCAGAATATTGAAAACCAGCCCGCCAACCCAGATCGCGCCAAAGCCAACGACAACCATGACCACGGCTGATGCCAGCCTTGGGGCCAGATCAGACCATTGACCGTTCACGTCTTTACCGCACCAAACCGACGGTCCTTGGCACCGTAACTGGCGCAAAGGCGGCCCAGTTCCTCGGCGGTGAAATCAGGCCAGAGCGTGTCGATAAATTCGTATTCCGCATAGGCCGACTGCCAGAGCAGAAAATTGGAAATCCGCGCCTCGCCGCTGGTGCGGATCACCAGATCGGGGTCGGGCAGAACGTGGGTATCCAGGTATTTTGGCAAAGTTTCCTCGTCAATATCTGCCGGATCCAGCGTGCCTTTTGCCACATCCATCGCCAGGCGCTGGGTGGCGCGCGCCACTTCGTCCCGCCCGCCGTAGTTCAACGCAATGGTCAGGTTCACACCGTCATTTACCGCCGTTTCCAGTTCCATCCGGTCCATCAGGTCGGTCAGTTTGCGGTCCAGCCGCACCCGGTCACCAATAAAGCGCACCCGCACATCCCGCGCTGCCAAGGCGCGGGTTTCTTTGGCGATATAACGGCGAAACAGGCTCATCAGTCCGGCCACCTCTACTTGGGTGCGTTTCCAGTTTTCGGTTGAAAAGGCGAATATTGTCAGATACTTGACGCCCAAACTCGGGCAGGCCTCGACGACTTCTCGCACCCGTCGGGCACCGGCGTGGTGGCCAAACAGACGTGGGCGCCCCTTGGCCTGGGCCCAGCGGCCATTGCCATCCATGATGATCGCCACATGACGCGGACCAGAATGTTGACCTGGGCGAGCGTCCGTTTCAGGGGCTTTGGCCATGCCTGGTTATACCTGCATGATTTCAGATTGCTTGTTTTCCAAAGCTGCATCTATCGCCGCGATATTTTTATCGGTCAGATCCTGCACCTCGGTTTCCCAGAACTTCTGGTCATCCTCGGACACGTCTCCATCATTTTTGGCCTTCTTGATCTGATCCATCCCGTCACGGCGCACGTTGCGCACCGAGATCCGCGCGCTTTCGGCGTATTGTCCGGCCACTTTGGTCAGATCACGGCGGCGTTCTTCGTTCAATTCGGGGATCGGCAGCATGATGATGGTGCCGTTCAATTGTGGATTGATGCCCAGACCACTTTCGCGAATGGCCTTTTCCACCGCATTGACCATGGATTTGTCCCAGACGTTGATCGTCAACATGCGCGGTTCAGGCACGTTCACCGTGCCGACCTGATTGATCGGGGTGCGCGCGCCATATGCTTCGACCATGATCGGTTCCAACATCGACGCCGCCGCCCGCCCGGTGCGCAATGAAGCAAATTCGGTGCGCATCGCGGCCATCGCCCCCCCCATGCGCCGTTCTATATCGTCGGTGTCCAACATGAAATCGTCTGACATATCGTTGCTTTCGCCAATGTTTGTTACAGGCTCTATACCCTTAGCCGTGCACCTTTGTATAGGTGCCCTTGCCAGCAAGAATACCCTTGAACCCACCCGGTTCATCCAGCGAAAACACGATGATCGGCAGCGAGTTGTCGCGTGCCAGGGCAATCGCGCTGGCATCCATCACCCCAAGGCGCTTGACCAGCACGTCATCATAGCTCACTTCGTCATAGCGCACGGCGTCGTCGTGGATGGCCGGGTCTTTGTCATAAACCCCGTCAACCTTGGTGCCTTTGAAAATCACCTCGCATTTCATTTCGCTGGCGCGCAGGGTGGCGGCGGTGTCGGTGGTAAAGTACGGATTGCCCGTGCCGGCGGCAAAGATACACACCCGCTTTTTCTCAAGGTGGCGCACGGCGCGGCGGCGGATATATGGTTCAGCCACTTCGTCCATGCGAATGGCGGAAATGACCCGGGTAAAGACGCCGATATGTTCCAGCGCCGATTGCATCGCCAGGGCGTTCATCACCGTGGCCAACATGCCCATGTAATCGGCCGTGGTCCGTTCCATTCCCTGCGCCGACCCTTGCAGCCCGCGGAAGATGTTGCCGCCACCGATCACCATACAGATTTCAACCCCCAGTTCCTGCACCGATCTGATCTCTTGGGCGATGCGCTGGACGGTTGGCGGATGCAGGCCATAGCCTTGATCGCCCATCAGCGCCTCGCCTGAGATTTTCAGCATCACCCGCTTATACGAGACCTCTGAAGTGTCGGATTGGCGGTTTTCGGTACCTGTATCGTTGTTCTGGGGGGGGGGCATGTACGGTTCTCTGGCTGTTGGGGGTTGAATTTGCCGGAAAATGCCGGAATTTGGCCCGTGTTACAATGGCTGCATCGCGCCCTGAGCAGGAAATTGACGAATATGATGAATTTGCTGGACAGCCTGCCGGAAATCCCGGCCAATCGCCCGATTTTGATTGCCGGGCCGACCGCCAGTGGCAAATCGGCTTTGGCGATGGAAATTGCCCGGCGCCATGGCGGGGTGATCGTCAATGCAGACGCAAGCCAGGTGTTCGATTGCTGGCGGGTGATTACCGCACGCCCGTCGGTCAGTGAAGAAATGCAGGTGGCACATCATCTGTACGGGCACGTTGGCTGGGACACGCCCTATTCCGCCGGGCATTGGTTACGCGAGGTGACGCCACTGTTGCAGAGCAAACTACCGGGGGAGCGGGTGATCATTGTTGGCGGTACCGGGCTTTATTTCATGGCGTTGACCAAAGGGTTGGCGGATATTCCCGAGATACCGCAGGACGTGCGCACCTTGGGCGATGCCATGTCGGCGCAAGCCATGGCGCGCGAGTTGGACATGCGCACGGCCGACAAGATCGACATGCAGAACCGTGCCCGCCTTCAGCGCGCCTGGGAGGTTCTGAAGGCCACTGGCCGCGGGCTTGCCGAATGGCAGGCCAATACACCGCCGCCGGTATTGCCTTTTAAACAGGCGGCGGCGTTGGTGGTCGAGGCCGACAAGGACTGGCTTGAGGCGCGCATCAACCGGCGTTTTGACGATATGCTGGATCAGGGTGCCCTGGCCGAGGTCGAGGCAATGCTGGAACATTACGACCCGGGCTTGCCCGCGTTCCGGGCGATTGGTGTGCCGGAACTTGTGGCGCATCTGCGGGGCGAGATGACGTTGGATCAGGCCCGCGCACAGGTCCGCATCAATACCCGTCGCTTTGCCAAACGACAGCGAACCTGGTTTCGGTCAAAGATGAGCGCCTGGCATAAAATGGTTCTTACCGCGTAATATTGCGGTCCCTTGGCTGATCCATGCCAGCACCGGGTTTACATTTTCTGATATTTATGCACAAATTGCGCCGGTAAGCCGCCCTTAACATGCATAAATCGAACAAATGCCCTTTGATCCTTCAGAAAACACCAAAATCGCACTGGTCAGTCTGGCCGAGCTTGCCAAGGGCGGGTCATGGCGGTTGTCTTTGGCACATGACCGGGACCATCACCTGTTGATATGGATCACCCGGGGTCAGGGCATGGCACTGATCGACGGGGCGCGGCGCGGGGTTGGCATTCATAACGCACTTTTCATTCCGGCGCGCCATCTGATGGCGTTTGATCTGGGGCGGCAGGGGTTTGGGCCGGGATTTGGTCAGGCGCTGGTGATTCCGGCCGACACCTTATTGACCCTGCCGACCACGCCACAACATCTGCGCATTCGCGATGTCACCGCACATGCAGAAATAAGCCTGTTGTTAGAGGCGTTGGGGCGCGAACAGAACACCCGGCGCGCGCTGTTTCAAAGTGCTGTTCTGGCCACCGCCGAATTGGTCGCCATCTGGCTGCATCGCCAGATTGATCTGCATCTGGAAAACAATCCCCCGCCGCGTTCCAGTGCTGGGCGCACTTTGTCGCGCGCCTTTTGCGCCCGTCTTGTCACCGATTATGCCAGCCCCGCCGATATGGGCGATCACGCCGCCGCCCTTGGTGTCACACCAACCCATCTGGCGCGGGTGTGCCGGGCCGAAATCGGCACGACAGCCGCCAAGTTGCTGGCTGAGCGACATGTGCATGCCGCCCGGCAGTTACTTGGCGAAACTGATGTGCCGGTTCTGGATATCGCACGGCATCTGGGCTTTGGCTCTGCCGCCTATTTCACCCGGTTCATCAAGGCCCACACCGGGTTGGTGCCGACTGCTTTGCGACGCAATGTCCAAAACCGGCAACCGTAAGGGACTGTACAGAGATTCCGACAGATGTCGTTTTTTCACCAGGTATTTGTCGCAATTGGACCTCTGGATGGCGGAATCGCCCGTTGACGGATGGGAGTTAACTGTGCCCGAATGCGAGGTATGGGGATGAGAAACAATAACTTTCATCAAATGCGTGGTTTTGCGCTTACCTTTCGAAGGCCGGGCGCGGCGGACGTATGCAACATCATATCATCAGGGAGAATCGAATGACACATATGACCAAGATCGAAAAACCGGTGCATTGGGGCGCTGAGATGCACGCCCGGGAATACCGCGACGGCAAGCTTGACCGCCGCGAATTTCTGACCCGCGCCACCGCACTTGGTGTGGCCACGGCCACTGCATACGGGATGATCGGACTAAGCACCCCCGCCCGCGCCATGGGCCACGCGGCCCAGGGCGGCACGTTGCGGATGCAGATGGAAGTGCGCGCCCTTAAGGATCCGCGCACCTATGACTGGACCCAGATTGCCGCGTTTACCGCCGGCTGGCTGGAATCGCTGATCGAGTACAACAATGACGGGTCATTCCGGGGCATGCTGCTGGAAAGCTGGGAAGCCAATGACGATTCGACCGAATACACATTGCACGTCCGCAAAGGCGTCAAGTGGAACAACGGCGATGATTTCACCGCTGACGACGTTGCCCGCAACATCACCGGCTGGTGTGACAAGTCGGTTGAAGGCAATTCGATGGCTGGTCGTATGGCTTCGTTGATTGATGCCGATTCAGGTCAGGCCGCTGAGGGCGCGATCACCGTGGTCGACAGCCATACCGTCAAGCTGACCATGCCGGACCCGGACATCACCATCATCCCGGGCATGGCCGATTATCCGGCGGCGATTGTGCATTCTTCGCATGATCCTGATGATATGCTGGGCACCGCCGTGGGCACCGGCGCCTATATGCCCGAAAGCCTTGAAGTTGGCGTCAGAGGCGTTGTGGTCAAGAACCCGGACCATACGTGGTGGGGGCACGAAGGTCTGGAAGAAGGTGGTTCGCACCTCGACCGGATCGAATTCATCGACTATGGCACCGACCCGTCCGCATGGGTTGCCGCCGCCGAGGCCGAAGAGATTGATTGCCTGTGGCAGACCGTTGGCGATTTTGTCGACGTGATGGACGGGCTTGGCTGGGTACGTAGCGAGGTGGCATCGGGTTCAACAATTGTTATCCGCCCCAATCAGAACGCCGAAGTCGACGGCAAGAAGATCTACGGCGACAAGCGGGTGCGTCAGGCGCTGGCGATGGCGGTGGACAATGCAATCTGTCTTGAGTTGGGCTATTCCGACCGGGGCGAGGTGGCCGACAACAACCACGCCGGGCCAATGCACCCCGAATATGACCCCGCCGTAGGCCGCCTGCCGCATGATCCGGCGCGCGCCAAGGAACTGATGGCCGAGGCCGGCATGGCCGACTTTGAGCATGAGCTGATGTCGATTGACGATGACTGGCGCAAGAACACCACCGACGCGGTGGCCGCACAACTGCGCGATGCCGGCATCAAGGTCAAGCGGACGGTTCTGCCGGGTGCGACGTTCTGGAACGACTGGGTGAACTATCCTTTCAGTTCGACCAACTGGAACCACCGCCCCCTGGCGACCCAAGTTTGGGGTCTGGCCTATCGTTCGGGCGAAGCCTGGAACGAGTTTGGCTGGGAAAACCCCGAGTTTGACGCGCTGCTGAAAGAGGCCAATGCGATTGCCGACGCCGATGCGCGCCGGGTTGTGGCCGGCAAAATCCAGGCATTGATTGCCGAAGAAGGCGTGACCATTCAGCCATATTTTCAGTCGATCTATCGCCATGCCACCGATGCGGTGGTTGGGGTGGACATGCACATCGCATTCCTGCCTCAGGTCTATAAGTGGGGCCTGAAAGCCTGATAATACCGCCCTGCCCCCGTTTTCGGGGGCGGGGCATTCCAGGTGACGACCCCGGCGTGATTGCCACGTCGACCATTAACCAGAGCCCGGACAACGGGCCTGATTTCAGCCCTTCCAACAGGGGACCAAATGGGACTTTTCATATTGCGCCGCACTGGCGTGATGATCATCACGGCGATCTGCCTGACGTTCATCGTGTTCTTCATGACCAACCTTTACCCCAATCTTGAAAAACTGGCCAAGACCCAAGGCAACTTTCGCATGTCCGACGAGGCGGTAACCAGCTGGTTGGACAGAAAGGGCTATTTGCAGTCGCTGCCGGTCAAATACGGTCAGTGGCTGGGGGTGATGCCGGGCTGGACCTATGAGAACGACGGTGATCTGACCGGGCGATGTTTCAAAGGCAAGCTAAGCGTGGAACAAGCGGCGGATGCCCCACAATTCTGCGGTATCCTGCAAGGCCATTGGGGTCAGTCCACCGCGCTAAAGAATGACGTGAGTACAATCATTTCTGACCGGCTTGCCCGTACTGGCGCATTGATGTTCTGGGTGTTGTTGCTGATGATCCCTTCGGCACTTATCATCGGTGTGCTTGCCGGGATGAAGGAAGGGTCCAAGACCGACCGGGGTTTATCGACCTTGTCGATCATTACCACGGCGACACCCGAATATGTATCAGGGGTGATCTTTATTACCTTGTTTGCCTCGTCCGCGATTGGAGTGAGATTATTCAAAGGCTCGGCGACGGCGGCAGCCAAGCACATGCCGGAGGGATACGGGTACGAATGGCTGCCGGACTGGATGATCGGGTTCTGGTTTCGGGTGGCCGAAGCGCCGACATTTGAAAATTTCTTTTTGCCGGTGCTGACCATTTCACTTTATGGCATGGGATATATCGCCCGCATGACCCGCGCCAGCATGGCCGAGGTGATGACCGCGCAATATATCCGAACTGCGCGCCTTAAAGGCGTCAAGTTCAGCGATATCGTATTGAAACACGCGCTGCGCAACGCATTGATTGCGCCGTTCACGGTTATCATGCTGCAAATCCCGTGGTTGCTGAACGGCGTGGTGATTGTCGAGACATTGTTCAATTACAAAGGCTTTGGCTGGGCGCTGGTGCAAGCGGCCAGCAATAATGACATTGAATTGCTGCTGGGGGTCTCTGTGGTTTCGGTTGTGGTGGTTCTGGTGACGCAGCTGATTTCAGATATCGGCTATGTCTATCTTAACCCACGTATCCGCATTTCCTGAAGGAGGAGACGAAACTATGGAACCTCTTGGAATGTTCGAAATAATTGGCCGGGTGTTGTATCAGTTTACCCCTGTATGGCTGGCGCTGATCATCCTGTTTGCCGCCTCTATTGCCTATAAGCGCAAGCTGGGACTTTATGGCAAGCTGTTTGACAGCCCCATCGGTATGATCGGTTTTGGACTGGTGATGTTCTGGGTGTTTACCGGCGTGTTTGGCCAGATCGACCTGATCGTCACCCACGATTCACTAAGCCAGGTTTCCGGTATGCGAAACAAAGTCCCTGGCACCGCGTTGCGAAGCCCCGGCGAAGGCCAATATGCCTGGTATCTGTTTGGCGGCGACCATCTGGCGCGCGATGTGTTTTCACGGGTGATTGATGGCGCCTGGGTGGTGGTTCGGATCGCGCCGCTGGCCACATTGTTTGCCTTTATGGTGGGCATCACTCTTGGCCTGCCGGCCGGGTATTTCGGCGGGCGACTGGATACGATCATCAGCTTTACCGCCAATCTGATCCTGGCGTTCCCGGTAATCCTGTTGTTTTATCTGCTGGTAACACCCGAGATTGTCGCCACCGGGGTGCCGAATTTCATGGCGACTGTGCTGTTCATATTCCCGATTATCTTTACGGCGGTGCTGATCAATTCACGCTATCATACGCAACCCAGTTTTCGAACGCCGCTGATGATCGGCGTTTTGGGGGTTATGTTCTGGATTTATTTGTCGCTGATTTCCACCGGTGGTTATCTGGTGAAAAACGACGATTTTTCCATTCCGGCCTTACCGGAGATATTTGACCTGTTTGATGTGTCGGGCGGTATTCTGGTGGTGTTTGTGTCGGTGGTTTTTGTCAACTCGCCCACCGTGTTCCGGATTGTGCGCGGACTGGCGATGGATATCAAAACCCGTGATTATGTGGCGGCGGCGCAGACACGGGGCGAAAGTGCCTGGTACATTATGCTGTGGGAAATCCTGCCCAATGCGCGGGGACCGCTGATTGTCGATTTCTGTTTGCGCATCGGCTATACGACCATCCTTTTGGGTACGTTGGGGTTTTTTGGTCTTGGATTGGAGTCCGAAAGCCCGGACTGGGGCACAACCATCAATAGTGGTCGGAAATTATTGGCGAGCTTTCCGCACCCTGCCTTGGTGCCGGCGTTGTCCTTGCTCTCGCTGGTATTGGGGTTGAACCTGTTGGCGGACGGTCTGCGGGAAGAAAGCCTTAAGGATTGACATCATCGGCAAACCCGGGGGCCAGCCCCCGAAACCCCCGGAGTTTATCTGGCAAGATGAAGAGCTGGAAGGAAGAAAGAAATGACGAAACTTGAATATGACGGGCCAATTCTTGAAATAGACAAGCTGTCGATTTCGTTTTTCACGCGGCTGCATGAAATTCCGGCGGTGATGGATTTTTCAGTGACGGTTCAGCCCGGCGAGGCCGTGGGGCTGGTGGGCGAATCCGGTTGTGGCAAATCGACCGTGGCGCTGGGGGTGATGCAGGACCTTGGTAAAAACGGCGCGGTTGTTGGTGGGTCGATCAAGTTCAAGGGCCGCGATCTGGGGAAGATGAGCATGGAGGAGCTGCGCGATATTCGCGGGTCCGAGATTGCGATGATTTATCAGGAGCCGATGGCGAGCCTGAAT
The DNA here is from genome assembly GCA_021648025.1 of Paracoccaceae bacterium. Taxonomy (GTDB): domain Bacteria; phylum Pseudomonadota; class Alphaproteobacteria; order Rhodobacterales; family Rhodobacteraceae; genus NVQY01. The sequence goes on from JAKITO010000004.1 coordinate 57,710, forward strand.
CCGGCCATGAAGATTGGCAAGCAGTTGATGGAAGTGCCGATGATCCATCAGGGGCTGAATAAAGAAGATGCTTATGCCCGCGCATTGCAGCTGGTGACGGATGTGAAGCTGCCGGACCCGGAACGGATGCTGAATTCGTTTCCGCATCAGCTTTCGGGCGGGCAACAGCAGCGGATTGTCATCGCCATGGCGCTGATGAGTGAGCCTGCGTTGCTTATTCTTGATGAGCCGACGACGGCTTTGGATGTGACGGTTGAAGCAGCGATTGTTGAATTGGTGCGCGATCTGGGGCGCAAATATGGCACCTCGATGTTGTTCATATCGCATAATCTGGGTCTGATCCTGGAAACCTGCGACCGTATCTGTGTGATGTATTCCGGCGAGGCGGTTGAGCGGGGTTCGATCAAAGCGGTGTTTGACGATATGCAACACCCCTATACCCAGGCGCTTTTCCGGTCGATCCCCCTGCCGGGGGCCAACAAGAACACCCATCCTCTGGTGGCGATACCCGGCAACTTTCCTTTGCCGCATGAACGCCCGCCGGGCTGTAATTTCGGGCCGCGCTGTGATTATTTCGAAGCCGGGCGTTGTGATCAGGGCGATATTGATATGGGCGTGGTGCCTGCCGACAACAGCCATTTCTCGCGTTGTGTAAAGTTTCAGGAGATCGACTGGAGCGCGCCGGTAACTGTGGGCGAGCAGAAGGAGAAGGCCAAGGTGGGCAAGGTTGTTCTGAAGATCGACAATCTGAAGAAATATTATGAGGTGGCAGCCAATGCAATCTTTGGCGGCGGCGACAAGAAGGTGGTCAAGGCCAACGAAACCCTGACGTTTGAGGCGCGGGAATCCGAGACTTTGGCGATTGTCGGCGAATCGGGCTGTGGCAAATCCACCTTTGCCAAGGTTCTGATGGGGCTTGAAACAGCGACCGAAGGCACCATCCAACTGGATGGGAAAAATATCGAACACATCCCGATCGAAGAGCGTGACACCAAGACCGTCAGCGACATTCAGATGGTGTTCCAGAACCCGTTTGACACGCTGAACCCGTCGATGTCGGTGGGCCGCCAGATTATCCGCGCGCTTGAGATATTTGGCATTGGCGACAGCGAGACGGCGCGAAAAGAGCGGATGCTGGAACTGCTGGACCTGGTGAAACTGCCGCGCGCCTTTGCCGAACGCATGCCACGGCAACTTTCGGGCGGGCAAAAGCAAAGGGTTGGTATCGCGCGCGCCTTTGCGGGCGGTGCGCGCATTGTGGTGGCGGATGAGCCGGTTTCAGCCTTGGATGTATCGGTTCAGGCGGCGGTGACCGACCTGCTGATGGAAATTCAGCGCAACGAAAAGACCACGCTTTTGTTCATCTCGCATGATCTGTCGATTGTGCGTTATCTCAGCGACCGGGTGATGGTGATGTACCTGGGCCATGTGGTTGAACTGGGCAGCACCGATCAGGTGTTTGCCCCACCGTATCATCCATATACCGAGGCGTTGCTGTCAGCCGTTCCCATCGCCGACACGTCTGTTGTGAAAAAGCACATCGTGCTTGAAGGTGACATTCCATCAGCCATGAACCCTCCGCCCGGCTGTCCGTTCCAGACGCGATGCCGGTGGAAATCCGAGGTTCCGGGCGGCCTGTGTGACATCGAGGTGCCGGTGGCGCGGGATGTGGCGGGGGGCCATCAGATCAAGTGCCATCTGAGTGATGAAAAACTGGCGGAAATGGAAATGGTGATCAAGGTGGCAGCAGAGTGATCCGGCGGAACAAAAAGCCTGCCCCTTGCTCTTCATCTTGCTAAAAAAACTCAATATCCGACCATCGACACCACAAGCCACCCTTGCCTCTTATGCGCCACGGCCCCATATCTGACTTATGCTACGCCTCACCCCGATCATATTGGCCATAGTCTATGGCCTTGTCATGTACCGGATATCGCTGTGGCGTACCCACCGCGAATTGGATGCGAAATCAACCGAACTGGCCGACCCGATCCTGAAATCCCTGACTGACCGGCTGGCCCGGGCGCTGGATCTGCGCCGTATTCCGGTTTACATCTATGAGATTGATCCGATCAACGGGCTGGCGGCACCGGATGGGCGTATCTTCATAACCCGTGGGTTTTATCGGAAATTTCAGCACGGAGAGGTGACGGGGGATGAAATGGCTTCGGTCATTGCCCATGAAATGGGCCATGTAGCACTGGGACATTCGCGCCGCCGGATGGTGGATTTTTCTGGTCAGAATGCCTTGCGGACCGTGTTGATGATAGTGTTGGGGCGTTATGTGCCGATCATCGGCCCTTGGATTGCCAATATGCTGACGTCACTGCTGGCCGCACGATTGTCGCGCGGTGACGAATTTGAGGCTGATGAATATGCCGCCGCCTTGCTGACCAAGGCGGGCATTGGCATAGCGCCGCAAAAGTCACTGTTTACCAAGTTGGACGCATTGACACAGGCCCGCTCGGGCATGGCCCCGGCCTGGCTGATGAGCCACCCAAAAACCGAGGACCGCATCGCGGCGTTGGAAAAGCTGGAAACGCGTTGGGAAAGCCACCCTACCTAAGGGCTTTGGCGATGCGCGGCAGCCGCGCCTTTTTCAACAATCCACGGGTGTCCCATTGCTTGGTGAACAGGCGGTTGGCATCACCCAGAACCTTTGCACCAACCTGCGCCACCCCATCCGGGTCAACGCGCCAGAACCCATGCAGAAAACTGTCAGGGTCAAACCGTTCAAGGCCTTCATCGGCCAATTCCCGACGTGGAAAATCCTTGGCATTCAAGGTGATAATCGCCTCGGCTGATGTGGATATGCCTGTGGACAGAATGTGGATATCATTTGGGTCCGGCAGCCAGAGCCGCGCCTCAAGCCCTGGCGCGGGAGCGGCTTCTGCCTTGGGCCAGGCGGCGCGCAACAAGGCAATCTCGGCATTGGCCTGAACCTGCCCGGTGGGGCCAAGTTTCACCGAGGCACGGCGCCATTCTTCCAATATGCGCGCCGACCAGACGGGCGTGAAATGGCCAAGGGCAGCCACCCCCAGCAACATCGCACGCATCACCGTGGGAAACAGCACGCAGGTGTCCAGAACCACCTTCACAGCCGAAAGAACAACGCCTTAAGATAACCGCTTTCGGCCAGTTGGATCAATTGCGGGTGGTCCGCCCCGGCGAACCCGGTATGGATCAGCAAAGCCTCGCGTCCGGTTTTGTCCAGACCCCGACCAATGCCGCGACCACAGGCTTTGCGAAAGCGCGACAGGTCAACAGCGTGAGAGCAGGAACACAATACCAGAAACCCGCCCGGGGCCACCAGAGGTGCCGCCAACCGGGCCAGACGTTCGTAGGCCCGCAAACCGGGTTCCATCGCCTTTTTCGATGGGGCAAATGAAGGCGGGTCACAGATCACCAGATCATATGTTTCGCCTTCAGTGGCCAAGGCTGCAAGCGTTTCAAAAGCATCGCCCCGGCGGGTGGAAAAGCGGTCCGCCACACCACTGGCGGCGGCCCCCTGCCCGGCCAGATCCAGCGCCGGAGCCGAGCTGTCAATCGCCAATGCGGACCCGGCACCTTGCGCCAGTGCCGCCAGTGCAAAACCACCAACGTGCGAAAAGACATCAAGCACCCGCGCACCGGGCTGGACCAGCCGGGCAGCAAAGGCATGGTTGGGTCGTTGATCAAAAAACAGCCCGGTTTTCTGGCCACCCAGCAGGTCGGCCATATAGGTCGCACCATTCATCTCTACCGGTACTGCGGCGTCGGGTGCCACCCCGTGCAACACGGCCGGCAAATCATCCAGCCCTTCCAGACCGCGCGCCCGGCCCGAGGCATTTTTCAACACATTGGCCACGCCCGTCACCTGCACCAGGGCGCGGGTCAGAACTTCAAGATGCGTCTCGGCCCAGGCGGCGTTGGGCTGGATCACGCAAGTATCGCCAAAGCGGTCGATCACCACCCCCGGCAACCCGTCGGCTTCGGCGTGGATCAGCCGGTAATGCGGTGTCTCAAACAGCGTTTCACGCAGGGCAAGGGCGCGGGCCAAGCGGGTTTCAAACCATGTCAGATCAAGGCGCGCCGTGATATCGCGGTCCAGCACCCGGGCGATGATGCCCGAGTCGGGCGTCACCGCGACCAATGCCATCGGCACCCGGTTGGCATCCTCCAGCACGGCCAGAGTGCCCGGAGCAAGGGCGCGGGTACGCCGGTCCGTGACCAGATCATTGGCATAGACCCACGGGTGGCCGTGGCGGATCTGGCGGGCATCGGCCTTGGGTTTCAGGCGGACAACGGGGCGGGTGAGGGAAGAAGATTCTGACATAGCGCCCTCTTAGAGGGAATATCTGCAAGACGAAAGGTCAGTCACGAGGTCAGTCACGCGCGCGGCCCCGCCAGCCACCCCTACGGCGTGGATTGGTCATCCGGGTCTGGCCTTGTTGCAACACTTCGCTCATCGGGTGACCGGGGGCGCCAGAGGGGTCCGTGCCAAAGCGGGCCAGCAACGCGGCAATCGCCGCCCCGCTGTCTTGCCCCTCAGGCAGGCTTAGCGCCCAGTCAAGGAATATACTGCGACATTGCGATCGCGTGATGCCATCAATCCGATACGCCTGATAAATCAGGCCTTTGGGGTCGATTTCGGATTGGCCGGGGCGGTCAATCATTGGCACCCGCCCAGGTCACCAGAACGCCCGTGATGATCGCGTCACTTTGGGCATAGGCCCGCGCCAGCCTGCCCTGTAGCTGATCAATGTCGTCCATCCCCGTTACCCTGCCTAAGAATGCAATGCCGCCCTGCCCCATCTCATCGGTGTCAATTGCCTTGCCCGACATCAATCGCATGGCACCATGCACCACCCAACATAAATCATACGTGGCGCGCAAGGCTTCCGCATCTGCGACACTCAACCAATCACTTGCGACGGCGCCTTGCAGGCCGGCGCCCACATCGCGCGCCGCCAGCCCGCCAAGCAATGCGCCAGCCTGAGCAATCAGTTCAATGTCAAGCATTCGTCCTGGGCCGGTCTTGGCGTCCCAAAGGCTGACCGGGGTTTTGGCCTCGCCAAGGCGCGCCCGCATGTTTGCCACTTCGCCAAGAACTGGTGCGATGTCGCGCTTGTGCGCCAGCAGGTCGCGACGCAGGGCTTCGATATCCGCCACCAAACCGGGCGCACCTGCCACTACGCGGGCGCGGGTCAGGGCCAGATGCTCCCACACCCAGGCGCGGTCGCGTTGATAGGTGGTGAAACTGGCCAGTGAGGTCGCCACCGGTCCCTGGGTGCCCGACGGGCGCAGGCGCATGTCGACTTCGTACAAACGCCCCTGCGCCATTGGCGCGCTCAGGGCGGTGATCAGTGCCTGGGTCAGGCGGGCAAAGTAGGTGCGCGTGGCCAAAGGGCGAGGGCCGTCCGACATGTCGCTGTCGCCGGATGTGCCCGGGTCATAGATCACGATCAGGTCCAGGTCCGACATGGCATTCAGCCGCCCTGCGCCAAGTGACCCCATGGCGATCACTGCCGCCCCGCGCCCCGGTGCTGCCCCATGTTTCAAAGCAAACTGCACCTCAACCACCGGCATCAGCGCCCTGATCACAGCCCCCGCAAGGTCGCTGTATTGCGCCCCGGCAGAGGCGGCGTTGAGCAACCCACGCAAATGATGAACACCAACGCGAAAGTGCCATTCCCTGGCCCAGCGCCGCGCCGCGTCAAGGCGCGCTTCATAGTCAGGTTCTGCGGCCAACAGGGCTGTCAGCCCCTCCTCCAGCGCCACAGCACCTGGCCAATCGGCAAAGAAATCACCGCCAATCACCGCGTCAAATACGGCCGAGTTGCGGGCCAGATGTGTGGCCAGCGCAGGCGAGGTGGCGACGATATCAATCAATAGCTCCAACAGCGATGGATTGGCCTCAAACAGTGCAAAAAGCTGCACACCTGCCGGCAGCCCGGAGAGGAACCCATCAAAGGCCACCAACGCCTGACCGGGCTGCGCCGCCTGCGCCAATCGGCGCAGGAGGTCGGGTTTCAGGCGGTCAAATGTCTGCGCAGCCCGGGTTGAACGCAGCGCCGGATAGGCAGGCCACCCGGCCATGATCGACTGGTCAAGCGTATCCGGCACCGGATCGGTGTCCGGCAAGCGCGCGGCATCGGGCGCAAAGAACCCTTCGGTCAGCTCATGCACCTCGCCCAGACGCGCGCTGAGGTCGCGGGTCAGTTGATCGGGGTCCAGACCCATCAGGCAGGCAATTCGGGCTATGCCTTCGGGGGACTGGGGCAGAACGTGGGTCTGGGCATCATTGACCATCTGAATGCGGTGTTCCACCTCGCGGTGGGCGCGGTAGTGGCTGGTCAGCGCATCCGCCACATCCCCAGGCACCCAACCTTTGGCCGACAATGCGGCCAGCCCGTCACAGGTGCCACGCTGGCGTAAATCGGCGTCTCGCCCCCCGGCGATGATTTGCAAGGTCTGGGTGAAAAACTCGATCTCGCGGATGCCGCCCTGCCCCAGTTTCATGTCATGTCCGGCCACATCGCGGGTGCCACCGGTACCTTTGTGTTCCCGAATGCGCAGGCGCATATCATGGGCGTCCTGAATGGCGGCGAAATCCAGATGACGGCGCCAGACAAACGGCGTCAACACCTTCAGAAAACCCTCGCCGGCCTTGATATCACCCGCCGCCGCGCGGGCCTTGATATACGCCGCCCGCTCCCATGTCCGCCCAAGGCTTTCGTAATAGCTTTCGGCGGCGGCCATGGCCAGACAGACCGGGGTGACGGACGGGTCAGGGCGCAGGCGCAGATCGGTGCGAAACACATAGCCGTCTTTGGTGCGCTCGCTTAGTGTGGTGCACATATTGCGGGTGGCACGCACCAAAGCGCTGCGGGCGTCGTGAAAATCATCCGGCAAATAGCGGGTTTCGTCAAACAGGCAGATCAGGTCGATATCAGACGAATAATTCAGCTCGTGCGCGCCCATCTTGCCCATCGCCAGCACTGTCATACCGCCGGCTGTTGCCACGTCATCTTCGGTTTGGCCCGGCAGTTTGCCACGCCGGATCAATACGGCGATTTCTGCCTTGATCGCCAGATCGCAGGCCAGATCACCAAGATCGCTCAGCACCGATGTGACGGTTTCCAACGGCCAGGCGCCGGCAAGGTCGGCCAAAGCCGTAATCAGTGCAATCCGGCGTTTGGCCTGGCGCAATCCCGGTTTCAATTGGTCAGGTGGCAAGGCACGCATGTCGTTGAAGACGCCCTTGACCGCTGCTTCGCCATCGTCAAGCGCGCCGGTCAGCCACGCGGCTTCCTGCTCGATCAGACCTTTGAGATAGGGGCTGGAACCGGCGGTGCCGATGATCAGCCTGGCCAGATCGCCAGTCAGGTCGGCCATACGGGCGAGTGCCTCCTGCCCCAGAGCAGGGTCAAAGGGGCGCGGCAGACGGGATATGTGACGGGATAAGTGACGGGGTATGTGACGGGATATGTTCTGTGCAAAATTCATGGCGCCACGATGGGACGATCATGCGCGCGGGTCAATGATCGGTATCATCCAATGGGTGCAATGTCGCAGGCGTGTCTTGCGAGAAACTATTCATCCAGCCGTCGGTGGTATGTTGCCAGAGCGAAGTGATATACATCACCTCTTGCGGGCCATTGATGCGCCGATAGGTGGCGCGATAGCTTAGCAATACGTGGTCCGGGGTGATCACTGTCAGGCGCGCCTGATCAAGATGGAACATTTGCATCACCGGTCCATGTTCAAGCTGGCCGGCGTGATCCGCCCGCCCGGCAAATCCGCTGGGATAGACGCCAAGGAAATCCGCCGTCAGCAAAGCGGTATCGGCCTTGGCGTCGCCAGTGACCATGGCCTGCCAGACGGAAGTTTCCAAGGCCAGAAAGGCGTCAGGCCGGGGGGGGGGCGTGTTCATATGTCAGGTATCCTTTCAATCGGCGCGCGCATAATCAGGGACAGATTTCCCGAACCTTTAAAGCGTTTCGCGTTCGAATTTAACGCCAAACGCTGTAATGGCGGCGCCAGGATCGGTTTTCAACCCGCCTTTCCACCAAATGGCCCCAAACCAAGGGGCTTGTATCGTTTGCCCGGCGCAACATCCTATGCCCTCTGGGCGGCGGGTGTTGCACTTGAAACTTGTGTCCAGGAAGTGAGGCAACAGCCAAAGGCTATAATTGCGCAACGCTGGTATTGGCTTCGTAATCGAAAGTGGATAATGGCACGGGCTTCTTCCCATTTCGGATGCTCTGCACCCGCCCGTTCATCCAATGACGCAGGATATTTCGGAAAAGCCAGCCTTTCAGGGCTCCAATATCCTGGCGATGGGTTTTGTAAAAATCGTCCGGTGTGTCAAACAGCCCTAAATCCTGATTGATGGCGGTGTTCTGAATATAAGTGCTCTTTCCTGACCATTCCACATCGGGAGATTGCAAGCTGCGAGTGCCCACGCCATAACCGCTCATCTGATCCATATTCGAAAAACTGAGTTGTAATTTGCTCAGATAGGTTTTGTCCAAAATAAAACCTTCAAGATTGACCCATTCGCCCTGGTATTCGATCTCTACCCATGAATGCACAATGTTTTCCGGCGCAACAAAGAAAACCTGCGGCGGCATTACCCCGCGCTGAAGGTTTTTATGGATGGTGAAGCCATGTAAACGGCAAGAAATGCCAACGCCACGCAACAACGCCATCAGCAAAATAGCCTTGGTATTGCACTGGCCATAGCCGTCTTTCAATACTTGAGAGGCCGAAATAGCATCATCAATATTGTAGCCAAATTCAATTTCGTCGCGCACATAATTGTAAACCGAGCCAATACGCTCGTGAAGCGGAAGGTCATGCCAGTAATATTTTTCAATCAAGGCGCTGATGCCTGGGCTGTTATAGTCCAGCAATTTGGTTTCTTTCGTCAGGTTACCCATGTTACCCATGTCATTTCTCCTTTGGTTTAACGGAGAATGACAACTCTAGCCTGTGATAACTTGAATGTTCTGGCTATTTTTCAGCAATTTTGATGGCGAAAAACCGAAAGTTTCCCGGAAAGTCCGGGAAAAATGAGCCGAGTCCGAAAAGCCGCCGGATTGAGCGGCCGTTGTCAAATCCTCTCCTTGTCCTGCGGCCGCTGTGCTGTTGATGATCCGCCGCCACAGGACATAACGCCGAAGAGGAAGGCCGGTTGCCTGTTTGAAAAGGTGCAGAAAACGGCTTTCCGACAGAGCGGCGAGGCTGGCAAGGGCGGCAGCGTTTGGTGGTTCATCCGCTGGCATTTCAAGAGTTGCAAGCACTCGTGCGATGCGCCCATCGACCTTTGGTACCTGGTGCAGGCCGGCGTGGGCAAAAAGATGGGTGACAAAATCTTTGGCTTCACCAAGCGTTGCCGGTATGGCTTCGAGACGGTCGCAGTTCGCAGAGAAGCCTCCGGCAGCAATGGTGCGACCCAGCCTTGAGGCGCCATCGACCAGGGCAATCGCAAGTTTGGTGCGGCCGCCGTCCAACTGGTGCGCCAGGTTGGCGGGGATGGCGATGGCGCGGCTCTCTTGCCAGATACCCCCCTGTTTCAAAAGAAAGGCCCCATCCAGCCCGATAGTGATTTGCGCGGCGTGATGTCTGTGCAAAGCATTATCGGTGATTTTTCCGAAAAATAGCGCATGGCCTTCCCAAAGGAAAAGACGGGCTTTCGCAGGGCTATCATGCACAGTCGTGGCTCACTTTCTATCAGACCAGAGTCTGAATTGAGAACTCCAAATGATTTCGCTTTTGGTGATCGTTAGCTACGACAGGCTGAGGCAGGTGAAAACACCCTGACTTCAATACTCATGGCTTTGAATTGTTGACTGGTCAGGGGACAACCCATTTGGTCTGCTTTACCTGCCAATCACGATGTCGGCCTGCAATCCGCCCAAGGCCTTGCTGTCGCCCAACCGCAAAGCCCCCCCGTGCGCGCGGGCAATATCGGCAACAATCGCCAGGCCCAGACCAACCCCGCCACCGCGGTTCTGGTTGCGCGCCGGGTCAAGGCGGACAAACGGTCTGACTGCATCGCTGCGCAGTTCGGGTGCGATGCCCGGCCCGTCATCTTCAACCCGTATGAGCAGAGATTTATCCGTCAGGGTCATCGACACATCGACCCTGCCGCCGCCATAACGGATCGCGTTGCCGATCAGGTTCTCAACCGCGCGCCGCAGCGCCGTGGGGCGCAGGGCAACCATGCCTTCGCCAACCAGTTTGCCAATGGTCACCGGCTTACCCGCCCGGGCGGCGTCGGCCACAATGCGGCTGATCAGGGCGCCCGGGTCAATCATCTCGGTCTCGCCTTCGGCGGCATCGCGCGAAAAGTCCAGAAATGCGTCCAGCATCTGCTCCATCTCGTCAACATCGCCCAGCAAAAGCGCGGCCTCATCGTCGTCCAGCATCGACAATCCCAGCTTAAGCCGGGTCAGGGGCGTGCGCAGATCATGGCTGACCCCGGACAGCATCATGGTGCGCTGTTCGATATGGCGTTCAATCCGGGCGCGCATGTCAAGGAATGCCGCCCCGGCGGCCCGCACTTCGGTGGCACCGCGCGGCGTATACGGCGTGCGGTGGCCGCGCCCGAATGCCTGTGCTGCGTGGGCCAGCCGGGTGATCGGGCGCAATTGGTTGCGCATATACAGAAACGAGATCACCGTCATCAGCCCGCCAAAGAACACCATGGTCAGGATCAGCTGGTGCGGTGCTGCTGCCGTCACCCGACGTCGGCCAAACTCCAATTTGACCGGGCCAAGATGTGACTGAAAATAATAGATCACCCGGCGATTGTCGGGAAACACTGCGGCGCGGGTCTGGGGCAGAGTGGCGCGCAGGGTGGCAATCACCACCCTTGCGGAAAAATCATACCATCTGATCTGGTCTTGCATTGGCACCCTGTCCGGTTCAACAAAGCGGATGGTCATTTGCAGGGTGTTCAAAGCCGCACTCGTTTGTGCCAGCATGGTCTGGCGGTCAGGGGACATTGCGACTTGATTGGTGATCAATTGCAACTCGCGTACCACGGTCAGGCTCATCTGGGTGGTGACATCTTCGAGGTGACGTTGGATAAACACCACCGAGACCACCAGTTGCACCACCACAACCGGCAGGATCAGGATCAGGGCCGCGCGACCATACAGGCTGCGGGGCATGTAGCGTTTGATCCAACTGAAATTAAGGCGCGACGGGTTCATAGGCCATGTCTAAGGCCACCCGCACAAAAGAGAAAGCACGATGCCAATGCCAGCAGATAATTTCGACCCAGCCCTGTTCAATCCTACCCCGGGAGAGGCCGTTGCTCTGGCCCCTGGCCTGCGCCGCATCCTGGCCCCCAACCCGTCACCGATGACCTATCGTGGCACCAACACCTATCTGCTGGGCACCAATGATTTGGCGGTGATCGATCCCGGACCCGCCAGCGACACCCACCTGGCCGCAATCCTGGCCGCCTGCCAACCCGGCCAACGCATCAGTCACATCATCGTCACCCACAGCCATACCGACCATTCCCCCCTTGCCGCCCCCCTTGCCCGTGCCACCGGCGCGCCGGTTCTGGCCTTTGGCGACACAACTGCCGGGCGCAGTGCGGTGATGGCACAACTGGCCCGGGACGGATTGGCAGGCGGCGGCGAAGGCATCGACATGGATTTCCGCCCCGACCGCATTGTCCGGGACGGCGAAATTATTGACGGCGACGGTTGGGCGCTGGAGGTCATCCACACCCCCGGCCACCTGGGCAATCATATCGCCCTTGGCTGGGGCACGGCCTGTTTCACCGCCGATCACGTGATGGGCTGGGCCAGCTCTCTGGTTTCACCACCGGACGGCGATCTTAGCGACTTCATGGTCTCTTGCGCCCGCCTGCGCGCCCGCAACTGGCGCGTGTTCCACCCCGGGCACGGTGCGCCCATCGACGACCCGGCCGGGCGGCTTGACTGGCTGGTCGCGCATCGTGGTGCCCGCGAGGCCTCAATATTGGCGGCGCTGGGCACGGCCCCGGCCACAGCCGGCAGCCTGGCTGAACAGATCTACACAGAAACCCCCGCGGCGCTTTTGGGTGCTGCCGAACGAAACGTTTTTGCCCATCTTGTTGACCTGAGCGGAAGATCCCTGGTCACCCCGGACAATGGGTTGAGCGCCACGGCCACATTCAGGTTGGTCCGCTGACCGGGTGCAAGAATATTTTTGATTTGCGCCAATAGCCACTGGACGCGCCAAACTTGCATTGCTATATCGCCCGGACCGTTCCGGCGTAGCTCAGCGGTAGAGCAGTTGACTGTTAATCAATTGGTCGTAGGTTCGATCCCTACCGCCGGAGCCAATTAACTACTTGGTTTAAAAGCAAAATGGGTGATACGCGAGGGTCGCCCTTTTTGTTTTTGCTGCATTTTTGCTGCATTTCGATAGAGCGCGTTTAAACGATACAGCGGAACCAACACACCTACATTATGCAGTATACGCAGCTCGTTGTGGGCATTCGCCTATCGACTCATGCAATTCCGCCAAGTAGCATTTCGCTAAAACGGAGTAACGGGATGAAGTTTGTTGCAATTGACGTTGAAACAGCGAACGCCAACATGGCGTCGATCTGCTCAATTGGAGCTGCGGTTTATGAAAACGGCGCGCTGACTGACGAATGGTATTCACTGATTGACCCAAAAGATTATTTCGACGGGATGAACGTGTCGATCCATGGCATTGACGAGTCACAAGTTTTGGGTGCGCCGACGTTCAAAGAAGCGGCTGACCAGATCAACAGAATCCTCGCCGACAACATCGTTGTCACGCACACCCACTTCGACCGCGTCGCCATGAACCAAGCGGCCAGTCATTGGGCGATCCCGCCGCTGCCCTGCACCTGGCTTGATTCTGCGCGTGTTGCCCGGAGGACGTGGGCGCAGTTCGCAAGGCGCGGATACGGTTTGGCGAACGTGTGCAATCACATCGGCTACACATTTGAACACCACAACGCATTGGAAGACGCGAAGGCGTCAGGACAGGTCATGCTGGCTGCGATGCACGAAAGCGGACTCGACCTCGACGCGATGCTCAAGCGCGTCCTGCAACCTATCGACCCCTCGGCACGGGGTGATGCCGCGTCGATCAAACGCGACGGCAATCCAGATGGATCGCTATCGGGCGAAGTCATCGTGTTCACGGGAGCGCTGGAAATTCCGCGTCGCGAGGCGGCAGACCTAGCAGCATCAATTGGCTGCGCCGTGGGATCAGGTGTGACGAATAAGACGACGTTGCTTGTTGTTGGCGATACTGACGTTGCCCGCCTTGCGGGGCACTCGAAGAGTTCGAAGCATCGCAAAGCCGAGGAATTGGCAGCGCAAGGCTTGCCCATACGCATCATCCGCGAAACCGATTTTCGGGAATTGGTGCAGCAAGCATACCAACCTCGTCGCGAACGGGCTAACCGTTTCAGGCATGAATACCGATGATTCCGGCATGAAACGGCCAAGATATGTCCAACTGAGACCTTGGGGAAGCTACCGCTATAAGCGTAGGGTTCCCAAACGCCTCCTGTCAGCGATAGGAAAAGACCACATCTACCGGAACCTTGGAACCAGCCACCGGGACATGCTGAGGATGCTTCCGGCGGTGAACGAGGCGGTTGAGGCCTTGTTCAGCGCAGACATCAGGCTGCCGGTCGCGGCATCAACACCCAGAAAACCTTCGGCGCGCAGGATCCGGATCAGGCGCGTGCGGTGCTTGCGGCGCTCATCGGCTTCACTCCGAAGTGACTTCAGCCGATCCAGGCGATTGCGCAATTCCGGGCTGTCTTCGCCGATATAGGTTTTGCACACGTCGGATCCGATCCGATAGCTGTCGTACCAATAGATTTTGCCATTTCGATCCACTCGGGTCGGAGTCCCGCGAATATCTGATACGGCCTCGTCCAGTAAGGATCGCAACAGATCATGATACGCAGCATGGGCTGTCGCAGAATGTCGGGACATCATCGGCAAACCTCATGTTCAACAAAAAGCAATTTGGTTGAACATCAATCTGAAGCATTGTCCGCATCACGCCGCCCTCACTTCCTTCAGCCGCCCATAGAAACTGCGATCCAAATGCAGCTCCCCTGCCCCGGCTTTTTCGACCATGCCGCGCAGATATCCGCCTGGTGAGGCCACTTCTGGGTTGTGAACGAGGCCAGATCTTCTTCGATCTATTTGTGCAGCACCAGGTCATGGGCAAATTTCAGATTACCCGCCGCAAACAGCACAGCGAGATTTTCGACCATCAAGGTTTTGGAAGCATTCACATACCACCCGGATCGCCGCCATTCCTGCCCAAGCCATGGCCGGGGAAATCAAGGCTCAACTCAAACGTTGTACTTAAAACTTGAATCCAAGCGCTCTACCGGGCCCGTGCAATGTCGGCCAAATGGGCCATGCGTTTTGAAAACTCCGCCTCGAATGCATGGGCCCTGGCAAATTCCAACCCTTGATGCCCGGCTTTCAAAAGTGCCGCAGGGTCGCGGGAAAGCGCCGAAATTTTATCCGCCAGAGCGTTGACCTGCCCCAATGTCACGGCCCAGCCACCACCGGATTTCGCGGCCATATCCTGCCACATGGCATTCTTATACCCCACAACCGGAATCCCACAGCCAAGACATTCCAGGTAGGTGCAGGATGGATCAGATTGCCGGTGGCAGGACACAAACAGGTCCGCTTGCTGGCGCAGGAAGGGCACCAGAACCGTTTCAAAATCGACCGGGTCATGCAGCCGTACAGTGTCACTCAATCCGGCAGCTGCAATGTCTTTGGCAATGTCGGCACCAAGGCTGCCGCTGCCAAAAATATCAAGCGTAAAATTCACTTTGGCCTGATGTAGCGCCTTTGCGACAGGGATCAGGTCCTGTCCGCCTTTCAACGGCTCCAACCGCCCGGAATGTACAAGCCGCAATGGCGCATCAGTTTGCTGATAAAGGGCGCGTGTGGCTTGTTCCTGCGGGGTTGCCATCATTGCACGGCCCATCCGGCCATCAAGATACAGCATCGTTTTCCTGTTGAATTTACTGTACGCGGAAAATGCCGGATAGCCGTTGGCCTGAACGCCGTCACAGCCGCGCAATGCGGCGCGTCGACGGCGTTCCTGGTTCAGCAGCCATATCCCGGAGCGCAGTTTGCGCAAAAAGCTTCTGTGGCGATCCAGCGACGCAATCCGCATTCGTGTGTCCAGATCGTATTCGATGGCATAGACCAGTTTTGTGCCCGCAGGACGTTGATCCAGAGCCGCCAGATGCAGCACGTCATGCATATCGGCCCCGGCAAAGATCAGATCATTTGCGCTCAGATCATGCACCTCAATCGGTGCATCACGGTCAATGATCTTAAGTGTGAAATCCAGATCGGCAAGGTCATAGGTCGCACCAAAAGGGATATCCGCAGCACCGCGTTTCAGGATACAGGTGACCGGGCCATCCCATTGCGCCACATGAAAGTGCATGCCTTCCACAAACTTTACATCCAGCCTCAGCTTTCCACCTGGCAATTCAATCACCGGTGCCGGAGCAATCATCAGCAGTCTTGGCTTACCATTTCCCAACATTCACACCTCTCGCCAAATGGCGCGTTTTTGGGGCCGAATTTCTGCGCGCATCTTTGGGCGTTACAAATTGGTGCAAAATAGCGAATTTGCATCCGCCTGACTGCACATTGACAGACCCTGTGTCACTTGGTCAGCCGCCTGAGCCAGACCAGGGGCTGGTCAAAATTGTACATGACAAGCCGTTCGTCACTATCAATTTCCAAACGATTGACCATTTTGATCTGCTCAAAAAAATCGCGTTCAGTGATCATTATTTGTTCGTCACACATCCCGCCGCCTATTTCAAATGGCGAGAACATCAGGTTCTGAGTGTCCGGCCCAAAGGCTGTCTCAAAGCTCCGACATGGCCCTGATCCGTACAGCGTGCCCGCAACAAAATCAAAACGCATGTTGTCAAAGCCGGTCAGATCAATGTCCGTAGCTTTCTGGACAATCCATGCTCCGTCAAATGTTTCTACCGAGGATAATGTCATTGAAGTGCCTCCGATGTCTCCGCCAAATTTACCAGATGAAAAAGCCCAGCCGACAATTCCAACACCGCCAATGCCCAGAATTGCCACAAGTATCATAGCCCAGAAAAGTCGCGGGCTTTTCATCTGGTGAACCTGGCTGGCAGAGGTATCAAAGGGGCCTCACATCGACGCTCATATGTCTTTGCTTGGCTCACACCGAGGCAATTGACAAGAAAAAAATCTTGCCGAAAGCCTGGGTCCATGCGACGATTGTGCATAAAGTTATGCTATTTGATCAATTTTCTTACTATTTTTTGTTTATCGAGGTGATACTATGGCGCTTGACGGATCTGCCGCAAAAGAAATCAAATCACAGATGGCGATTGCGCGTAAGCGCGAACTTGCTTTTGGACTATGCTTTGGCAAGAAAATCGAAGGTTCGGTTTTTCTGACCCACAAGACCAAGGCCTCAAAGGTACTTGGCAAGCAAGCCAAAGCAGATGGCGAGACGCCGCTTGTCACATTTGGGCGGATAAACCTTAAAGGCACGGATCTGACCTTTGCGATCGACGGCAAAATCCTGCCCGGATTTGCGCGCAAAATGAAACAGTTGTTCAAGGTTGTCGGGTTGAAATACAGCATCATCGTGCTTGACCCAAGTGGTGCCGTGATTGAATCCGAAGGTGATGAAGACGGTGCAGCGCCAACAGCTGGGCAGGGTCAATCCGCCGATACCCCAGGCAAGGCACCCGCCCCTGAAACGCCAAAACCGGGTGAGACAGCAGAAGACACGACCAAGACACCAGAGCAGCCAGACCCTCTGGTTGAAAAATGGGAAAAAGCGGCGGCAAAAATTGAAGCTGTGCTGGCAAAGCTGGTAAACACCAGGGGCATAGACCTTTCACAGGCAAATACGCTTTGGAGGGCCATTCACGGCAAGGCCGGGTCGGGTGACCATAAGGTTGCTCTTGAGAACATTCCAAAGATGTCCGAGGCGATGAAGAAGGCCGCAATGGATGTTGCGCTTTTGGCCAAGCGACAATCATTGCTGGAAGCGAAATGGCAGCAGGCATCGGCCAAGCTGGAACCGCTGGTCGCCGAAGTTCTGGCCTTTAAGACGCCGCAAACCGACAAAATCCAGGCGGCATGGGCAATGATAAAGTCCAAAGTTTCTGCCAGCCCGCCAGATTATGAAACCGCCCTGAAAGCGGTCGGACCACTGGCCCGCGCAATTTCCGAAGCACGGGCATCGGCCCCGGCAGAAACTGTTGGCGCGGCGGCAGAAGGTGGCGAGACAGTGACCGCTCCGAACCCGGAAGCAGCGGCGGCGCCAAGGGGACCAACAGACGAAACACCACCAGAAACCGAAGCAGCAGCCCTGCCCGAAGTTGATCTGGCAGAACAGATCGCGCGGATCGAGGCGACAATCAAGTCCTTGAAAGACGGGCCGATTGCCACCTACAACACCATGATTGCCGAAGCTGTCAGCACCATACCGGATGCCTGGGACACCGCCCTTAAGGACACAGCCAAACTGGCAGCGGACGCCAAGGCGACGCCTTTGCCGGAAAGTGCGGCCAAGCTGGATGTCGGCGAAAAATCGCTGGCCGGGTTGAGGCCGGCGATTGCCGCGCAAACCCGGGCCAAGACGGGTTTCAAAAAGGCGTTGGATATTTTCGACCTGCGCCTGGTGCCATTGACCAGCCATCCAAAGGCCGCAGCGCCGGAAATTGCCCCTGAGATTACCAAAATAACCGATATTCGTGCGTCCGCGATTGAGAAATCCAAGAACCACGACCTGAAAGCCGCGACCGATGAATTGACCGCCGCAGAGGCGGTGATTGCCGCCACTGAAATCCTGGCGGATGATTTCGCCCATTTTGACGCCATTGACGACGACCGCAAAGTCATGGCCGATACGGACCGTGGCAAGGTGGCGGGCGACCCGAAAGTTGATGCGCCAGCACGGGAAATGGAAGGTTTGTACGATGGCGCCCAGGTGGACCGAGCAGCCAAAAAATTCAAGGACGCCATAATAAAGCTGGACAAGGTTGCCGAGATATTCACATCGACCGCAAAGATTAAAAAGCTTAAAGCAAAATATGAAAATGATCGCCCAATTGCAAAAACCTGGGTTGATTCATGGGTGGGTTTGTCAGCAGCTACAGCATTGCTGTTAGCCACGAAACTGGCAGAGGCAAACGGCCATTACACCGATTCTGACATCGCGACGACGTCAGATTATGCCGTTTCCCTGCAAAAGCTCAAATTATTCTGGCCAGTGAGGTCATTTCTCAAACAAGAAATTCCCACGGTTCAGCAATACCCGCCAAAGTTGGCCGCGTTTGAAATCAAGCTGACCGATTTCAAAGCCCATGACGGCGCATCCGGCATTCAGGTGATGATCCTGAAAATGGACGCGGACCTGGTGACGGCCAAAGCCGAGGCCGCCCTTCACAAGTTTTCGACTGCGACTGCTGTTTTGGCGGGGACTGAAGGCGACTGGCCTGCGACATTGGCGGTTGCAGTCAACTGCAAAGCCTACAAGGAAAAACGTGTCATCGTGCAAGGCAAAATTGACGCGTTAAAGAACGTGCCGCAAGCGACATCACTGATCGAGGCCACCAAGGCGTTGATGAGCGATGCGGCGATATCCGCTCTGAAGCCTGATTTTGACACTGCCGGCACCATCCTTGCTGATGCGGAAAAACGGGTGGACACCGCCAAGGCGGCGGCGGAAGACAGCGTTGAACTTGATGGCCTGCACGACGAAACGGCACTGGATGATCTGAAAGATAACTGGAATCCGGCGTTCAAGGTGTATACCGACATTCGCGACAAGGTGGTGGCGGCGGACAGCGGAAATCATCTGACCGCTTTGATCGCCAAGGCGCAATTGCCAGCCGCCGAAGCCCGGAAAGCCCACACCGCAAATAAGCTCGATGATGCCAGGGCGCATTTGGACAGCGCCATTTTGAACCTGAAAATGGCGCTGGTACTGATCCATGAACATACCGCCTATCTGGATATCAAGACCTCTCTGGAAACGCGGGTAACCGCCCTGACACCGCTGAATGACCTAAACTGCCTGCAACCACATATTGACAAGATAGACGTGTTGAAAGCTGACGCCGACGACCTGATCAAGCCCGAAGCATATGATTACAAAGGCGCAGAAGCCAAGCTTGCGGGTGCCGGAAAGGTCGTCGACCTCGCCAAGGCGGATGGCACGCTTTTCGTTGAAATCAAGTCAAATCGCGCCATTGCGACGGCAGTAATCGGCGCAATTGCGACCGAGGGCGGTGCAGTTGCCACCCAGCTTGCACACCGGGTAACAGAGGTCCAAACGCTTCTGGATGACAGCGACGCACTCCAGACCGCCGAGGATTTCAAAGGGGCCGCGGCCAAGGCCAAAGCTGCGGCCAACTGGGCGGACCCTACTGCCGCCGACATTAAAACACTTAAAACAGTTCTCGGCTGGGAGATCCCGTTTTTCAGTACTCCCAGAGCCGCCCTTACTGGCCCCGGAAAAGAGGCGAGTGTGCATCAGATCGCACGGGCAGATGCAGATTTTGCGACGTATGGGGATATGAAAACAGCCCATACCTATAGTGCTGCACTAAGGATGTTTGAGAAGGCCTATCAAAAGATAACGGCCTGCAAACTGTTGCAGGCCCAGGCCGACCTGTACGCGCCCGCATTGACCGCCGCCGAGGCGGCTTTGACCTTGCTGGACGGCGAACGCAATACAATTTCGGCGGATATGATAAAAGAGGTCGAAGACAAACTCGCGACTGCGAAGATCGATGCGACAAAGACCGACCTGACCGACAATAGCTATTCTCAGGCCACCAAGTTGATGCAGGCGGTAACGGCGCAAGCCACGGCCCTGCTGGACAAAATCAAAGGGTCTTCAGCCTATGAAACGGCCCGGAAAGCCGCCAGGGAAAAGCTGGACGAAGCGCAGGCTCACAAGCATGCAGATGCAATCGAGGCCCAGTTGACCCGGCTGACAACCAAGTACGAAAATCTGGTCAAACTGGCCCCCGGTGATTTTGCAACCGCAAAGAAGATGGCCGAAGAAGTTGCGGTCTCGGCGCAAGAGGCGACTAAAACCGCCGATAATCACGCGACCCTGGAGGCCGTGAATTCGGCCATCGGCGGCGACGAAGACAGCGCGCCATGGTGGCCGCAGATAAAGGCGGCACAACTGTCGATTGCCTTTGTCGGCAGTAAAGAGCATGCGGATGTTGCAAAGACCTATCTGGAAACGGCAAATGGCGAAATCGCGAACTGTCAAAAGGACGGGCTGGCTGCAAAAGTCGCCAAGGCCCATCTGCTGGCGGCGCTTGCGGCCTGTAACACGGCAGATGAGGTCATGTCGCAATACGCGTTCTTTGTACAATCAATTGCCCATGCCCGCACAGCACTGATACCGGTCACCGGCCACAGCGAAACGGCCTATGTGACGACCAACATTGCCGAAATCGAAAAACTGTTGACCGGCGCGGAAACCACCGCAAAAACCGGACAGAATTTCGACAACGTCAGTGCCGACCTCGAAGCCGCCATCGCATTGATCAAGACGGCGCTGGACCTTGCCAATCACCACAAGGAATACATTGATCTGCGCGCCAAAGTTGAGGTGGAACCCCGGCTTGCCGAGCTTGAAGCGCATGAACACCGGTATGCGATCAAACCCAGCATCGACACCATGCGCAAAAAGCTGGCCGATGCGGCAACGCAGGTAGAGGCCCGCAATCCGGCTGACGCGATAAAGCTGCTGGAAAAAGCGCGGGCCATTGGCACAGGTGCCTTTGTCATGGCCGAGATGCGGGCAAACACCCCGCCCGATCCAAAGCTCATCGATGAAATCCTGTCGCGCCCGAACGGTATTGCCGAACTTGACGCGATGATCGACAATCTGGAACCAGAGGCACAGCGCGCGGTTGTAAAGGTCGCATTCAAAGCCCGGTTCGGATGCGAGATCGAGAACTTCAGCAACAAAAACCTGGCCCCCGGGACCGTTGTTGCCGATCTTGACCTGAAAGGGCCAAATATAGTCGCCTTTTACAAGGTGATGCAGGATTTACCGTTGGATCATACGCTGGACAATGATTCAATGAGCAAGTTTTCGATCATTGACGCATCAGGCCAGGGATCAAAATATCAGGGAAGCAAAAAGAACGTGGTCATGCATGAAGGCGATGCCACCACATCCTCGCCCTATCCCTTTGGCAGCGATGATGCGGTGGGCAGCCTGGACGATGCGACAACGCCGGAAGAGCGCGCGGAGATCGAAAAATGCAAACCCGCCAATGAAGAACCGGTCACGTTCTTTAACTGGAACACATTGCACGAGGTCGCGCATGCCGTTGACGACAAAGGCAGCTTCATGACCAGCAACGGCAAAAAGAAGGAATTTGGCGGCTGGATTGAATACGGCTCGAATATCTCGGCCATTGCGGAAAAAATCGCCAAGAAATTCGAATACGACAAAGGCTATGCGACCGAATATATGGCCCACAACAAAAGCCCCTATGTCCCCGCGATACCCGCGGATGAGACCTGTACAGAAGAAGAATGGGAAAGCCGGCGCCTCAAGCTACGCGCACATATCGATGCGGCATCTGAGCCTGCAAAACCCTGGTCCAGCATGGCGCACGCCAAAAATCTGGCGATTGGCGGGATTGTTTATCAGGAAAGTTATTCAAACAAATGGATGTCCTACCTGCTGTCGGCCCGCGCAAAAGGCATTACCGCGTATCAGTTCCGGGCACCGGGTGAGTGGTTTTCCGAGTTGTACGCCGCCTATCATTCCGGGAAACTTAAACCGGGCCACCCATCCGAAGGCTGGCTGTCAAATCTATAAGTCTTTGAAAGGTCGTTGAAGAATGTCTCTTTTCCACCCTGTAAATCTGGTGTGCCCAGCCTGCGAAGCGCCCGTTGTGATGATGGCGGTTGGCAGTGTGAATGCCGACCGCCGCCCCGACCTGCGAGAGGATATTCTGACCAACCGTTTTCAGGATGTTGAATGCGGGTCCTGTCAGGAAAGTTTCCGTTTGCAGCCTCAGTTCAACTATCTGGATGTGGGACGTGGCCAGTGGATTGCGGCGATGCAATCGGCCAGGATGCCGGATCACCTGGAGGTCGAGGACGAAGCGGAAACCTTGTTTAGCGCAAGTTATGGCGCGGATGCACCGGCAGCCGCGCAAGAAGTTGGCAGCGGGCTGAAAGTGCGCGTCACCTTTGGCTGGCCGGGCGTTCGCGAAAAGCTGTTGATCCAGGAACATGGGTTGGACGACGTGATCATCGAAATGATGAAAATGCACATCCTGAGGAGCGTAGAGACCGCGCCCCTGGCCCAGGGCATTGAACTGCGCTTTGTCGATGTTGACGAAGACAGTGACGAATACATTTTTTCCTGGCTGGAAACAGCGTCAGAAGACGCCATCGAAAACCTTGGTGTGTCGGCTGATCTTTATAAGGCGATATTGGACAACCCTGATGGCTGGGACGCCTTGCGGGCGCGGCTTGAAAGTGGCTATTTTGTCGATATGCAGAAACTTTATATGGGCGAGGGCCGACAGGCTGGGTA
The DNA here is from genome assembly GCA_021648025.1 of Paracoccaceae bacterium. Lineage (GTDB taxonomy): Bacteria > Pseudomonadota > Alphaproteobacteria > Rhodobacterales > Rhodobacteraceae > NVQY01. The sequence goes on from JAKITO010000004.1 coordinate 80,333, forward strand.
AGGATGGGGATGGGGAAACGCACATGGCTTATGATCTTGTTCTCAAGGGCGGCAGGGTCATGGACCCGTCGCAGCAAATCGACAAAACCAGCGATGTTGGCTTTGCGGGCGGCAAGGTCGTGGCCATTGGCGAAGGGCTGACCGGCACGGATGAGCGCGATGTAAGCGGGCTGATCGTCACGCCGGGGCTGATTGATCTGCACACCCATGTCTATTGGGGCGGCACGTCTTTGGGGGTCGATGCGGACGCCTATGCCCGCCAATCCGCCGTCACCACCTGTGTTGATACCGGCAGTGCCGGGCCCGGTAACTTTCCCGGGTTCAAGGCGCATGTGATCGAACGGGTTCAGACCCGGGTGCTGGTCTATCTGCACATATCATTCGCCGGTATCTATGCGTTTTCCCCAAAGATCATGATCGGCGAAAGCGAAGACATGCGCCTGATGGCCGCCCGCGAGGCGCTGGATATGGCGCGTGAAAACCCCGAAACCATCATCGGCATCAAGGTGCGGGTGGGCAAACACGCCAGCGGACCCAACGGCATCAACCCGCTGAATATTGCCTTGGACGTGGCCCAGGCGGCTGACCTGCCGTTGATGTGCCACATTGACGAGCCACCCCCCACATACGCCGCAGTGGTCGACCGGCTGCGCCAGGGCGACGTGCTGACCCATTGTTTCCGCCCCTTCCCCAACGCGCCGATGCATGGCAACGGCCAGGTGCGTGGCGCGGTGATCCGGGCCCGCGCGCGCGGTGTGTTGTTCGACGTGGCCCACGGCATGGGATCGTTTTCGTGGGATACTGCCCGGGCAATGATGGCGGCCGGGTTCAAACCCGATACCATTTCGTCAGACGTTCACGCCATGTGCATCAACGGCCCTGCCTGGGATTTGTTGCGCACCATGACCAAGTTTCTGGCCCTTGGCATGCCTCTGTCCGAGATCATAGCCTGCACCACACACCGCCCCGCCGCCGCCATCCGCCGCCCTGACCTTGGCAGTTTTGCGCCCGGTTCAGTCGGGGATGCCAGTGTGCTTATGCTGGAGCCGGGCGACATTGCGCTTGAGGATGTTCAGGGCAATATTATCCATCACCAGGAACGCCTAAGCGCCAAAGGCATGGTCATCGGCGGGGTCTGGCAGGACACAGGGATATGAAAAACGAACATGCGCTTTGGCCGTATCCCCGGAATGTGCGCGATGTCGGGATCGTGATGAACTTGACCACTGAAACCCTATGAAATAGGCAATGAATCTGTTGACCGGATGACGGCGCAACCAGAATCAAAGGGGCCAACCATGGCATTTGCAGCGACAGAACAATTCAACTCGGTGATCTCGGCCATTGACGCCGTCAATGGCGAGGACCCGCGCAAAATTACCGTGGATGGACACGAACAGCCGTTTGAAACTGTCTATGCCAACCGCATGACCGAAACGCTGGAACGCATGTACCCGGACGCCTCGGAACTCCTGCGCATCGCCGCTCGCGCCCAACATATCCGACGCTGGCAAATCCCGCGTGACACCCACCCGATGAATCGCGAGGGCTATCAGAAATGGCGGCTGTCCATGCGCCAACTGCACGCCGAACTGGTCGGTGGCATCATGAAAAGCAACGACTATAGCGCCGACGACATCACCCTGGTGGGCAGCTATTTGCGCAAAGAGGCACTGAAACGTGTGGCGGATTCACAGGCCTTGGAAAACGTCGTCGATGTGGTATTTCTGGCCTATTACTGGGACGATTTCGTCAAAAAGTTCTCCGACTACGACGATGACAAACTTATCGACATCGTCGGCAAAACACTGCGCAAAATGTCAAGCCACGGCCATGCTGCCGCCCTGGCACTGGACCTGCCGCCCGAAACCACCCGGATCGTCCTGGCCGCAGTCGAACGGGAAAAGGACACCCTGGCAAGGATGGCAGAGCAGGAAAACGGTTAAGGCTGGTCTCAGCCCGGCACCATCGCCTTTTTCAACCCCCATACCGTCATATAAACAGGGCGCGCCAAAAAAACCGCCGCGCATCCCGGACGGGGATGGCGGCGGCAAGGTATGCAGGTCTCATGTAGTGTCAGGCGTGGCAGGGACAAGAGGCACGTCCCGGGACATATGTTGGGACAAAATCAGCCACACACAGGCATGAGAATCGCAGGCAGATTCGGGTTCAGATCAATTCGGGCAGATGCAGGGCCACCACCAGAATGACCGTCAAAGCCACAAGCCCCAGACCATCCTGCAAAAGCGTGTCCTGCGAGCGGCGAAAACTGGATTTGATCTGATGCAACATAAGCGGGCTCCGGTCGGTTGGTTAATCATTTGTTGACCCTTTGTTCTCATTTATGCCGGGCTTTGTAAAGAACTTTATGAGAACATTTGTGAACTTTCGCACCTTTCACGATAGCAGGATGGTTGAATGCCTCCCAAGCCCGGCCAGGATTGTTGCCGCACACCTCCGACGCGGCGGGCTGACCGGCCAAGGCACAGTCGCACTTGTTCCAAGGCGTGTTTACCGGGGCTGATCTGGTGATTGCCAAAAGACGGCGTCTGATCTATCTCACGACCCGGGGTCATCTAGCGCCCTGAATTCACAGTTGGACAATGCGGAGCAACGACATGGGTGCGATACTGGACCGGATTTCCTGGGGAATGGTCGGGATAATGTGTGCCTTGCTGGGCTTGGCGCCGTTCGTGCCGGCACCACACATCTGGCAGAAACTTCAGATGTTGGTGGCCGGAAACCTGACGCAGATGATAGATATCGGCGATTTGCTGATGCACGGCGCGCCCTGGCTGGTCCTGATCGCCAAATTGATCCGCGTCAACGTTTCAACCTCGGGTTCGCAAAAGGAGTAACCTTGTGCAGCCAGCAGCCGCGCTGACCATTTTAACCGGCGATCCTGGGGGTGGGCCAGAAAATCGGCCAGAATACAGGCCAGAATACAGGCCAGAGGGCGCATCTGAACAAAAGGCGTTTTTCCTGAAAACATGGGCGCATTATTATGAGCGTCAGATCAGCAGGGATCATTGCTATGTCATCAGTGCCGACGCACCGCCGGAATTGTTGGAATTGGCGGCGGGTTGCTCGGTGATCCGGCTGCCGTCCGGTTCGGGCGCAACAGTGGCACGGCGGCGCGGGCGGGTCATGGCCAATATGGTGGCCGCATTGGGCCAGTATTACACCCATGTGATTGTTGGTGAGCCACACGAACTGGTGCTGGCGGACCCGGCCAAAGGCAATCTGAACGATATGCTTGGGGCGATTGACGGCGGACAGGTTTTGACGCCACTTGGCCTGGACCTTATCCCGCAGCACATCGCGGTGGATGATGCGGGAAAGGCGGCACGCCACGTCAGGGTTGCGCCGGACCTTTGCAAACCCTGTGTGATCTCGGCCCCGGTTGCCTTGTCGCGGGACGCGACATTGGCGAAATTCAAACGGCTGGCAACCCCCGAAGATTTGTATCTGTTGCGCCAGACCCAAGGCCCGCCCACCGGGGACACGACACAAGAAGTCGCGGATATGGACTTTGGCGACGGGTTTTCTGATCTGCGCGCCCGGATGCACACAACCTGGGGCAAACATGGCAATTCCGGCTATTGGTCGTTTGCCCCCCCTGTTTCCAGTCATACCTATGCCCTGCCCGCGCGGTTTGACGGCCTGTTCTGACGGCCTGTTCTGACGGCCTGTTCTGACGGCCTGTTCTGGGGGTGGCAGTCAGGGTTTTCGGCGACGGCGCCGCCGACCACTTTCGCCGGCTTTGGGGTTGAAGCTGGGATTGGGAAGGCTGACGATCTGCGACAGGTTGGGAAACGGGTCAGATTTATGCGGAATCGCATTGGCGGCGACAAAATGATCCTGAAACATCGGTGCCAGGGCGGTTTCGACCTTGGTGATCTCGCGCACCATGATTTCAACCTCGTGCCGCGCCGCGATATTGCACAGGGCAATGCGCGCGCCGGTGCCGGCGGCGTTGCCGGCTGACGTCACCTTGTCCAGCGGCGCATCCGGGATCATCCCCAGCACCATCGCGTGTTTGGACGAGATATGCGCACCAAACGCTCCGGCCAGAACCACCCGGTCAACCGTATCAACCCCCATTTCATCCATCAACAGGCGCGCCCCCGCATACAGCGCGGATTTGGCCAGTTGGATGGCGCGAATGTCGCCCTGGGTGACGGTGATGCGGGGGGTGTTGTCATCCGTGCCATCGTGGATCATGTAGGAATGCGTGCGCCCATCGGGAATACAGCGCGGCGTGCCGGTCTGTTCCGCCGAGCCGATCAGACCGCTTTCATCCAGCAGGCCGGCCATGCGCATTTCGGCCACCGCCTCGATGATGCCCGAGCCGCAGATGCCGGTGATGCCAGAGGTTGCAGTCGCCGCTTCAAAGCCGGGGTCGTCTGACCAAAGCTCGGATCCGATCACCTGAAAACGGGGGTTTTTGGTGACGGGATCAATCCTGATGCGTTCAATGGCACCGGGGGCGGCACGCTGGCCGGAACTGATCTGAGCGCCTTCAAAGGCCGGGCCAGTGGGCGAGGAACAGGCCAGAACCCGGGTGGTATTGCCCAGCAAAAGTTCGGCATTGGTGCCCACATCAACCACCAGCACCAGATCCTTGGATTTTCCGGGTTGTTCCGACAGCGCCACGGCGGCGGCATCGGCCCCGACATGGCCGGCAATGCAGGGCAGGATATAGATGCGCGCACGCGGGTTGATGGCGTCCAGTTCCAGGTCAGGCGCCCCCAGGTGCTGGGCATCGGAACTGGCCAGCGCAAACGGCGCCTGGCCCAGTTCGACCGGATCAATTCCAATCAGCAGGTGGTGCATGACCGGGTTGCAGACAAACGTGGCCTCGACCAGTTGGTCGGGGGTGATCCTGGCCTCGTCCAACAGTTCAGCGATCAGGCCATTCAGGGCCACGCGCACCGCTTTGGTCATTTCCACGTCGCCGCCGGGGTTCATCATCGAATAGCTGACCCGGCTCATCAGGTCTTCGCCAAAGCGGATCTGCGGGTTCATGATGCCGGATGAGGCGATTACTTCGCCGGTCGCAAGGTCGGTAAGATGGGCGGCAATGGTGGTTGAACCAAGGTCGATGGCAAGCCCGTAAAGGCCGTCTTCAAACAGGCCGGGCCAGATATGGGTGATCCGCGCCGGGGCATCTGTGTGATCTTTGTGCAAGGCGACGCTGACCTGCCATTTGCCTTTACGCAGGGTTTTCTGAAGGCGCGACATCAGGGTCAGGTCGGCGGTGACATGGTCAATGCCCCATTGCGATTTCAGCGCCCGGGCCAGCCGTTCCAGATCGCCGGTAGGCGAATGCATGTCCGGTTCTTCGACATCGACAAAATACAGCCGGGTGGCCGGGTCCATCTGGATGGCGCGCGTGCTGGCTGCTTTGCGCACCACCTGGCGGTGCACCTGGCTTTCGGGGGGGACATCAATCACCACATCGGTCTGGATCGTCGCCTGACAGCCAAGGCGGCGACCGGGGGTCAGGCCGCGTTTGTCGTCATATCTCTGCTCGACCTTGTTCCAGTCCGACAGGGCGTCTTTGGCGACGTTCACCCCGTGTTTGGGGAAGGCGCCATAGCCCGGGGTGATCTGGCATTTCGAACAGATGCCACGCCCGCCGCAGACCGAATCCAGATCAACCCCCAACTGGCGGGCCGCTGTCAACACCGGTGTTCCCTGCGGGAAATGCCCGCGTTTGCCTGAGGGCGTGAAGATAACAAGGGGATTGGTGGTCATTTTAGGTGGCCTTCAGGTCTGGGTTCATCGTCGCGACCATATTGGCGTTTTGAGAAAGTGAAAGGCCGGAAACGGCATCAATTGGGGTACAGCGTCGTTTTTGACATTTGCGCCAGGTGTTGATGCGCAAGCCCATGACAAAGACATTCAACGCACCAAAGGTGAATGGCCAGGTTTGGTGTCAGGAACGGTGGCAAGGTCTGCCAGGATTGGGCAATCGGGACGATGGTCGCCGGCGCAGGCATCAATCAGATGGGTTAATGTGTCATGCAAGGCGGTCAGTTCGGCCAGTTTCTGGTCGATCCGGGTCAGGTGTTGGCGGGCGATGGTTTTGACATCAGCACTGGCGCGGGTGGTGTCATCGTATAACGTCAGCAGGTTGCGACAATCTTCGATCGAGAACCCCAGTGACCGCGCCCGCCCAAGAAAGGCCAGCTTGTGCAGGTCACTATCACGAAATGCGCGATAACCGTTGTCGGATCGCAACGGCGCGACCAGACCGATTTCTTCATAATAGCGGATGGTTTTGCTGGGCAGGCCGGACAGGCGGGACACGTCGCCGATGTTCATATTGATCTCCTGATGACATGTGATCCAATAAAGCCTCCCGCGACTGGAAGGTCAAGGGCCCGTCAGAAGATGCCGTTTTCCTTTTGCACTTCGCGAATGTAGCGGGTGATGTTCAGGACATCTGCATCCGTAAGCCCCGGCACGGGCGGCATGTTGCCAAACCGCCAATGATGCGCGCGCACGCCGTTTTTGGCGGCCACAAGAAAGGCCGCGTCGGAATGGTGGTTCGGTTCATAAATCTTGTGGATCAGCGATGGGGCGACGCCGTTCTGACCGGCGGCGTTTGCGCCGTGGCATTGCGCGCATTTGGCGTCAAAGCCGCGCTTGCCGATCTGGGCCTGTTCGGACAAGGCGGCAGGCAGGGCCACCGCGACCATGCTTGCACCTTGCACAAGTGGGGCTTCAGCCCGGTCGCCCACGGGTTTGAATATCGAATAGGCCACGGCGATCACCACCAGCCCCACGCCGCCCAAAACTTTGATATTCATCGCCCTGCCCTTTTCAGCCATCAGATTTCAGGTCATTATACATCTCAAACGCCTGATTGGCAGGCAATAATTCGTGTACCACTTTGGCGACTGCCTTGATCATCGCAATCGGCGCGTCTGATTGAAAGATATTGCGCCCCATATCAACGCCCGCCGCCCCCTGATCAACCGCGCGAAACGCCATATCCAGCGCCTCCAATTCAGGCAGTTTCTTGCCCCCGGCGATGACGATAGGCACCGGACAGCCGGCCACGACCTTTTCAAACCCCTCTTCGATGAAATAGCTTTTGACATAATGCGAGCCGATTTCAGCAGCAATCCGCGTCGCCAGACCGAAGTACCGCGCGTCCCGTGCCATGTCTTTGCCCACACCTGTTACGGCCAGGGTCGGGATGCCGACCTTCATGCCACTGTCAATCAGCTTGATCACATTGGTGATCGACTTGTGTTCGAACTCGGCGCCGATATAGACCTGTGCGGCCATGGCACAAACGCCCATGCGCACGGCGTCGTCGATATCGACCGCTATGGTTTCGTTCGACAGTTCCGACAGGATCGAATTGCCGCCCGAGGCGCGCATGACGATCGGTTTGGTCACAGTCGGCGGAATGACGGACCGCAGGATGCCACGGGTACACATCAATACATCGGCATGTTCGGCCAAAGGCAGGATGTTCAGGTCGATCCGTTCCAGGCCCTTGGTTGGTCCCTGAAAATAGCCATGATCAAACGCCAGCATCACCGTGCGCCCCGATACCGGGTTAAAAATGCGCGACATGCGGTTTTTGATACCCCAGTCATAATTGGCACAGCCCTTCAGGAAAAACCCCTGTTTGTCCTGCGGGGTGTCGATGCCAAAGTCTTTGCCGTCTTTGATGTCGTCGATATCTGCCATTTTATGTCCAGTCGTTGTCTTGGTTCTATTGGGGGGTTAGCACGCTCGGGTCATGGTCTCAAACGCGGATTGCGGGTTTTTTGCGCCAAATACCGCACTGCCGCTGACGATCATATCAGGGGCGGCGGCGGCGATTTCGGGTAAGGTTTCAAGCGTCACACCGCCGTCAAACGCCAGTACGGCGTGCGGCGCGATACGGCGCAGTTCGGCGACGCGGTCGCAGGCGGTTGTTATGTCGGGCGGGGTATTACTGCGCGGGTCAAGCGACAGGATCAGGATCAGGTCGGGCGATAGCCCCAGCAGATCTGCAACCTGCGGCAGCGAGGTGCCCGGCATCAATGCCAGCCCGGCCAGAACCGGGCGGTCGGCTGTGTCAGCGGCGGTGCGGATGGCGGTGATGGCGGCACCTGCGTCAGACGCTTCGGCGTGTACGGTGATCATATCGGCGCCCGCCGCGACGTAAGACGCCACATGGGTGAAGGGTGCATTGATCATCAGGTGAACATCACGCAACTGACCGTTGTTCAGCGCCTTCACATTGGCCGGACCGGCCGTCATGGCAGGCACAAAAACCCCGTCCATCACATCAAAATGCAGGATTTTACAGCCCCAGGCGGCGGTTTGCCGGGCGGCCAGACGCAAATGTCCCTGATCAGCAGCCATGATGCCAAGGCTGACACCGCGACACTGGGATTTAAGAGCAACAAGCGCGGGAGTATTCATAAGTTACATTGTTCCAAAGATCGGGCCAGAGATCGGGCCAGAGATCGGGGTTTCACAAAGTTTGGCCTTGGGGGAAATATCCCCCAAGGCCCGAATGTCGTTATCCATCGCCGCGCTTTAACGCGCAGGCAGCGGTATCCACGCAGGCACCGACACATCGGCATGGGCGAACTGAGGCATCTTGGCGCTCAGCTCTTCCATGTTGGTGATGCCATTGTCGTTCAGGAACGCCTGAGTGATCAGGGTCGGCGGCACGACCACATTGGGGCCCGGGTCTTCGCCCGCCAAAAGCATCGCCAGGGACCGCACCGAAACCTCGCCAACCACGCTTGGGTTGGTGGCCACGGTTGCCACCCAGGCCGAACCCGGCTCGCGCATGGCGGCGATGTCGGCGGTGGATACATCCGCCGAATAGATGTCAACCTGGTCGGTCATGCCCGCCTCGTCCACGGCAATTTTCACGCCTTTGGCAAATTCATCGTAAGGTGCGAACACCACGGTGATGCCAGGGTTGGCCTGCAACACCGAGCGCGCCTGATTGGCAACCGAATTGGCAATCGGGTTATCCAGCGTGCCGAACATGGCAAGTTCCCTGATGCCGGGATTGGCCGCCTTGACGTCCTGCCAGGCCACATCGCGACGATCCAGCGGGGCAATGCCGGCCACATAGACGTACCCTGCATCCCAGGTGTCGCCATTGTCCTTGATCGCCTGCTCAAGCGCCAGTTTGCCAAGCAGATAATCGGATTGTTCGATCTGTGGAATGGCCGGATTTTCAACATCCACATCAAAGGCCACAACCTTGATGCCTGCATCCAAAGCCCGTTGGGCGGCGTCCTGCATGGCCTCGGTCAGCCCATGCTGAATGATGATGCCGTCAACCCCCAGCGCAATCGCCTGATCGACCATGTCGGCCTGCAATGCCGCGTCCTGACGGCTGTCGAACACCCGCAGGTCAACGCCGATGGCGGCGGCCTGGGATTCGACCCCCGACAGATACGCCTGAAAGAAGTCGCCAGTGGACAGATACCGCACCAGAGCAATTTTCACCTCGCCTGCGTTGTCAAACGGGGCGGGCATCTCTGCCGCCATGACCGGGGCGATACCAGCCGCAAGCGCGGCAATGCCGCCGGCCAGCCCAAGTGTTAAGCGTCTTGTAAGTTTCATCGTTTCTCTCCCTTTTGGTTTCAGTAACATGGTCAGTGATTTGAACCCCTGCGCCGACCGGTCAGCGCAAAAGTAAAGACAAGGGCGACGACCAGAACGCTCCCCTTGACAAAATCCTGGGTGTAATACGGCGCATTCATCATGGTCAGCCCTTGCAGCAGCACCCCAACAAACAACGCGCCAACAGCGGTGCCAAAGGCGTTGGGCTTGGCCGCACCCAAAACGGCAAACCCGATCAATGCGGCCGCGACACTATCCAGCAACAGATTGTTGCCCGACGCCAGGTCACCGCGCCCAAGACGGGCCGCCAGCAGGATACCACCCACCGATGCCAACACGCCCGAAATCATATAGGCAAGGATCTTGTAGCGGTTCACATTGGTCCCGGCCAAAGCCGCGGCGCGTTGGTTTGAACCGATGGCGTACATCAACCGGCCATGCCGGGTCAGTTCCAGAAACACCCAGCACAAAACCGCGACCCCCAGCAGGATCAGCACCGAAACCGGGATCAGGTTATCGATGAAGAAATCAAACCGATGGCGACCCAGCCACAGGAAATCCGGGGAAAACTTGCCCACAGTCGTTTCACCGTTGGGCATCTTCATGCCGGTGGCAATCGAACGGCCTTCGGTTGGTATGCGTTGCAGCCCGATCAGCAGGAACATCATGCCAAGGGTCGCCAGCAGGTCCGGCACCTTCATCTTGACGATCAACAACCCATTCACCAGCCCGACCAACGCCCCCATCACCAGACAGGCCAGCACCGCCGCCACGGCGCCCATTTCCAGCACCACCATGACGTAAGCCGACAACATCAGCGCCGAGGTCGCGGTTGAGCCGATCGACAGATCAAAGCCGTCCACCACCAGAGTAAACGTGACACCAAGCGCCAGAATGCCGGTGATCGCCACCGACTGAAAGATGAACACGGCGGAATACGGGCTGACAAAGCCTTCGGAGGCCACGGAAAAGAACAGGATCAGCCCCGCCATCAACGACAGGAACCCGTAACGAATGGCCAGATCAACCGGGGTTCGTTTGGCTGCTACTTTGGCCGGATGGTCGCCTTGTGCATGGGCTTTGGTATCATCTTGTGTGGTCATTGTCCGCTCGCAGTCTTCGTATGATCATTATTTGCCTGTCCGGCCACCTGCGCCAGCACCAGCCTCAGGTCCAGATCGCCATTGTCGTGATCCCCGGCCACCGCGTGATCCGCCAGAACCACGATCCGGTCGGCAATCTCCAAAACCTCATCCATCTCGGACGCCATCACGATGGTCGCCCGCCCCTTTGCCGTCTCGTGGATCTTGTCGCCAATATCGCGTCGGGCCTTGATGTCGACGCCTTGAAAAGGTTCGTCCAAAATCAATAGGTTACAGGCCTCACTTAACCAACGCCCCACCATGATCTTTTGCTGATTGCCACCTGAAAGTGTGCCGATGTCATCACCCTCGGACTGGCAAACTATGTTCAGCTTTTCGATGGTTGCCCGTGCGGCCCTGGCCTCGGCCTTGCGATTCAGGATCGACCCGGTGGAGTAGCGCGCAAGGAACGGCGCGGTTATGTTCTTGGTCAGATTGTGATCCGGCAAAATACCGTTGCTGCCGCGATCTTTGGGGCACAGAAACACGCCCTTGGCAATTGCCTGCCCGGGTGACATCGGCGCATAAGGCGCGCCGTTCAGACGCATTTCGCCACTGACCGGTTGTTCCAACCCAAACAAAATGGCCGCAAGGCGGCTTTTGCCCGACCCCACCAGACCGGTAATGGCAATCACTTCATCCTGATTGATGTTCAGATTGATCGGCTTGGCCCCGGGCGTGATTTGCAAGCGCTCCAGCGCCAGAACCACCTCTCCGGCGGGTTTGAACGACAGATCGGCCTCGGTCATGCCATGGCCCAGCATGGCATGCACTGCGGCCTCGTAATCCAGCGGTTTCTGATCAAACCGACCGACAATTTCACCATCGCGCATACAAACGATCCGGTCCGCCAATCGGCGAATGTCGGATGTGCGGTGCGAGATGTACAGGATCGCCACCCCGGTGTCGCGCAACCGTTCCAGCAGGGCAAACAGACGCTCGGCCTCTTTGGCGGACAGGGACGAGGTCGGTTCATCCATGATCAGCAACTCAGGCTCATGGGTCATCGCCCGGGCAATCGCCACCAACTGCCGGTCCGCCAGATCAAGCTCGCCCACCGGGCGGGTGACATCAACGATCAACCCGATCGAGGCGGCAACCTTGCGGGCCTCGGCGCGGATTTCACGGCGTTTCAGGAAAAACCCAGCACCCGGTTCGGCCAGCTTGTCCAGCATCAGGTTCGACGCCACATCCAGATCCGGGATCACCCCGTCGTTGATGCTTTGATGGACGGTGACGATGCCTGCGCGAATGGCCTCGGACGGGGTGGCGGCATGCAGGGGCTTGCCGTTCAGGCGTATCTCGCCTTTGTCAGCCGGGTGAACGCCACAGATCACCTTGACCAGGGTGGATTTCCCGGCACCGTTTGCACCCATAAGAACGGTCACTTCGCCCTTATGAAGCTCAAGATCAATGCCGTTCAGTACCTGATTGGCACCAAAAGCCTTGGTCAATCCCGAAATTTCAACAGCCGTCGACGCCAATGGCTCACCCCCTGAGTTGCAACAGTTTCACGGCATAAATAGTAAATGTCAATGCATACTGACAAATGATCAAAATCGCAGTTTTCCGCTTGTCGCAAACTAGTCTTTATTCCGCCAGCATCCCCGCCGCGGTACTGCTGCTGGTGACCACATGGGTGACGTATCCGCCGGCAATGGCGGCTTGCATCGGTGCCACCTTGTCGGCACCGGTCGACACCAACAGGCCCATGTCCAGGTTCAACAACCTGTCCAGTTCGACGCCAATGATCCTTGCGTCCAGATCACCGGGAATGGACCGCCCCTTGGCATCAATGAACCGCCCGCATAAAACCCCGGTCGCCCCTTGCGCAATATACCAATCCAGGTCCGCATGGCTGGCCACACCGCTGCTGACCACATGACTGGTATGATCACAGGATCCGGCGGCAAAGATCGCTTTGTTACAGCGACTTAGCGCTTCGATCTGGTCACGGATTATCGGTTCGGCGCGCAGGCGGGCAGCCAGATCCGGGTCACTCAGAACCGCCGGGGCGTGCAGGTTGATACATTTCGCCCCCAACCGCTGCGCCATATGCGCCGAGCATATTTCCGCCGTGAACCCATACGGCGTCGCCATCGACCCGACCAGTTGCGACACGGTGATGTCACCCGCCACATCGCCGGTCTGGCTGTGTTCCAACGCCTCGGCCACCTCGAATATTGTCCGCCCCCAGGCCACGCCCAACCGGTCCCCCGGCTCCAGCAGGCTGGGCAACCATTCGCCGGCCCCGCGCGCCACCCGCATCAACGTGTCTTCGTCGCGGCCATTGCCATCGGGCACCACGTATGCCGCCGTCAGATTGTACTTTTCCCGCAGGTCCTGCGCCAATTGGTGGGTGGTAAAGGCGCTGGCTGACAGGCTGATGCGAATGAACCCCCGGGTTTTGGCCTCTTGCAGGTAATTGACCACGGTGGCGCGTGAGACCCCAAGTTGCCCGGCAATCTCGGTTTGGTTCAGCCCGTCGTGGTAATACATCCACGCGGCCTCGATTACGATGCTTTCGCCGCTGATCTGCCCGGCATTGCGTCTGCGCGTGACCAAGGCCATGCCCCCCTCTGGTTTTTTCGGGATTTGACACCATGGGTTGAATATTGTCAAAACCTAACTGGGCGGCAGAGGTTTTGGCCAAGGCAAGCGGCGTTGCGGACGGTTTCAAGGCCGGTTTTGGCAAAACGATGGGCGTTGGGATGGGGGCCTTGGTTGTGGCCAGTATTCCGACCGGTTTGGTATATTTCCCTGGTGTGGAGCATCCCGTGATCCAAGCCTATCTGACCACCCTGGGCCGACTGCCGAAGGAAAGCCACCCCGGCACCACCCCAAACGTGCGACCGCACGTCGGGCGAAGCCCGCCCCATCGGAGGCGTGAGCGCAGCGAACATTCCGTGAGATAAAAAATGGCGCGGTTGACGGGACTCGAACCCGCGACCCCCGGCGTGACAGGCCGGTACTCTAACCAACTGAGCTACAACCGCGCAATCTTACCGGTCAACCTATGGTCAACCTGTTCGGGCGTTCTAGGCGGGGCATGGGCAGGCGTCAAGCGGTTCCCGCGTCAAATCTGAAAATACTTGGGGGCACAGGCGTGCGGCGGCCCTAATACTCCAACTTGTGCATGCGCCCATCCAGCAGGTGATAGACGCAGCCCTGCCCGCCCGGCAATTCGGCGCAGCCTTGCAGATCAAGCCCGAGCCAGATGCCCCGCCAGATGCCCCGCAGGATATGCGAGGTGACGGCGTGGGTTTCGATCACACATGCGCCATCAAGGCTGCGCAGGAAATCAGTACAGCGGGCATGCAGGCTGGCGAAATTTTCGGCCGTGGATTGTTGAAGACCTCAGGATGTTGGGGGTGCGTTTGGCGTATATCTCAGGCCAGCCCTCCGCAATTTCACGCATTCATTGGTGTTTGATATTGCTATTGGCGACAATTGCCCGTCAAGGTTGCCAAGGTCTTTGTGCGGTTCAAACACTTTTCAGACCACCACTTTTTCGGAGATACGCAATGGTTGCCTCAGCCTCAATGCCCGATGCCGACGCCGCGTCCCACTGGCAGGCTGTATCGCCAACGCCCATCCCCACTGTACCATTGAAAGGCGCATTGACCGCGGATGTCGCCATCATCGGCGGTGGGTTTACCGGGCTGTCGGCGGCGTTGCATCTGGCCAAATCCGGGCGCAAGGTCTGTGTTGTCGAAGGGCGCACCATCGGTTGGGGCGGCTCGGGGCGCAATAACGGCCAGGTGATCCCGGTGCTGGCAGGGTCTGAACCTGCCACAATCGAAGCGCGCTTTGGCGCTGCGGGCGAACGGTTCAACGCGCTGGTGCGCGACAGTGCGGCGGTGCTGTTTGATCTGGTGCGCGCCCAAGCGATCAATTGCGAGGCCGAACAGACCGGCTGGTTCCAACCGGCGCATTCGCGCGCGCATCTGCGTCTGAGTGCTGCGCGTGTCAGCGCGTGGGGTCAGCGTGGTGCTGAATGTTCGCTGCTGGACGCGGATGAATGTGCCCGGCTTTTGGGGTCCGGGTTCTGGCATGGCGGCATGCTGAACCCGACCGGCGGGCATATCAACCCGCTGATGCTGGTGCGCGGACTGGCGGCGGCCTGCGAACGGGCCGGAGTGGTGATCCATGAAGACAGCCCCGCCACCGGCGTGCATAAAGTGGGTGCGCAGTGGCAGGTCAGGACAGCAGCGGGCCAGCTGACTGTCGACGGCGTGATCATGGCCACCAACGCCTATAGCGGTGAATTGGCGGGCCAGCTACAACCCGAAGTGGCCCGCTCAGTTGTGCCGGTCACCTCTTGGCAGATGGCGACGCCACCACTGTCCGCCGCCCAGCAGGACCAGATCATGCCGGGTCGCCACGCAGTATCCGACACCCGCGCCGATCTGCATTACTTTCGCTATGACGCGCGCAATCAACTGGTGACCGGGGCGGCTTTGATGCTGCCGTTCAACCCGGCCCGGCGGCTGACGGCCCATGTGGGCACCCGTCTTGCAACGGCTTTCCCACAATTGGGCCGGGTTGAGTTTCGCCATATCTGGTCCGGTTATGTCGGCGTAACCCCGGATCGTTTCCCGCATTTCCACCAATTGGGCCCGAACTACCTTGCCGCAATCGGCTTTAACGGGCGCGGCGTGGCACTGGCGATTTCCGCCGGGCGTGAAATGGCCAAAGCTCTGAGCGGCGCTGTCACGCAGGACATCGCCCTGCCCTTCAGCGCGGTCAAGCCGGTCACTTTGCATCGGCTGGCAAGGCGCGTAGCGCGCGGCGCCATGCTCTGGTACAGATGGCGCGATACCCGCCCACCCAAGGGTTGAACCCAAAAGGAACGTTTCGATGACCGATGCCCCCTTAAATCCCCCCCTCCCCATGCTGGAAAAGCGCCGGATCGAGGCGGCGATCATCAAACAGGTCTTTGATGTGCTGGCCGAGCGCCACGGGCATGACGAGGCAAAAGAGGTGATCAGCCAGGCCGTGATCAGATCCGCCGTCGAACAGGGCAAAGAGTTTCGCACCCAACACGAGGCCGAACACGGCGGCGACCCTGGCCTGAAGGATTTCGCCGCTTTGTCAAAGCTTTGGGAAATGGGGGGTGCATTGAAGAAAGAGATCCACGTCTCGACTGACACGCAATTGGATTATGACATGGTGCATTGCGCTTATGCCGATATGTACCGCGAAATGGGGCTGAGCGAGATTGGCCACCTATTGTCCTGCAACCGCGACGCCACGTTTTGCACCGGCTACAATCCGGACATGGAGCTGACCCGGACCCAGACCATCATGCAAGGCGCGAGCCATTGTGATTTCAGATACCGGATAAAGGATTAACAGGACTGGTAAAGGCGTTTGCCAACCAGGGTTTATGGTGGGTGATGAGAGGCTCGAACTCCCGACATCTTCGGTGTAAACGAAGCGCTCTACCAACTGAGCTAATCACCCTTGCGGGCTGCGTTTAGCCGAGCAGCCAGGCCAGTGCAAGAGCAATGATGGCAAAATATGGCACCAGTTATCAATTGATCCAGGCCAGCGGTAACAGACAAATCCGTGAAGCCAATTCATTTCCTCAAACCCGCAACCGGTTTCAAGGAAACATTTGCCAATTTATAATATTGCCAGGTTAAAATGCGCGGAACCCGCGCTTAAATCGATGCTTCCATCATCTGTTTGCGCATCTCGAATTTCTGGATCTTGCCGGTCACGGTCATTGGAAAGCCATCGACAAAGCGGATCAGTCTGGGAATTTTGAAATGGGCGATCTGGCCTTTGCAGAACGCCGCAATATCGGTATCTTGCTCAGTTTTCCCATCCTTAAGCTGAATCCAGGCGCAGACCTCTTCGCCGTATTTGTCGTCCGGCACGCCAAACACCTGAACATCCCGGATCGCCGGATGGGTATAAAGAAATTCCTCAATTTCGCGCGGGTAAATGTTCTCGCCGCCCCGAATGATCATGTCCTTAAGACGCCCCGTGATATCCACATAACCTTCGTCGTCCATCACCGCCAAATCACCCGTATGCATCCAACCCGTGGCGTCAATCGACGCGCGGGTCTTGGCCGGATCACCCCAATAACCGGTCATCACCGAATAGCCCCGGGTCAGGAATTCGCCCTGCTGACCACGCGCCACCACGCGGCCCTGGTCGTCAATGATCTTGACCTCGACAAACGGGTGGATCTGCCCGACCGTACCAATCCGTTTGGCCACGGAATCGTCAGCTTTGGTCTGCATCGACACCGGACTGGTTTCAGTCATGCCGTAACAAATCGTCACCTCGCGCATGTGCATGTCATCAATCACCCGCGCCATCACATCCGCCGGGCAGCTTGATCCGGCCATCACACCGGTGCGCAAGGACGACAGGTCGTGGGTGGCAAAGTCGGGCGATTCCAGCATGGCGATGAACATGGTCGGCACACCATAAAGTGCCGTGCATCGTTCGCGCGCCACCGCCCGCAACACATCGTCAGGATCAAACGCTTCACCGGGGAAAATCATCGCAGTGCCGTGGGTGATACAGCCCAGAACCCCCATCACCATGCCAAAGCAATGATACAACGGCACCGGAATGCACAGCCGATCCCGGTCGCTGAAACCCTGACGTTCGGCCACGAAAAACCCGTTGTTAAGGATATTGTGATGACTAAGGGTCGCGCCTTTGGGCTGGCCTGTGGTGCCGGACGTGAACTGAATGTTGATCGGGTCGTCGGGCTGAAGCCGGGTTTGCAGATCCATCAATGTCTTGTGGTCCGCTTGCGTACCCATTTTTGCCACATCACCAAAGCTGAAACAGCCATCAGGGGATTGTACAGAATGCAAGATCACGATTTCAAGCGCCGGCAAAACGGAAGATTTCAACTGACCGGGCGTCGCCGTCGCCAATTCGGGCGCCAATTCCTGTATCATGCCCGAATAGTCGCTGGATTTGAAATTCTCGGCCAGGATCAACGCCCGGCATTCCACCAGATTCAGCGCATACTCCAACTCTCGCAGCCGGTAGGCCGGGTTGATATTGACCTGGATCAGCCCTGCCCGCGCCGTGGCGAACTGTGCCACCACCCATTCGGCATTGTTGGGCGACCAGACGCCAACCCGGTCGCCAGGTTTCAGACCAAGGTGGATAAGACCGGCGGCAAACGCATCAACTTTGGCCAGCAACTCTTCGTAAGTCCAACGTATTCCCTGATGGTGAACTATCAGTGCGTCATGCTCGGGCCATTCATCCGCCGCGTCTTCGATCGCCTGTCCGATGGTTTTGAACAACAGCGGCTTGTCGCTGGTGCCGCAGACATAACTTGGAATGTTCATATCACCTCACTTGGAAAACGATGCGCAGCTGATCCGGGCCTAAGCCCGGTTCAAACAAATCTGGCCGGGGAAATTGGTGGGTGATAAGGGATTTGAACCCCTGACATCTTCGATGTGAACGAAGCGCTCTACCACTGAGCTAATCACCCTATTCAATGTCAGGATTTACACTTTGGCAGATGCGGGATCAAGCAAGGGATTGGCCTTTTCCACCGCAGCTTTGCTTTGACGCAGCTTACAGATGATCACCCTGGCGTTGTCTTTGACTGCGGTGCGGTTGATGCGCAGTTTGCCCAGCGGTTGCAGGTTCAATTCACGCCCCGACGCAATGGTTTCGCCCAAAACCGCCAGCATCGCCTCGACCACCGGTTTGGCATCCTTTTTCTTGATGCCGGAACGCACCACAACCATATCCACCAGCTCTTTCTTTTTCAGCTCCGGTTCGGTCACAACCACTTCGGGTGCTTTGGCCGACTTGGATACCGGCCTTGCGCGTGGCTTGGGCGCTGGTTTTTCAACCATTTTACGGGGCTTCTTGGCCGACGTTTTGGCCACCTTGGGCTTGGATGCTGCCACTGTTTTCTTGTCTGTACTGGTTGCCATCTTGTGCCTCGTCAGTTGGGGTCAGGGTTTCTTGCCTTAAATAACCCTAGCCTTACCCCGATCACATTTCCAGCTTTCTTAGCCGAACCTCAGAACACCAAGCGAATGTGCCCCGAATATGATCCGGGGCCTCATCGGCAGTTCGGTTCTAATGCGCTGTTGCTGACGCTGGATCGGCGTGGCCAGCCAATGCCGCCTTGGCCGCCGCCGCCTCTTCTGCGGCTTCGTCCCAGTCTATGGCCTCGGGTTGGCGCACCAGTACCCGTTTCAAAACCTCGGACACATGAGCGACCGGAATAATCTCAAGCCCCTGTTTGACGTTATCAGGGATTTCGACCAGATCCTTTTCGTTTTCGGCCGGGATCAACACGGTTTTGATACCACCGCGAAGGGCCGCCAACAGCTTTTCTTTCAAGCCACCAATCGGCAACGCGTTACCGCGCAGGGTGACCTCTCCGGTCATCGCCACATCCTTGCGCACCGGAATTTTGGTCAGCACCGAAACAATCGAAACCACCATCGCCAATCCGGCACTTGGCCCGTCCTTGGGCGTCGCCCCTTCGGGGACGTGAACATGGATGTCCCAATGATCGAACCGCGGCGGTTTGATGCCGATCGACGGGCTGATCGAACGCACATAACTGGCCGCCGCCTCAATCGATTCCTTCATCACATCGCCCAGCTTGCCGGTGGTCTTCATCCGCCCCTTGCCGGGCAGACGCAGCGCTTCAATACTCAGCAATTCACCCCCGACCGAAGTATAGGCAAGGCCAGTCACAACCCCGATCAGATCCTCTTGTTCCGCCAGACCGTAACGAAATTTCTTGACCCCAAGGAATTGATCAAGGTTGTCGGCGGTAATCACCACTGATTCCGCCTCTTTCTTGATGATCATGGTCAGCGACTTACGGCACAGCTTGGCAATCTCACGCTCAAGATTACGCACCCCCGCCTCGCGGGTATAGGTGCGGATAATCTCGGTCAAAGCACCGTCTGTCAGTTCGAATTCGTCTTTTTTCAGACCGTGGTTCTTGATCTGCTTACCCAGCAAATGCTGCTTGGCAATCTCAAGCTTTTCGTCTTCGGTATAGCCCGCCAGCGGGATGATCTCCATCCGGTCCAACAGCGGCCCGGGCATGTTATAGCTGTTCGAAGTGGTCAGGAACATCACGTTCGACAGGTCGTATTCAACCTCAAGGTAATGATCGACGAACGTGTTATTCTGTTCCGGATCAAGCACTTCCAACATGGCACTGGCCGGGTCACCGCGAAAATCCTGACCCATTTTGTCAATCTCGTCCAACAGGATCAAAGGATTGGTGGTCTTGGCCTTTTTCAACGCCTGAATGATCTTACCGGGCATCGAACCAATATAGGTCCGCCGGTGCCCGCGAATTTCGGACTCGTCGCGCACGCCGCCCAGCGAGATGCGAATAAATTCACGCCCCGTGGCCCGTGCCACCGATTTCCCAAGCGAGGTTTTGCCCACACCCGGAGGGCCGACCAAACACATGATCGGGCCTTTCATTTTCTTCGAACGCTGCTGCACCGCCAGATATTCGACAATCCGTTCCTTGACCTTTTCAAGCCCGTAATGATCGTCATCCAGTACCTTTTGCGCGCGGGCCAGATCCTTTTTCACCCGGCTTTTCACGCCCCAGGGAATTGACAGGATCCAGTCAAGATAGTTGCGAACCACAGTCGCCTCGGCACTCATCGGCGACATGTTCTTCAGCTTTTTCAGCTCGCCGTCAACCTTTTCCCTGGCCTCTTTGCTCAGCTTGGTCTCGGCAATCTTGGCTTCAAGCTCGGCAATTTCGCCCTCGCCCTCTTCGCCGTCGCCCAGTTCCTTCTGAATCGCCTTCATCTGCTCGTTCAGATAATATTCACGCTGGGTTTTCTCCATCTGCGTCTTGACCCGGGTCTTGATCTTTTTCTCGACCTGCAACACCGACATCTCGCCTTGCATCAGGCCGTAAACCTTCTCTAACCGCTCACTGATCGGCAGGGTTTCAAGCAGGTCCTGCTTTTGCTCGACCTCGATGCCCAAATGGCCCGCCACCAGATCTGCCAACTTGGCTGGTTCGGTGGACTCCCCAACCGCACTCAGCGCCTCTTCGGGGATGTTCTTGCGCACTTTGGCATAGCGCGCAAATTCGTCGCCTACCGTGCGCAACAGCGCCTCGGTCACGGTGACATCGCCGGGAATTTCGGTCAGATATTCGGCCCTTGCCTCAAAGTAATCATCATTCTCAAGGAATTCGGTGATCTGGACCCGGGCCTGACCTTCGACCAGAACCTTGACCGTGCCATCGGGAAGTTTCAGCAATTGCAATACGTTGGCCAAAACCCCAATCTGAAAGATCCCGTCGCTGTCAGGGTCATCGGCACCTGGGTCTTTCTGACTCGACAACAGGATCTGCTTGTCGTCCGCCATCACCTCTTCCAGCGCTTTGACCGATTTCTCACGGCCAACAAACAGCGGTACGATCATATGTGGAAACACCACGATATCGCGCAACGGCAAAACGGGATAAGAGGAATTCAGAGGTTCTAGCATGCTCAGTCCTTGTCTGGCGGCCGGTTTTGGCCTTTTTGTTGGCAAGATGGCGCAGGCCCCATTTTTCGGCAACCCCTTGGCCATCTCCGGTTTGGTTGATCAGAAATGGGGCCAGAGCACCCCGATTTCAATGTTACACCCGTAATTCGCCCTGTATTTTCCGGCCCGGTTTCACCGGACGGAAGTGGCGCATCAATCTGAGCAAACAATGACCTGAGTTGACCTGTTGCGCAAGCAAGCAATCCCGGCAATGCAAGTAAAACGGGAAAGGAAACAATCGCCACCAGATAGCTGAACTGTTGAAATTATACCCATAATACAATGGGTTAATTGCCTTAAAAATACCTGATTTGGCCGAATTCCCTTTGATCTTGCGAATGGGACTTGCCTTCATTCTGACATAATTTTACCCAAATCATGTCTTCTTGGAGTTATGTACAGTGGAAATAGCATTTTGGTTGTTGGTGTGTCTTGGTACTGGCCTGTCTGTATTGGGCGAAAACCACAGTGAGGACTAACCACCTCACATCTTGAAACAGGGCACAATCCTTAGCGACATTGGTATGGTCGATTACAGCGTTTCGCATTTCTTTGGTTCAAGGTATCACTTTGCCCGGCGAGGCAGGGTTTGATCTGACAAACACGTTCGCCGGGCAAAGTGATTCAATTCGAACGCGAAACGCTTTAAGGGAAATACCGAACCGGGTGCAGGCCTGATATCGCCCAATGGCCGCGGCGCTAATCGTCAGATGGTTGTGCCCGCTGCGCTTCGATCTGACGCCAGACGGCGACGTTGCGGTTGTGCTCTTCCAGGGTCGTCGCAAAGGCATGACCGCCGGTGCCGTCAGCAACAAAGAACACATATTCCGTGGTATCCGGATGTGCCGCCGCCTCAAGGCTGGCCGCACCCGGATTGGCAATTGGCGTGATAGGCAACCCCTGGATCACATAAGTATTCCAAGGCGTTGCCGCTCGAAGCTCACTTCGTCGCAAGCCGCGCCCCAATATCCGTTTGCCTTCGGTAATGCCATAAATCACCGTCGGGTCAGTTTGCAGCCGCATACCCCGGTTCAGCCGGTTGATGAACACGCTCGACACCTGACGCCGCTCTTCGCTTACCCCGGTTTCCTTTTCGATAATCGACGCCAGGATCAACAATTCTTCGGGGCTTTCCAGTGGCAGCCCCGGCGCGCGCCCTTCCCAGGCAGCAGCAATCAGCAATTTCTGCCGTTCCTGCATTTTCGCCAGCAAATCACCGCGCACCATGCCCGGTACAATGTCATATGAATCCGGCGACAACATGCCCTCGGGTGGGATCTCTGCCACTGTGCCTTCCAGCATATCCAGAGATTTCAGCGTTTCAACCACCTGCCAGCTGGTCACCCCTTCGGCCATGGCGATGCGATAGCGGGTATCGCCTTGCGCCGTCACGCTGGTGTATTCCTCCGGGGCCTCGTCCAGCAACAGATTGAACTCGGC
The DNA here is from genome assembly GCA_021648025.1 of Paracoccaceae bacterium. Taxonomy (GTDB): domain Bacteria; phylum Pseudomonadota; class Alphaproteobacteria; order Rhodobacterales; family Rhodobacteraceae; genus NVQY01. Next base: position 103,054 of record JAKITO010000004.1, read on the forward strand.
CTTTTTGACAAACCTGTTGGTGCTTGGGTCCAACTCACGCACCTGCGCCATGACCCGCGTCACCCCCACCCGGTAAACCACCTCGGTGCCGCAAGTGCTGGCGCCACCCTGGGTTATCTGATCGACGATACCTTCCATCGAAATGCCCGGTTCGACCAGAAAGCTGCCGGCCTTGAGCTGACCGGCCTTTTCGGAATAATCCGCCCCAACCCGAAAGATCGCGGCATTGCTGACCGCCCCCTCCGCCTCAAGTTTGCGCGATACACGGGCCATGTTCGACCCCCGCTCGACCCGGAGGCAAATGGCGGCGTCCAACGGCCCGGCAGCTGTAAACTGGGTTTTACCCCACAGGATCAATCCACCCAGCATGAACAGGCCCAGCACCAGCATGGTGATCATATTTGAGGCAAGCGACCGCCACATCTAACGGACCTTTCCGAATACAACGCTGGCATTGGTGCCGCCAAACCCGAACGAGTTGGACAGGGCAACATCGACATTGCGTTCAACTTTGACATTCGGGGCCAGGTCCACCGGCGTTTCCACCGCCGGGTTGTCCAGGTTGATAGTCGGCGGCACCACGGAATCGCGGATCGCCAGAATGGAAAATATCGCCTCGATCGCCCCGGCCGCCCCCAACAGGTGGCCCGTGGCCGATTTGGTCGATGACATCGTCACCTTGTCGGCCGCACCCCCCATCAGCCGCTCGACCGCGGCCAACTCAATGGTGTCGGCCATGGTGCTGGTGCCGTGGGCGTTGATATAATCAACATCCGCAGGCGTAAGCCCGGCGTTTTTCAACGCAGCGCGCATCGAGCGTTCGGCGCCGTTGCCATCTTCCGAGGGCGCGGTGATGTGATAGGCGTCTCCCGACATGCCATAGCCCAGAACTTCGGCGTAAATCTTGGCACCGCGCGCGCGCGCGTGTTCGTATTCTTCCAACACCACCACCCCGGCCCCTTCGCCCATGACAAACCCGTCGCGGTCGGCGTCATACGGCCGACTGGCCGATTTTGGATCATCGGCGTATTTCGTGCTAAGGGCTTTGCAGGCGTTGAACCCGGCCATGCCAATCACATTGATCGCCGCCTCGGCCCCGCCGGCCACCATCACATCTGCGTCGCCAAACATGATCAACCGCGACGCATCGCCAATCGCATGCGCGCCGGTGGAACAGGCGGTCACCACCGAATGGTTCGGGCCTTTGAAACCGAACCTGATGCTGACCTGACCGGAAATCAGATTGATCAAAGCACCCGGAATAAAGAACGGAGACACCCGGCGCGGTCCACGTTCCTTGATCATAACGGCGGTTTCGGCGATGGATTCCAGCCCGCCAATACCCGAGCCGATCATCACCCCGGTGCGGTATTTATCTTCTTCGTCTTCGGGCAACCAACCGGCATCGCGCACCGCCATATCGGCGGCAACAATGCCGTACAGGATAAAGTCGCCGATCTTGCGCTGTTCCTTGGGCAGCACCCAGTCATCCGGGTTGAATGTGCCGTCCGTTCCGTCGCCGCGCGGCACCTCGCAGGCATAGGTGGTGGCGATTCCCGCCTCGACCGCATCAAACCGGCTGATTGGCCCAGCACCCGACTGCCCATCCAAAAGCCGTGACCAGCTTTCCTCGACCCCGCAGGCCAGGGGCGTAACCAGCCCCAGCCCGGTAACAACAACTCTGCGCAATATCCTGCCCTCAATTTCTTTTTCTGACTCGCTTTTACCCTGCCAACGGGGCACGGGCAAGGCGGTGATGTCATTCATGGAGACCCGATCAGACTCTCAGCGTCTTGGGCGGATGATATAAAGCCCGTCGCTGCCCAGGGTGTCGACATTGCTTATGGGCCTGAATTCCAGAAAACTGACCGGCACCTCCTGGTCATAGGGTTTGGGCACCACGAACAGGCTCATGTTGAATGTGGCCCGCGCCCGCAATGCGCCCCGAACGGCACGTTCCCTGAACGCGACCTTTTCGCCGCCCACCGTCAGCCGGTAGGTGGCGATGCCGGCAAAGGCACCGGGAATGGGGGTGTAGGGGATGGTTTCAAAGACACCGCTTGACCTGTAGGATGTTCTTTTCAGGCTGGGGCTGCGCCCATATCGCAGCTTGTCTTCGGGCAGGCGGATCTCGCGCTCGCGCAGGCGACGATCGCTGTAGGAATAGCGTTTGCGCACAGGATCGCTCAGCAGTACCATGCGTTCGAATTTCGGCGGGAAGGCGGCGATGGTGTTGCCCAGATCATCGTCGCGCTCAAAGTCGACGACCGAGGGCGATATATAAAAGATCGTCCATTTGCCACCGGTGCGCAGATAGATCGCATATTTCGCATTGGCCGCGTTGAAATCGCCCAAGACCACCACATCAGCCCTGGCATAATGCGGTGAGAATTCGGCAACAAAGGCCGCGCGGCTCAGTCTGCGCTTAGAGCGGTTGAATTTCCGGGTGATTGGCAGCAGCCGGAGTGTTTCCTGCGACAGGTCGTAAATCCCGCCTCTGGTCGTCACATAAGGCGAAAACCGGGGGCGGAAATGATCGCCCGAGTATTTCAGCCGGACAACCATCTGCCCGGTGGCGTCGAATTTCAGCACATCGTCGTTAGAGGCCCTGCCGACGATGAAAAAACGGCCCTGCCGGTGAAAACTGATATCGGCCATGTAGGGGGCGGCGACAAAGCTGACCTCGTAGTTTTGCGAAGTCAGCCCTGCCTTCAGCAGCGGTATTTCGTTTTGTGCGGCCCCCGGGGATGCCAGAGCAATCAACGAAACCAGCAATGCGGTGGTGAGAATGACAAGATATCTGATGGCAGCCCCCGAACGAAATTTCGTTTGGAATATGGGGCACCGCGGGCCATAACTCAAGGTCGCGCCAAAACTGCCCGGACGGCTACGTATTGTTCCGCCACCCCGGCGGATGCCTCAGCGCCCATATTGCCTGGGCCACACGCATTCTGGCAAGGCCGCGATTTCATTCACAGAGCCTCCACATTCAGATCAGCTCCGCCACCGCCTCGGGGTGCGGCTGTGCCATCACCAGGGCTTGGCCCAGATCAACGGTCTTGCGAAACAACGCCCGCCCAACCAGAACGCCGGCGATATTGGGGATATTACTTGAGACAGGCGGTTTGCGGCATCCCTTGTTCCGCTTTGCCGCCACCCCAAATCACCAACCCAAGGGTGTACATTTTGCGCTCTATTCCCTGTCCGGCACCCTAAACCTGAAACATCACTCGCGACGCAGCAACAAAACCGGTTCTCCCGCCAATTCGGTCCGTCGCATTGGTTGATAACCAAGCCGCTTTGCCAGACGCATGGAAGGTTCATTTTCGTCCGTTATCACCGCCACAAGGACCCCGGGTCTTTGCCGGTCAAACCAATCATGAGCGGCACTGACGGCCTCATGGCCAATCCCCTGACCGTGTGCTTCGGGGACCAGAATCCAACCGGCCTCGGGGAAAGTGTCAAAATCCGCGCCCAGCCCGCGTTCCGCATGAAAAAACCCGGTTTGGCCAATCATTTCCTGGTCGTTTTTCCAGGTGATCGCCCATTGACCAAAGCCCAGCATCTGCCAATGCCCGGTGTTTTGCAGAAACCTCATCCAGGCCTCGGCGCGGGGTCTTGGTGGGCCAATATGGCGCACCACGTCGGGCATGGTCCACATTTCAGCATACCGGTCAAAGTCTGAGGCTATCATGGCGCGCAGACAAAGCCGTTGGGTGCTGATAACCGGAGCCGTTTGAGCCATTGCCCGGTATCCTTTATCCAGATGTGGCAACGGTACGTATGCCCATAAAGTCCAAAACTCACCATAGTGGTGCGCAACAGTGGCGCGCAACGCAAAACGGTGCCCCCCTCATGGGAAGCACCGTTAGTTTTGGATATCCAAAAAGGCCTGTGGTTCAGGCCGCTTCGGTGATGAATTTGACGGCGTCGCCAAAGGTCTGGATGGTCTCGGCCGCGTCATCAGGAATTTCGATGCCGAAATCTTCTTCAAACGCCATCACCAGTTCGACTGTGTCCAGCGAATCTGCGCCCAGATCGTCGATGAACGACGCATTGTCGGTCACCTTGTCTTCTTCTACACCCAGATGCTCTACAACAATCTTCTTCACCCGTTCTGCGACGTCGCTCATATCAATTCCTCATAGTTCAGGGCCTTTAAGGGGCCCGGTTGTTGCCTTTGCCCATCTGGGTTGGCCTGATTTTGCCCGGCATTTCTGCGGTGGGCGGTTTGTCCCGGCTGCCCGGGGGGGGGGCGGTAAATCGGAACCCCACAATTTCTTGCTGGTGTCCCCGGTTGCCGCTAAATCTGCGCCCCCTCTATCACAGACGCCGCGTTTGGCAAACGCTTTCGAATGCGAACGCCGTTCGTCCTATAACATGGCCATGCCGCCGTTTACATGCAAGGTGGTGCCTGTGACGTAAGCCGCCTGCGGGCTGGCAAGATACAGCACAGCGGCGGCAATTTCAGCCGGATCACCCATGCGCCCGGCCGGAATTTGACCCAAAATCGCTGCTTTTTGATCATCCGTCAACTTGTCGGTCATCGGAGTGGCGATAAACCCCGGTGCCACCGCATTCACGGTGATGCCCCGGCTTGCCACCTCATAGGCCAGCGACTTTGACATACCGATCATACCCGCCTTGGAGGCGGCATAATTGGCCTGCCCCGGATTGCCCGTAGCGCCAACCACCGATGAGATGTTCACAATCCGCCCCCAGCGCGCTTTCATCATGCCGCGGATCGCCGCCTTGCACAGTAGAAACGTCGAAGTCAGATTGACATCAATCACCGATTGCCAATCGTCATCCGACATCCGCATGAACAGATTGTCGCGGGTAATGCCGGCATTATTGACCAGAATGTCCAGCGCACCCATTGCTTCAACCGCCTGCTTGGGCAGCGCCGAAACCGCCTTAAAATCGCTTAGATTACAAGGCAGTACAAACGCGCCTTCACCCAATTCGCTGGCCAGCGCCTGCAACGGTTCAACCCTTGTGCCGGACAGGCCAACCTTGGCACCGGCTGCGTGCAAAGCCCGGGCGATGTCGCCACCAATGCCGCCAGATGCGCCAGTTACCAGCGCAGATTTCCCTGTCAGATCAAACATATATCACCCATTCTTAAAGTGTGCTTTAAAGTGTTCAGCGGCCCCCGCCACATCATCCGGCGCACCAATGGCGCGGGTGGCAATGGTACGATCAATGCGCCGCATCATACCGCACAGGGCCTTGCCGGCCCCGATCTCCCATATCTGGTCAACACCAGCCGCCGCCATGGTCAGCATCGATTCGCGCCAACGCACAACACCGGTTACCTGCGCCACCAGTTGCGCACGAATTTGATCGGGGTCAGTGACCGGCGCGGCTGTGACGTTGGCAACCAACGGCACGGTTGGGGCTTTGACCTTGGTTTCCATCAAGGCATGGCTCATCTCATGCGCAGCAGGCTCCATCAGGGCACAGTGGAACGGTGCACTGACCGGAAGCAAAATTGCCCGTTTCGCGCCCTTTGCCTTGGCGATATCCACCGCCCGTTCCACCGCCGCTTTATGGCCCGACACCACCACCTGAGCCGGATCATTGTCATTGGCGGCTTCACATATCTCGCCGTTTGCCGCCTCGGCTGCCACCGCCTGCACAGTCTCAAAATCAAGGCCCAGAATCGCCGCCATGGCCCCTTCTCCGACGGCCACAGCGTTCTGCATCGCCAATCCACGGGTGCGCAGCAAAGTGGCCGTATCGCGCAGCGATATGGCACCGGACGCGGCCAATGCCGAATATTCGCCCAGGGAATGCCCGGCAACCATGGCGCAATCGCCTACGCTGACCCCTTCGGACTCAAGCGCGCGCAGGGCGGCGATAGAGGTGGCCATCAAGGCCGGTTGGGCGTTCCGGGTCAGGGTCAACTCGGCCAGGTCACCGTCCCAGATCAGCCCGCTGAGGTTTTCGCCCAAGGCATCGTCCACCTCGTCGAACACCGCCCGTGCAGCCGGATAAGCCTTGGCCAGGGCCGCCCCCATACCGATGGTCTGTGCGCCCTGACCGGGAAATACAAATGCTATTGTCATGAATGCCCTCGCCTTGATCCTTGTTTTGCCCTTTGGTGTACCCGGGCAGCGGGCGCCGCACAAGCCATAGCCGTCTTGCGCTTATGGCGGGTTTGGTCCCTATTGATGCTACATGAAATCAGGAACCTGTGCATGGGTCTTTCCAATACCGACCGCGTCTATGGCTTTGTCACCAAAGCCCTGCATTGGCTGATGTTCCTGATGATCTTGACGGTCATTCCCCTTGGATTGGTCGCGGCAGGCATGGCGCAGGATCTTCGCAATCCTGACATCGCCTCAACCGGTGCGGATTTTACCCGCACCTTCCTGTTGTTTTCACTGCATAAAACCCTTGGGTTGGCGATATTTCTGACCGCACTCATGCGCATCCTTTGGGCCGCAACCCAATCCAGACCCGGATTGCTGAACCCCGACAGGCCGGTTGGGGCGTTTGCCGCCAGAACCGTACACTGGCTGCTTTACAGTTCATTGCTGCTGGTGCCGCTGACCGGCTGGCTGACCCATGCCGCGACCTCGGGTTTTGCGCCGATCTGGTGGCCGTTTGGCCAATCCCTGCCATTTGTGCCCAAGGACGACGCGCTGGCGGCAACCCTGGCCGGGGTGCATATGGTGATGCAGCGGGTGATGATGCTGTCGATTGCCTTGCACATCATCGGGACGCTGAAACATCATTTTGTCGATCGCGACGCCACCTTGCGACGGATGTTGCCGGGCGGGCGTGATATCCCGGCCCCGCCGAAACAGTCACAAACACAGGCACAGTTACACGGGCCAATTCTTGTGGCATTGGCATTATGGGCGACGGCGCTGGCGATCGGCGTCGGGCTTGGCTTTATCGCGCCTTGAAAAGGCGTCGGCCCCGTCGTTTTTGACACGAAAATAACGGCCGCTGGTCGGTTAGGGAACAGATTGGCAAGCGCACAGGTTCACATTGATCTTATCTGTTGATCCACATTGCTTTGAAAGCTGCGCCCATGACTTCAGTTTCATCTTCGCCCTCCCGGTCACGTAGCGGCGGACGTGCGGCCCGCCGGATGGCCCGCGCGGCCCCATTGGCCGACCACTTAAGGCCGGTACGCCCGGGGCTTTCAGGCGGCACCTACCGCCCGCTAACAGACGCCGAAGTCCAGCGCATTCACCACGCAGCACTGGATGCGCTGGAACAGATCGGGCTAAGTCAGGCGCCCCCAACCGGCGTCGCCTATCTGACCAAAGCGGGCTGTATCCAAGGCGACGACGGGCGCATCCGGTTCCCAAGGGCGGTGGTCGAGGATGTGCTGGCACGGGCCAACCGAAAACTTACCCTGTTTGGACGTAATCCGCGCCATGATCTGGAGCTAAGCGGCGCCCGCGTGCATTACGGCACGGCGGGGGCGGCGGTGCATCTGGTGGATGTGAACACGCGTGAGTATCGCGATTGTACGATACAGGACCTGCATGATGCGGCGCGGATTGCTGACCGGCTGGACAATATCCACTTTGTCCAGCGTCCGATGGTGGCGCGTGACATTGCCGACAATCTGGAAATGGACCTGAACACCATCTATGCCTGTTGTTCGGGCACCACCAAACATGTGGGCACTTCGGTGTTCGAACCTGGGTTTGCAGCACCGGCACTGGAATTGCTGAACATGATTGCCGGGTCCGAAGAGGCCTGGCGCGCCCGCCCCTTCGTGTCGGCCTCGGTCTGTTTTGTGGTGCCGCCGATGAAATTCGCCACCGAAAGCTGCGAAGTAATGGAGGCATTGATCCATGGCGGCATGCCGGTGCTGTTGCTTTCGGCCGGCATGGCTGGTGCCACCGCGCCGTCAACTGTGGCAGGCGCGATTGTCCAGGCGGTTGCGGAATGTCTGGCCGGGCTGGTCTATGTGAACGCCGTCAAACCCGGACACCCGGCAATCTTTGGCACCTGGCCGTTTGGGCTTGATCTGCGCAACGGTGCCATGTCGGTCGGGTCGGGCGAACAGGCGCTGTTGACTGCGGGCTGCGCGCAGATGCACCAGTTTTATGGCCTGCCCGGAGGTGCCGCGGGTGGCGCGTCTGACAGCAAACTAAGTGATATGCAGGCGGGATGGGAGCAAATGTGCTCGAATGTCATGGCCGGTCTTGCGGGGCTGAATATGGTTTACGAAGCGGCCGGGATGCATGCATCGCTGCTGGGGTTTTGCCATGAATCGCTGATCCTTGGAGATGATCTGATCGGACAGGCATTACGCTGTGTGCGCGGTATCGAGGTCACGGACGAAACTCTGGCACTTGATCAGATTGCCGATGTTTGCCTGAACGGGCCGGGCCACTATCTGGGCACGAAACAGACGCTTGCGCGCATGCAAAGCGATTACGTTTACCCCGCACTTGGCGATCGGTCAGCGCCCAAAGAATGGGAAGAACAGCAAAAACCGGACCTGATCAAACGGGCAACCGCGCGCAAAGAAGAAATACTGGCAAGCCGCGCCGAGGCCCGGTTTGACCCCGCACTTGATGCGGCCATCCGCGCCCGGTTCAATATCCATTTGCCGGTCTGAGGGCGGCGATTTGGTGCGTGGTCATCAGCTATCGCAGATTAACCCTCAGAACTGCGGCACTGGCAAACGGCATCAAGGCGATGCTCGCCGCCGTGATGCCCCCCAGCATCAGCAACGGTGTGGCCAACTCCATCCCCAGCGCCCCGCGACGGGCCACTTCGGCGCCAAAAATCAGGGTCGGCACATATAGCGGCAGCACCAGCAGGCTCATCAACAGACCGCCGCGTTTCAGACCCACGGTCAAAGCCGCGCCAAACGTGCCGATCACCGACAAGGCCGGCGTGCCGACCAGCAATGAGATCACCAGCCATAAATAACCCGGCCCCGGCAGATGCAGCAAAACACCCAGCAAAGGTGCGGCCATTACCAAAGGCAATCCCGTGGTGATCCAATGCGCCAGCGCCTTGACACTGACCACCATTTCCAGCGGCAAAGGGGCTGTCGCCAGCAGGTCGAGCGAACCATCCTCCCAATCCAGGGCCAACAGCCGGTCCAGCGACAACAGGCAGGCCAGCAATGCGCCCAGCCACAAAACGCCGGGGGCAATGGTGGATAAAAGCGACGACTGAGGTCCGACGCTGAAGGGGATCATCACCGTGACAATCAGGAAAAACGCCAGAGCCAATCCAAACCCTCCGCCGGCCCGGAACGACAGTTTGAGATCACGGCCTAGCAGGGCGATCACAGGAAATCCTCCTCTGGATCATCCAGGGCCGGGGGCCTGGCGCGCAGATCACTTACATCCAGAAGGGTCGCATCCAACCCCAAGTCAATATGCGTGGCAATCAGCACCGCCCCCCCCTGCCCCAGATGCGTAGCCACCACATCGGCAAACATCGCCACCGCCGCCACATCCAGCGACACGGTTGGTTCATCCAGCACCCAGACCGGTCGCCCGGTGACCAACAGGCGCGCCAGTCCAAGACGGCGCTTTTGCCCGGCTGACAAAGTGCCAGCAGCCCGATCCGCCAGATCGGTCAACCCATACGCTTGCAACGCCAGAGCGATGTCATCTGTGCCAAACACCTGTGCCCAGAAACCCAGGTTCTCGGCCACGCTCAGGGTTGGTTTGATCCCATCGGCATGGGCGGCATAGGCGATCCGGTCTTCAGCACCTTCAATGCGCCCGGCAAAGGGCGGTTGCAACCCGGCCACGGTGCGCAACAAGGTGGTTTTGCCAATACCATTGGGGCCGCGCAGCACCAGCGCACTGCCCGGGGCAAGCGTGAAATTCACGCCTTGCAGCACCGGCACACCACCCCGGGCAACTGATAGATCGCTGGCCTTCAAATCCATAAGACCGGGGTAACCGATTGCGACGCTTTGCAAAAGAGACAATCATGCGCAGGCGGGCGCGCGCGCCCTTAAGGTTGGTTAACTGCCACGCGGACTTAGTCAGCATTGGCTGCAACTACACCGATGACAGCTTTGGGGTTGGTGTGGATCTCGGTTCGACCTATGCTGAGGAAAACCTGACCAATACATAGCGGGCCGCCATCGCAATACCGATCGGATATCAAGAAACCATCGTCACGCCAAAGGCGTCTCGCAGTGTCGAGGCCTGTTGGTCGTTCACGGCGGATAAAACCGGCCAGAGCCTGATCTTGCCGGATGGACGTTGCGATATCATTTTGCGCTATAATATCCACGGGTCTGATGCGCCCATTCCGGTTATAACCGGACCTGCGACGCAGGCCTACACCGTTGAATACGACGTCGGAGACAGCTGGTTGGGAATACGTTTGCGCCCCGACAATGGCCGCGCCCTGTGGCAAAGCCGGATTGCCCAGGCTGCCGACACCGTCCTTCGTGGCCAGGATGCTCTTTCACTGATGCCGGGGCTGGCCGCACTGAAGGGTGGCCAAATGACTGCGGCCAATCTTGCCAATGCCGTCGAAATCACGATGACGCTCAACCTTGACCATCGGCTTATTCGCGCTTTGGATGTTTTGCACGCATCCGGGGGCCGTATGCGGATCGAAAAACTGGCCCGGTTTGCCGGTTGCACGTCAAGGCACCTTAACCGGGTGTTTCGATCCAACATCGGTCTTACCGCGAAAACCTACGCACAGCTTGTTCAGTTCAATCGAACCCTGAGGCTGATACAACAAGAGCATCTGCCAATCACAGGAGCAGCGTTCGAAGGCGGGTACGCAGACCATGCCCACCTGACACGCGCATTCCGGCGGTTTGGTGGGTTTACCCCATCCGACCCCCCGAATGAGCTGTCGCTGCCTGTGTTGTTTTCCTGAGTATGTCCGAATTATTCAAGACAGGGTGTTGGCCAGGCTTTACCATCACATTATGAAATTCGGATATACAATTATTTATGTAGCGGATGTGCCCAACACGGTCGCATTCTATGAAACAGCCTTTGGGCTGAAACGGCGCTTCATCCACGAAAGCGATCTTTACGCCGAGATGGAAACTGGCGGCACAGCGCTGGCCTTTGCCGGAAATGAAGCCGCCGAGATGAACGGTCTGGCGATCCTGCCCAATGATCCGGCAAGCCCGGCTGCTGGCTGGGAAATTTGTTTCGTCACGGACGACGTCCAAGGGGCCTTTGAACGCGCCGTTTCCAAAGGATGCAGCCCGGTCAGCAATCCAAGTGAAAAGCCCTGGGGCCAAACAGTGTCTTATGTACGGGATATGAACGGTTGCATCGTCGAGATTGCATCGCCCATCGTTCAGAGTTCCTGAAATGGACGACGCAACCAAGACCCAAATCGTCGAGATTCTGACCGGGATGATCATTGATCTGGCGCCTGATGCGACCTTGCGATCAATGTACGGCGGTATGGTTGTTGAATTGACCAAAGATGATCCGAAAAGCCGTGTCGCGGGCATCTACACCTACACGGGTTACGTATCCCTGGAGCTTTCCAATGGAGTGTCGTTTGATGACCCAAATGGCGTTCTTGAAGGATCAGGAAAACTTAGGCGGCATGTCAAACTACGGGATTTGGAAGATATAAAAACCAAGGGCTGCCGTGATTTTTTGCGGCAAGCTCTCTCGATGGGCTGATGCAAAAAGCCGACCTAGATTAGTGCTTCTCGGCCTGTCAGACCACCAATGCAGCCAAAGCCACGCGCCGCCCTTCGGCCACCAGCACATTATAGGTGCGGCACGCAGCCGGAGAATTCATCACCTCAACGCCAATGCCTGCGGCCTCAAGATCACGCCGCAGAACGGGCGGAATATGGGCAATCTCGACCCCGGTTCCAACCACCAGCACGTCGACACGACCCGCTAGCGCCAGCAAAGGTGCCGCGTCGTCGTAGCCGCCCCAACCGCACGTCCCCGCCTCGCCGCTAAGCACGGCGCCCTGAAAAACCTCGCCGCCAATGCGGAAAAATCCCGGCCCATAGCCGTCGACCGGTCTGGCCCCGGGAAAGTCCATTTCGTTCATCTGCATGGCGCGCCTTTCAGGTCCAAACCGGCAGCCCCATGATGATGGCCGCGCCGATAATGAAATATGCCACACCGCGATAAAGCCTTTGTCGGGCCGGGTCAAACAGAGCCTGCCCCAGCCGTGCCGCCAGGCCGTAAGGCACAATCAGGATCAGCCCCAGCGCCACCGCCTCTTTTGTCAGCATGCCTTGCAGCACCATCATCGGCGCGGTCAGCAGGCTGGTGATGGTCAGAAACACCATTGTATTGGCGCGGCTGCGGGCGATTGTGTCCTGCCCGCCAAGCTGGAACAATACCATGATCGGCCCGACCAACCCGGTCGCCCCGCCAACCAGCCCGGTGGCCAACGCCACCCCTGCCCGCGTAGTTTTGGTGGGGGCTGCGGAATACCGCCATCCCGACACCAATACCACCAAAGTTATCGCCGTGACCGCCAGCACGACCCAACGCATTGTCACCACGTCATTGGTGCGCAGAATATAAATGCCCACCGGCAGGGTAAGACCGGCACACAGCACCATCAACCCGGTCGCCCGCCGGTCCGCCTGTTTCCAGGCCCGTGGCACCACCGTCACCAGCGAGGCAAGCGCACTTATCGCAAACGCCGCCACCGCCATCTCGATCGGGACAAAGACGATGGCCACCGGCATGAACACCAAAGCCGCGCCAAAGCCGGCAAAACCATAGACCACGCCAGCCGCCACGGTGATGGCAAGCACCTGAACAAGGCCGGGCATTGCCAGCGTTTCAGATACCAGGCCGATCACGTTCGGCAGGCCGACGATAACGGGCGGGGGCCACTGATTGGGTCCAGACAATCCCGGCGGGCGGGGCTTGCTTCAGGCATCAACGTTGGCGAATTGATTGCCCGCGGTATTGTCCGGCTTGGACCAGTCGCGTTTCACGCCCAGATACAACAGGATTGAAGACGCGACAAACACCGAAGAATACGTGCCCACAACCACGCCCCAAATCATTGCGAAAACAAACCCCCGGATCACGTCCCCACCCAGCACAAACAAGGAAATCAGTGCCAAAAGGGTGGTTACCGAGGTCATCACCGTCCGGCTTAGCGTGCTGTTGATCGACAGGTTCAGAATCTCTGACAGAGAAAGTTTCTTGAATTTTCGCAGGTTTTCCCGCACCCGGTCAAACACCACCACCGTGTCGTTCAGGGAATAGCCGACGATAGTCAGCAAGGCGGCAATGATCGCCAGATCAAACTTGATCTGCACCAACGAAAAGACGCCAATCGTCAGGATCACGTCATGCACCAAAGCCGCCACCGCGCCCAGGGCAAACTGCCATTCAAAGCGCAGCCAGATATAGATCAGCACCGCAGCCATCGCCAAAGCCACCGACAGGACGGCTGAGGTAATCAATTCACCTGAAACTTTTGGCCCAACCGATTCGACCGCATCAAAGGTAATATCCGGCACCACGGCCATCAGCGCGCCCTGGACGGACGTGATCATACCGGAGGTAGCCGCTTCTTCGCCCTCTTGTGCCTGAATGCGGATCATGGCGACGTTATGATCCGCCGCGAAGGTCGGATCAAAAACCTCGGTGATGGTCATATCGCCCAACCCCAACGGCTCCAGCGCATTGCGATAGGCGGCCACATCCAGCGCCTCGGCGCTGACTGTGCGAATGGTCGTACCGCCGCGAAAATCAATGCCAAAGTTAAGGCCAAAAATCAAAAACGAACCAAACGACAAAACCATCAGCAGTGCCGACAAGCCCAGCCACCTTTTCCAATGATTAAAGAAGTCGAACTTGGTTTCCTGGGGGACAAGTTTCAGTCGCATGTCAAACCTCGATCTGTTTGGGGCGGCGGTATTCAAACCACATGACAATCATCACGCGGGTGACAAAAATCGCCGTGAACACCGAGGTAAGAATACCCAGACCCAGTGTAATCGCGAAACCTCTTACCGGCCCCGAGCCCATGGCAAACAGGATTACGGCGGTGATAAAAGTGGTGATATTGGCGTCCATGATGGCGCTCAGCGCCTTTTCATACCCCAGTTCAATCGCTCGGGAAGGCCCGCGCGCAGTTTTCAATTCCTCGCGGATACGTTCGAATACCAACACGTTGGCGTCCACCGCCATGCCGACGGTCAAAACGATCCCGGCAATGCCCGGCAAGGTCAGTGTCGCCCCCACCATGCTTAGCAATCCAAATATCAGGGCAATGTTCAGGATCAGGGCAATATTGGCGAAGATACCAAACAACCCGTACGACAGCGCCATGAACACCAGCACCCCGCCAAAGGCAATGATCGTCGCGATCTTGCCTGCGTCAATGCTGTCCTGGCCCAACTCTGGCCCAATGGTTCGTTCCTCAACGAACAAAAGTTCCGCAGGCAAGGCACCCGCCCGTAAAAGCACCGCCAGATTGGTGGTCTCCTCGACATTGAACCGCCCTGTGATGATGCCGGAACCTCCGGGAATATGGCTTTGAATAACCGGCGCGCTGATCACCTCGTCGTCCAGCACGATGGCAAACGGGCTGCCGATGTTGTTCAGGGTGTATTCACCGAATTTGCGCGCGCCTGAGGTGTTAAAGCGGAAACTTACCGCTGGTCGGCCGTTCTGATCAAACGACGGCTGGGCGTCGGTCAGTTCTTCGCCGGTCACAACCGGGGCCGACTCGATGGTATAATATACACCTTCTTCGTCCAGCGACGGCACCAATTGGTTGCCAGCACCGGCAAAGGCATCCTTGTCACTGCCCCGGCCCACCACCGGGTTGAATGTCAGCTTGGCAGTGGTGCCGATGATCCTTTTCAACTCGGTCGCAGAACCAATACCGGGCACCTGAATAAGAACACGGTCTTTGCCCTGCCGTTGAATGGTCGGCTCTCGCGTGCCCACCGCATCAATACGTCTTCGAATGATTTCAAGGGCTTGTCTTACGGTTCGGTCATCCGACGCAGTCTTTTCCTCATCAGAGAGGGTGACAATCACCAGGTCGCCGTCGCCCACCACCTCAATATCGGTCGCGCCTATACCAGCCAACGTCTGAATCGGCCGCGACAGACCACGCACCAATTCCAGTGCCCTTGGCATGCCCTCGGGCTGACTGATCTTGATGCGAATCTCGTCCGGTTTTGACGGCTGCAAACGGATCGTGCCAATGGTTGCGCGCTCAAGGCGCATGGCATCGCGGATCTCTGGCCACATCGACTGCATCCGCGACTCGTAAACATCCGCCACCTGAACCTCGGCCAGCAAATGCGCACCACCGCGCAAATCCAACCCCAGATTGACCAATGACGACGGCATCCAGGCCGGCCATTGCCCGGCCTGCTCCAACCGCTCAGGGGTTTCGCCTTTCAGCTCGATCTCGGCCCAGGCATCGTTCGATTGCTCGACCCGGGTATAAAACCCGTTCGGCAGGGCCAATATGAGACCAATGGCGCAGACCAGCCAGATCAACACCTTTTTCCAAAGACTAATTTGCAGCATTACCCTGCCTTATCAAAGTGTTACAACAGGAAACTTACGTCGCAGGCTCGGTCTTGGATACCACGTTGGTCAGGGTCGATTTGACCACCCGGACCTTGACATCTTTGGCGATCTCGACCTCGACCTCATTGTCGTCCTTGACCTTGGTGACCTTGCCGATCAACCCGCCCTGGGTAATCACCTGATCGCCACGCCGCACGGCCGAGACCATTGCGGCATGTTGCTTGACCTTCTTTTGCTGCGGGCGGATCAGCAGGAAGTACATGATCGCAAAGATCAGAATAAGCGGCAGAAACTGGCCGAGAGCGCCAACGTCCATGGTAATGTTCCTTTTGTGTCAGACATACGCAAGGTTTGGCCTTGCGTGAATTTGGGATTACCTAAGCTCTGAACCGCATGTTTGCAAGCCAGAGCGCAATGGTTTGTTTTGTACTTGTCTTCAGGGTGGGTTTGACCGTTTTGTACAAAACTTCTGTGGCTTAAATGAAGCAGGTGACAGGGGCTTGGCAGTGATGCGAAGGGGCGTCATGACGCAGGCATGGAAGAACCTCTGACCCAAACCGTTCTGAACATTTCGCCGCAGGTATTTCAGATGCTTGGTATCTATGTGCGAGAGTTGTCGCGCGAGAACCCGCCGCCAAATGGACCTGTCATGGACCTGTCATGGACCTGTCACGGTTTCGTGCCACCCAGTGTGACCAATCCGTTGAAATGGGTTCGCAAGCAGACCACTTGGGTCATGACGCAGAGCAGGTGATGTAAACCTGCCCGCCGAACCCTGCGGGTGACGTATGATCGCATGGTCCATCGGGCACCGACCAAAAGCAACGGTTTTCCCCACGATAATCAAATGCGACTGTCAGAGGCGGATCAACTGCGTCCCAAATCTTCGTCTATATAGCTTTGGATGATTTGGCTGAATTCAGTTTCTGATGTGAATCCAAGTGCTTGCGCGCGAACGGGGTCAAACTTGCGCGGCCATCCACTGACAATCTTTGCCACATCCGGGTCTTCCTGTGACCGGATCAACGCCACCACATCCGCCCCGGCAATTTCGCGCAATGCCTCGATCTGTTCGGCCACGGTACAGGACACACCGGGCATGTTCAGGCTGATCCGCCCTTTCAGCAACCCGGTATCAAGTGCCGCGGCGTGCATCATGAACCCGGTGGCCGATTTGGGCGACGCATGGGCGTGGCGCACCGTGTCAACCACCGGCAAAATTGCGCGCCTGCCGTTCAGCGGCTCGCGGATAATGCTGGAAAAGAACGACGACGCCGCTTTGTTCGCCTTGCCCGGGCGCACCGATATGGTCGGCAACCTAATCGACACCCCGTCGACAAACCCTTTGCGGCTGAAATCGCTTAGCATCAATTCGCAGACCGCCTTTTGCGCGCCATATGACGTCAGCGGGGCGGTCAGGAATTCATCGCCAATCGCTTCGGGGAACGGCGCGCCAAATACCGCGATGGACGAAGAAAACACCACCCGGGGGCAATAGCTGGCGCCACTGGCGATATGTTCCGCCCGCAGCGCCTCTAACAACGACCAGCCTGCGAACATATTGACCTGCCAGCCTTTATCAAAGTCTTGTTCCGCCTCGCCCGAAACAATCGCGGCAAGTTGAAAGACAATATCAGGGCGATCATCGACCAGCATCGCCGCCGCACCCGGATCGGTCAGATTGCCGGTGATACGGCGATGCGCCGCCGCGCCACCATCGCCAAACCCCACATCATAAAGTGTCACCACCGCAGGACCGCCCTGCCAGCCATCGCGGGCCAGACGCCCGGCCAGTTTCTGGCCAATCATACCTCCGCCGCCAACAATCAGTATTTTGGTCATGGGGTCTTTCCTTTCATGCGTTTCATCTACGATGGCACGCCCGACCAAGGGAAACTAGTATTTCTGTTAACTTTGGGTCAGAGTATCCCGAATCCCGACGATACCCCGAAATTTTTCCGAAAACCACAAAGGCCCTTATCATGACATCTGCACGACTATCCGGAAAACGCGCCCTTGTAACAGCCGCAGGTCAGGGCATCGGCCGGGCCTCGGCCCTGGCCATGGCGCGCGAAGGTGCTGCGGTCTTTGCCACTGATGTAAACGCCGACGCGCTGGCCACGCTTCAGGACGAAGCCGAGGGCCAGCTTGAAACCTTTGTCATGGATGTTCTGGACGACGCGTCGGTGACCAAAGGCGTCGCCCGTGCCCGCCCCGACATCCTGTTCAACTGTGCCGGTTATGTCCACAACGGCACGGTCATGGATGCGACGGACGAAGATTTCGACTTTGCCATGGACCTGAACGTCAAGTCCATGTTCCGCACCTGTCGCGCCGCCATTCCGGGCATGTTGGAACGTCAGTACGGGTCGATCATCAATATGGCGTCGGCCTGTTCGTCGATCATCGGTGCGCCAAACCGGTTCGTCTATGGCACCTCAAAGGCGGCCGTCATCGGCCTGACCAAATCCATCGCCGTGGAATACATCACCATGGGCATCCGCTGTAACGCCATCTGCCCCGGTGTGGTCGACAGCCCGTCGTTGCACGATCGTTTGCGCGCCACCGGCGACTATGACACCGCGATGAAAGCCTTTGTTGCCCGCCAGCCGATGGGCCGGATTGCGCAGCCGGAAGAGATTGCCGCTTTGGTGGTCTATCTTGGATCATCCGAAAGCGCGTTTCTGACCGGGCAGACGGAAATCATTGACGGCGGATGGTCGGGATAAGGGAGAATGACGATGACGGATAATAAACCAATTCTGAGGTCACAAAGATGGTTCTCGAACCCTGACGACCAGGAAATGACCGCGCTTTATCTTGAGCGATACCTGAATTACGGCCTGACCCGGGAAGAACTGCAATCGGGCAAGCCGATCATCGGCATTGCCCAGACCGGTTCGGATCTTAGCCCCTGTAACCGTCACCATGTCGAACTGACCAAGCGGGTGCGCGACGGCATCATTTCGAACGGCGGCACGGTGATCGAAATCCCGGTGCATCCGATACAAGAAACAGGCAAGCGGCCGACGGCGATGCTGGACCGTAATCTGGCCTATCTTTCTTTGGTGGAAACGCTGTTTGGCTACCCGATCGACGGGGTTGTGCTGAATATCGGCTGTGACAAGACCACGCCGGCGCTGTTGATGGCGGCGGCCACGGTGAACATTCCGGCCATCGCCCTTTCGGTCGGGCCGATGCTGAACGGCTGGTTCAAGGGCGAACGCACGGGTTCGGGCACAATCGTCTGGAAGGCGCGCGAAATGCGCGCGGCCGGCGATATCGACGATGAGGGGTTCATGGAACTGGTCACCTCGTCGGCCACATCTGTGGGGTATTGCAACACCATGGGCACGGCCACGACCATGAATTCACTGGCCGAAGCATTGGGCATGCAACTGCCGGGTTCCGCGGCAATTCCGGCCGCTTACCGCCAGCGCGGCCAGATCAGCTATGAAACCGGCAAGCGGATTGTCGACATGGTGCACGAAGACCTGAAACCATCCGACATCATGACCCGTGCGGCGTTTGAAAACGCCATTGTGGTCAATTCTGCCATCGGCGGGTCGACCAACGCGCCGATCCATATGAACGCCATTGCCCGGCACCTGAATGTGCCTCTGGACAATGACGACTGGCAGCAACTGGGCCATAAGGTGCCATTGCTGGTCAACCTTCAGCCAGCGGGCGAATATCTGGGCGAGGATTATTTTCACGCAGGCGGTGTGCCTGCGGTGGTGGGTGAATTGATGCGGGCCGGGTTGCTGCCCAACCCCGATACGATGACCGTCAATGGTCGCACCCTGAGCGAGAATTGCAGCGACAAACACTCTGAATTCGATGATGTGATCCGCACCACCCGGACTGCATTGACGCAAGAAGCCGGGTTCATGAACCTTAGCGGCAACCTGTTCGATTCAGCCATTCTGAAAACCAGTGGCATCACGGATGAATTTCGCGACCGCTATCTGTCAAACCCCGACGACCCCAACGCCTTTGAAGGGCGCGCCATGGTGTTCGAGGGGCCGGAAGATTTCCACAAACGCATTGATGACCCCGCCCTTGGCATCGACGAATATTGCATTCTGATCATGCGCGGTGTCGGGCCTATCGGCTATCCGGGCGGGGCCGAAGTGGTCAATATGCGCCCGCCTGCGTACCTGTTGAAAAAGGGCATCCACGCCATGCCTTGTGTCGGTGACGGACGGCAATCGGGCACCTCGGGGTCGCCCTCGATCCTGAATGCCTCGCCCGAGGCGGCGGATGGTGGCGGACTGGGACTGGTCAAAACCGGCGACCTTATCCGCATTGACCTGAACACATGCACCGCCAATATGCAGGTTGACGACGCAGAACTGGCCAAACGCCGCGCCGCCCTGCCTGCGGATGCCTTTACCCCACCAAGCCAGTCGCCCTGGCAGGCGATCTTTCGCGAAAAAGTCAGGCCGTTTTCCGAAGGCATGGTACTGGAAGGTGCAGATGAATTTCAGGACATCGCGCATAAATCGTTCCCCCGTGACAACCACTAACCTGTGACAACCATGAGGTGCGCGTATGAAACCTGACATCCTGCTGATTGGCGATGCAACCCCGCGGATGATTGACCGTCTGAGCGGTGAATTCACCCTGCATACCTCGTCCGGGCCGGACGATCTGGCGGAATTGTTGCAACGGATCGGCCCGATCCTTCAAGGTGTGATGTCCAACGGTCACGGCGGCGTTGCGGCCGGGGTGATGGATGCCATGCCCACCCTCAAAATCATCTCGGGCTACGGCGTCGGGTATGACACCATCGACGTGAACGCGGCCTTGCAGCGCAGCATCACAGTCACCCATACGCCCGGCGTTCTGAACGACGAAGTCGCCAATACCGCGATCATGTTATGGCTGGCTGTGTCGCGCCGGGTGATCGGCGCTGATGCGTACATCCGGGCCGGGCGATGGCCGCGTGAGGGGTTTTATCCGCTGACCCGTTCGGTTCAGGGGAAACGGGTGGGTATCCTTGGGCTGGGCCGGATCGGCCAGGCCATTGCGGATCGGCTGGCGGTGTTTGACGCAGAAATCCTGTATCATGCGCGCTCGGAAAAAGACGTGGAATATCGTTATTATGGCGACTTGACCGAGATGGCCCGGAACTGCGACGTGCTGATTTGCATCACCCCGGGCGGGGCGGGCACCCACCATATCGTCAGCGCCCGGGTAATCGACGCGTTGGGATCAGAGGGCATTCTGATCAATGTATCGCGCGGGTCCGTGGTGGACGAACCAGCAATGATCGCGGCGCTTCAGGCTGGCCGCCTTGGCGGCGCTGGCCTGGATGTGTTCGAGGATGAACCAAACGTGCCTGAAGCGCTGATTGGCATGGACAACGTGGTGCTTCAACCGCATGTGGGCAGCGGCACGGTCGAGACAAGGCAGGCCATGGGTGACCTGACCTGCGACAACCTGATCCGCTATTTCAAAGACGGCAAAGCCCTGACACCGGTGCCGGAATGCGCGCATTTGTGACGCGGTGGTCACACCGTACAACGGTGCGCAAATTGCCCACCCTACGTCCCGGTGGCATCCCCCTGTGCGGCCCGGATCAGTCCCAGGATATCCTCGGCTGCCTGCGGAATATTCGTGCCCGGACCAAAGATCGCCTTGACGCCGTTGTCATACAGGAACTGGTAATCCTGCTGTGGAATCACCCCGCCGCAGATAACGATGATATCGTCGGCCTCGGCCTGTTTCAGCGCTTGCACCAATTGCGGCGCAAGGGTCTTGTGCCCTGCCGCCTGCGACGAAATGCCGATCACATGCACGTCATTGTCAATCGCGTCCTGTGCGGCCTCGGCAGGGGTCTGAAACAACGGGCCAACGTCGACGTCAAAGCCGATATCGGCAAATGCCGTGGCAATCACCTTGGCGCCGCGATCATGCCCGTCCTGCCCCATCTTGACCACCAGCATGCGCGGCCTGCGCCCTTCATCCCTGGCAAAATCCTCGACCGATTTCTGAATGGCCGCAAACCCTTCGTCACCCGCATAGGCCGCGCCATATACCCCGGCCAGGGTTTTGACCTCGGCCCGGTGCCGCCCGAATTCTTTCTCTAACGCCATGCTGATCTCTCCCACTGTGGCCCGCGCCCTTGCGGCCTCAATTGCACCCTCTAACAGGTTGCCGTCCGATCCCGCCAAGCGCGTCAGCTCTTCAAGCGCCTGAAGACAGGCGCTTTCATCGCGGGTCGCACGAATGTTAGCCAGCCGGGCCACCTGGGCTGCGCGCACCGCATCATTGTCAATGTCCAGAATGTCGATCGCATCCTCACTCTCAAGCCGGTATTTGTTGACCCCGACAATCACCTCATCGCCCCGGTCAATCTGTGCCTGCCGTGTGGCCGCGGTTTCTTCGATCCGCAGCTTGGGCATACCTGAGGCCACCGCCTTGGTCATGCCGCCGATTTCTTCGACTTCTTCGATCAGTTTCCAGGCTGCTTCGGCCAGATCATGGGTGAGCTTTTCCACGTAATACGACCCCGCCAACGGATCGACCACATTGGTCACCCCCGTCTCTTCCTGCAAGATCAACTGGGTATTGCGGGCAATCCGCGCACTAAAATCCGTGGGCAAGGCAATCGCTTCGTCCAGTGCATTTGTGTGCAAGGATTGCGTGCCCCCAAGGGCCGCCGCCATCGCCTCGTAGGCGGTGCGCACCACGTTGTTATACGGGTCCTGTTCCTGCAAACTCACGCCAGACGTCTGGCAATGGGTGCGCAACATCGAAGACTTGGGGTTCTTCGGTTCAAACTCGGCCATGATCCGATGCCACAACAACCGCGCAGCGCGCAATTTTGCCACTTCCATGAAGAAATTCATGCCGATGCCAAAGAAAAACGACAACCGCCCGGCAAACGCGTCCACATCCATGCCCCGCGCCAAAGCCGCACGGACATATTCGCGCCCATCGGCCAGGGTATAGGCCAGTTCCTGAACCAAATTGGCCCCGGCCTCTTGCATATGATAGCCCGAGATCGAGATGGAATTGAATTTTGGCATCTTGGCCGAGGTGAACTCGATGATGTCAGCAACAATCCGCATCGACGGTTCAGGCGGGTAAATATAGGTGTTACGCACCATGAATTCCTTCAGAACGTCGTTCTGAATGGTGCCGGACAACTGCGCCATGTCATGACCCTGTTCCTGCCCGGCCACGATAAAGGCGGCCAGAACCGGAATGACCGCGCCGTTCATCGTCATCGACACCGAAATCTTGTCCAGCGGGATCTGGTCAAACAGGATTTTCATGTCCTCAACCGAATCAATCGCCACCCCGGCCTTGCCCACATCGCCAACCACACGCGGATGATCACTGTCATAGCCGCGGTGCGTGGCCAGATCAAACGCCACGGAAACGCCCTGCTGACCCGCCGCCAACCCGCGCCGGTAAAACGCATTGCTTTCCTCAGCCGTGGAAAATCCGGCATATTGACGGATCGTCCAGGGACGCCCCGGATACATCGTTGCCTTGACACCGCGGGTATAAGGTGCGGCACCGGGAATCGACCCCAGATGTTCCACCCCATCCAGATCATCCTGCGTATACAGTGGCTTGACCGGGATACCTTCAAGCGTGTTCCAGGTCAGATCGTCCAATGGCCGCCCGCGCAGCTCTTTCTCAGCGAGCGCGCGCCACGTACCTTTCTTGTCGGTCATGTGTTCTTCCTCTTGTCATGTCAGACGGTTCATTCGGCGGCAGGCTTGTGCCCGCTCTTGTCGTCTTGGGTTTTGGTATCTTGTCAGGATCGGGCAACAACCGGGCAAGCCCCTCGGCGCCGCTGGTCAACCACATCAGATCATCGGCGTAATTCTCGCGCAGGGCGGCGACCTGTTCCGCAGCAAACGGCATCCAGCGCCCATCGCCTTCGGGCAGGTCCCAATCTTCGTTCAACTCGATCGCCAAGGCGCGCAACGCAGGCAGGTGCAACGTGGTGTTCAGCCGTTCGCGGGCATGGGTTTTGGGCGCATTTATCCCGGTAACGCCTGACAATTGCGCCTCGGGGCGGCCGGCAAAAACCTCAAACGGGGCAATCCAGATCGTCGCGCCGGGTATCGCACAGGCCACATCCGTGATCACATCACGCCAACTGCGCTGGGCGGTCGCCAGCCGGACCAGCGCCGCCTGCCCCGGCATATTGCGCCCGCGCGTCAGACTAAATCCCAGTGCGGATGCCCAATAGGTGTCCAGCGAACGGACATTCAGCAGAATATGGCGGATACGCCCGTCAAAAGCCTCGCCATAGCGCGCCATTCGCTCGCCGGCACCACTGTAAAGCTCGCAAAACCTAAGGTTTTCGCGCACTGATCCCAACAGGTTTTCGTCCGTGACCAAAAGCGAGTTGACCCCAAGCCCGGAACTGCGCGCCAGATGCATCCGCACCCGGCCCATCCCGCGCCGTTGCTGATCGCGCCATGCACCGCCGCCAACCTTGGGGACAATGCCACGAAACAACCCGTTGCGGGTACGCCGAGGCCCCCAAAAACCAATCCCCTGCTGGTCAAGCGCATTCACGTTCTGGCGCAGATAATTCTGAAAGCTGGTCGTCGCGCAGCGATGCGCGCCGATATGCAGGATCACGTCCATAATGGAGCCAATCTTTTGACAGGGGGCCGCCCGGTCCGGCCTTGTCACGGGGATCATGCGCATCTTGGTTCCCAAGCCCTGACAATGCGGTTAACGCTAAAATTTTTCGCACCATGCCATTCAGCGGGTGCAATTGCCGCGCGCGTCCCTATATTCGATCCAACAGGAGACCCCATGACCCGCACCATCCGTACCTTCGCAATTGTTCTGACATCGCTTTTTCCATTTACTGTTTTGGCGGCCGATCCGGCACAGCCGGCGGAAAGCAGCGTGTTTTCCACCGCAAACGACGCCACCCTCGACAGTTTCAGATGGGTTGCACGGCCAATAATCGTCTTTGCCGATTCGCCCGATGATCCAAGGCTCCAGCAGCAGATCGACCTGTTGAAAGATGGCGAAGCAATGTTGGCGGATCGCGATGTGGTGGTGCTGACCGATACTGACCCCGCCGCCAAATCGCCGTTACGCATCAAACTGCGCCCGCGTGGCTTCCAGATGGTGCTGATCGACAAAGACGGCGGTGTGAAACTGCGCAAACCCTCGCCCTGGACAGTACGCGAGATTACCCGCATCATCGACCAGACGCCCCTGCGCCTGCGCGAAGTTGAAGAGCGTCGCGAAAAACGTAATGCGCAACCCGCAAACCCCTGACTCATCCCACATCCCCCCGGGCATAGAACACCCGCTTTGACGCCCGTTCAAACAAGGCCAGGGCGTGGTTTTTCGGGTCATACAGCACAATCACATCTTGGCCCTGAAGAGCCAGGGCAAATTCATCCTGCAACGCGGGCGTCAAACAATTGCGTCCGCCCAGCCCCGATGTCAGCATACCAAGGCCGATGGTACGATTGGCCAGATCCAGCTGTTTATGCACCTCGCCCGGTGTCATCCCTTCGAGCCGGAACGCCACCGCCCGGCCTTTGCCGATGAGACGCAGCGCCTGTCCGATGCTGCGCACCTTGCTGATCTCCGATTTGATATTCCGCCCCTTGGTGTGAAACAGCCCTGCCGTGCATTGCCTTTGCGACTTGAAATACGTCGTGTCGCCCAGCACCACCCAACCCGCCAATTGGCGACGCACAGCCGCTTCGTCATCAAGAACGCACCCCGAAAGGACCAGTGACAAAAGGCTGGATACCACAACAGCACGCGCCGCCAACCCGATGCCCCTGGATGGCAGGGTCGCCATCAGTCGCTGGAAGAAAGGCAGGCACCATTGGACCATCGCCCTATTCAAACTCCAATATTACATCATCCACCGCCAGAGAATCCCCGGCAATTGCGTTGATCTTTGCCACCACGCCCTTTTTCTCGGCCCGCAGGATGTTTTCCATCTTCATCGCCTCAACGGTGCACAATGCCTGACCTTCCTGCACCTCATCCCCCGCCTCGACGTCCACCTTGACGATCAATCCAGGCATCGGGCACAGCAGGAATTTCGACGTATCAGGCGGCAGTTTTTCCGGCATCAAAGCCGCCAGTTCCGCCTGGCGCGGCGTGCGCACATGCACTTTCATATCCGCGCCCCGGCTGCGGATGCGAAAGCCACCGCTGATCTTGCCGACCTTCAGCATCAGCATCTCGTCGTCGACCGTCAGCACCGCCAGTTGATCGCCCGGCGTCCAATCACTGGTGACGCGTATCACCGTGCCATCTTCGAACGATACATTCGAGCCACCCCGGTCGGCGTCAATGGTCACCGCCATCCCCTGCCCTTGCCCAAGACCGTGAATTGTAACCACCCATTTGGTGCCCACCCGACGTTCATGATTGTCCATCCGGCCAGACACCCGTGTGCGCCGGATTTCCGCCACCCGGTGCATTGCCGCCGCACTGGCCGCGATTCGGCGCAAAGCGGCATCAGGCAGTTCAACCCCTTGAAAGCCATCAGGATATTGTTCTTCGATAAAGGCGGTTGTCATGTCGCCTGATATGAACACCGGATGATCCATCACCGCCGACAGGAACGGCAGGTTATGGCCAATCCCTTCCATCTCGAATCCGTCCAGAGCGTGGCGCATATGTTCAATCGCCTGCGCCCTTGTCGGTGCCCAGGTACACAGCTTGGCAATCATCGGATCGTAATACATCGAAATCTCGCCGCCCTCGAACACCCCGGTATCGTTGCGCACCACATGGCTCTTTTCAGCAATCTCAACTGGCGGGCGGTAGCGGGTCAATCGGCCAATCGACGGCAAAAACCCACGATACGGATCTTCGGCATAAAGCCGGTTTTCGATCGCCCAGCCGTTCAGCTTCACATCATCCTGCGCGATACTCAGTTCTTCTCCATTGGCCACTCGCAACATCTGCTCTACCAAATCTACGCCGGTGATCAGTTCGGTCACCGGATGTTCCACCTGTAACCGGGTATTCATTTCCAGAAAGTAAAAATTGCGTTCCCCATCTACGATGAATTCGACGGTTCCCGCACTGGCATAATCAACCGCCTTGGCCAGCATCACCGCCTGCTCGCCCATGGCGCGGCGGGTGGTCTCGTCCAGGAACGGGCTTGGCGCCTCTTCCACCACCTTTTGGTTACGCCGCTGGATGGAACATTCCCGTTCGCCCAGGTAAATGCCGTTGCCGTGGCTGTCGCACAGCACCTGAATTTCGATATGCCGGGGCCGAGTGATGAATTTCTCGATGAATAAACGGTCATCGCCAAAACTGCTGGCAGCTTCGTTCTTTGAACTTTGAAACCCCTCGCGCGCTTGCGCATCATTCCAGGCCACCCGCATGCCTTTGCCGCCGCCCCCGGCACTGGCCTTGATCATCACCGGATAGCCGACCTGATTGGAAATCTTCACCGCCTCGTCAGCATCGCCAATCTCGCCCAGATAACCCGGCACCGTACTGACCCCCGCGTCCTGGGCGATCTTTTTGCTGGTGATCTTGTCGCCCATCTTTTCAATCGCCCCCACCGGCGGGCCAACAAAGGCCACACCCTCAGTGGCCAAAGCCTGCGCAAACCTGGCGTTCTCGGACAGGAAACCATAGCCGGGATGCACCGCCTGGGCGCCGGACTGGCGTACTGCGTCCATTACACGCTCGATAACGATGTATGATTGGTTGGCCGGGGATGGGCCGATATGAATGGCCTCATCCGCCATTTTCACATGCAGCGCCTCGCGGTCCGCGTCGGAATAGATCGCCACGGTTTTGATGCCCATCTTGTGCGCAGTCTTGATAACCCGGCAGGCGATCTCGCCCCGGTTGGCGATCAGGATTTTAGTGAACATAATGCGTCCTTCGGATTGAGATGATGGAAAACGCGAAAAACCGCCCAAGGCCAAACGGCCCGGACGGTTCTTTGCAGATGGTTGTTCGACCTTGCAAAAGGCCGCGCTGTTACAATGTGTGGCCGCGCCTGTGGGTTAGTCGCAGTTGCCCGGGCCTTGCCGACAATAAAGCACATTGGCCGCGGCCCCGGCTGCGGCACCAAGAAGCGGGCTGCCGTTGACAAGGTACGACCCAAGGTATCCCGCCCCGGCACCGTAAAGCGCCTGTTCTCCGGTGGTGTCGCCACAACCGACAAGACCCGCGCAAAGCGCGATGGCCGTAAATTTTTTGATTTTCTGCATCCTGCCCATCCTTGGTTTTTGCGTCTCCGGGATGGTGGCACAAAGCCTGTAACAGCCCCCCGCCGCAAGCAGGAATTTTCAGAATACGAAAGCTGCGCAAAACCTTGCCGATCTGGCAACTTATTGCTTGGAAACAAAAAATCGGACAGACCTGAGCGTGATGCACAGGCCTGCCCGACAAGGGGTAGGGTAGGGATTGGTAGGTTTGCGAAAACTGTTTGGTCGTATCCACCTTTCGCCTGTACCTTGCTGCACGACTGTTGCCCGCCGGCCAAGTCCGCAGTTTGAGACCCATCAAATTGAGCAGCATTGCGCCGAAATTCGACCGCCCTTCGCAAGATTACGCTGATCCAGGCCCTTGCCTCAGCCCATATTTGTCTGCAAACATGTCGAAAGGACACCACAACCGCCGGCATCAAGCGGCCCGATTGCCCATCAATTTCAGCAACCGCCTTGAATGAAGTGTAAGGCCAGTGAAACGCCAGGCGCACTTAGCTTTCCCCCTCGAAGACATCCGGAAAAGCGGCAATTGCGGCGGATTTATCAATGATCAGAAGTGCTTCGTAACTGGCTGGATCAAAGGGATCTTCTGCTGCCACCACTTCGCGGCCAAACAACCAGCCCAGTCGCCCGGCATCCAGATTTCCCCGCTCAAACGGTTGGTCGCCAAACTGGGTCCACAAAGCGGCCAAAAACCCCGTATCCGCACGTCGGTCGGCCGGTCTGCGATCAGCATAGCGTTCGCGCTGGATGATCGGCGTGACCCCGCGCGGATTGCCGCGACGGATGGTGAATTGGAAATCGGTGCCGGGAAGGCGGCCGGGAAAACCGCGATGTTTCAGCATGTTAGCGCACTCCGGCCACAGGTGACTTGGGCGGGGGCGCATAGGGTATGGGCGCATAGGGTATGGACGCATAGGGTATGGACGCATAGGGTATGGGCGCATAGGGTGGAGGTCGGCCAAAAGGCCGACCTCCTTTTTAGGTTACTTGAATTTGCCGGTATAGGCCGGTTCGATCGAAATCGGTTCGACCACGACGAATTCTTCCTCGCGGCTATTGCCGCACGCCGCAACAGTGGCGACAAAGCCAACCAATGCGAGGAATTGAATGCGTTTTGCCATTTCATTCTCCTGTTTGCATGAACAAGGCCAGCGATGGCTTGATGCCCCGCTTGCCCTTGCCTCAAAGTAACAGCCGCCTTAGTGCGGCCTGGATTAAGCATAGCCTGCAACCCTCTGAAATAATACGTAAGTTTATGCAAGAGGCGGGCCTGTGACTCCAAAGCCTCAAACCTCTTGGTGCGCCCATGCGACGCCCCAATATATAGTGGTATCATCAAAAATCCTCCCAGATACAGGTGTTGTTTTCGGGGCGGTAAGCCTCGAAATATTGCGTCGCCTCTGAATTTGCCTTGCCGAATTCGACCATTCGGTCAGAAAGCGAGATGATCACGCGGGCCGGTTTCAGCGCATATTCGGCCAGATACGGGATCGCCAGATGCTGGCAAAGATAATCCATATCCGGGGCCGCCAGTTGATAGTCAACGCCACCTTCACCAATCCGGGGCGCGATAAACCGGAACCTGATCCAGTCTTTGCCTTGGGTGTCATCAATCAGAACTTCGCCCAAGCTTAGCGGTTGGCCAGAGGGGACGGGGATCAATTGTTCGCATTGGCCCGGACCGGCGATCAGCGCAAAACCTGCGGCGATCACGGCGGTTGGCAGCAAATTGTCGATTATGTACCACCTTTCACCGGGGGGCTGTTTGTTTTGTACACAGCCCATTTCAGGGTTTCTTAAGGATTGCCAGGCAGGCGCGGCGGGGTGAAACCCCGCCCTATGGTCATGATGCATCCCTGGTGGCGAATTCCGCGGGCGAGGTGATCTCGATCAGTTGCATATCATCCAAGTGGCGGACCTCGCGGTGTCTGATACCGGGCGGTTGCAGCACGCAGGCCATCACCAACAAAGGGAGAATCGTCGGCGTGGGGGATGGCGAAGGACAGGTTTTTGGTGAGTTTTGTCATGGTTTCGTCTCAGTTTTCGATACGCTCGCACGTGGCAATGCCGGAGCCTCCGGCAGGGATATTTGACGACCAGCGATAAGCAGGTCAAAGGGGAATGTTGTCGTGTTTCTTCCACGGATTCTTGAGTGTTTTGCCCCGTAGCGACGCAAACGCCCGTGACACCCGCATCCGGGTGGAATGCGGCGATATCACCTCGTCTATGAAACCGCGTTCGGCGGCCACAAAGGGATTGGCAAAGCGGGCTTCGTAGTCGGCTGTGTGGGCGGCGATTTTGTCGGCGTCGCCGAGGTCGGCGCGGTGGATGATTTCAACCGCACCCCTGGCCCCCATCACGGCGATTTCCGCTGTGGGCCAAGCATAGTTGAAATCGCCGCGCAGGTGCTTTGAGGCCATCACATCGTAAGCGCCGCCGTACGCCTTGCGGGTGATCACCGTGACCTTGGGCACGGTCGCTTCGCCGTAGGCAAACAGCAGTTTGGCCCCGTGTTTGATGACGCCGCCGTATTCCTGGGTGGTGCCGGGCAGGAAGCCGGGCACGTCGACCAGCGTCAGGATCGGAATTTCGAACGCATCGCAAAAGCGCACGAAGCGGGCGGCCTTGCGCGAGCTGTCGATGTCGAGGCAACCCGCAAGGACCATGGGCTGGTTGGCGACAACGCCGACCGACTGGCCTTCGAGGCGGATGAACCCGGTGAGGATGTTTTTGGCGAATTCTGCCTGTATTTCAAAGAAATCGCCTTCGTCGGCCACCTTGTGGATCAGTTCTTTCATGTCGTACGGCGCGTTGGGGTTGTCGGGGATCAAGGTGTCCAGGCTGGGTTCGACCCGGCCCGGTTGGTCAAAGAACGGCCGGACCGGGGGTTTTTGGCGGTTGTTCAGCGGCAGGAAATCGACCAGGCGCCGGACTTCGGCCAGGGCCTCGACATCGTTCTCAAACGCGCCGTCGGCGACGGAGGATTTTTTGGTGTGGGTGGACGCCCCGCCCAGTTGTTCGGCTGTCACCACCTCGTTGGTGACGGTTTTGACCACGTCGGGACCGGTGACGAACATGTAAGACGTGTCTTTGACCATGAAGATAAAGTCGGTCATCGCCGGGGAATAGACCGCCCCGCCCGCACAAGGCCCCATTATCAGGCTGATCTGCGGCACCACGCCCGAGGCCATGATATTGCGCTGGAACACTTCGGCATAGCCCGCCAGCGACGCCACCCCTTCCTGAATGCGCGCGCCACCCGAATCGTTGATGCCAATCACCGGGGCGCCGTTTTGCATGGCCATATCCATGATCTTGCAGATCTTTTGCGCGTGGGTTTCCGAGAGTGAGCCGCCAAATACAGTGAAATCCTGACTGAACACATAGACCATGCGGCCGTTGATGGTGCCCCAGCCGGTGATCACCCCGTCGCCTGCGGGCCGGTTGTTTTCCATGCCAAAGTCGGTGCAGCGGTGGGCCACGAACATGTCGAATTCCTCAAAGCTGCCTTCGTCCAGCAACAGCTCGACCCGTTCGCGCGCCGTCAGCTTGCCTTTGGCGTGCTGCACGTCGATGCGGCGTTGGCCGCCGCCCATGCGCGCGTCTTGGCGGCGGCTTTCCAGCTCAGTCAGGATATCTTTCATGGTGCCATCTCCGAATTTGATCCGGACTAGGTATAGAGGATTCCGCGGCGGAGCCAAAGCAATAAGTCGAATATTTGCAAACTGCATATGGCAGGATTGTTGCAAATTGCAAATCGGCTAATTTATTCAACCTTGAGGTAGTTGGCAAGACTGCACCCATAACTTGCCATTTTGCGAACGCAATCCAGCCCGAAATTGTCCCCGAGTTGAAAACCCAAGGTACGCACGCCACGCCCGGCCATTTTGGCCTGTCCACAGCAGCGTCCGTTTCAAAGGACAAGACATGCCGTATTCCGTTCTGACTGACGCCCTTGTTTCCCAGTATAGCTGGACGTCGACAGTGGTGACATACACCTTTGCCAATGCGGGCGATGAAACCTACAGAAGCACCTTTAGGGGCGGGTCGAACCAGACCAATGGCTGGACCGAGTCGCAAAAGGATGTGGTGCGCGGCATTTACGATCATGTCAGCGATTTCACCGACCTGTCGTTCAGCGAAACCGGTAATGCGGACATCGCCGCCATCGAATTTCAGATTGTCCAAGAGGTGCCGGGCGGCTGGGCCGGGTATGCCGGGTATCCCAGCGAATATTTCGGGTCCAGCGTGGTGATCGGTGATTTGTATCTGCAATCGGGAACCAACGGGCGTGGCAATGTCATGGTGCATGAAATTGGCCATGCGCTGGGGTTGGAACATACCCATGGAGGCACCGACGCCTTCCCCAACCTGACCGGGTCTGACGACATGGGCGACCATAGCCTGAATAATGAGCTGTTTTCGGCCATGTCGTATAATCAACCCCATGACCCCAGGCATCCGACCCTTGCAATCCATGCCGATCAGATCAATTTCATGGCCCTGGATATTGCCGCCTTGCAGCAGATCTATGGCACCTCGGCCCATGCCACGGGGACCAACAATTATGGCCAGACAACCATGTTGCAGGCAATTTGGGACACTGGCGGTACAGATACGATTGATTTTGGCGATGCCACCCAGGATGCGGTGATCGACCTGCGGGCCGCGACCCTTCAAAGTGAGGTCGGCGGCGGCGGGTATTTATCGTTTGTTTATGGGTCGTCGCACAATCTGTGGACCCAGGGTGGGTATACCATCGCCAATGGGGTTTCAATCGAAGACGCAACCGGAGGGGCCGGGGATGATGATATTACCGGCAATGATCTGGCCAATCTTCTGCTTGGGCAGGCCGGCAGAGATGTCATTCATGGCGGTCACGGCGATGATACCCTGAATGGCGGATTGGGCGGGGATATTCTGAGGGGTGAATTGGGCGCGGACAGGTTAAATGGCGGTGCTGGCCGGGACAAGCTGTGGGGCGGTCACGGCAATGACATTATCGAAGGTCAGTTGGGTAATGACCTTATCGGCGGCGGATCTGGCCGGGACATTCTGAGAGGCGGGTTTGGTGAGGACACGTTAAGGGGCGGGCGCGGTCAGGACACTCTGTGGGGCGGGCACGCCAATGACATTCTGGAAGGTCAGTCAGGCAATGACCTGCTGGAAGGCGGCGCTGGCGGGGATATTCTAAGGGGCGGATCCGGCGCGGACAGGTTAAATGGCGGTAGCGGGGCGGACAGGTTGTCGGGTGATGATGGCAATGACACGCTGAACGGACAGGAAGGCAACGACAAGCTTTGGGGTGGCGAGGGTGCCGACCGGTTTGTCTTTGCCCAAGGAGGTGACAAGGACAATATCTTTGATTTTCAGGACAATACGGATGAGATCAGGATCACCGGCTTTGGCAGCAAATCGGACATTCTGGCCAAGGCCGACAATGTCGGCGGCAATGTGGTGATTGATTTTGGCGATGGTGATCGTCTGACCATCCACAACACCACTGTGGCGGCGATTTCGGACGATATCCTGACCTGAGACGCAAAAATCAGCCGGGCCTGCGTATCTCTTGGGCGATATCGCGCATCTGCGATAAACTGTGTAGGGTAACGCGAGGCCAAGTATTTACGCCCATATCTTGCAGGAGTATCAGGCGATGACCAAAAATGCCGACATTATCGAAGCCATGCAGTTCACCAGCATTTTCCCGAAAGACGCGATCAACACCACCGGGTCCGGGCGTGAAACCATAACCTGGCAATACGCCGGCACATCCGCGCCGGATGATCTGCCAACCAGCAGTACCTATACCGGATGGACCGCCTTTGAAGCCGCCGAAAAGGCCGCCTTTGAGGCGGTATTGGCGCATTTCGAGACATTTCTGAATGTGGATTTTGTCGAAGTCACCGGCAGCGACGATCCTGATCTGAATGTCGGCAATGTGACACTGGCCGGCTCACTTGCCGGGGTTGGCGGGATATCATTTTTCAGCTCTGGCACCACCATCTCGTCGCTGGACAGCTATGTGGTTTATGACAACACGCTTGATCTGTCGCTGGATGCCCATACCGACCTGTTGCTGCATGAAATGGGTCACGCGCTGGGCCTTAAACACCCGTTCAGCAACCCTGGTCTGCCAACGGGCGAAGACAGCAACAAATACACCGTGATGTCCTATACCGACAACCCCGACAATGGCGAAGTCGGCGATGCCATGATGCTGTACGATCTGCTGGCCTTGCAGGATATATGGGGCGGGGCCGATTATCACGCCGACAACTCGCGCTATACCGGATCACGCACCGATACGGTTGATACAGTCTGGGACACTGGCGGCACCGATATATTTGATGCCGGGGCCAAGACCACGGATGTCACGCTTGATCTGGGTCAGGGCAAGTTTTCGATGTTTGGCACTTACGAAGATGTGGTCATCGCCTATGGCACCAATATCGAAAACGCCAAAGGTGGGTCGGGGGATGATACCATTACCGGCAACATTCTTGCCAATGTCCTGAACGGCGGCAAGGGCAATGACACGATTTCGGGCGGTGACAAGGGGGATACGTTAAAAGGCGGGGCTGGCAAGGACACCCTTAGTGGTGACCAGGGCAGTGATACACTTATCGGTGGCGGTGGCCGCGACACCCTGCAAGGCGGGTCCGGCAAAGACGCGCTTAGGGGGGGCGGGGGCCACGATAAACTGAAGGGTGGTGGTGGCAATGACACGCTGAAAGGGCAGGCAGGCAATGACAAGCTGTGGGGCAATGGCGGCGCTGACCGGTTTGTGTTTGGCGATGGCGACGGCAAGGACACGATCAAGGATTTTCAGGATAATATTGATGAGATCAGGATCGTGGGGCAAGGCAGCGAAACCAGCATTCTGGCCAGGGCGTCGGATGTGGGTGGCGACGTGGTGATTGATTTTGGCGGCGGCGACATCCTGACAATTCAAAATACAACCGTGGCCGAAATCACTGATGATATACTGACCTGACGGCACGGGTCCAAACATTGGCACAGGCGATGGACAAGCAAAGGCATGTGACCTAGACCCGTTAACATGCAAACATCCCCAAGCCGGCGATTTCTGAACCGGACCCTGCCTCCTCATGTTATGACCCTGGTCTTGCTATCGGGGCTGTCGGTTCTGGGCATGAACCTGTTTTTGCCGTCGCTGCCCAATATGGCAGTCTATTTTGAGACCGATTATGGCACCATGCAGCTTTCGGTGGCTCTGTTTCTGGTGGCCAGCGGTTTGTTGCAAATCCTGTTTGGGCCGATTGCTGACAAGGTTGGGCGCAGGCCGGTGATCCTTTGGGGCATGTTCCTGTTCCTGCTGGCCACATTGGGCTGCATCTATGCCCCCACGGCCGAGGTTTTTCTGGGGTTCCGCATGTGTCAGGCGGTGATAGCCGTCGGCACAGTGCTAAGCCGGGCCGCCGTGCGCGACATGTTTTCCCAGGACAAAGCCGCCAGCATGCTGGGATATGTCACCATGGGCACCGCTGTGGTGCCGATGATCGGGCCGGGCATTGGCGGGATGCTGGACGAGCAATTCGGCTGGACCGCAAGTTTCTGGCTGTTGTTTGGCCTTGGCGTCATGGCATGGGCGCTGACCTGGGCAGATTTTGGCGAAACCGCACAGAAAAGCGGCAAGACGCTGGTGGGCCAGTTTCGCGAATACCCTGAATTGCTGCGCTCGCCGCGGTTCTGGGGTTATACGCTGGCGGTCAGTTTCGCGTCGGGTGCGTTTTTTGCCTATCTTGGCGGTGCGCCATACGTCGGCACGGTGATCTACGGCATGGAGGCCGGCGAATTGGGGTTCTATTTCGGGGCACCGGCGCTTGGTTATTTCTTTGGTAACTTCCTGTCGGGGCGGTTTTCCGTGCGGATCGGCATTAATCGCATGGTTTTGTGGGGCTGCATGATCATCACCGGCGGCCTTGCGGTTTCAATCCTGATCATCTGGTTCGGGGCCGGGTCGCAGAACCTGTTCTTTGGGTTCATGACCATGGTTGGCCTTGGCAATGGTATGGCGATCCCCAATGCCACCGCCGGTGCCCTGTCGGTCCGCCCGCATCTGGCCGGCACCGCCGCCGGGTTAAGTGGTGCGATCATGCTGATTGGTGGCGCGGCCCTTAGCGCGTTGGCGGGGGTTCTGCTGACGCCGCAAAATGGCGAGATAACCTTGTTGCTGATCATGATGCTGTCGTCTGCGGCGGGGATTGTGGCGATGATGGTGGTGGTCTGGCGCGACCGTCAACTGGCACGCGGTTAGCCATGTCTGACATCATGTCCGGGCTGTAGCTGTGCATTTTGCCCACCGTCCCACCTCAGGGCGGAACACCTGGAAACTACGAAAACAGACCATCAGCCCAGAGTATTATACCGGATCTCCGGATGATTGACCCGTCAACGATCCGTAGGGCGGGGTTCACCCCGCCATCCACCCGGCGAGCGGCGGGGTTAACCCCGCCCTACCGATGATGATGATGATGATGATGATGGTAACGGGGCAATCTTTGTACATGTCGGTATTGGCACCCCGTTCTGATAACATGTCATATAAGACATGTTATCAGAACGGGGTATTACAGCGTTTCGCGTTTCTTTGGATCAAGGTATCACTTTGCCCGGCGAGGCAGGGTTTGGCAAAACAAACACGTTCGCCAGGCAAAGTGATTCAATTCGACCGCGAAACGCTTTAAGTTGCCGGAAACACAAAATAGTGGCGCGAGGCCAGGAATGCGGCGCAAAATGCACACCCTGCAAGGTGCGGACAGACGATGGTTTTGACCTTGCGCACCTGGGTTTGCAAATATAACCTTGCAATATCGCAAACCTGCAAACCCGGACGCAAACCATGGCCACCCAGAAACTTTATGCCGGCGCCAAGCTGCGTGAAATCCGCACCCGTCTGGGGCTGACACAAAAGAATTTTGCCGCCAAGCTGGGGGTGTCCCTGCCCTATCTCAACCAGATGGAAAACAATAACCGACCGGTCAGCACCACGGTGGTTCTGGGCTTGGCACAGGAATTTGGCCTCGACGTGACCGAACTGAGCACCGGCGACGCCGAACGCCTGGTCAGCGACATGCGCGAAGCCCTGGCCGATCCGGTATTTGCCGATACCACGGCGCCCCTTGCCGACCTGCGCCTGACCGCATCAAATGCCCCCGCCCTGGCACGGGCATTTCTGGAATTGCACCGGTCCTACCGCCAGACCCATGAGCGCCTTGCCTCACTGGACGAAGCATTGGGGCGCGAAGACGCCAGCCGGGCCAGCCGGTCAAACCCCTGGGACGAAGTGCGGGACTTCTTTCATTATTGCGACAATTACATCGACGCGGTGGACCGCGCCGCCGAATTGTTCGCAGGCAACGGGCCAACGGATCCTGCCAAAGCCGCCGTCGGGTGGTTAGAAAACCAAGGCATCACGGTGGAACACGCGGACCTTTCCCAGTTGCGATTCTATGACGCCGACCAAAAGACCCTGCGCCTGTCGACCCGCGCCGCCCCGGCAACCCAGACCTTTCAATTGCTGTTGCAGGTGGCCTTGCTGCGTCAGGGCCAACTGTTGGAGGCGACCCTTGATCTGGCCCGCTTCCATTCAGACGGCGCCCGCGATATCGCCAAAATCGGCCTTGCCAATTATTTCGCCGGTGCGGCCCTGATGCCCTATACCACGTTTCAACAGGCGGCACAGGACAGCCGCCATGATCTGGAACGGCTGGCCAATCAATTTGGTGCCTCGATCGAGCAGGTGGCGCACCGCCTTTCAACCCTGCAACGCAAAGGTGCCAAAGGCATCCCGTTTTTCTTTGTCAGGGTTGATCAGGCCGGCACCATCACCAAACGCCACAGCGCCACGCGCCTGCAATTTGCCCGCTTTGGCGGCGCCTGCCCGCTGTGGAATGTGCACCGGGCGTTTGAAACCCCCGGCCAGTTCCTGCGCCAATTGGCCGAAACCCCGGACGGGGTGCGCTATATCTCGCTGGCGCGGGATGTGACCAAAACCGGCGGTTCATTTGGCGCACCGGTGCGCCGGTATGCCATCGCTTTGGGCTGCGAGGTCCGCCACGCCGGGTCACTGGTTTACGCCGACAATATGGATGTGAACAACGCCAATGCATTCGAACCGATTGGCATTTCCTGCCGCATATGCGAACGCAAATCCTGCCACCAACGCTCGGTTCCGCCACTGGAACGACGTCTGAATGTCAACGTCAACGAACGCGGCGTGTTACCGTACCAGGTTAGTTGACGACGAATTCAGGCCTTTGACAGAATAGCCCAGATCTGATCCTTGAGCTGCGCGCGTTTCTTGCGCAATTCGCCTTCGGCTGCATCGGCCATCGGCTCTAA
The DNA here is from genome assembly GCA_021648025.1 of Paracoccaceae bacterium. Taxonomy (GTDB): domain Bacteria; phylum Pseudomonadota; class Alphaproteobacteria; order Rhodobacterales; family Rhodobacteraceae; genus NVQY01. The sequence goes on from JAKITO010000004.1 coordinate 141,113, forward strand.
ATTGGTCTCACTGCGATGCACCGCCCGGTTAATCTCGTGATACTCATCCGCCAGCCGGGCAAAATGCGCGTCTGTGGTTTTCAGTTCATGCATGGCCTCGACCTTATCGGGGAATTCCTCGGCCAGTTCGTGCGGTGTGTGGGACATGTGTTCGCTCCTTGTCAGTGTCGTCCGCAAGGGTACAACGCCGGGTCGCGGCCAACTTTGACAAGGATCAACTTTGCCGGGAACAAGCCGCTACCGGTACTCTGGCCGCCACCGCTATCTGTTCATCGTAACCCGCCGACAACTGACGCCAGATTAATCCAACTGGGTCTGACATCAGCGCTTGTGGGTCCATAATATGGCCATTTTATAGGAGAGTGTTCTTGGCCCATCGTAACCACTTTGGGGAATTATCGCTGCTTTTGCGCAAAACGAAGGCAGAACGAATGCAGCACGCGTAAGGCGCGGGTTCCCGGCACACGTCTGGCGGCGAAGCGGTTTTGTGGCCTGTGCTTGATTCGCCGCCACAACGGAGTCACCGTACAAATGAGGAATCATAGGGCTTACCGCACCTGACCCGGAACCTGAGGGTTTGTCCCGAATTCAGGTAATTGTGGAATCCATACGGGACCCGAAATTATCAGCGGGGTCTCAAGCACCTGCTAAGCCGTTGAAAAGAATGGTACCACCTGCTGGAATTGAACCAGCGACCTCCTGATCCACAATCAGGCGCTCTAACCAACTGAGCTAAGGCGGCACTGATTAGCGATTTAGCCAACGCGCGCCCCAAATGCAAGAGGCCTAAAGGTCAACCCGCCAGCTTTGTTCGATCAGATCAACGCCAAATGAATGCACCGGTTTGCTGCCGGTCATTTGCCAGCCGAAACTGCGATACAACGCACCGGCGGCGCGGTGGCTTTCATGGGTCCACAACTTCATCTCGCGGTACCCCGCTGATTTGGCAAACGACATGCATTCCCCCAGCAATCGCTTGCCAAGCCCCAGGCCCCGCGCCTCGGGCACCAACAGGAACAGACGCAGTTTGGCGGTCTTTGCACCTTCACGCAGGCAAAAAACACTCCCCAGACGCAGGCCGTCCCGCTCGGCGATAAAGGCCCGTTCGCAATCGGGATCGTGGGATCTGATGAAATCGGCCAGTATTTCGGCGACAAATGCTTCAAAACTATCGTCAAACCCCTCGTCCTGTTGATAAAGGTCTGCGTGTTGCTGGATCAGCCAACCAGCGTCCCCTGCCCTCAATTGCCGTAGGTTGATTGGTGACACCTCACTGCTCAGCAATGATTGCACCTCGTCCATTGCGCTGACAACGCGGGCCTGGTCGATTTGGTCCAGATCGGCAATCATACGGCCGGTTTTGTCACGCGCCTGCGCGACAATCGCGACAAATTGCGCCCGCCCCGAATTGGACAGTTTCAGTCGCTTTACCCGCAGGTCGTTTGCGTCCGGCACCTTTTCAAGCCAGCCATTGTTGGTAAACTTGGCCAGTATCCGGCTGAGATACCCTTCATCAAGCGCCAATTCATGCGCCAGTTGCCGGGCCGTTGGCGGCTTGGCCTGCCCCAGTTCGTACAACACCCGCAGCGCGCTCAGGCTAAGGCCACCATTGCCATAGGTGCGCCCGACAAGACCAATCTGACGGGTATAAAAGCGGTTGAATTCACGAATCCTGTCAATTGCTTCCCCTGTTTCCATTGTTTCCATTGCAATTTCCCTTTTGCGGGCCTGCGGATTAATACTTGCCTATGTCAAGTATATGTTGCTTGCCATCCGCCAGTCAAGCCGCTACCTGCGCTGCCAACGAATGGAGGCGCCAATGAGCATCAACACCGAGCGCGATATCGAAGCCAACATGCAAATCGGCCCAACCGACGCGGGCATGGTGCGGATATTCATTGAAAGCCAGGGGATCGAAGTGCCGATGGATTTTGACCCGGACGAGGCCGAAGAAATTGCCGAAGAAATCCGGTCAGCGGCGGCGCAGGCGCGGGTTGTGGCGCAGAAAAGCCTGAAAAACCGCTAGCGGTGTATTTCACCCGGGCCGATCAGTTCAAAACCGGTGATTTCAAACTCGTATAGCGCGCTGCCGTCGGGTTTTTCGGCCCGGGCAATCAGCTTGCCCTCATCATTGTGATAAACCGCATGGGCCGTGTGCATGGCCCGGTAACACCAGTCACCGTCCGGGTAATAATACTTAATCATCATCCGCAATCATCCCTGTTTTCAAAGTCGAAAATGCTGCAACACCTGGGTCGCGGCAGGCCTGCAATCGTCGTGCTGCGTCGGTGGCGAATTTCTGGATCAGTGCCTTGCGCCGGGCTGCCACCAGCTTGCTTTCGGGGGCCATGCGGATGATTTCGGCGTCATAGGCATCGCCAATGATCAACCCGGTGCCACCCGGCAAAAGGTCGGTCGCAAACGCCATGTCCACCGCCCAGAAATAGCGGTCGCACCAATCAAGATAGCCCTGCCATTTACTATCGGCCTGAAAATCCGCCCGGCTGGATTTACACTCGATCACCCAGATCTGGCCCTTGGGTCCAAGCGCGAACACATCCACCCGCAGCCCCCGCGATGGCATAAATTCTTCAATTGAAACAAAGCCATGGCTGTGCAAAAGGCGCGATACCCCACGGGCAAGTTTCTGGCCTGGCTGTAAGTCCAACATCATGTCCGCAGTTGTGAACAATTCATGAACAAAAATCAAGGCAGGGATGGAACAGGCACATATTTCCGTGACGTGACACCAAACGCTTTAGGGTCCTGACCCCAGGCTGGTGCGGGCACATTGGCCGGATGCGCGATGCAATTCATAAGGACATTGACTGCCCCCCTTGTCTGGCCCGCCAAATCACCTTATCTTAAGGGTGTGGCGGGTTCTGCCCTGCGCGTGCATGGCAACATTCCAGAGGCCTTAAATTTTCCTTTGGGAGCTGGCTCTGTCCGGACCGTGGTCCTTTTATCTGGCGCCCACCTGTACATACAGGTTCCCAGGAATTAACTCCACACGGTTGTGGTGGTCCCGTCACACTTTTCCGAAACGCCAGCCCCCCCATATCAGGCGTTTGGAAAATTGCGCTCGCGCCCACCCACCCCGCTGCGTTGACGCTACGGAGGGTGGGTGAAATCGTTCATCCCGGGCAAAGTGGCCAGCAAGGTTGAAATATCAGGAACGGGGATCGCTATCTTGGCGAACAGGCACCCGAATGGCCTGCGCCTCACCCCGAACTGCCTGCTGACGCTTGCCGCCGCTGCCACCTTTGGGTGGCTCGGCCATGGACATGACCGCAAGGCCAAACTGTACTCCGGCAAAGACGATACCATGGGCGAACCATAGGATAATCAACGCCAACACGCCCACATCGGACGTCGAAATCAAATGCCAAAGGTTCATCACGTTGAACCACAACAACATCGCCACAAATGCGGCAGCAATGGCAAATCCGATCAATACGTGGCGGATATAGAGTCTGACCAGTTTAGGCATGATTTCTTCTCCTGATTGCGGGCAGTTTAGATTAAAATCGCATCCGTTCCATGACTTGAATCAAAACCCCTCGGGTTTGGCCTCATGTGCCATATGATCCAGCACCGCATTGACAAAATTCGCCTCTTTTCCGTCAGGGAAAAATGCCCGGGCAATATCGACAAATTCAGTGATTACCACCTTGGGTGGCGTTGTGTTCTGCGTCAGTTCAGCCCCCGCCGCGCGAAACAGGCTGCGCAGGGTCGGATCAATCCTTGCAATCGGCCATTTCGCCACCAACGCCCGGTCCGTCAACTGGTCAATCGGCGCCTGAAAGTTCACCGCGTCGCCAATCAGCCGTTCGAACAGTGCGACGTCACCATCGATCATTTCGTCGCCTTCATAGGTCGCACCAAACCGGTGCTCCAGAAACTCGGCAATCACCAGATCCGCGGTTTGCGATGAGTGTTCCATCTGGAACAACGCCTGCACACAATAAAGTCGTGCCGCCGACTTCATCTTGCGTTTTACGTTTCCCGACAAGGGTTTGGTCACAGTTGTCATGCGGTTTTGATCCCATCTTTATCAGCCATCTGGATCGTTTCACCCATTGGCTTAAACCCAATCCCTTTGCTTTTGCTACCCCATTTGCGGGTCAGCGCCACCAGATGCAGCGCCGCAACAGCCGCCCCGCCACCTTTGTTCAACCGGGTCTGATCCGCGCGCGTAATCGCCTGATCGCGGTTTTCCACAGTCAGGATGCCGTTGCCGATGCACATGCCCTGCATCCCCATCATCTGCAACGCGCGGCTGCTGTCATTGCACACCGTATCATAATGCGTCGTCTCGCCCCGGATCACACAGCCCAGCGCCACATAGCCATCAAAATTCGACCGCCGGTCGGCGATTGTGATTGCCGTGGGCACCTCTAGTGCGCCGGGCACCTCGATCAGCTCCCAACTTGCGCCGGAAAGTTCAATTTCCTCTTTGGCACCGGCGACAAGATCATCGGCGATGTCGCGATAATACGGCGCCACAACGATCAGGATTTTGACCGGCTTGTCAAAAACCGGCCGTGGCAGGGTGAAATGTTCAATATTTTCAGCCATTTGTCAGATCTTTCTCAGGATTCAACTGTTAGTATCGGTCGGGTTCCGGTGATGGATAACCCAAAGGCGTCAAGACCAACGTAACGGGTTTGTGGCGAATCCGTCAGCAACACCAGTTCATTCACTCCAAGTCGCGACAATATCTGCGCCCCCAACCCGGTCTGCTTCACCGTGCGCGGGCCTTCTTCTTCGCTGGCATAAAGCGCATTTCGCGGCTCGCGAAACAGGCAAACCAATCCGCGACCTTCCTCGGCAATCAATTCCATCGCGCGCGACAATTCACGCGGGTTTTTGGGGCCAAGACCCAACACATCCGAGGCTTCGTGCAGCGCATGGGTCCGGGTCAGAACCGGTTCGGGCGTGGTAATATCGCCTTTGATCAGCACCACATGTTCGACGCCGTACGTCTGGTCGGTGAAAATACGCATGTCCCATTCACCGCCGTATTCCGATTTTACGGTTTCACGCCCGGTTTCGACCACCAGATTATCGTGCCGCGCCCGGTAGGCGATCAGGTCCGAGATTGTCCCGATTTTAAGGTCATGCCTGGCGGCAAATTCCACCAATTCGCCCAGCCGCGCCATGGTGCCGTCGTCATTCATGATCTCACAGATCACCCCCGACGGGTTCAACCCGGCCAGACGCGAGATATCCACCGCCGCCTCGGTATGCCCGGCCCGTACCAGCACACCGCCACGACGGGCGCGCAACGGAAAAATATGGCCAGGCGTGGCCAATTTCGCCATGGTGTTCTGTTCGTTGATGGCCGTGGCCACGGTCAATGCCCGGTCAGGCGCCGAAATCCCGGTGCTGACACCTTCGCGCGCCTCGATCGACACCGTAAAGGGGGTTTCATGGCGCGATGAATTGTTGACGGCCATCATTGGCAGGCCAAGGTCCTCCACCCGCTCTGACGTCATCGGCAAACAGATCAGACCGCGCCCGAAGGTGGCCATGAAATTGATCGCAGCGGCGTCAGCAAATTCCGCGGCAATCACCAGATCGCCTTCGTTTTCGCGGTCTTCGTGGTCGACCAGAATATACATGCGCCCCTTGCGCGCCTCTTCGATGATCGTCTCAATCGGGCTGATTGCGCGCTTAAGAGAGGATTCAACAGGGCCGGGTGTTTCAAAGCTCATCAAAGGTATCTTTCGCGGTTCGGGTTAGGGCGCAGATAGACCTTGTTTGCGGCAATTGCCAGACCTTGCGGGGCTGGACGTGACGCCATGGCACAGGTTGGGGTCAGGGCCGATTGATCCTGCGCCACTGGCGTCTTCGCACCCGCCCGGGAATATGCAAAGCATTGGGCAAAAACAACAATCCCGCCCGCTATTCGGCCTTATATTCAGCCAGCCGCGCAACGTAGCGCGCCAGGGTGTCGATCTCAAGGTTGACCATGTCGCCCAACGCCACATCGCCCCAGGTCGTCACCTCTTTGGTGTGCGGGATAAAGTTGATGCCAAAGGTATTTCCCACCACATCATTCACCGTCAAAGACACCCCGTTCAAAGCAACCGACCCTTTGGCGGCAATGAACCGCGCCAACGATTCCGGCGCGCGTAAATTGACCCGTGTACTGTCACCTTCTTCAACAATTTCAATCACTTCGGCCACGCCGTCCACATGGCCCGATACAATGTGACCACCCAGTTCATCCCCGACCCGCATCGCCCGTTCCAGGTTCACCCGCCGGCCAACCACCCAACCACCACACGTCGTCGCCGACAGGGTCTCGCCACTGACCTGAACGTCATACCAATCGCCGCCCAGTGCAATCACCGTCAGACACACCCCGTCACTGGCAATCGAAGCACCAATATCAATCGTGCCGGTGTCATACCCCGTGCCGATACGCACCCGCAAATCGCCAGGCTGCTCAAGCTCTTGCACAACGCCAATGTCCGTCACGATACCTGTAAACATGATTTCCCCCTGTTCCCGCTGCTTTGGCGTAAATGAATAGGCCTCTGACCTTGCAGGAGCAAGCCCTCTGAGATACCGAACACACTCTCTCCTGCTTGCAACCATATGTCCGCAGGGCCATAGTTTAGTCACACAACCACGCTAGAGACAGCCCATGCCGTTTTGGCCAATGCCGTTTTGGCGACAAGGTGCTTCTATGACGACTTCCCTCCCGACCACTCGGGTATTTGTGTTCCTTCAAGGCCCGCACGGGCCGTTTTTCAACGCCCTCGGGCGGATGCTGCGCGCCGCAGGGGCCCAGGTCTGGCGCGTGGGCTTCAACGCCGGCGACCGGGCGTTCTGGTTTCATCCCCAAAGCTTTCTGCCCTACAAAGGCAAGCCCGACCAATGGCCGGACGAAATTGCCCGCATCCTTGATGCCCGCAAAGCCACCGATATCGTTCTGTACGGCGACACGCGCGATATCCACGCCGAGGCAATCAAAGCCGCCCATGCCCGTGGCCTGCGGGTACATGTGTTCGAAGAAGGCTATATCCGCCCGTTTTGGATAACCTATGAGCGCAACGGCTCAAACGGCAACTCGCGGCTGATGGATATGAGCATCAAAGACATGCAAAGCACTTTGGAGCTGTCGGATATGGAGGCCCCCCTGCCCCCGGCCCATTGGGGTGATATGCGCCAGCATGTGTTTTACGGCGCATTATACCATTGGTTTGTAATGTTCCGAAATCGGGATTTTCGCAATTTCAAACCGCACCGCAGCATGACAGTCACCCGCGAATTCAGGCTTTACCTGCGGCGCCTGTTGCTGATGCCCTTCCATTCACTGGATCGGCGCCGCGCCACCTGGCGTATCCGGCGCGGTGGCTTTCCCTACCATCTGGCCCTGTTGCAACTTGAACATGACAGCAGTTTCCAGAAACACTCGCCTTTCACCACCATGACCGATTTCCTGAGTGAAATCATCAGCAGCTTTGCCAGCGGTGCGCCACGTCATCACCACCTTGTGGTCAAGGCCCATCCGCTGGAAGATGGGCGCGTGCCCCTGCGCCGCGAAGTGCGCCGCCTGGCGGCGCAACACGGCATTGGCAAACGGGTGCATTATGTGCGGGGCGGCAAGCTGGCGGAATTGCTGAACGAGGCGCGCAGCGCTGTCACCGTCAATTCCACCGCCGGTCAACAGGTGTTGTGGCGCGGTATACCGCTCAAGGTGTTTGGGCGGGCGGTTTATGCCAAGCCCGAGTTCGTTTCAGACCAGCCTTTGGTCGATTTCTTTGGCGGGGCCGCGCGCCCCGACAGCAAAGCCTATAAGGACTATCGCCGGTTTTTACTGGAAACCAGTCAGGTTCCGGGCGGATTCTATTCGGTCCGGGCCCGTCGCCAGCTTTTGCGCCACGTGGTCGATATGATGCTGTCCGATAAAGACCCGTATGATGTGTTTAAATCCGGAACAGCGGCTCCAAGGCAACAGTTGCGCGTCGTGACCTGAACCAAACGCATCACAGGACTGGATTTTCTCTTCGGATTCTGCAAGGTTAAGAAAAAAAGACCCTGAGGCAGAATAAAATTAGGTCGAGGAGACCGTGCAGTGACATCCGTTTCAAACCGGTGGGCAAGACTCATCGCAGTGCTGGTTGTGACCAGCATTCTGGCCGCGTGCAGTTTGCCGCGCGTCGGTCCCAACAAACGTGAAATATTCGCAGGCTCGGTGCAACAAGAAGGCGACGCCTTTGTGGTCACGGTCAATGACCGGGTGACGCGGGCCACCGCCGTTGTCCCGGCTTTAGGTTTTTCCAACACGTTCAAGAACGCAGGCCAACTGACCTCGGACATCATTCGCCCCGGTGACACCCTTGGTCTGACGATCTGGGAAAACGTCGATGACGGGTTGCTGGCAGGTGCGGCACAAAACTCGACCATCCTGGAAGAGGTTCAGGTCGATAGCGCCGGTTTCATCTTTGTCCCCTACGCCGGGCGCGTTCGTGCCTCGGGCAGCACGCCCAACCAACTGCGCGAGACAATCACCACCAAACTGGAAGACCAGACCCCCGACCCCCAGGTCGAGGTACGTCGTCTGGCCGGTGACGGATCAACCGTTAGCCTGGTTGGCGCGGTTGGCCTTCAGGGGGTTTACCCGATTGAACGCCCGACCCGCACCTTGTCGAACATGCTGGCCCAGGCCGGCGGGGTGACCATTCAAGGCGAAAATGCCCTGGTGACGGTCATCCGCGGACGTTCAAAGGGCACCATCTGGTTCAAGGACCTGTTTGACAATCCTCAGCTGGATATCGCCCTGCGTGGCGGCGACCGCATTCTGGTCGAAGAAGACCGGCGCGCATTTACGGCTCTTGGTTCGACCAGTCAGCAGGCCCGGGTGCCGTTCCAGACACCGAACATGTCCGCACTTGAGGCAATTGCCCAGGTTGGCGGGTTGATCTCAAGTGCCTCTGATCCGACGGGTGTATTTGTGTTTCGCAACGAACCGGCCGAGATTGCCGGACAGGTGCTGGGCCGTGACGATCTGCAAGGCGCGCAGCGGATGATCTATGTTTTGAACTTGACCGAACCGAACGGGTTGTTTGTAGCGCGTGATTTTGTGATCCGCGACAATGACACGTTATATGTCACCGAATCGCCGTATGCGCAGTGGACCAAAACCATCTCGCTGATTTCCGGCGGTCTTACCCCAATCGCCAACTTGTCCACCATTGGCGGCTAAATCCATGCCGGACATCTTGCAGGCAGCCGGGCGTGAAAGCGCCCGGTTGTTTGTTTATGACCGTGAATTTCTGACCCAGCCCCGGCTGCGTCGCATTTTGTCCCTTGCCGGGTACAAAATGCGCCTTGGCCTGCCGGGGTCACTTGATTTGGTCGCCTTCCTGGGCAATAGCCCGACGGCCGATCGGGGCCAACGTATTGCCGCGAAACGGGGCGTTGGTGCCTTGCGGATCGAAAATGCGTTCCTGGGCACGTTGCATCCTGTGTGCAAAAGCGCGCCGCCGGTGGGATTGCTTTTGGACCGTAAGGCCAGGCATTTCGATGCCACCACCCCAAGCGATCTGGAAACCCTTTTGGTCACCGCCCCGCTGGACGACACCGCCCTGCTGAACCGCGCCCGCGAGGCCATGGCCCGGATGCGCGCACATCACTTAAGTCAATATTCCGGCTTTGATCCGGCCCTGCCAGCGCCCGCCCCCGGTTATGTGCTGGTTGTTGATCAACCCCTGGACGACCCATCGGTCACGGCCTCAGGCGGCAACCGGGCGGCATTTCTGGAAATGCTGGTGTTCGCACAAGAGGAACATCCCGGCGCGCGGGTGATTATCACATCCCATCCTGACTCCGGGGGCGGGCATTACACCGCCAGCGACGCCACCGGACGGATTGACCTGCTAAGGGATCCGCTTAGCCCCTGGACCCTGCTGGAGGGGGCGATTGCGGTCTATACCTTTTCATCACACCTGGGGTTCGAAGCGATAATTGCCGGACATAAACCGCGGGTGTTTGGCCAGCCGTTTTATTCCGGCTGGGGGCTGACACAGGACGAAAACCAGGTGCCACGGCGCGAACGCCGCCTGACCAAGGCGCAGTTGTTTGGTGCGGCAATGATCGAATACCCAACCTGGTACGACCCGTTTCAGGATTGCTTATGCCCATTGGAAACCGTGCTGGACAATCTTGAGGCGCGCACGCGGGCCTGGCGCGAAGACCGTCAGGGCTGGGTTGCCAGCGGCATGCGACGATGGAAACGCAAACCGTTGAACCGCTTTTTTGGCCATGAACAGCGAATGATTTTCAGCGATGACACGGCGGATGCGAACCACCCGGATCGCCGCCACATGGTCTGGGCCGGACAGGCCAGGGCAGACCAAAGTCAAGCCATCCGCATCGAAGACGGTTTTATCCGCTCTCGCGGGCTTGGCGCCGAACTGGTGCCGCCGCTGTCGCTGGTTTGCGACGATCTGGGCATCTATTATGACCCCCGCCAACCCAGCCGCCTTGAAAGGATGATTGACGAACGCGCGGTGTTGACAGGCGCCCAACGCCTGCGCGCCGAGCGATTGCTGGCCAGGTTGATTGCAACTGGAATCAGCAAATATAACATTGGCGGGGTCCATTCGGATTTGCCGCAAGGTCATCGCATTCTGGTGCCCGGCCAAGTCGAGGATGATGCCTCAATCCGCACCGGCACCACTATGATCAATACCAATCTTGACCTGCTGCGCGCTGCCAGAACGGCCCATCCCAAGGCGGTGATCATCTATAAACCGCACCCGGACGTAGAGGCCGGGTTGCGCATTGGCAAAGTCGAAAACGCAGGTAGCCTGGCAGATTTTGTCGCCAACCACGCCGATCCGGTAAGATTGGTGGAAGACGTCGACGAAGTTTGGACCATGACTTCATTGCTGGGGTTCGAAGCATTGTTGCGGGGCGTCAAGGTCACTACTGTGGGGGCGCCGTTTTATGCGGGCTGGGGGCTGACGAATGACCGTGGCGAGGTGCCGGGCCGCCGCCGTGCCCGGCCAGATCTGATGGGGTTGGTGTATGCGACGCTGATCGACTATCCGCGCTATTGCGACCCGGTCACAGGCCTGCCCTGCCCGGTGGAAGTGGCGGTTGAGCGGTTGACCTCGGGGCGGGTCGGCCATCCGGGGCTGGCCAATCGCAGCCTGTCAAAACTGCAAGGGCTGTTGTCAGGCTATGCGCATTTGTGGCGCTGAATTGGCTTCTTGAAACGCGTTACAGCGTTTCGCGTTTCTTTGGATCAAGGTATCACTTTGCCCGGCGAGGCAGGGTTTGTTTTAACAAACACGTTCGCCGGGCAAAGTGATGCAATTCGAACGCGAAACGCGTTAATTCAGCTTTCGCACCCAGCGATGCATCACATCCGCGCCGATGGCGCGGGTATCAACCAACCGGAACCGCGGTGCGGCCTCCAGCCGCTCTAATCCCAATGCGCCAATTGATGGCAAGCCTTCGGCACCGATCGCCAGCCCGGCGGTGAACCCGATCAGTTCATCCACCAGATCGCTGGCCAGCAACGACGCCGCCAACGCCCCGCCCCCTTCGCACAATACCCGCGTCAATCCGGCAGCGCCCAGTTGACGCAACACATCATCCGGATCAAGCTGCACGCCTTTGACCGCGCAGGGCAACAACCGCGCGCCCAGACCTTGCCACACCTCAACCCGTTCAGGTCCCGCCCCTGCCCCATGGCACAGCCACAGCGGCACATCGCCAGCGGTGCGCGCCAATTGGCCCATCAACGGCAAATCCAGATGGCGGGAAATCACCACGCGCACCGGTTGGTGGTCCACCCCCAGATCGCGAACCGTCAAAGACGGATCATCGGCCCTGGCCGTGCCGGCACCAATCATTACCGCGTCGTGGCGGGCGCGTTCACCGTGCACCAACCGGCGGGCGTTCGTGCCGGTGATCCACTTACTTTGACCCGTCGCCGTGGCAATCCGCCCGTCAAAACTGCAGGCCAGCTTCAGGGTCACCAACGGTCGGCCTATCTCGGTCCGCAGCAGAAACCCGGCGTGATCCCGGGCGGCCTGCTGCGCCATCACCCCCAACGTGACCTCAACCCCGCCTGCGCGCAAACTGGCAAATCCCTGCCCCGCCACCCGCGCATCGCTATCTTGCAACGCCCCGACCACCCGGACAATTCCGGCCGCCACCAGCGCCTTGGCGCAAGGGCCGGTTTCACCGTGGTGCGCGCAGGGTTCCAACGAAACATAGGCCGTGGCCCCGCGTGCCAATCCGCCGGCCTGCGCCAGCGCCACGGTTTCTGCATGTGGTCGTCCGCCGGGGGCGGTTTGCCCGCGCCCGACAATGCGACCGCCGCGCACGATTACACACCCAACTGAAGGATTTGGCCAACAGGTTCCAAGCCCGCGCCGCCCCAACGACAGGGCCAGCGCCATGAACCGGTGGTCGCTATCGCTCACTCTTCGTTGGGCGCAGCGGGCCGCAGTTCGGCCACGAACGTCTCGAAATCATCCGCCTCCTGGAAGTTCTTGTAGACGCTGGCAAAGCGCACGTACGCCACGGTATCAATCCGGTGCAACGCCTCCATCACGATCTCGCCGATCATTTTGGACTGAATGTCAGTGTCTCCCATGCTTTCCAAACGCCGCACGATGCCCGAGATCATCTGATCAATCCGTTCCGGATCAATCGGGCGTTTCTGCATTGAAATCCGGATCGAACGTTCCAGCTTGTCACGATCGAACTCTTCCCGTTTGCCGGTGGATTTGATCACCACCAGATCGCGCAACTGTACGCGTTCATAGGTGGTAAAGCGACCGCCACAGGCCGGGCAAAACCGCCGCCGCCGGATCGCTACATGATCCTCGGCGGGCCGGGAATCCTTGACTTGAGTATCTACATTTCCGCAAAACGGGCAGCGCATTGGCCATCCCCCATGTTCATTCATGCCTCAGACTTGTGCACGCTTTGGTACACTTGTCCACATGTATAGGGGTAACTCAAGTATTTGGGTAGAGGGGAATTGGAGGCGCTATATGCGGAATGTTCTGGCTGTTGCTCAGATGTGTCGCCACTTGCCGCAGCTGTGGCGTTCAAACAGGTAAATACCTTGCCATGGGCCCAACATCATCCGCCCACCGACCACCGGAATTGACAGGTTGACCGGCAAAAGTGCGGCCTTGATATGTGCTGGCATATCGTCGGGGCCTTCCTGAGTCTGGCGCAGATAGGCCATTCCCGGATCAACAAGGAACAAGAGGTGTGGCGAACAAACAGTGTCAAAAGCCCGTCACCCGAGGCCCAATCGGCCACATCCCGGGTAAATTCATAAAGGCCCGGACCCCGCGTTGAGAGAGTGAATTCAGTTTGCGCGGGTTGTGCGGGCCGATTTATCTGCTTGGGTTTGGATGGCCGATGCTTAGTGACATGGCAATTCCGGTCAAAACCTGATGTCCGGCTGGCAATACTGCTGTGCCAGGGCCGAGCTGAGGTTACTGCCGACCTGTTTGACGGACAATCTGAGCATCGCACTTGTGTCCGTGGCCGCAGGGGGCGCCAGCGAAAACAGCACCGCCCGATTCCAGTTCGCCGTTTGTGCCGGAGCCGGCCCACGTACCAGATAGATCCGCTGAACCACTTTTGCCTTAAGCACCCGGTGGGCGTATTCCCCCGCCGCGCACCAATATTCCTGACCCGCTGATCCGGGCCGTCCAACCACCTCGAACACGGTCTCGGAAACCGGCGCCACCTTGTGATGGTTCGAGGCGGTCCACGCCCCGGCAAGCCCGGGCAAACAGGCAATCAGGGCTGCAAGGGTCAGTTTGCCAAAAACTTTCATGTCACGTCCTTACTTTGTCAAAATACGCTCATGGCCGGAAAAACGGATCAAGCCGATCGTTGTCCAGACAATATTGAAACGCAGCTGCCGCCGTCAAATTGTCGCCAACCGCCTTAACCGACAATGAATAACCGGGCGCCACCACCTTGTTCTCTGGGTCCTCTGGCGGGCCTAGCGAAAACTGTACGGCCTTTCGGCCTGGCTGCACGACACTCGGACCAATCGCGCGCCAGATATACACCCGCTGCACCGCAGGCATGCGCAGCAAATGGCGCACATAATCACCCGCCCCGCACCAGTAATCCGCAGCCCCCGATCCGGCCTGACCAACCACTTCGAACACGGTCGGCGACACCGGATAGACCTGATGCCAGTTTCTTGCCCGCCATGCCTCGGCCGAGGCGGCAAAGATCGTTAAGGCCAGCGCCAGAATACCGCCAATCAGAATTGATTTCTTTTGGGTCATGGTCCGAACATATCAGAATTCCCGCGAGGCGGCCATTATATTCAACGCGAGACCGGGTTTTGCTCGCATAGGCGATTTCCCTCTTGTACCGACATGCTCTCTCCTGTTTTCAACGAATTCCGGCTTCTGTATGGGCCGGTCGGGGTGATGCCGGCAGCCGCAGGATCAAGCGTGAATTGCACCGCCGAACGTCGGCCCGTGGTAACACTTGTCCCAAGTCCTCTGGCAATGTAAATCCTGGTCCTCCAACCGGCCCCCAGAGTTAGGCGGGCATATTCCGACGCACCGCACCAATATACCGACCCACCACCGGCGCTGTCGGGGACCACTTCAAAGATCGCCCCCGTGACCTGCGCCACCCGGGTGCCTATCCTGGGAGGAAACGCGCCCGCATTGATCGGGGCCAGAATGGGAACAAGGGCCATAGCAACAATCGCAATGCCTGTTTTGTTTGGAAGTTTCATGACAATTACCTTTTCTGCATTTGTGGAGCAGCCCGATCGGGCACCGACCGAGTAAGCGTAACAAGAGGACTGCAAGAACTTTTCAACTACCCGCCTACCGGATATTACATGCAGAACAGACCTGCCGGAACCGCTCGCAGGAACATACTACGACACGTTCATGTCATCGCCAGTTGTGCCAGTCAGCTTTGACGCGATACTGGATTCTCCTGCCAATCACAGGCTTCCCGATTTCACACCCCACGTTACTGTGTGCTATTGTTCCAGTTTTGCACGCCCTGATCCCAGAAAATTCCTAACGCGTCCTTGGCATCACTGACCACCCAAAGGCCAATCCCGGCGGTGCCGACATGGCAATCAACCTGCGCCAGCTGTTGGTTTTAACAAACACATTCGCCGGGCAAAGGGATTCAATTCGAGCGCGAAACGCTTTAAGCCCGGGCAAACATCGGAATTACACCACGTCCAGGGGCCCTGCCGACAAGCCCCGATTTACCGTTGATCTCCACACGCAAGGGGCGAAAATCGCCCCTTTGGTTCTCATTGGCCTGACAGGTGGCGCAAACTTAATTGCGACCGCGATTGCCACCCATACCTTGCCCCATGCCGGGGCGTTGAAGCATGTTGTTCGCCCTATACTCCGTGAATTCGGCCTGTGTAATTGTGCCGTCTCCATTGGCATCAATGGCCTCGAAGCCAGGCGCATTGGCCTGATTGCGCCCCAGCCCGCCAGAGGCGGCTTGGCGTTTGGCACGGACCTCGTCGAATTCGGCCCTGGTAATGGCCCCGTCATTGTTCATGTCAAAAACCGAAAATGGCAGCGGGCCGCGCTGATTTGCGTTTTGTGCGTCGACCGAAACAGTGGCCATGCCGGTCGCGGTAATCGCCAGTGCGGCTATCGTGATAAAGCGCTTCATGGTGTTCTCCTTTTCACCTAGGGTTCTGCCCGACCCGTTGGGGCATCGTGGGGGCATCGTGGGGGAAACATAGGAGACGAAGCTGAAACCACGCTGAATAATCCGACCGGATCAGACAGTACTAACCGGGAAATCCATTTCAACCAAAAGCCCGCCAAAATCCGCCGATTTGGCAAAGCGGAGCGTGCCGCCATAAAGCCCGACAATGTCGCGGGCAATGGACAGGCCCAGCCCGGAGCCTTCGGTATTTTCGTCGAACCGAACGCCACGTTGCGTCAGTTCCGCGAGCTGATCGGGGGTCACCCCGGGGCCATCGTCCTCGATAAGGATACGGTATCTTTCGCCGTTGGAAAACCGCACCCGTACCAAACCATGTGCCCATTTGCAGGCATTCTCCAGCACATTTCCGGTCAGTTCCAGCATATCCTCACGGTCACCGAAAAGTGGCAGACCATGTGGTATCTCATAGCTGATTTCCAGGTTTTTCCCGCTATGCGCCTGCTTCAGAAGCCCGGCCAAATCCGGCATTTCCCGCTCTGCCGCGAACCGCTGTGTCGTCCCCCCCTGCCCCGCCAGACGGGCGCGTTTCAATTCACGGCTGATCAGTTTCCGGATACGACCCGCCTGTGCACGGGCTTGTTCACCCTCCGGTCCCTTGATGCCGTCAAGCGATTGCATCAACAGATTGAGCGGCCCCTTAAGGGCATGCGCCAGATTGCCAAGCGCATTGCGCGAACGGGTTAATCGTTGGGCCAGCAATTCAAGCAGCCGGTTAAAACCGGAAACCAGAGGCTTGACTTCGTCAGGCACATCTTCCGTCAAGGTCCTGCGGTTGCCAAGCTCCACAAGCCGCAAGTCGCGGTGCAGTGGCACAAGTTGGCGGAACGCACGGCGCACCAGCCAGCTTTGCAGCACCAAAAGCCCCAGAAAACCGCCAATCAGCACAAGCGCGAAAATCCGTTTGAACCGCTGGCGATGCTCTCGGACCGCTGCCAGATCCTCGGCAACCGCGAGGGTGATGTCATAACCATCCTTGGTGAAATGTCTGGCCCAGACCTGCAGGTTTTCACCATTTGGCCCGCCGGTCTGGTACCGGGTTTCGGTCCCCACGGCCAGTTGCGGCACATCCAGCGCCTTGTCCCACAGGGAGGGAGAGGCAATCGTTCGACCGTCGGCGAAACTGAATTGATAGTAATGACCCGAATTCACCTCGTTGTAGATCGAATTTATCCGCCGCCAGCGCACGTTGGTATAGGCCGGATCAGGCTCAAGCGCAGCAATCATGTTTTCGGAATCATCCATCAGGCGGGAAACGATGATATCCTCGACCAGCAGATGAAACGATCTGTTGACCGCCCCCCAGATCACCACAGTCAACAGCAACAGGAACACGGCCAGACCAAGCTGCAAACGTCGCTCCATTGACTGTGTCTTTGCAAGCCAGCCCACTAATCATCACCACCGAACACATAGCCCTGACCACGGCGGGTCTGAATCATCCCCTTGCCGATCTTGTCGCGCAAACGCCTGACGTAGACTTCCATTACATTGGAATCACGGTCAAAATCCATGTCATAGACATGTTCGGTCAGGCGCGTTTTCGACAGGATCCGCCCCGGGTGCAGCATGAAATAGCGCAACAGGCGAAATTCAGTGCCGGTCAGGGCCACATCGCGACCGTCGGCCAGCCGCACCTGCTGGCGTTCTTCGTCCAGCACCAGACCACTGGTTTTGATCTCCACTTCGTGAACGTCATGGCTGCGCCGGATCAGCGCCTTGATGCGCTGCATCAGCTCTTCGATGTGAAACGGCTTGCCCAGGTAATCATCGGCACCGGCCTTGAAGCCATCGACCTTCTCGTGCCACTGGTCGCGCCCGGTCAAAACCAGCACCGGCATTTTCAGGCCGGATTTGCGCCAGTTCTGCAAGACCTCAAGGCCCGGGCGCTGCGGCAGGCCCAGATCCAGAATGACCAGATCATAAGGTTCCACAGCCCCCAGATATTCGCCCTCGATGCCATTGTCAGCGGTATCGACCACATAACCATCGGCGCACAGCGCTGCTTTGAGATTTTTCACCAGCAGGGCGTCATCTTCAACCAGTAACAGGCGCATGTCGCATTCCTTTTCCCAGGCTGAAGATAACAAATTTTCTACCGGATGCGATAGGTATTGTGGCAGGCGACACAACTGCCGGTTACCGCTTGCACACCTTGCAAAACCGCCTGAAAATCGGCGGCTGTGGGCGTGCCCTCAACGGCGCGGGCGGCAATGGCCATATCTTCGGCCATCATATGCATGGATTGGCCAAACATGCGAAAGTCTTCGGGCATTTTCTGGCCCATACCCGAACCGGTCTTGGTGCCCCCTCCGGCCGCGCGGGCCGCACGGTTGGCGCGCATCTGCTCGCGCCTGGCCAGAATTTCCTCATCCGTCGCGCCGGCATCAACCATGGCCTGAAGCTTTGAGTGGCCAAACCCTAGGTCGATCTCGCCAACCCGGGCCACGGCGTCAAAATCGCCCTCGGACAGAGCAAGCATCAACTTGTCAAGACTTACAACCAGCCCGCGCATGCTTGTTAACAACTGCGCTTGCGTGGCCTCGTCAATGTCGATCATTATCCGGTCGTCATCCTGCGCGGTGGCCACAGCCCCGCTGAAAGCAAGAGCCGCAACCGCGGCCAGCATTCCTTGAATTTTCATATCGGTATCTCCTGTTAGGCTGTTCTATCAAACTGTTTCTAGCATCCGAAACTGAATTCAAACTGAATTGGTCCAGCCCCCCTGCAATGCCCTGACCGGCGAGACATGCAAAACCCCGCTTTGGCCTATCTGCACCTCGGCCTCGACCCCGTAAACCTGTTGCAGGATTTCCGGGTTCAGCACCTTGTCGGGCGCGCCATCGGCACAGATCACCCCGCCGTTCAGAAACACGATCCGGTCGGCGAACCGCGCGGCCAGTGACAGATCGTGCATCGCCGCCATGGTGATCATACCACTGTCGCAACAGGTCGCGCGGATACGATCCAGCACGATCAACTGATGGCGCAGATCCAACGCCGCTGTGGGTTCATCCAGCAACAGCACCTTGGGCGCGCGAAACAGCGATTGTGCCAGAAACACCAGTTGGCGCTGTCCGCCGCTGATGGCACCGATGGGCCGGTCCTGCAATTCCTCCAGATGAAACCGCGCCAGCGCCGCGATGGCCTGCGCGCGAATATCATCGCCAATGCGCATCCCCAATGACTGTAAACGCCCCAGCAACACCACCTCCAGCACCGTCAGCGAACTTTGCGCACCGGTATCCTGCGGCATATAGGCGATGGTTTTCAGCTTCTCGCTTTGATTCAGCACCTGCCCTGCCAGTGCCGCCTGCCCCTTGGCCGGGATCAGTCCGGCAATGGATTTCAACAGGGTGGATTTACCGGTGCCGTTGGGGCCGACAAGGGCGGTGAATGTGCCCTGCTCCAGCCCCATGCCGACCCGGTCCAGAATGGTGCGCCCGTCAAAGGCTACGCTGATTTCCCTTATTTCAAACATCACCAATGCCTTTGCCTTCCCGTTAGTATCAAGCCGAATAAAAAGGGCACGCCGACCAATGCGGTCACAATACCGATCGGCACCACCGCCCCGGGCGACAGTAGTTTGGAGGCGATCGAGGCCCCCATCATGATCAGCCCGCCACAAACCGCCGATGCCGGGATCAGCAGGCGCTGGTCCTCGCCCACCATCATGCGCGCCAGATGCGGTGCAACCAGCCCGACAAAGCCGATGGTGCCGACAAAGGCCACCGCCCCCGCCGTCAGCAACGCCACCACAAAGAACACCCGCCGCCGCAGCGCGCCGACATTCACACCCAGGCTGGCGGCGCGTTCGTCCCCCAGCCGCAGGGCGGTCAGTTTCCAGAAATCGGGCAGCAGCAGCGCCACAGCGATCACAAGGATCACACCGGAAACCGAAACCGAGAACCACGTGGCCTTGAGCATCGAGCCAAACATCCAGAACACGATTTCCTGCAAGACCTCGGGCGAGGCCAGATACTGCACCAGGGATTGCATCGACTGGAACAAAAACAGCGTGGCGATCCCGGCCAGCACCATGACTTCGGCGGTGATGCCCCGGATATGGGCCAGACCGTAAACCATCAGACAGGCCAGGCCCGCACAAAGGAATGCCATGACCGGGATGGTCATCGACGGAATGAACGGCAGGGTGAACCCGAACAGAATGGTAATCGCCGCACCAAATCCGGCCGCCGCGGAAAAGCCCAGCGTATAGGGGCTGGCCAGAGGGTTGCCCAGAAGGGTCTGCATCTCGGCCCCGGCAATGCCAAGGGACGCACCCACAATCAGGGCCATCAGACTCATGGGCAGGCGGATCGAATGGACGATAATTACAGTGGTCGGGTCATCGGCGGTTGCGGGCGATACCAGCGCCGCAAGCACATCGAAAACATTCAGAAAGGCGGGGCCGGTCAGGATGTCGCCAATAAAGGCCACAGCCAGAAGGCCGCAAATGAACACCAGCCAGAACAGACGGCGCGCCATCTGCCGACCACTGGCCGAACCGGCGGTGGTTGCATCAGTTGCCACGGGAATTCTCCTGTTGGAAATGGGTTGGGGGGCGCACGCGAACGCCCCCCGAAACCGGCCTAGTCAGCCAGTTTCAGCATGAACGTACCTTCGGCCGTGATGGGCAGATATTTGGTGTAATAGGCCTTGTGATTGGCCACAGGATCCACATCGGCAAAGGCCTCGGGATACATTGCCTTGGCCATATACTGCAAGAAGGTATAGTCATACAGCGTACGCGCCCCCCCGTGGTAAACCGCATAGATCTGGTCCTTTTTCACAGCCATCAGACCGGGCCAGCCAGCGCGCTGCGTGAATGGCATCAGGCGTTCGCGGGTCTGGGCCGGATCAACACCAAAGCCCATCAAGACAGCATTGTCGCGTTTCATCCAGTAGGAACCGGCAATGAAAACCACATCGGGGTTCAAGGCGATCACATATTCCGGATTCAGCGGTCCCCAGCTTTCAACTTTGCCAGCCGCGATATTTTTACCCCCGGCCAGTTCAACAACACCACCCCACATGCCCGAGCCGTAGGAGTTGCCGTATTCACCGGCCCCCTTGCTACCCAGTTCAACATAGACCTTGGGTTTTTTCCCACCGCGCGCTTCCAGCGCTTTGGCAACGCGGGCTTCGACATCGGCCACGGCGGCAACATAGTTGTCCACCAGTTCCTGCGCCCGTTCCTCGGCGCCGATCACCTTGCCGATCAGCAGGGTGCTGGCGACGTGTTTCTCAACGGTCTGGGCGTTGAAGTCGACCACGACAACCGGAATGCCGGCGGCCTCGAGTTTGCCGACGATTTCGCCCATCGCACGATACTGCCATGCGGCGATGATGGCCACATCGGGTTTGGCGACCACAGCTTTTTCGATTGCGAATGTACCGGCATCGACTTCACCGACATCCACCAGCGCATCCAGCGCCGGATTGACGGCGTTATAAGACTTCCACTGCGAATTGCGCCAGCCTTCCCATGCGGGACGGGAAATGGCGACAACCTTGTCATAGGCATCGGGGCCGCCAATGGCGTAGAAATCCTCGAAGTAAAAGCCCAGAAGTACGCGGTTCACGTTGTCCGGCACCTCGACGGTGCGGTTCATGGTGTCGATAACTGTGCCGGCAAAGGCGGTAGATACAGACATGGTCAGGCTTGCGGCAACCGCCGCCAGAGCCACAAGGGTTCTGCGTTTCATTTGGTATTCTCCAATTTGGTCAATATGCGTAACGTTCTGTTTTCCTTAAAAGAAAACAGATCGAAACCTTTGCAAGATTTCACTGCCGTCCCGCACCGCAAAGTGCAGTTACGACAGGGACCAAACCGGGGGGGCGCGGATACGCGCGTTGTTGACTACTGCCTGCGTTCTGCGATCATCGCTGGCCTGGGAAAGCTGCTTGTAACCGGAATCGCAAGGGGTAAAATCCAGCAGCTCGGTCGCCGCTGTCAGGGTTGGAGCCACACTGAAACTGACACACCAGTCACAGGGGGTTTCCAGCACCTTGCCGTCCTCGCCCTCGATCGGATTGCCGTCCTGGTCCAGATAAATGGTGACAAGCCCGTCACCGCTACAGATTACAATCGCCTGTCCGGCATATTCCGCCGAGCCGATGGCCGAAGCCCCAACCGACCATCCGCCTATCATGACCAGCTGCGTAAACAACCAGATAAAAACGGGAACAAAGCTGAATAGTCCGCTTGGTCTCAAGGTTATTTTGCTCCGGGGACAATCAATTCAGGACTGGGGCCAATTCAGGACTGGGGCGCGATTTTACCTGACATGAATTCCGTACCCTGTCGAGCCTCAAAACTGCGCTGGATGCAGTATTGCCTCAAAGCCATCTGTGCGCCCTGTTGCAGGGGAACAAAGTTCCAGCCGACCACCCGTTCCATCGGCAATCACCTGCACGATCGCCAGGCCCAGACCGCTTCCGTCTGCGTTTCTGTCGCGCCGGGCAAACCGTTGGGTCAGGGTTTGCAATTCATCCGGGGGCACAACTGAACCGGCGTTGACCACTTTCACGGTGCCGTCTTTGCCCAGCTCCATGCTGACCGGCGCGCTTGCATCCCCGTGGCGCAGCGCATTTTCCAACAGGTTGCGCACGGCAATGGCAAAGGCGTCCGGGTCAATCCTCGACATTACCGGCTGATCCGGCAGATTCAGTTCAAGCCGGTTGTCGTGATCGACATGGGCAAAATCATCGGCCACCATTCCCAATACCTGCACCAGATCATGCGGTGTATCAACGCGCAAACTTGCGCCTTCTGCACGGGCCATCTGCATCAGTTTTTCCGACAAACGATTCAGCCGTTTCAGCGATATTTCGACATCATTGGCCCGTTTGCGCGTGGCATCTTCGGCGGTTTCCGCCTGCAAGCGCTGGATCTGCGCCAGTGCTGCGGCAACAGGTGTGCGCAACTCGTGCGCGGCATTGGCGGCAAAGCTGCGCTCGGCCTCAAGCGTGCGCTGCAAGCGTTCCAGCAAGGCATTCACCGCCTCGGCAACCGGGGTGATTTCGGTAGGCAGCCTGCCGGTATCAACAGGTGTCAGGTCACGCCCGTCACGCGCGGCCACTTCATCACGAAACCCGCGCAGTGGGCCAAGCATGATGCGCAACAACAACCAGATTCCGCCCAGCGTCAGCGGCAACAGGAAAAACAAAGGCAACCCCAGCGCCATCAGGGTTTCACGCGCCGCTTCGTCGCGGTGCCACAACGGTTCGGCAACGGCGATGGTGAAATCGCCATCAAGGGCTGCATCAAAGTAGAAAATATGGGTTTCGGTCTGGGAAAATCCGGTTTTCTGAAAAGGCGGGAAATCGCGGGTATTGGCATCATGCGAACGCAACAATACCCGTCCGGCCCGGTCGCGCACCACATAGGTCAGGAACTCCTCGTGTTCGCGCAAGGTGCTGATAAGTTGTTCGGTGCCGTCATCCTCGGCCCCAAACAGCTCCTGAACCGCCAGTGGCAATATCCGCTGAGCGGTTTCCTCAAGGGCGCTGTCAAAGACCTCGTCCATTTCGTGGCGAATTGTCGAGGCGGTGATCAGCGCGGTGATGACCCACACCAACGCCACGCTTGATCCGATGGCAAAGGCAAGGCGCCCCTGAAGGCTGCGCGCAAACCTCATGCCTCGCCCAGCCGATAGCCCATGCCACGCACGGTATCGATTTTTTCGCGACCCAGCTTTTTGCGCAAGCGGCTTATGTGTACTTCTATGGTATTGCTTTCGACCTCGGTGTCAAAGGCATAAAGCCGTTCTTCCAGTTGCGCTTTGGACAAAATCTGCCCCGGATGTTGCACAAAACCTTCAAACAAAACCCATTCACGTGCCGTCAGTGGCAACAGCTTACCCTGACGGCGCACCGACTTGGATGCCAGATCAACCTCGAGATCACCGATGCTGACCAGAGGGTTCGGATTGCCGGTATAACGCCGCGCCACAGCGGCCAGTCGGGCCGAAAGTTCGCAAAGGTCAAACGGTTTGACCATATAGTCATCCGCGCCCGCATTCAGCCCGTCGATCCGGTCGCTGATCTGGTCCAGCGCGGTCAGGATAATCACCGGCGTGACATCGCCACGTTTGCGAATTTCACGCAGGAAAGGCAGGCCGCGCCCGTCGGGCAGCATCAGATCCAGCAGCACCAGATCATAACTCGCGGCCGCGATATGGTCGCCCGCCTCGTCCAGCCGGGTAACCCAGTCAACCGAATGGCCCTCGGCCTTGATCTGGTCGCGCACGCCCGCGCCCAGCAGTGTATCATCTTCGATCAGTAAAACCCGCATCCAATTGCCCTCGTCGTTTGGCCGAATATTGCCGGGAAACCTTACAGTCACCTGAAGCAAAATAGAACAAGTCGTTCAGCTAGTTGTCAGGAACCAATGCCATTAACAGCAGCAACACAAACCTGAAAGGGATCTGATACGATGGGAAAGCCGATGAAAAAACCACTGATACTGGCAGGCCTGATGATTGCCCTGTCCAGCGGAACACCAGTTTTTGCCGATGATGACGACTGCTATGTGCCGATGTCGCAATGGCAATCACGCGACGCCGCGCGCAGTTGGGCCGAAAGCCAAGGCTGGGACGTGCGCCGCATCAAGATTGATGACGGCTGCTATGAAATTGAAGGCTATGACCAATCGCGCCGCGAAATCGAAGTCAAGATCGACCCCTCGACGTTTGCGATCGTCGAGTTTGAATATGAGGACGATGACGACGATGATGACGATGATGACGACGACGACCGCCGCAATTACAAAAAAACGGCCCCTGCCGGACCTATTGCCCCGGTCAGCCCACCCAATAACGGCCTGTTTGCCCCAGCCAGCCCACCCAATAACGGCCTGTTTGCACCTGGCAGCAAACCCAATAACGGCCTGTTTGCACCTGGCAGCAAACCCGAGGTGATCACACGATGATCCGCGGGCCAATTACAATCATCAAGACCTATCACTGGTTGCTTGTGGTGGCCGTCGGATTTTCCTGGCTTGCGGCCGACGAGCTGGAACTGTGGCATGAATACGCCGGCTATGTCGCGCTGGCGCTGATTGCAATGCGCATTGTCTGGCATTTTGCCGGGCCGCGTTCGGCAAGCATGACACGGTATTTTCGCGGTGCCAAAAAGGCGCTGGCCTATGTGCGCGATCTGCTTTTCGGGCGCAACCCCCGCGCGCTCGGAACCTTTCCGTTTGCAGGCCTGTCGGTGGTGGTGTTGCTGATAACCGTGACAGCCACCAGCGTTTCGGGCTGGCTGATGGTCGAACCCTCGCGCATGGCGATACTGCAGGAACTGCCGTCTCTGGTGGCGCCGGCCTATGCAGATGGCGACGATTACGGACGCTATGGTGATGATGACGACGACTACGGATTTGGTGGCGAAGCCATGGAGGAAATCCACGAATTTCTGGCCAACTTCCTGCTGCTGGCGATCTTTTCCCACATTGCCCTGATGGTGTACAACGCCCGCAACAAAAGTGGCCGTCCGGCACCGCCAGGCGGATCTGTCAGTCAAGGTTGACGGCACAACCAAAACCTCCCCCCTCGGCCCCGTCTCTTTCACACAAGAGCGGGGCCATTTTTTTCAAACCCGCCAAACCCGCCAAAACCGCCAAAGCTGACAGAAACCTGAAGCCAATCCTTGCAAACTGTCAGCCAAGTGTCAGCCAGGCCTGTCAAAACAGCTTCAACAAACCAACAAACTGGAGTTCGAATCATGAAAACCCTTCTATCCGCCCTGGCTTTAAGCACTGCAATTTTTCTGCCCGGGGCTGTTGCCGCCAAATCCGTAACCCTGACCACAGAAATGAAAAACTATCGCGGACCGGGGGCCTATATCGTGCTTTATGTCACCGATGCCAAAGGCGCCTATCAGGGCAGCCTGTGGATGGCCGGTGGCAAATCCAAGTATTACAAACACCTGCCGGGCTGGTTTCGCGCCACACGCGGAGATCTGGGGCAAGTCAGCGGCATTACCGGGGCCAGTGTTGGCTCTGGTCGCACCCATACTTTGAATTTTGATCTGGCCGACGGGCTGTTTGATGCCGGTTACAAGCTTCATATCGACACTTCTGTCGAAGATGGTCGTGATGTCGCAAATGATGTGGTCGTGCCCCTGACCAGCGCCAATGCGGGCAAATCTTTTCGCGGCAAACGTTACATCAGCAAGTTCACCTTCAAATAGTTGATTGTTTTAACAAGGATACCTGTCATGCTTCGTAGCTTGCACAAATATTTCGGTCTGGTTTCGGCGGTTCTGGTTCTGGTTCTGGCCCTTAGCGGTGTTGCCCTTTCGGTAATCCCCGCGTGGGAAAAATCACAAGCCCCCGCCAGTGCAGAAACCCACCTAAGCATTGCCAATCTCGCCGCACGGGTATCGGCCAATTTCCCCGAAGTCGAACAAATCAAACGTGCGCCTTCGGGGCGGATCACGGCGTATTATTTCGCGGATGACACTGCCGGGGCGGTGGTTATTGATCCGGCAACCGGACAAGGCATCGCAGACTACGCGTTCTCGCCGATAGTGCGCTGGATAAAAGACCTGCACCGCTCGCTTTTGCTGGGTGATGGAGGCCGCATAGCCGCAGCAGCGGGGGCATTTGCGATGCTGGTGCTGTCGGTTTCAGGTCTGTTTTTGGTGGCGCGTCGCATGGGGGGCTGGCGCCGGATTTTTGCGCCTGCGCGGGGCACAATTGCCACCCGGCTGCATGTGGATACCGGCCGGTTTTCGATGGTTGGACTTGTCATCACCACCCTAAGCGCAATTTTCATGACCCTGGGCACATTCGACATCCTGCCACAGGAAACCGCCAATCCACCGTTTCCAGCCGAAGTCAGCGGTGAAATGGGGCTTTCCCCCGCCGAAATGCCCGCCCTTGCCGACATCCCGGTCAGCGAACTGCGCAGCCTGACCTTTCCCTATGCCGATGATCCGACCGATGTGTTTACCGTAACGACCGACCGGGGCGAAGGTTTCATCGATCAGGGCACTGGCGTGATGCTAAGCTGGCAGGATGCCGGAACATGGCAGAAGGTCAACGAATTCATATACTTGCTGCACACCGGCCAGGGCGCATGGTTCTGGGGGCTGCTTCTGGGCCTGATGGTGCTGGGCGCGCCGGTTCTGGCCATCACCGGCGTGATCCTGTGGTGGGTTGCGCACCGGTCCCGTCCGGCCCT